>JAQSWY010000116.1 GCA_029266425.1 Xanthobacteraceae bacterium
AAGCTCGAGCCCGAGCTCGGCGCCATGGTGGCGCAGATGCTCGACGTCATGTGCGACCGCGGGCCGGATTCGGCCGGCTTCGCCGTCTATGGCGCCGGCATGCCGGGCTTCGTGAAGCTCACCCTGCGCGGCCCCGCCGGCACGGACTTTTCCGCCCTCGGCGCCGAGATCGGCCATCTCGTCACCCCGCGCGACACCCATGCGGTGCTGAGCGTACCCGCCGCCGAGGAAGCCACCGTGCGCGCGGCGCTGGCCCGCATCGCCCCGGAGGTCCGCGTGGTCGGCGCCGGTGCCCGCATGGAGCTCTACAAGGAGGTCGGCCTGCCCGCCGACGTCGCTAGGCGCTTCAAGCTGGAGACCATGTCCGGCACCCACGCCATCGGTCATACCCGCATGGCGACGGAGAGCGCGGTGACCACCGATGGCGCCCATCCTTTCTCCACCGGCCCGGACCAGTGCCTCGTGCATAACGGCTCGCTGTCGAACCATGCCGGCGTGCGCCGCCTGCTCGCTCGCGAAGGGCTGCCGGTGACGACCGAGAACGACAGCGAGGTCGCCGCGGCCTATCTCACCTACCGCATGCGTGGCGGCGACAGCCTCGGCGAGGCGCTGGAGCACTCGCTCGACGACCTCGACGGCTTCTACACCTTCGTCGTCGGCACGGAGAGCGGCTTCGGCGTGCTGCGCGATCCCATCGCGTGCAAGCCCGCCGTCATGGCCGAGACCGACGGCTACGTCGCCTTCGGCTCGGAATACCGCGCGCTCGCCGGCCTGCCCGGCATCGAGAGCGCCCGCGTTTTCGAGCCGGAACCCGCCAAGGTCTATTTCTGGGACCGCGCCGCGTGAACATCGCCATAGATCGAACCATGACCGACGCCACCCGCTTCGACCTCGCGAGCGCGCCGCTGCGCGAGCTCAACTCGGCGCTGCACAAGCTTTCCGCCGACACCAACGAGACCTACTGGAAGGTCGCCAACCCCGCCGGCCGCCATGCCGTTGCCGCCGGGCTCGACGTTCCCGTCACCGTCGAGATCGACGGGCCGGTCGGCTATTACTGCGGCGGCATGAACAAGCAGGCCCGTATCATCGTCAACGGCAATGCCGGCGTCGGCGTCGCCGAGAACATGATGAGCGGCCTCGTTCATGTGAAGGGCGATGCCAGCCAGGCGGCGGGCGCCACCGCCCATGGCGGCCTCCTCATCATCGACGGCAACGCCTCGGCGCGCTGCGGCATCTCGATGAAGGGCATCGACATCGTGGTGAAGGGCTCGGTCGGCCATATGAGCGCCTTCATGGCGCAGGCCGGCACGCTCACCGTGCTGGGCGACGCCGGCGACGCGCTGGGCGACAGCCTCTACGAGGCGAAGCTGTTCGTGCGCGGCTCGGTCGCCGGCCTCGGGGCCGACTGCGTCGAGAAGGAGATGCGCGAGGAACACAAGGCACTGCTCGCCGCCAAGCTCGACGCCGCCGGCATCCTCGGCGAGGTCGATATCTCCGAGTTCCGCCGCTACGGCTCGGCGCGCACGCTCTACCATTTCCACGTCGACAACGTGTCGAGCTACTGAGGGCACGGGCGATGAACGACCACAGCAACATTCCACGCACGACACCCCGCGCGTCCGCCACCTTCGACGAATACACGCTCTCGGAGATCCGCCGCGCCGCGGCGACCGGCATCTACGACATCCGCGGCGGCGGCGCGAAGCGCAAGGTCCCGCATTTCGACGACCTGCTCTTTCTCGGCGCCTCCATGTCGCGCTATCCGCTGGAAGGCTACCGCGAGAAGTGCTCGACCGAGGTCGTGCTCGGCACCCGCTTCGCCAAGAAGCCGATCGAGCTGAAGATCCCGATCACCATCGCCGGCATGAGCTTCGGCTCGCTCTCCGCCAACGCCAAGGAAGCGCTCGGGCGCGGCGCCTCGGCGATGGGCACCTCCACCACCACCGGCGACGGCGGCATGACCAACGAAGAGCGCGGGCACTCCACCCAGCTCGTCTACCAGTACCTGCCCTCGCGCTACGGCATGAACCCGGACGACCTCAAGCGCGCCGACGCCATCGAAGTGGTGGTCGGCCAGGGCGCCAAGCCCGGCGGCGGCGGCATGCTGCTCGGCCAGAAGATCACCGAGCGCGTCGCCGCCATGCGTACGCTCCCCGTCGGCATCGACCAGCGCTCGGCCTGCCGCCATCCGGACTGGACCGGGCCGGACGACCTCGAGATCAAGATCGAGGAGCTGCGCGAGATCACCGACTGGGAGAAGCCGATCTATGTGAAGGTCGGCGCCGCCCGCCCCTATTACGACACGGCGCTCGCCGTGAAGTCAGGCGCGGACGTGGTGGTCGTCGACGGCATGCAGGGTGGTACCGCCGCCACGCAGGAGATCTTCATCGAGCATGTCGGCATCCCGACGCTCGCCGCCGTCCGGCAGGCGGTGAAGGCGCTGCAGGACCTCGGCATGCACCGCAAGGTGCAGCTCGTCGTCTCCGGCGGCATCCGCAACGGCGCCGATGTGGCCAAGGCGCTGGCGCTCGGCGCCGACGCCGTCGCCATCGGAACCGCGGCTCTCGTCGCCCTCGGCGACAATGACCCCCATTACCAGGCCGAGTACGAGGCGCTGGGCACCACCGCCGGCGCCTATGACGACTGGCACGAGGGCCGCGACCCCGCCGGCATCACCACGCAGGACCCGGCGCTGATGGCGCGGCTCGATCCGGTTGCCGCCGGCCGTCGCCTCGCCAACTATCTCGCCGTGCTGACGCTGGAGTGCCAGACCATCGCCCGCGCCTGCGGCAAGAGCCACGTCCACAATCTCGAGCCCGAGGACCTCGTCGCGCTCACCATCGAGGCCGCCGCCATGGCCCAGGTGCCGCTCGCCGGCACCGACTGGGTGCCGGGCAGGAACGCAAGCTTCTAAAAATCATCAAACCCCGCGCCTCGGCGCGGGGTTTGCACGTCACGACCACCAACGAGCCCGCACGGGCCGGGGAACAGCACGGAACCGGATTGCACCATGGCGAACGATCTCGCGCATGCCGCCAAAGAGCTCGGCATCAAGTATTTCCTGATCTCCTATGTCGACCTGTTCGGCGGGCTGCGGGCCAAGCTGGTCCCCGCCGCCGCCATCGGTGGCATGCAGAAGGCGGGCGCGGGCTTCGCCGGCTTCGCCACCTGGCTCGACATGAGCCCGGCCGACGCGGACCTGTTCGCCGTTCCCGATCCGGACAGCCTGATCCAGCTTCCCTGGAAGCCGGAAGTGGGCTGGCTCGCCTCGGATCTCGTCATGAATGACGAACTGGTGGCGCAGGCCCCGCGCAACCTGCTCAAGACCACCATGCTGGGCGCCGATTCCATCGGCTACCAGATGAAGACCGGCGTCGAGTGCGAGTTCTTCCTGACGACGCCGGATGGCTCGAAGAT
>JAQSWY010000025.1 GCA_029266425.1 Xanthobacteraceae bacterium
GAAGGGCAGGCCGAGCATGTAGGCGCCGGCGACGCCGGGCACGATGGCGTGGCTGAGCGCGTCGCCGATCAGCGACCAGCCCTTCAGCATCAGATAGCAGGACAGGAAGGCGCACACGCCGCCGACGAGGGCGGAGACCCACATGGCGTTGCGCATGTATTCATAGCCGAACGGCTCGGCGAGCAGGGCGATCATTCCTCGCCCTCCGACACCTTCTGCTGCATCGCGCCCTCCTCGCCATAGAAAACCAGCGGGCGCTCGTCGTCGGTGAGCACGGCGAGCCGGCGCTTGTCGTCGTCGGCGTGGAGGCCGGCGCCGCCCAGCACGAAGTGCCGCAGCACACCGCCGAAGGCCTTCTCCAGATTGGCCTGGGTGAAGGTTTCAGCGGTCGGGCCGGAGGCCAGGACCGTGCCCTTGAGAAGCACGGTGCGGTCGCAGAACTCAGGGACGCTGCCGAGATTGTGGGTGGAGACCAGCATCACCCGCCCCTCGTCGCGCAGCGAGCGGAGCAATCCGACGATAGCTTCCTCGGTCTTGACGTCGACGCCGGTGAAGGGCTCGTCCAGCAGGATGACGCGGCCGTCCTGCGCCAGCGCGCGGGCGAGGAAGACCCGCTTCCTCTGGCCGCCGGAGAGTTCGCCGATCTGGCGCTTGCGGAAGTCGCTCATGCCGACGCGGGCGAGCGCCGCCTCGACCGCCTCCCGGTCAGCCGCCTTCGCGATGCGCATCATGCCCATATGGCCGTATCGGCCCATCATGACGACATCCTCGACGAGGACCGGGAAATTCCAGTCGACGTCCTCGCTCTGCGGCACATAGGCGACGAGGTTCTTCTTCAGCGCCTGCGCGACGGTAAGGCCGAGGATCGAGATCTCGCCCTTCGCCAGCCGGACGAAGCCCATGATGGCCTTGAACAGGGTCGACTTGCCCGAGCCGTTGACGCCGACCAGCGCGGTGATGGTGCCGGTCGGGATCTGGAAGCTGGCATCGCGCAGCGCGGTGTGGCCGTTGCGGTAGGTGACGGTGGCGCCCCGCACCGCAAGCCCGGTCCCCGCACCGGACGATGCGGGGACCAGCCCGGGAACGAGCGTGTTGATCGCGACAGCAGATGTCATTGCGACAACCCTTGGGCCAGCCCCTTCTCGACGGTATCGGAGGTCACGCGCAAGAGATCGATATAGGTCGGAACCTCGCCGTCGGCATCGCTCAGCGAGTCGACATAGAGCACGCCGCCATAATGGACGCCGGTCTCGCGCGCGACCTGGCGGGCCGGCTTGTCGGAAACCGTGCTCTCGCTGAAGACGGCGGCGATCTTGTTCTTCCGGACCGCGTCGATGACCTTGCGCACCTGCTGCGGGGTGCCCTGCTGGTCGGCATTGATCGGCCAGAGATAGAGCTCCTTCAGGCCGAAGTCGCGGGCGAGATAGCTGAAGGCGCCTTCGCTCGACACCAGCCAGCGCTTGTCCTCGGGGATCGTCTCGAGCTTGGTCCGGATCGGCGCGATCGTCGCCTCGATCTTCTTCTTGTAGGCATCGGCATTGGCCGCATAGGTCGCGGCGTTCCTGGGATCGTACTTCGCCAAGGCGTCGCGGATGTTGTCGACATAGATCAGCGCGTTCTTCGGCGACATCCAGGCGTGCGGATTGGGCTTGCCGGTATAGGGGCCCTCGGCGATGCCCATGGGCTCGACCCCGGCCGAGACGACGACGCCCGGCACATCCTTGAGGTTCCGGAAGAACTTCTCGAACCAGAGCTCGAGGTTCAGCCCGTTCCAGAGGATCAGCTGGGCGCCCTGCGCTCGCTGGATGTCGCCCGGCGTCGGCGCGTAATTGTGGATTTCCGCGCCCGGCTTGGTGATCGATTCCACGATCGCGGCGTCTCCCGCCACGTTCTTCGCCATGTCGGCAATGACGGTGAAGGTCGTCACCGCCTTGAATTTCGGCGCCGGCGCCTCCTGCGCCGTCGCGGGTGCCATTGCGGCCGCAAACCCCGCCGCCAGCAGCCCGGCCAGTACCGATCGTCTTGCCCTGTTGAGCACACGTATCTCCTTGTTGCGAGTGAGTTGCAAGTGCATGGTAGCCGGGAAGTGTGCGGATCTGCAAGTGCGAGCTATTCGCAAACGACGAGCCGACGTTTACGATGTCATCAAACCGCGCTAGCAGCGGACCTGGCAAAGGCTATGGATCCGATGATGTTCGAGACAGCGGCGACCCCCGAAGAGGCCATCGACCGGCTGGAGAGGCTTTACAGAGCCGCGCGCGTGGCGCTGCGGCGCGATCTCAATCGCTTCTTCGAGACCGGAGAGGCGCCGCCTCCCGAGGAGCGGGAACGCTATCGTTACCCCCTGCTGCGCGTGACCTACGAGCCGGTGAAGCTGTCGGTGGCGAGGAGCCAGCGCGGCTACGCCAAGTTCGCGGTGCCCGGCGTCCACCAGACCACCGTGACCCAGCCCGCCGAATTCCGCACCTATCTCCTCGACCAGCTGACGCCGCTCGTCGAGGAATACGGCGCGACGATCGAGACCGGCGTCAGCCACCAGGAGATTCCCTATCCCTACGCGCTGGACGGCGGCGACGAACTCGGGCGCGGCGAGGTCACGGCATCCGACCTCGCCCGGCATTTCCCGACGCCGCTGCTCTCGCTGGTCGGTGACGAGATCGCCGACGGCACTTTCGATCTGGTGGAGGGCGAGCCGCGACCGCTCGCCCTCTTCGACGCCGTGCGCGTCGATTATTCGCTGCGCCGCCTCGTCCACTATACCGGCACGGACTGGCGCGAGTTCCAGTCCTGGATCCTGCTGACCAACTACCATCGCTATGTCGACCAGTTCATCCGCTCCGGCCTCGCCGAGGTCGAGGCGGGAACGGCGGAGGCGCTGGTGACGCCGGGCGGGGTCCGGATCGACCGCGAGGGCGTCGACGTCACCGCCGCCGAGCGCGTGCTGTCGGCGCCTTGGCACCGCTTCCAGATGCCGGCCTACCATCTGGTGCGGCCGGGCGGGACCGGGGTGACGCTGGTGAACATCGGTGTCGGCCCCTCCAACGCCAAGACCATCACCGATCATCTCGCGGTGCTGAGGCCGCACTGCTGGCTGATGGTCGGCCATTGCGGCGGGCTCAGGCAGACGCAGGTCATCGGCGACTATGTGCTCGCCCACGCCTATCTGCGGCAGGACGGCATTCTCGACGAACTGGTCCCGCCGGAGATCCCGATACCCGCGCTCGCCGAGGTGCAGGTGGCGCTCCAGCAGGCGGCGGCCGAGATCACCGGCGAGAGGGGGGAGCAGCTGAAGCGGCGCCTGCGCACCGGCACCGTCGTCACCCAGGACGATCGAAACTGGGAGTTGCGCTGGGCCAAGGAGCGCCGGCGCATCAATCTCTCGCGCGCCATCGCCGTAGACATGGAATCCGGCACCGTCGCCGCGCAGGGCTACCGGCTGCGCGTGCCGTACGGCACGCTGCTGTGCGTGTCCGACAAGCCGCTGCATGGCGAGATCAAGCTGCCCGGCGCCGCCAACGCCTTCTACGAGCGCGCGGTCAGCGAACATCTCAGGATCGGCCTCGCCGCGCTGGACAAGCTCAAGGAGACCGGCGCAACCATCCACTCGCGCAAGCTTCGCTCCTTCGACGAGCCGCCATTCCGCTGATGCGCGGCCCTGAGGCCTGACCTAAAACTCCTAGAACGCCGTCATCCCCGGCCTGTGCCGGGGATCTCTGTTCCTGACAGCGCATGAGAGGCCGTGATGGCCGGCACAAGGCCGGCCATGACGGGTGGAAATGATCCACTTTTGCCCACGCAGGTGAATTTTAACGCCCGACCAGAGCCCTCTCGTCGGCGCTCTGGTCTGGTAGATCTATTCGGAAGCCTACCCGCTCGATCCCTCGTCCAGCCGTAGCGGCAGCTTGCGCAGGCGCTTGCCGGTGGCGGCGAACACCGCATTGGCGAGCGCCGGGAAGGCGGCCGCGGTACCGGTCTCGCCGAGGCCGCCGGGGCTTTCGGTGCTGTCGATCATGTGCACCTCGATCGGCGGCACCTCGTTCATCCGCAGCATCTGGTAGGTGTCGAAATTGGCCTGCTCGACGCGCCCGTCGGCCAGCGTGATCTCGCCATAGAGCGCGGCGGTGAGGCCGAACACCAGGCCGCCTTCGACCTGGGCGCGCACCGAATCCGGGTTGATCGGCTGGCCGCAATCCATCGCCGCCACCAGGCGACGCAGGCGGATCTCGCTGCCGTTCGCCACCTCCGCCTCGCACACCACCGCGAGGAAGGAGCCGAAGGCGTGCTGCACCATGATGCCGCGGCCGACACCCTGCGGCAGCGCCGTGCCCCAGCCGGCCTTTTGCGCCGCGAGGTCGAGCACTGCGCGGGCGCGCGGGTTCTTCGCCAGGAGCCCGCGGCGGAATTCGAGCGGGTCCTTCTTCGCCGCGTGCGCCAGCTCGTCGATGAAGCTCTCCACCACGAAGATGTTGTGCGCCGGGCCGACGCCGCGCCACCAGGCGGTGATGACGCCCGGCGGCTCATGCCGCACCCAGGAGACGCGCAGCGTGCTGAGATCGTAGGGCGTCTCCTCGGCGCATTCGACGGCGTCGGGATCGATGCCGTTCTTGCGCATGCCGGGCGGCGCCCAGCGCGCCAGCACGCTGGAGCCCGTCACCTTGTGGGTCCAGCCGATGACGCGGCCCTCGCTGTCGAGGCCGGCGGAGAGCCGGTCATAATAATAGGGACGGAAGCGATCCTGCTGGATGTCCTCCTCGCGGCTCCAGATCAGCTTCAGCGGATAGTCGACCTGCTTGGCGAAGGCGGCGGTGATGCCGGCATATTCCCATTCGAGCCGGCGGCCGAAACCGCCGCCGATGAGATGGTTGTGGACCTTCACCTTCTCGATCGGCTGGCCGGTCGCCTTGGCGGCGTCGGCCTGCACGCGGGTCGGCACCTGCGTGCCGCACCACACCTCGACGGCGTCGGGCCGCACATGAACTGTGCAATTGATCGGCTCCAGCGTCGCATGGGCGAGGAAGGGCAGCTGGTAGACAGCCTCGAGCTTCGTCGCCGCACTCTTGATCGCAGCTTCGGGGTCGCCCTCCTGGCGGGCGACGATGCCTTCGCCTTTCGAGGCCTCCTCATGGCCGCGCACGATCTCGGCCTGGTTCACGCCGGCATTGGGGCCGAGGTCCCATTTGATGTCGAGCGCCTCGAGGCCCTGCTTCGCCGCCCAGTAATGGTCGCCGACCACCGCCACCGCATCGTCGATCTTCAATACCGCGCGCACGCCCGGCACCTTCATCGCCGGCGCCTCGTCGACCGAGACCAGCTTGCCGCCGAGCACCGGGCAGCGCGCGAGGGTGCCGATCTTCATGCCCGGCAGCTTCACGTCGACGCCATAGATTACGCCGCCATCGACCTTGTGCTTGGTGTCGACCCGCTTCTGCGGCGTGCCGATCAGCTTCCAGTCTTTCCGGTCTTTCAGCGGCGCGTCCTGCGGCAAGGGCGCGCTCGTGGCGAGCTCGACCAGCGAGCCATAAGCCGCGCTCTGCCCGGAGGCGGCATGTTTCACCGTGCCGCGCTCGACCGTGCAATCGGCGGCGTTGACGTTCCACTGCTTGGCCGCGGCCTGCACAAGGGCGAGCCGGGCGATGGCGGCGGCCTTGCGCAGGCTCTCCCAGTCGCCGCGGATCGCGGTCGAGCCGCCGGTCGCCTGGATGCCGATGAGCGGGTTGGCATAGAGCTTGTCATCGGGAGGCGCGGCTTCCGGCGTGACCTGGTCGAGCCCGACATCGAGCTCCTCGGCCATCAGCATGGAGGCGCCGGTCCAGATCCCCTGGCCCATCTCGGCGTCGCGCATGACGAGCGCGATGCGCCCGTCCGCACCGACGCGGATGAAGGCGTTGGGCTCGAAATCCGCTCCCGCGGCGGGTCCGGCCGCGGCGTGCGCGATGCGCCCGCCGAGCGGGACGGAAGCCGCCACGATCAGTGCGGCGCTGCCGGCGAGGAGTGCGCGACGGTCGAGCTGGAATTCGTCCTGCTTCACGATTCTGTTCATCGCCGCCTCCTCACGCCGCCGAAGCTTGCTTGATCGCGGCGCGGATCCGCGGATAGGTCCCGCAGCGGCAGATATTGCCGCTCATGGCGTCGTCGATGTCGCTGTCCGAGGGCTTCGGATTGGCCTTGAGCAGCGCCGCCGCCGACATGATCTGGCCAGACTGGCAATAGCCGCATTGCACCACTTCGAGATCGAGCCAGGCCTTCTGGATGGCTGCGCCCTGAGGGGTGGCGCCGACCGTCTCGATGGTCGCGATCTTGTGGCCGACCGCATCGCCCACCGCGGTCTGGCAGGAGCGCACCGCCTCGCCGTCGAGATGGACGGTGCAGGCGCCGCACAACCCGGCGCCGCACCCGAATTTCGTCCCCGTCAGACCGGCGACGTCGCGCAGCACCCACAACACGGGCATGTCCTCCGGAACGTCGAAAGTGTGGTCCTGTCCATTGATGTTGAGGGTTGCCATCCGGTTCTCCCATGGGTTGGGCGCGTCCGCGGCCCGGCAGCGGGCGGAGACGCGTTGGAGTTCGAAAGCGTGCCGGCGAGATGGGGCCGAGTGTACGCGCCGGCTGCTGTTTTGAACATTTCCAGTTACGATTGCATATGCCACTATTCTGTCAAGCGGATGACCTAAAGCATTTTCCGCAGAAGTTGAGTGACTTCTGCGATGAGAAAATGCTTCGGGCTAAGAATTCGAGCGCTTTCTCGTCGTTCGGATGGTTCCATCCGAACGGAAAGGGCTCGGATGGCGCCGTGCTTACCGGCAACGGTACTATCCCGTCCGCCTATGGGAGCATCGTCCGAGAGGAGCACCGGCCGTGGCCGCTGTCGACACCAGCCTGTGTAACAATGGCGTGCTCCGCAAGGCGATGCGTCGGCTCGGGCAGGTCTATGACGCGGCGATCGCGCCGAGCGGCTTACGCGCCACCCAGTTCGCGGTGCTGGCGGAGATCGCCGCCCTGGAGGGGCCGACGCTGCGTGAACTGGCGAACGCCCTGGTGATGGATCTGTCGGCGCTCGGCCATACGCTGAAACCGCTCGCCCGCGACGGCGTCGTCACCGTCACCGCCGATCCTCACGACCGCCGCGCCAAGCGGGTGCTGCTGACCGAGGCGGGGATGGAGAGATTTCGTAAAGCCCAGCGGCTCTGGCATGGCGCGCAGCAACGCTTCGAGGCGACGCTGGGGGTCGAACAGGCCGCCAACTTGCGCTTGGTGCTCGGCCACATCGCGTCGCCGAGCTTTGCCGAGGCGCTGGCCGCGACGCCCGACTGATCACGTCTGGACGGGTGCCGGGTCGGAATGTCGGAACCGGGAGCCTTCGCGCGTCCTTGGTTTGAGGTCGGACCGCGCAAGCTCGCTCACGGCACCCGGCCCCCCGAGACAGCTGCGAGGAGGAACCCATGGACACCACAGCCAATCTCGTCCCGGCCAAGGAGCTTGCCGACCGGAACCAGTTTCGCTTTCCCAATGAGAGTGCGGAATACCGGCGTGCCCGCCAGGCCTTGCTGGCGGAGGAGATCGAGCTCAGGCGCCACATCGAGCGCGTCGCGGCGCAGCGGCGCGCATTGCCGCCCGGCGGTACGGCGAAGGATTACGAATTCGTCGGGGAGAACGGGCCCGTCCGGCTCGCCGATCTGTTCGGCGACAAGCAGACACTGGTGACCTACTGCTTCATGTACGGTCCGCAGCGCGAGCGGCCCTGCCCGATGTGCACGTCGCTGCTGTCGGCCTGGGACGGCGAGGTCCGGGACATCGAGCAGAACGTCGCCCTCGCCATCATCGCCCGCTCGCCGATCGACCGGCTCATCGCCTTCAAGAAGGAGCGCGGCTGGCGCCACCTCAAGCTCTATTCCGATCCGAGCCAGGAATTCGATCGGGACTACCACGCGATACTGGATGATGGCAGCGACACCGCGATGTTCAATGTCTTCACGCGACGGGACGGCACCATCCGCCATTTCTGGAGCGAGGAGATGGGGTTCGAGAGCGCCGATCCGGGGCAGGATCCACGCGGCGCGCCGGATCTGATGCCGATCTGGACTATCCTCGATACGACGCCGGAAGGCCGCAAGCCCGACTGGCGCACAAAACTCGATTACTGATCGGCTTAGCAATCAGCCGACTTCCGGAAGAGGGGGATCGGCGCAGCGCCCCACCTGCGCCGGTCCCGTTACTCATGTCTGGTCGCTAAAGTCTTTCAACTCAGTGCCAGCACGCCAGCCGATAGCGCTGGCCGTTCCAGGTGGTCCAGCCGACGCTCTGGCGTCCGCTCGGCCTCGGCAGGTACCATCGGTTGCCGTCGGCGTGGTTGAAGTAGACGCCGCGGTCGCCCGTGCGCGGATTGGTCAGCGGCACCCAGCGTGAGCCATTGTCGGAGAAGCTGCCCTTCCAGCGGGCGCCGCTGCTGGTGGTGCAGGTTACGCCGTTGCAGCTGGTCTGACTGTCGTCGACCGGGACCCACTTCATCTTCGCCGGCCGGCCGTCGATGTTGCAGGACCAGGTGCCGCCCCACCAGCCGGTGACCGAGCCGGCTCCGGCCGGGCTGATGCTGGCGGCGGTCAGGGCAAGACCGATCAGGCCCGCACAGAGAGCGTGTCGCATAGTAAGCCTCCTCGATTGGCGATCCCTGTGATCGCAATGACGAGAAGAGCCCGCTCGGCGTGAATCGGTCGTGATTGCGTATCCGGTTCCGCCAGGCCGAGATCAGCTGCAGTACTTTACCGTCAACACATGCTGGATCATCAGCGGCGCTGGCCGGCGCAGCGGATACTCGTCGCCTTCGAGGTTCGACCATGACGCGAAGTCGACGATCACCTTCTTCATGTCGCCGAGTTGGGGCCGGTCCTTGAAGCAGCGGGACGGAAAGGTCTTCGAGCCGAACATGCTTTCCACTACGCCGGTAATATAGGCATCGCACCATCTGGCATCTTCGGACGCACCATTGCAGAGCTGCAGCAGCATCCGCCCGGTGGTCGTGCGTTCATTCGGCTCGGCCTTGGCGCCCGTCACCGTGATCGCGGCGATCGCGATCGCCAGAAGGCAGCGGCTCCAAAGTCCGGCTGGTGTGTCGCGCCGATCGCGCGTCAGCTTCGTCGTCATGACGGCGTCTCCCACGTCTTTGCCAATGTGATGGCGGCACCAAAGCGCGGGCGCCGTGAGTCGAGCGTGAAAGACTGCTGGCGAACAAACTTCAGCTCGCAGGTATTTTCACGCAAATGGCCGCGCAGTCCGCAGCGGCAGCATGCTGCATAACAATATCGTGCAGGGAACGATCGCGACCGCCGCCTGTTTGGAACCATGATGATCTACGGATGCGGAGATCTTCATGTCCGAACATGCTTGCGACCACGCGCCCACCTCACAGGTGAGCCGGCGGAAATTCCTTGCGGGAACCGCGACAACCGCCGCCGTGCCGCTGCTGGCGGGCGCCGGCACGGAACAGACGGAGGCGATGCCGATGCGTGAGGCCGCCGATACCATGGACCTGCATCTCACCATCAATGGCCGCGACTACCGCCTCGCCCTCGATCCGCGCACCACATTGCTCGATGCGTTACGCGACCACGCCGGGCTGACCGGCGCCAAGAAGGGCTGCGACCACGGCCAGTGCGGCGCCTGCACGGTGCATGTCGATGGCCGGGGGGTGCTCTCCTGCCTCACCTTCGCGCTGGGGATGGAGGGCAAGAGCGTGACCACCATCGAGGGGCTCGCCGGCGTCGGCGGCGAACTGCACCCGATGCAGCAGGCCTTCATCGATCATGATGCCTTCCAGTGCGGCTATTGCACGCCCGGGCAGATCATGGCGGCGGTCGCGTGCGTGCATGAGCACCACGCGGCGAGCGACGACGACATCCGCGAATATATGAGCGGGAATCTGTGCCGCTGCGCCGCCTATCCCAACATCGTCGCCGCCGTGCGGCAGGCGAGGAACGCAATGGAGCCGGCCTGATGCAGCCCTTCTCCTATCAACGCTCCGGCGACGCCCGTGCCGCGGTGAGAGCCGCGACGCGCGCCGGCGCGGCGCCGCCGACCGAGGCGCCGATCCAGTTCATCGCCGGCGGCACCAACATGACCGACTATATGAAGCTCGGCGTCGCCCGGCCCGAAGTGCTGATCGACATCAACGAGCTCGGCCGCCAGGACTATGGCCGCATCGAGCTCGAGGAAGGCGGCCTGAGGCTGGGCGCTCTGGTGCGGATGGCCGAGGCGCAGGAGCACCCGAAGATCCTTGCCGACTATCCCGTGGTTGCGCAGACGCTTGCGCTGGCGGCAAGCCAGCAGATCCGCAACATGGCGAGCCTGGGCGGCAATGTCCTCCAGCGCACGCGCTGCGAATATTTCCGAGGCACGGCTTTCCCCTGCAACAAGCGAAATCCGGGTTCCGGCTGCGCGGCGCTGCAAGGGATCAATCGCGAGCACGCGGTTCTCGGCACATCCGAGGCCTGCATCGCCACCTATCATGGCGATTTCGCCCAAGCCCTGATCGCGCTCGACGCCACGGTGGAGACGCTCGGTCCCGGCGGCCGGCGGCAATTCCGTTTCTCCGATCTGCACCGCCTGCCGGGCGAGACCCCGAACATCGAGACCAATCTCGAGCCGGGCGAGCTCATCACCTTCATCCGCGTGCCGGCCGGCCCGCACACCAGGCGCTCGCATTATGTGAAGATCCGCGATCGGGAATCCTATCAGTTCGCGGTCGCGTCCGCGGCGGTGGCGCTCGATCTCGACGGTGACACGGTCAGGGATGCCCGCATCGCGCTGGGCGGCCTTGCCACCGTGCCGTGGCGCGCCCGCGAGGCGGAGGCGGCATTGCGCGGCAAGGCGCTCGACGAGGAGGCGGCGCTTGCCGCCGCCGAGATCGCCTTCGCCCCGGCCAAGCCGCGCGAGCACAATGCCTTCAAGGTTGCCGCCGGCAAGCAGACGCTGGTGCGCGCGCTCCTTGAAACCCGGGCCATGCAGATCTGAGGAGCGCGCCATGAACATCGCCGCCCCGATCGTTTCAATCGCCAATGTCGC
Organism: Xanthobacteraceae bacterium; assembly: GCA_029266425.1. Classification (GTDB taxonomy): domain Bacteria; phylum Pseudomonadota; class Alphaproteobacteria; order Rhizobiales; family Xanthobacteraceae; genus Ancylobacter. The sequence continues at coordinate 11,056 of JAQSWY010000025.1, forward strand.
GGCTCCCGCCCCGCGCGAAAACCAGGGCCAGCCGGCACCGCGCATCGACGGCCGGCTGAAGGTGACCGGCGAGGCGCGCTATGCCGCCGACCTGCCGCTCGGCAATCTCGCCCACGCGGTGCTGGTGACGAGCGCCATCGCCCGCGGCATGGTGACGGAGATGAAGCTGGAGGCGGCGCGCGCCGTACCCGGCATCCTCGACATACTGAGCTACGGCGATACCGATCAATTGCTGAAGCCGGAATTCGGCACTTCCTCTTCCACCTCGCTGGCACCGCTGCAGCAGCGCCGGATCATCCATGACGGGCAGATCATCGCGCTGGTGGTCGCCGATACGTTCGAGGCGGCAAGCGAGGCGGCGGCGAAGATCGAGGTGAGCTATGCCGACGAGATGCCGAGCGCCAGCCTTGCCTCGGCGGGCACCGAGACCAAGCCGGGCGCCGGTGCCAGCCCGATGTACGAAGAGGATCCGGCGAACGGCGACGTCGACGCGGCGTTCGCGGCCGCGCCGGTGCGGCTCGAGGCCGAGTATCACACCGCCTCCGAGACCCATAATCCGATCGAGCTGTTCTCGACCACCTGCGTCTGGGAGAACGACAACCTCACCATCCATGAGCCGACGCAGAATGTCTTCGGCGTGCGTGGCGAGGTCGCGCGGGAGCTGCAGATCGATCCCGCCTCGGTGCGCGTCCTCAGCCCCTATGTCGGAGGTGGCTTCGGATCGAAGGGCCCGACGACGCCCCGCACCGCGATCGTCGCGCTGGCGGCGAAACGGCTGAATCGCCCGGTGCGCTGCGTGGTCACCCGGGGCCAGGGCTTCACCACCATGACCTATCGCGCCGAGACCCGGCACCAGATTCGCATGGCGGCGAATGCGGACGGTAAGATCGCCGCCTTCTCGCACGAAGGCTGGGAATTGACCTCACGCATCGACGACTATCTCGTCGGCGGGGTCGACACCACGACGCGGATGTATGGCTATGGCGCGGTGCGCGGCAAGGTGAGCATCGTCAAGACCGACCGGCAGACGCCGGGCTATATGCGCTCGCCCCCCGAGACGCCCTACATGTTCCCGCTGGAATCGGCGATGGACGAGATGGCGGAGAAGCTGGGGCTCGATCCGGTCGAGTTCCGACGCATCAACGACACCATGGTCGATCCGGTATCCGGCAAGCCCTATAGCAGCCGCTCGCTGATGAAGTGCTATGACGAGGCGGCCGCGGCCTTCGGCTGGATGCCGCGCGACTGGAAGGCAGCGCCCCGGCGCGACGGCGACTGGCTCGTCGGCCTTGGCTGCGCCACGGCGGTCTATCCCACCCATATCGGCGCCGCCGCGGCGCGGGTGCATTTCTCCCCTGACGGCAAGGTGCGGGTGGAATGCGCCTCGCATGAGATCGGCACCGGCGTGCGCACCGTCACCGCCCAGCAGGCGGCGGAGCGCCTCGGCGTTCCGGTCGAGAACGTGTCGGTGGAGATGGGTGACACCACGCTGCCACCGGCGCCGGTCGCCGGTGGCTCGAACAGCACGGCAACCGTGTGCTCCACCGTCTTGAAGGCGTGCGACGCGATCCGCGAGCAGCTGTTCCGCGCCGCCATCACCTCCAATGACGGCCCGCTCGCCGGCAAGCCGTTCGACGCGCTGGAGTTGAAGGACGGCGCGGTGGTGGCGCAGGACGGCGCCTCGCAGGCGCTTGCGGATGTCTTCAAGGCACTCGGCCTCGCCCGCATCGAGCACTATGCGGAATTCATCCCAGAGGGCGCCCCCGATGATGCGGTCGAGAAGCTCTACAAGGGCGCCAGCACGCTGATCGGCGGCTCCAAGGGCAAGAAGCTGATGTATGCCTTCGGCGCCGAATTCGTCGAGGTCCGGGTCAATGTCCGTACGCGCGAGATCCGGGTGCCGCGCATGGTCGGCGCCTTCGCCGCCGGCCGCATCATGAACACCCGCACCGCCTGCAGCCAGCTGATGGGCGGCATGATCTGGGGCATGAGCTCGGCGCTGATGGAGGAAACCCAGGTGGACGAGCGCACGGCGCGCTACGTGAATCCCGACTTCCAGGACTACCTCATCCCGGTGAACGCCGATGTGCGCGAGGTCGAGGTGATACTGGTGCCGGAGACCGACACCGAGGTGAATCCGGCGGGCGTGAAGGGTATCGGCGAGCTCGGCAATGTCGGCACCAATGCCGCCGTCGCCAACGCCATCTATCACGCCACCGGCAAGCGGGTGCGCAGCATCCCGATCCGGCTCGAGCACCTGATCGAGGCGTGAGCCATGGCCGGTGACAGGCCCACGATCGCACGCATCTGGCGCGGCCGCGTCCGCCGCGAGCGTGCCGATGAATACGAGGCCTATTGGATGGAGGCCGGAATCAAGCCGCTGATCGCGACCGCGCTGGGCGTCCAGGCGCTGCGCGAGGACCGCGAGGACGAAAGCGAGTTCGTCACCATCTCCTATTGGGCGAGCTTCGAGGACATGGCGCGCTTCACCGGCGCCGATCCCGGCGCGATCCATCATCTGCGGCGCGACGAGGAGTTCCTGATCGAACTGCCCAAGGCGGTACAGGTGCTAAAGCTGCGGCGCGTGCACGGCAGGACCGGCTGAGGCAGGCCGAAGCGCGAGCTGTTGGCGCCATCACAAGCTTTGATTAAACAGCGCGCCCCGATGCTGCTAAGAGCGGCGGGCGTAGATGCCCCATGCAGAATTCGGTGCCAGCCGTCGATGCGGAATATGGATCGGCGGTGATGAGTAGACTTCCCCGCGAGACGCTCGGCATGTGGCTGGGGTTCCTCGGCGTCGTCATCTTCGGTGGCACGCTGCCGGCGACGCGGCTCGCAGTCGAGGGGCTCGAGCCCGCCTTCATCACCTTCGGCCGGGCGGCGGTCGCCGGGCTGCTCTCCGCCGCGATCCTGCTCACGCTGAGGCGCCGACTGCCGCTGCCGTCGCAGATCGGCACCATGGCACTCACCGGGGCGATGATCACCATTGGCTTTCCCTGGCTGATGGCGTTGTCGCTGGAGACCGTGCCGGCCTCCCATGGGGGCGTGGTGCTCGGCATATTGCCGCTGACCACGGCGGCGGCGGCGAGCCTTATCCTCGGCGAGCGGCCCTCGAAGCGCTTCTGGTTCTTCGCTGTGCTTGGTACGGCGCTTGTCGTGGTCTTCGCGCTCAGGGACGGCGGCGGACACGTCGTCACTGGCGACATCTACATGTTCGGCGCCGCGATCTTCGCCTCGGTCGGCTATGTCTATTCCGGGCGCCTCGCCCGGCAGATGCCAGGCTGGGAGGTGATCGCGTGGATACTGGTACTGGCGCTACCGGTCATGCTGCCTTTGGCGCTTTGGACCATGCCGGTCGAGGTCTCCGCGGTGCCGGCGAGCGCCTGGGCAGGGTTCGCCTATGTGGCGCTGTTCAGCATGTTCCTCGGCTTTTTTGCCTGGAACGCGGGTATGGCGATGGGCGGCGTAGCGCGCGTCAGCCAGGTGCAATTGCTCCAGACCTTCGTCACTCTGGCGCTGTCCGCGCTGGTCAATGACGAGCACATCGAGCCCATCACGATCGGGGCGGCCATCGCCGTCGTCGGCATCGTGGCCTTGGGGCGCAAGGCGCGAATCGAGCCGCATGTTCCTACCGGGGTGTTGCCGAAATCACGCGGTCCAGAGGATTAACACATTCTCGCCGCGCTCATCTGCTTCACAACGGACCACGTAAATGGATTCGTTACCAAGAATCGGGTCTATTTGCGTGCTGGCTGCGCAGATGAGCTCACCGCCGCGCGCGTCCGGCTTGGGGAACCGGGCCGATAGGTCCGGTAGCCGTAGCGTAGCGTTTTTGACTTGTGGGGATCATGAGGCAAAAAGTTCGGACCGACGACAATGGCCGTCGCAAGGCCGCTGTTGCTCGCACGCCCAAGGCACGCCCGCGCGTCGCCCATGTCGTCCTGATCGGCTTCGGCGGCGCGGCGGCAGCCGCGGTGGTTGGTGCGTGGATGATGCTCGCTGCCGGGCCGCAGCCCGCCAGCGCGGCGCTCGTGAAGCCGCAGGCGCGATTTGCCGTCGCCGCGCTCACCCCGGTCGACACCGTCCCGGTCGAGACCCAGACCGGCACCGGCACCGTTACCGACATCATGGATTTCCGTCCCGCCGGCACCCTCACCGAGGGTCGCGCGTGGATGTTCGCTGCACCCGTGGTCGCCCTCGCCCGCCCCTCAGCGGGCCCGGAGACGGCCGCGTCGCCGGCGACTGAAGAGACGCCGGACGAGGAGAAAGTGGCCAGCGTGCCGCTGCCCGTCGCCAATCCGCTCGCTGCCGAGCAAGGGTCGGGTGACGACTTCACGTTGAAAGGGCCCGCCGAGCCGATGGCTGTGGCGCCGCTGCCGCTGAAGAATCCCCTTGGTGACCGTGGCGAAGCCGTCGCCGCCCTGCCTCCGCCGTCGCCGCCGCAGCAACCCGGACCGTCGCCGAGTGACGAGCCGGAGCTGAATGCCGAGCTGACGCTGCCCGGCCGGGGCGATCGCTATGCGGTCTATGACATCCGCGCCAAGACGGTCTACATGCCCGGCGGCGCGAAGCTGGAGGCTCATTCCGGCCTCGGGGAAATGTTCGACGATCCGCGCCACATCAAGGTGAAGATGCGCGGGCCGACCCCGCCGAACGTCTATGATCTCAAAATGCGCGAAGCCCTGTTCCACGGCGTGGAAGCGCTGCGTATGACGCCGGTCGACGATGCCAAGATGTATGGCCGCGACGGCATCCTGGCGCACAGCTATCTGCTCGGCCCGCGCGGGGATTCCAACGGCTGCGTGTCGTTCAAGGAGTACGACAAGTTCCTGGCCGCCTATAAGCGCGGCGAGGTCACGCGCATCGTGGTCGTCGAGGAGATGCCGAACAGCTCGCCCGCAAGGAACCTGTTCTCCTGGCTGAAGCTCTGAGACTCCGACCCTTGATCTGAGTTCGACCGTCATCCCCGGCCTTGTGCCGGGGATGACGATTCCGGACAGTGCGTCAGAGGTCGAGATGGCCGGCATAACGCCGGCCATGACGATGGAAATGGCCGTTTGCACCTGCTGGCGCAGACTGCGCGAGAGGCATCACCCTTCGAGCTCCGCCGCCGCCAGCTCGGCGATATTTAAATCAGTGAAGGCCGGATCGCCGTCGCCGAGATACCAGACCGCCGACAGGCCGGTCCAGGCGAGAATCCAGCGCAGGAGGTGCCGGCGCTCAAGGCCCGCCACCTCCGTCACCACCTCGAGACGCCGCTGGAAACGCCCCGGCACGGTCGCGACCGGACGCGAGGGATCGTCGAGGTCGGGATTGGTGAAGATATTGGCGTAGTCGAAGGCCCGCGCGCCGATCAGCCGCTTGGGATCGATGGCGAGCCAGCCGCGGGCGCCGAAGTCCAGCACGTTGCCATGGTGCAGGTCGCCATGCAGCACGACCGGCTCGCCGGGCTCGGCCAGCAGTTCCCGCGCGGTCTCCGCGCTGCGGGCGAGGATCCCGCCATGGATCGCGGCGGCGGGCGCAAGTTCGCGGAACCATTGGGTGAGTGGGATCAACTCCGGCCGGGGCTTCGAGCGCGGTTCATGCAGGCGAGCCGCCGCCGCGCACAGCACCCGGCACGCCTCGTCGTCCTGCCCGTTGCGCGCCATCTCGGCGAGGCATCGCGTGCCCGTGGCACGCTCCAGGAGAATGGCGCCGTCCTCGCGGGCCAGCACCCGCGCGGCGCCCTCGCCGCCCCACCATTCCATCAGCCCGCCGCCGAAACGCTCCTCGTCCTCAAATGCCAACTTCAGCATGGCGGGCTCGCCCTCGTGCCGCACCGGCAAGAGACGGCTCGAATGGGTGGTGATGGGCTCGCCGTCGGGGGTGAGCTTCCAGCGATCGAGATAGGTCGCGAACATCGCCGCGCCTTAGCACATTGGATGCGCTGCCGGCACTCCGTTTACGGACGGTAATCGGTCGATTCTTCTTTGCCGACGGACATGCGTCGGCGCAGTTCGAAGTCGAACCGCCTCGTGGCCACGTCGAATTGCGCTTTCCTGCGACTTCGTCCGAAACCTATCCATCGCAATGCCGGTCATCATCCAAACACAACCAATTACAGATTGGTTATAGTTTAATTTATCACATGCTCAACGACGAGCGGTCATCACCTCCCGGAATATAAGCATTCCTCGCGGCAAAGCCTCGCTTTGCGAGCCGTCGAGCGCGCCATCGCCATTGACCAAAGTCGAATGCCTGTATAACCATTCGCGCAAATAAACGTGATTGGTTTAACGATCGCATCGCCAACAAGCCGGGCCGCGCAAGGCCGGCGCATAGGGAGAAGGCCATGTTCCACAACGCCATGACCCGGCGCGGCTTCCTCGTCACCGGAGGCGCGGCCGCCGCCGCACTTCTCACCCCGTCGGTCCTGCGGGCGCAGGCTGCATTCCCGTCGGACAATATGCAGGTGCTGGTGCCGACCGGCGAAGGCGGCGGCGTCGATCAGGCGGCGCGCGCCTTCACCCGCATCTGGGCCAAGCATCTCGGCGCGAATTTCGAGTATTCCTATTTCCCCGGTGCCTCGGGCCAGGTCGGCTACGAGGTGTTCGTCGGCAAGCGCGAGGCGAACGCCTATAATCTTCTGTTCGGCAACATCGGTCCCGAGATGATCATGTATGCCACCCAGAAGGTGCGCTACAAATATCCCGAAGACATCATGTATTTTGGCGCGATCGATTCTGATGACAGCGTCATCTGGGTCGCTGCCAACTCCAAGTTCAAGACCATTGGCGATCTCGTCGAAGAGGGCAAGAAGCGCGAGATCACGCTCTCCACCAGCCGCCTGCCGCATCCCTCGACCATCGGCGCGCTGGCGCTGGCGGACGCCACCGGCATGAAGGTGCGCATGGTGCCCTATGGCGGCGGCGGGCCGGCCCGCGCCGCGGCGATCACCGGCGAGGTCGATGGCTGCGCGACCTTCCTCTCCTCCTCGCTCGGCCTCTCCGAGCAGGCGCGCTTCCTCACCGTGTTCAACGACACCAACCGCGCCCCCGACCTCACCAACAATGCGCCGCCGGTGAACCAGGCGCTCGGCACCAAGATCCCGCCGCTCTCCGGCCAGCGCGCCTGGGCGATCCACCGCAAAGTCGCGGCAGAGTATCCCGACCGGCTGGCGAAGCTCATCTCCACCATGAAGACGGTGTTCGACGATCCGGAATACAAGACGGTCGCCGAGAAGGCCGGCACGCCCTGGGAGTTCATCCAGTACGCCGACGCCGCGGCGTGCGACGCCTCCGCCAGGGAGTTCGTCGAACTCGCCAACCAGTACAAGTCGCTGCTCTCGGCCAGCAAATGAGCATGTCCGAGCAGCCCCATGACGGGCAGGCGAAATATCCGGAGGGTTCCGGGCGCGGCAGCGCCGACCGGCGGGAGGCGACGGGGGCCGACTGGGTGATCCCGATCCTCGCCGTCGCCTTCACCACCTATTACCTGATTTCGATCGAGGATCTGGTCTGGGAAGCCAAGATCGCCGCGGTGTTCGTCTCCGTGGTGCTCTATGGGCTGATCGCGATCTTCGCGCTGAAGACACTGCTCGGCCTGCGCCAGGGTCAGCACAGGGTCGACTTCTCCCCGCTCTGGGAGAACGGCCCGCTGTTCCGCATCCGGGCGCTGCTGTTCGGCCTCGCCGTGCTGTCGGTGGCGGCGCTGCCATGGGCCGGCTTCACGCTGAGCACCTTCGGCTTCCTCTTCGCCGCCTTCCTCTGGCTCGAGCGCATGAGCCTGAGGATGGCGCTCATCACCGCCGGCGCGCTCGCGCTCTCAGGCTACGTCCTGTTCATCGCCATCCTGCGTACGCCGTTTCCCCTCGGCCCGTTCGAGCTCGCAGTGCGAGCCCTCACCGGCCTCTGACGGACCTGCCCCATGGATCCGAGCCTTGGCTTCATCGCCGAACTCTTCGCCCATGCGCTATCCTATTGGTGGCTGATCCTGATCGCGACGACGATCGGCATCATCATCGGCGCCATGCCGGGCTTCGGTTCCGCCAACACCATCATCATGCTGCTGCCGTTCACGCTCGCCGTGGATGTCGACGTGGCGATGATCTTCATGGTGTCGCTGTTCTGCGCCTCGCAAATGGGCGGCGGCATTACCTCGATATTGCTCAACATACCGGGCAATGGCGGCTCGGCCGCGACCTGCCTCGACGGCTATCCGATGGCGCGCAAGGGGCAGGGGCAGCAGGCGCTGGTGCTGTCCTTCGTCGCCTCCACGGTCGGCGGCATGGTCACCGCCGGCCTGTCGATCTTCCTGCTGCCCTATATGGCGAAGCTCGCCTATTACCTGCACAGCGTCGAGATGGTGGTGATCCTGCTGTTCGGGATCACGCTGATCGCCTCGGTCGCCTCCGACAACATGCTCAAGGGCCTGATCGCCGGCTTCCTCGGCCTGCTGATCGGGGCGGTCGGCGCCGACCACATCTATTCGACGCCACGCGGCACCTTCGGCTTCATCGAGCTCTATGACGGCGTGCCGCTGATCGCGGTGCTGATCGGCGTGTTCGCCATCTCCGAAGCCCTGGTGATGATGGAGAGCACTTCGGTGCTGTCCGAGACCGGCAAGGAGCTCGCCAAGCGCGCGGGGTGGAAGGAGACCTGGGAGGGCGTGCGCATGGCGTTCTCCCGCACCTGGCTGATGATCTGGACCGGCATCGTCGGCCTCATCATCGGCATCGTGCCGGGCGCCGGTGCCTCGATCGCCGCCTTCGTTGCCTATCAGCAGGCGCGGCTCTATTCGAAGACGCCGGAGAAGTTCGGCACCGGCATCCCCGAGGGCGTCATCGCCCCGGAATCATCGAACAATGGCTGCGCCTCCGGCGACCTGATCCCGCTGCTGGTCATCGGCGTGCCGGGCGGCACCACGGCGGCGGTGATGCTGATCGTGATGACCTATCACGGGGTCCAGCTCGGCCCGCGCATGTTCATCCAGACGCCCGAGCTCGGCTATGGCGTGTTCGTCACCATGCTGGTCGCCTATTGCGTGATGCTGTTCACCACGCTGCCGCTGACCCGCTACATCTCCAAGATCATCCTGATCCCGACCGCGGTGCTGGCCCCGGTGATCATCGCCTTCACCATGGTCGGCTCCTTCGCGCCGCGCGGCTACATGTTCGATCTGTGGCTGACGCTGCTGTTCGGGGTGATCGGCTATATCTGCCGGCGCACCGGCTACAATGTCGTCGCCATGCTGATCGGCGTCATCCTCGGGCCGCTGCTCGAAGCCAATGTGATGCGGGCGCTGCGCATCAGCGGCAATGATCCGCTGGTGTTCTTCTCGTCGACGGTCGGCAACATCCTTTGGGCACTGCTGCTGGTCTCGCTGTTCATTCCGAGCTTCGTGCAGTGGCGGAAGAACCGGAAGGCGCGGCTGGAACCGCAGGCGGCTTGAATCAGACAACCTCATCCTGAGGTGCGAGCGCAGCTCGCCTCGAAGGATGCTGGAGCAGAAGGCGGCCATCGCGGGCGAGCATCATTCGAGGCCGCTTCGCGGCACCTCAGCATGAGAGGTGGTTCAATTGAGCCAGGCCTCTTGTGCGGCGTGGTCCTGACATGGAGTAAGCGACATGAACGAGATGGTCGGCACGGGTGCGATGTCGCGCGGCATGCGGCGGGTCGGGCGCATGGACATTGCCGGCGGCGGGCAGGTGGTGGTCCAGGGTCACCTGGCCTTCCTCGGCCACATGTCGCCGCCGGACGGCACCTCGATCATCGATGTGCGCGATCCCGCCAATCCGGAGGTGATCGCCAAGATCGCGCCGCCCGACCGCTTCTCCCACACCCACAAGGTGCGGGTGGCTGGCGATCTGATGATCACCAATGTCGAGCGCCATCGCCGGCACTTCTACCGCAAGGGCGAGTTGCTCGAAGGTGCGGTCGAGAGGCTCAGCGAGACGCTCGGCCGGGCGCCGAGCGATGCCGAGCTCGCGGGCGCGGTCGGCATCGCCGAGAGGGATCTCGGCGATCTGCGGGAGGGCCATGCCCGCGGCTATGGAGATGGCGGCTTCCGGGTGTGGAGCATCGCCGACCCCGCCAATCCGAAGCTGCTCTCCTATGTGAAGACCGGCGGCATCGGGGTGCACCGCTTCGACATGGACGAACACTACGCCTACATCTCCACCGAGATGGAAGGCTTCATCGGCAACATACTCGTCATCTATGACCTTGCCGATCCGACGGCGCCGCGCGAGGTTTCGCGCTGGTGGATTCCCGGCCAGCACATTGCCGGCGGCGAGACCCCGACATGGCCGGGCCAGCGCAACCGCCTGCACCATGCGCTGCGGGTCGGCGACAAGATGTGGGCGGCCTGCTGGTACGCCGGCGGCTATGTGATCGACATCTCCGACATCACCAGGCCGAAGACGCTCGGCAGCTATAATTATCACCCACCCTTCCCGGAGCCGACGCACACGCTGATGCCGCTGCCCGAACCTATTGCCGGCCGGCAGATCGCGCTGATGATCGACGAGGAACACGATCACGTGCCCGGCCAGCCGCACGGCTTTCTCTGGATCATGGATGCGGGCGATCCGGCCAACCTCAAGCCGATCTCGACCTTCCAGGTGAGCGAGCTCGATTCGCCCTATGCGCGGGCCGGCGGGCGCTTCGGCGCGCACCAGTTCCAGGAAAAGCAGCTCGGCAGCCTGATCTATGCGACCTGGTTCGCCGGCGGCCTTCGGGTGATCGACATTGCCGACCCTGTGAAGCCGCGCGAGATCGCCTTCCACGTGCCGGAGCCGTTCCCCGGCCACGCCTCGCCGCAGAGCAACGACGTCGATGTCGACGAGCGCGGCCTCGTCTATGTCCTCGACCGCGACCGCGGCTTTGAGATCATCGAGATGGTGTGACGCGACGCGTCATGCCCGGGCTTGTCCCGCGCATCCACGTCCGTGACGACGGACAACCGTGGATGGCCGGGACAAGCCCGGCCATGACAGCTTGGGACGACCGTTCCGGTCGCGCCATTACCCTGGCATCAGCGCCTTGAGCTCTGCGAACAGCGCTGGATCGATCTCGACGCCGTGCTCGCGCGTCCGCTCGCGCGCGGCATAGCGGCGGTCGGAGGGCAGGCGCACGCCGGGTTGCTGGCGGGCGAGGGCGAACAATTCGTCGGCGATCGAGAGCCGTTCCCCGACGCTGTCCCTGCCGAACACCGCCGGGTCGATCGCCAGCATCAGCTCGCCGCCGCGCGGCGCTCCGCCGTCGCCATTGTCCGCAGCCAGCGATTGCCGACTGGTGAGATCGCCGATCATGGGTCCGGCGATCAGCTCCACCATGATGGAGAGCGCCGAGCCCTTGTGGCCGCCGAACGGCAGCAACGCGCCTTTGAGCGCTGCGGCGGGATCGGTGGTCGGGGCGCCGTCCGGCCCCACCGCCCAGCCGGGCGGAAGAGCCTCGCCGGCGCGCCGTTTCAGCTCGATTTCGCCGCGGGCGGCAGCGCTGGTGGCGAAGTCGAAGATGAAGGGTCGGCCTTTGGGGCCGGGCCAGCCGAAGGCGAACGGGTTGGTGCCGAGCAGCGGTTGCGTGCCGCCGGCCGGCGCGACGCAGCACTGCCCGACGGTGAAGGCGAACGCGACAAGGCCAGATTCCGTTGCCGGCTCGATATCGGCCCACAGCGCCGAATAATGGTAGCAGTCGTGGATCGCCAGTGCTGCGATGCCATAGGTCTTCGCCGCGGCGATCAGCGCGGGCACGCCGGTCTCGATGGAGAGCGGGGCGAAGCCGCGGTGGGCGTCGACCCGCATCACTACGGGCGTCGCCGGCTTCAGCTCGGGCAGCGCCGCCACCTCCGCCTTGCCGCTGCGGGTCGAGGCGACATAGCCGATCAGCCGATAGAGCCCGTGCGAATGACATTCGTCCGCCTCGGCGCGCGCGATGGAGCGGGCGATTGCCGCGGCGTGGAGCTCGGCGAGGCCATTGGCCAGAAGCGTCGCGTGGCAGAAATCATGCACCTCGGCGAGGCTGAGGCGGATCGGGTTCATATGTTCTCCTCAATGTCCGGCCTGCAATTCCCATCGGCCGTCATCCCCAGTGCGTCAGAGGCGGAGATGCCCGGGACAAGCCCGGCCATGACGATGGAAATGTTGCATTGAGCCAGCCTCCTGAGGTCAACCGGCGTTCAGCACGCGGATGAGATCGTCATGCACTGAACCTATGTGCCCGTCGAGAAAGGCGCAGGCCCCGGCGATGTCGCCGGCGCGGCTCAGCGCCGTGAGCTCGGCGTGCTCCCTGACGGCGCGCTCCATCCCAGCGGTGCCGCTGAGTTGCACCCTCGTATAGCGGTCGCTGGTCTGCAGCAGCGAATGCACGATGGCGAGTGAGCGCGGCTGGCCGGCGCGGCTGTAGTGCGCCATGTGGAAATCCGCATTGAGCTGGCCCCAGCGGCTGATGTCGCCTGTCGCCGTCGCAAGCTCCATCTGCCGCTGCAACTCGGCGACATGGGCGAAGTCGTCGGCGTCGAGCAACGGGATCGAGGCCGCAAGCAGGCGCGGCTCCAGAAGGCGGCGCAGCGCGAATACATCGTCGATCTCGTCGACAGACAGCTCGGAGACCACCGCGCCTTTTTGCGGGACGATGCGCACCAGCCCCTCGGCATCGAGCTGGAACAGCGCTTCGCGGATCGGGATGCGGCTCACCCCGAAGGTCTCGGCCAGCGCGTCCTGCCGTAACTGAGCGCCGGCAGGGTACGTGCCGTCCAGGATCGCCTTACGCAGCTGATCGAGTATGGCTGCCGAAAGGGTACGGTGCTTCAGAAGAGGATTCATCTTCGCCGGGACCAATAATTCGCGCCAAGGATATTGACGGATATAATTTATAAAATCTACGATCCCGCAAAACCAGAGGACGGGAATTCATGTCGGGATCGAGCGGCGTTGCTGCCGGCGGCGGAGCCTTGCGCTTCGTCACCCTGGCCTCCGAGGCCATATTGTCGGCCGAGCGTGTCGCCATCGGCGGGCTGATGGCGCTGCTCACCGCGCTGATCCTGCTCAATGTCCTCACCCGCTACACCGGCTTCCCGCTCTATTGGGTCGACGAGGCCGCGATCTTCACGACGGTCTGGCTCACCTTCATCGGCGCTTCCGCCATGTCGCGGCTCAGGCTCGATTTCGCCATGACGCTGCTGACCGAGAGGCTCGGCACCATGGCGGCGAAGGCGTTGCGGGTGCTGGCGACGCTGAGCATCCTCGGCTTCGGCCTCGCCATGGCGGCGATGTGCTGGATGTGGATGGACCCGGTCGGCATTGCCTCCGCGGGTTTCGACGGCCGTGAATTTGGCGGGGCGACCTTCAACTTCCTCTACACCGAACGCACCCAGACGCTGAACTGGCCGAGCTGGATCATCTATCTGGTGCTGCCGCTGTTCGCGCTCACCCTCATCGTGCACAGCGCGGCCAACCTCATTGAGGATCTTGGGCTCGCCGCTCCGCACGACCGCAGCAGCTTCGGCATCGGCAGCGCCGAGGAGATCGCCTGATGCTCACCAGCGCGGCCTTCCTCACAGCCATGCTGATCGGCGTGCCGATCGGCATCGCCATCTGCATCACCGGCGTGGTCTTCATCGCGGCCTCGGGCAATCCGGTGCTCTATCAGAGCTTCCCGCTGCAGATGTTCGGCAGCGTCGACAATTACGGCCTGATCGCGATTCCGCTCTTCATCCTGATCGGTGAGATCATGAATGGCGGCGGCATCACCAGGCGCATCATCGACATGACGATGGCGTTCGTCGGCTCGATGCGCGGCGGGCTCGCCTATGTGAACATGCTCGCCAACATGTTCGTCTCCTCCATCCTCGGCTCGGCGACCGCGCAGGTCGCGATCATGGCGCAGATCATGGTCCCGGAGATGGAGGCCAAGGGCTACGACAAGACCTTCGCCGCCGGCCTCACCGCCTATGCCGGCATGCTGGGGCCGATCATCCCGCCCTCAATCATGTTCGTCATGTATTCGGTGCTGGCGCAGGTGCCGGTGAGCGACATGCTGATCGCCGGGCTGATCCCCGGCGTGGTGCTCACCGCGCTGTTCTGCGTTGTCATCGCGCTGATGGGCTTCGTCTATGACTACCCGCGCGGCGACAGTACGAGCCTCTCCCAGCGCGTCGCGACCGTGCTCGCCTGCGCGCCGACGCTGCTGATCCCGATCGTCATCGTCGGCTCGATTCTCACCGGCCTTGCCAATCCGACCGAGTCGGCCGCGGTCGGCGCGCTCGCCTCGATCCTGGTCGGCCGCTACTGGACGCGCGAGCTCTCATTCTCGCAACTTCCGAAGATGTTCCTGCGCGCCGGGGTCTATTCCGGCATCGTGCTGTTCCTGGTCGCCGCCGCCGGCGTGCTGTCCTGGGTGCTGGTGTTCGCCAAGGTGCCGCAGGAAGTCGCCTTGTGGATCCAGTCTGTCGCCACCGGACCGGTCAGCTTCATGCTGCTGGTGAACGTGATCCTGCTCGTCATCGGCACGGTGATCGATGGCGCCCCGGGCCTGATCATGACGGTGCCGATCCTGCTGCCGATCGCCACCGAGGTCTATCACATCGACCCGGTGCAGTTCGGCGTCGTCGCCGTGGTCAATCTGGTGCTCGGCTTCCTCTCGCCCCCGGTGGGCCTCTGCTTCTTCGTCGCCTCGGCCGTCACCGGCGCCAAGGCGGGGAAGATGTTCATCGTCACCCTGCCGTTCTTCTTCGCCTCCTGCGTGCTGCTGGTGCTGCTGTCGCTGTTTCCGATCCTGTCGACCTATCTCGTCCGATAAGAAATCTTCCGAGACAAAGGAACGAACCGATGATCTCACGTCGTACCTTCATCGCCGCCACCGCGGCGGGTGCCGCCCTCCCGCTTGCCGCGCCGAGCGTGCTGCGGGCGCAGGCCCGCGATCTGCGCATCGGCCTCATCACTCCACCCGGCCATCCCTGGAACAATGCCGCGCTGAAAGTCGGCGAGACGCTCAAGGAGAAGACCGGCGGCAAGCTCACCGCCACCGTCTTCCCGGCCGGCCAGCTCGGCAATGAAGCGGCGATGATGCAGCAGCTGCAGACCGGCGCGCTCGACATGGCGTTCCTGCAGACCGCCGAGGTCGGCGCGCGGGTGGCGAACGTCGCCGCGATCAATGCACCCTATGTGGTGCGATCCACCGCCGCCGCCGCCAAGCTTGTGCGCCACCCGATCGCCATGCAGATGCTGGAGCCGCTGCCCAAGGAGACCGGCACCATCGGCCTCGCCTGGGGCATCACCTCGATCCGCGCCGTGTTCTCGGCCAAGGAGATCGATACGATCGCCGGGCTGAAGGGCATGAAGCTGCGCATCAACACGACGCCGACCTTCCGCGACTTCTACTCGCTGCTTGGCGCCGCCCCGACCCCGATCCCGACCCCGCAGGTGTTCGACGCCATGGCCAATGGCCAGGTCGACGGGCTCGAGGCCGATCTCGATTTCTCCTGGAACCAGCGCTTCGACAAGGTGTCGAAGGTGATGATGCGGATGAACGCCGTCTTCATGCCGATGGTGGCGCTGGCGTCGGGCCGCGCCTGGCAGTCGCTCTCGGCCGAGGACCGCAAGCTCATCACCGAGGCCACCAAGGCGGCTCTCGACGTGCAGATCGACAATACCGTCACCGACGAGCCGAAGCTGGTGAAGAATTTCGAGGGCACGGCGATCAAGATCGTCACCCCGCCGGCCGAGGACGCCGCCCCGGTCATCGCCGAGTACGACAAGGTCTGGGTGCCGAAGTCGCCGATCCTGCCGGAGCTGCGCAAGATCGGCGCGAGCCTGGGCTGACCTCCACCCTCAAACGTCATCCCGGACGGCCGAAGGCCGATCCGGGATCGTAGGGAGGTGTTGATCGGGACTTCACGCGATCCCGGCTCTTCGCGTCGCTACGGCCGGGATGACGACGCTTGGGGGCCTACTTTATCGTAGCCGCCGCCTTCGCCACGAACGAACCGTCGAAGGTCTTCGACAGATCGATCTTCGCGGCCTTGAGCTCGGGGTCGAACTCCACCAGCATGCCGAGCGCGTTCTTCATGCCGCTCTCGGGGATGACGCCGGTGATCGAATAGATCGGCTTCGAGGCCTTCACCGCGGCGATATAGAGTTCCTTGTCGCCGAGCAGATATTCTTCCGGCACCACCTTGGCGACATCCTCGGGGCTGGCGGTCTGCAGCCACTTCAGCGCCTTGTAGAAGGCGTTGGTGAGCTTCTGGGTGGTGACCGGATTGGCCTTCACGAAGTCGGTCTTCATGTAGAGCACGGCCGCCGGATTGGTGCCGCCGAAGATCGCGTTGTTGCCGGCCTCGGAACGGCTGTCGGCGAGCACCACGACGTCGCCGTCGCTCTCCAGCTTGGTGATGACCGGATCGAGATTGGCCATGGCGTCGATCTCGCCGCGCTTCATCTGCGCCACCGCGGAAGCCCCGCCGCCGACCCCGACGAAAGAGACGTCTTCCGGCTTCAGGCCGTTCTTGGCGAGCAGGAAATTGACGAAGAAATTGGTCGAGGAGCCCGGCGCGGTGACGCCGATCTTGGCGCCCTTCAAATCCTTGATCGACTTGATCTTGTCGGCCCGGTCCTTCTTCACCACCAGCACGATGCCGGGATAGCGGCCGAGCTCGATGGTGGAGACGATGTCCTGCCCCTTGGCCTGCATGCGGATGGTGTGCTCATAGGCGCCGGTGACGACATCGATCGAGCCGCCGATCAGCGCCTGGAGCGACTTCGCGCCGCCGCCGAAATCATTGATGGTGACGTCGAGGCCCTCATCCTTGAAGTAGCCGTTCCGCTCGGCGATCGTCAGCGGGAGATAATAGAGCAGCGGCTTGCCGCCGACGCCGAGCGTCAGGCTCGGCTTCTCCGCCTGCTGGGCGTGCGCCGGCGCGATGAGGCTCAGCGCGCCGAGCGCAATGAGCGCCGCTTTGATCAAGGTTCCCATGGGCTTCCTCCTGTTATGTCGTTGTCAGGCGTCGTGGTCAGACGTCGTTGTCAGGCCTGGCTCGCTGCCGGCGCCGGGCGCCAGACCAGCAGCCGGTTCTCGATCGCCGAGACGAAGGTGTCGATGACGATGACGAAGATGGCGAGCACCAGCATGCCGGAGAACACGCCGGTGACGTCGAACACGCCTTCCGCCTGGTGGATGCGATAGCCGAGCCCGGCGGCCGAGCCGAGATATTCGCCAACCACCGCGCCGACGAGGGCGAAGCCCACCGCGGTGTGGAGCGAGGAGAACATCCAGGAGAGCGCCGAGGGCCAATAGACGTTGCGCATCAGCTGGCGCTCATTCATGCCGAGCATGCGGGCATTGGCGAGCACGGTCGGGCTCACCTCCTTCACGCCCTGATAGACGTTGAAGAAGACGATGAAGAACACCAGCGTCACGCCGAGCGCGACCTTCGACCAGATGCCGAGGCCGAGCCACAGCGCGAAGATCGGCGCCAGCACCACGCGGGGCAGCGCGTTCGCCATCTTCACATAAGGGTCGAACACTGCGGCGACGAGCGCTTGCCGGGCGAACCAGAAGCCGACGAGCACGCCGCCGGCGGCACCGATGAGGAAGGCGAGCGCGGTCTCCAGCAGCGTGATGCCGAGATGGTACCAGATCACGCCGGAGGCGAAGTCCTTCCAGGTGCGGGCGAACACGTCGACCGGGGTCGAGAAGAAGAACGGATCGAGCGGATAGAACGCCTTTTCCGAGAGGATGCCGGCCGGCACCTTCCAGGTCGAGCCGACATGCCAGATGCCGATCAGCACCAGCGCCACCAGTATCTGCAGGGCGAGCAGCCTCATGCGCTTCACGCCGCGCCCTCCGTCTCGCGATAGGTCTTCACCACCTCTTCCTTGAGCGCCGACCAGATTTCACGGTGCAGGGCGTGGAAGGCAGGCTGGACGCGCACCTCCATGATGTCGCGCGGGCGCGGCAGCTCGACCCGCCACTCGCCGATGATGCGCGAGGCCGGGCCGGCGCTCATGATGACGACGCGGTCGGCGAGCGCGATGGCTTCTTCAAGGTCGTGGGTGACGAACAGCACCGCCTTGCGCTCGGCGTGCCAAAGCTCGAGCAGCAAATTGCCCATGATCTGCCGGGTCTGCGCGTCGAGCGGACCGAAAGGCTCGTCCATCAGCAGGATCTTCGGATCGCGGATCAGCACCTGGGCGAGGCCGACGCGCTTCCTCTGCCCGCCGGAGAGCATGTGCGGATAGCGATCGGCAAAAGCCTTCAGCCCGACGCGGCCGAGCCAGTCGCGGGCGCGCTGGCGGGCCTCGCGGCTGCCGACGCCGGCCACTTCGAGGCCGATGGCGACATTGTCGAGCGCGGTCTTCCAGGGGAACAGCGCCTCGGCCTGGAAGAGGTAGCCGGCCTGTCGGTTCAGCCCATTGAGCGGCTCGCCGAAGATGCGGACCGTTCCGGCGCTGGGGTTCAGCAGGCCGGCGCTGGCATTGAGCAAGGTCGACTTGCCGCATCCGGTGGGGCCGACAATGGCCACGAACTCGCCGTCGGCAACATCGAGGTCGACATTCTCGACCGCGGTGAAGCCCAGAGCACCGCTCTCGCGCGCGGCGAAGGTGATGCGCACGCCGCTCAACGAGACCGCACGCGTGCGAAGCGCATCCCCGGTCAGGGGCTGCGCAGCGACCACTCCCATCGTTCCTCCCGACGCTTCTTGAACTGCTTTTTCTGCCGGGAAGTTAGCGGCATGGAGGCGCGGCGCAAGCCTGACGAACGTTAAAGCTCGCCCGCCGCGTAGAACGCGCCGGCATCCGCAGCGAAAGCCGAGCGCGAGGCGGGGTCGAAATAGAACATGTGCCCGCCCTTATAGAGCTTGAGATCGAGCCGCTTCGCCGGGCCGAGCGGCGGCATGTGGTCGATCACGTAACGCGTCACCCCATAGGGCGTGACGACGTCCGAGCGACCATGGGCGACCAGCACATTGAGCTTGGGATTGAGCGCCAGCAATTCGCGCAAGTCACGGGAGATGCTGGCGGAGCCGAGGCTGCCCCGCCGGCCCCAATCCCATTTGCCGGACACTTCGCGATTGAGCAGGTTGAAGGTCATGTCGGTCTTGAAGCCGAGCTGGTCCCGGGCATAGCCGACGAAAAGCCCGCCGAGCGCCTGGGTGTAGCCGTCCAGCACCGGGTCGGGGCCGTCGTCGGAGGCCGATTCCGGGAACGGGTCGGGCGCGAGGGTGGCGGCGTCATAGGAGCTGGCGACGCGGTCGTCGTCGTTCTTGGTATAGGCATCGCCGATAAGGCCGCGGGTGCGGGTGACGGCCTCCAGCGGCACGCCGCTGATCTCCGCGACCTTGGCATAAAAAGTTTTGGCGGCCTCGCCCTCCAGCGGCTTGCCGGCGAGCGCGGTGAGATAGTCGGTCAAGGCGAAGCGCTCGGCACTCGCCAATGCCTCCGGGGTGAAGCTGCCCTTGCGGTCGAGCGCGGCGGCGGCGAGCGAGGGGAGCTGCAGCGCGGCGCCGAGGGCGAAGCGGTTGGCGCCGAACTGCAGCCGGCCTTCGAGGAAGGGTGACAGCATCACGATGCCATTGATCAATATACCCTGGTCCTCCTGCAGCGCGCGAGCGACCTTCACGCTGCGGAAGCCGCCATAACTTTCGCCCAGCAAATATTTCGGCGAGGCGGAGCGGCTGTTCTTGGCAGTGTAGAGGGCGATAACCTTGGCGAGGGTCGAGGCGTCGGAATCGACACCCCAGAAATCATTGGCTTTGTCCGCTTTTGCGGCGCGGCTCCAGCCGGCGCCGACGGGATCGATCAGCACGAGGTCGGTGAATTTCAGCCAGGTGTCGCGATTGTCGTGCAGCCGGGCCTCGGCGGCATTGCCATCCGCTTTGAAATCAACGACTTGCGGCCCGACCACGCCGAGATGCAGATAGGCGGAGGCGGCGCCCGGCCCGCCATTGAAGACGAAGGTCACCGGCCGCGTGCCGGGCTCGGCGCCTTTCAGCGTATAGGCGGTGTAGAAGATGGCGGCCGAGCGCTCGCCGTTCTGGTCGAAGAGCGCGAGAGTGCCTGCGGTAGCCGAGTAGCTGAGTTTCTCGCCGCCAAGATCCAGCGTGTGCTCGGTAACCGAGTCCGCCGGCAGCAGCGCCAGGACGCCGGTGGCCTCCTGCGGGCGCTCTGCCATTGCCGGAGCATTGGCAAAGCCGAGCAACAGCATTGCTACAGCAATGCTATGGAGGAGTTTGCGGTTCACGGTGCTCACCTCGCGATACGTGTCGTCGCAAGGTGTGCATGTCGGACGGACGCTTCCAAGGCAGCGCCAGTCAATCCCGCGTTATGAGCAACCTCAATAAGTCGTCATGGCCGGGCTTGCCCCGGCCATCCACGGTTGCGCTCGCTTCAAGTCCGTGGATCCCGGGGACAAGCCCGGGGATGACGGTCATTGGGGCGGTTAAACCGGGCAGCCTTTCGCGCGGAGGATCGAGTTGAAGCGCTCGGGGTCGGAGGTGCCGTCGGCGTTGGTGATCTTGAGCTTGGCTTCCTTGGCTTCCTGGTCGCGGATGCGGACCAGGAGCGCCGGGATCTCGGCCGGCGGGATCGCCAGTACGCCGTCGCCGTCGGCAAGGATCAAGTCGCCGGGGTTCACCACCATGCCGGCGCAGGAGATCGGGATGTTGATCTCGCCGGGGCCGTCCTTGCTGGGGCCGCGATGATTGATGCCCCGCGCCCAGCAGGGCATCTCATCGTCCCAGTCGGAGATGTCGCGGATGGCGGCATCCATCACGAAGCCGGCGATCTTCTGGCGCAGCGCGGTGATGCGCATATTGCCGCCGATCAGCGACTGGGTGAGGTCGCCGCCGCCGTCGATCACCAGCATGTCGCCGGGCTGGATCAGTTCCAGCGCCTTGTGGACCATGAGGTTGTCGCCGGGGCGCACGCGCACGGTGAAGGCCGGGCCGCAGGCGATCAGCGAGAGCGAGGGGTGGTAGCGGTTGAGGCCGATGGCGCCGGTCGAGCGACCGAGGCAGTCGCTGGCCCACGCCGCCGGGATCCTCTTGAACGCTTCGACCTGCTCCTTGGTCGGCCCGACACCGCGCGGATTGATGGCGTAGCCGGCCGGCCAGCTCTTCGAAGCCTCTTTCACTGCTAGCTGTGACATGTCGTTTCCCTTCCCTGGTGTTCCGAAACTGATGCCGGGGCGCGGCCGTCGACGATGACGCAATCCGCCACCGGCGGGGTGCCGGTGAGGACCGCGGCGATGGAGCGGGCGGCAAGCACATTGGAGCGGCCGAGCGCCTCGCTGGTGGAGGCGCCGGAATGCGGCTGGCCGATGAAATTGGGCAGCTTCAACAGCTCTTGCGCCACCGCGCGCATCGCCGGGTCGATCTCGCCCTCGAACACGTCGAGGGCAGCCCCGGCAATGGCGCCGGCGCGCAAGGCAGCGAGCAGCGCGGTCTCGTCGACGAGGCCGCCGCGCGAGGTGTTGACGAGGATGGCGGTCTTCTTCATCGAGGAGAGCGCTTGCGGATCGACCAGATGCCGGGTCGAGGCGTTCAGTGGCGCGTGCACGCTGACATAGTCGCTCTCGCGTAGCAGCGACGGCAGGTCGACCGGGCGCACGCCATATTCCGCCGCGGTCGCCGCATCGAGCCGTGGGGAATAAGCGAGGATCTCGGTCTCGAAGCCCTTGAGCCGGCGCGCCAACTGGCGGGCGATGCGACCGAAGCCGATCAGCCCGACCGTGCTGCGATAGAGCTCGGTGCCGACCAGTATCGTCCAGTCGCCGGCCGCCATGCGCTCGTGCTGCTCGCGGAAGCGGCGGCCGATGCCGATCATCAGGCCGATGGCCTGGTCGGCGACGGAGGGCGCATTGCCCCCCGCCGCGATGGTGACGACCTTGCCGAGTTCTTTAGCCGCGACCGCGTCGACGCGCTCATAGCCGACGCCCCGCCGGGCGACGACGGCAAGCTGTGGCGCTGATTCCAGCACTTCGCGCGTCACCCAGGCATGACCGACGATCCAGCCCTGCTTGCCGGCCAGCATCTCCTTGAGCTCGGCCGGCGAGAAGGCGCCGTCATTCGCTCCCGGAGGGGGCTCGTGGATGGTGACGGTGCAGCCGGCATCACGCAGGATCGCCATCGACTCGTTGTCGAAGAAGCGGAGAGTCACCAGCACGTTGCGGTCGGTCGCGGTCATGGAACCCGATCCTCAGCTCAGCGCCGCGGCGACGGCCTTGCCGCATTCGACGGTGTTCGCCTTGCCGCCGAGATCGCGGGTGCGCAGCGCCGCCTCGGCGAGCACCGCCTCGATCGCCTTCACCACCGCGCGGGCGGCGTCGACCTCGCCGAGATGCTCCAGCATCATCGCGCCGGACCAGATCTGGCCGATGGGATTGGCGACGCCCTTGCCGGCGATGTCGGGCGCCGAGCCGTGCACAGGCTCGAACAGCGAGGGGAATTTGCGCTCCGGATTGATGTTGCCGGCCGGGGCGATGGCGATGGTGCCGGTGCAGGCCGGGCCGAGGTCGGAGAGGATATCGCCGAACAGGTTCGAAGCCACCACCACGTCGAACCACTCGGGGTGCAGCACGAACTGCGCGGCCAATATGTCGATGTGGTACTTGTCCCACTTGATGTCGGGATAGTTCTGCGCCATCGCCTCCACGCGCTCGTCCCAGTAGGGCATGGTGATGGCGATGCCGTTGGACTTGGTGGCGGCGGTGAGGTGCTTCTTCCCGCGCCTGGCGGCCAGCTCGAAGGCGAAGCGCAGGATGCGGTCGACGCCGTAGCGCGTCAGCACCGTCTCCTGCATGACGATCTCGCGCTCGGTGCCGTTGAACATGCGCCCGCCGATCGCGGAATATTCGCCCTCGGTGTTCTCGCGCACGACATAGAAATCGATGTCGCCCGGCACCTTGCCGGCGAGCGGGCAGGGCACGCCGGGCATCAGACGCACCGGGCGCAGGTTCACGTACTGGTCGAACTCGCGGCGGAACAGCACCAGCGAGCCCCACAGCGAGACATGGTCCGGCACCGTGGCCGGCCAGCCGACGGCGCCGAAATAGATGGCGTCATGGCTGCCGATCTTTTCCTTCCAGTCGTCCGGCATCATCTTGCCGTGCTTCGCGTAGTAGTCGGCACAGGCGAAGTCGAAATGATCGAGCTGGAGATCGAAGCCGTATTTCGCTGCGGCCGCCTCAAGGACGCGCACGCCCTCCGGCACGACTTCCTTGCCGATGCCGTCACCCGGGATGACGGCGATGCGATGTGTCCGACGTTCGGTCATTTTATCCTGCTGCACTCGTGATGGTGGGGTTGCTCGCCGGGTCACGGACCTCGGTACGCGCCGGCGCGAGGGCGACGCCCTCGATGACCGGACTCGCATTGAGAAGGTCGCGTGTATAGGGGTGCTGCGGCGCCTCGAAGAGCGCGGCGGTGGCCCCCTCTTCCACGATCCGGCCACGATACATCACCGCCACACGGTCGCAGAAGTCGCGCACTACCGGCAGGTTATGGGCGATGAAGATGTAGGACAGCGCATAGTCGCGGCGCAGGCGCTTCAGGAGGTCGATCACCTGGGCCTGGATCGAAACGTCGAGCGCCGAGACCGCCTCGTCGCAGACGATGATGCTGGGGTTCAGCGCCAAGGCGCGGGCGATGGCGATGCGCTGGCGCTGGCCACCGGAGAATTGATGCGGATGGCGCTGCGCGTGCTCGGCTTTCAGGCCGACGCTCTCCAGCAATTGCAGCACGCGGGCCGGACGCTCATTGCGCGGCACCACGTCCTTATGGATCGCCCAAGGCTCGGCGATGATCTGGCCGACCGTCATGAACGGGTTGAGCGAGGCGGTCGGATCCTGGAACACCACCTGGATCTGCCGGCGGAAGGCGAACATCTCCTCGCGGGTGAGGTCGGCGACGTTCCTGCCGCGATAGAGCACCTCGCCGGCGCTCGCCTCCTCGAGGCCGAGAACGGTGCGGGCGAGCGTCGATTTGCCCGAGCCGCTCTCGCCGACAATGCCGAGGCTTTCGCCGCGCCTGAGTTCGATGCTGACATCGTCCAGCGCGCGGACGCTCAATGCCGGCTGGCGGGAGAACAGGTTGGTCACCTCATAGGTCTTGCAGAGGTTCCTCACCGCCAGCAGCGTCTCGCCCTCGCAGGCGGCGCCATCTGCGAAGCCGTGGCGGCCGGGCACCGAATCCACCAGCCGGCGCGTATAGGGATGCTGCGGATTGGCCAGCACCTCGGCGACCCTGCCGGTCTCGACGATGCGGCCCTCCTGCATCACCGCGACCCGGTCGGCGACCTCCCAGGCGACGCCGAGATCATGGGTGATGAGCAGGAGGCCCATGCCGGTCTCGCCTTGCAGCTCCTTCAGGAGCTTCAGGATCTGCGCCTGCACGGTGACGTCGAGGGCAGTGGTCGGCTCGTCCGCGATCAGGAGATCCGGGCGAAGCGCGATCGCCATGGCGATCATGACGCGCTGGCGTTGCCCGCCGGAGAACTGGTGGGGATAGTCGTCGATGCGCCGCGTCGGCTCGGGGATGCCGACACGCTCCAGCAGGCGGATCGCGGCCTCGCGCTCGTGGCCCGGCTCCTCGCCATGGATCCTGAAGATCTCGGCGATCTGCCAGCCGACGCTGTAGACCGGATTAAGCGCCGCCAGTGGATCCTGGAAGATCATCGCGATGCTGCGGCCATTGATGGTGCGGCGGCGTTCGGGCGACACCGTGAGCAGGTCCTCACCGCGATAGCGGATGGTGCCGGAGCGGATATGGCCGGGCGGCATGTCGATCAGGTCCATGATCGCCGAGGCGCTGACGCTCTTGCCGGAACCGCTCTCGCCGAGGATGGCAAGGGTCTCGCCGCGGTCGAGATGGAAGGAGACCTTGCGCACCGCCTTCACCACCCCGTAGCGGGTGTCGAAGTCGACGCTCAGATTCTCCACCTCGATCAGGTGTTCGGTTTGGAGGTGTTGGGGCGCCTCACTCATCGTCGTCCCCCGCGTTCGCAGGCGCCGCCTTGCGGCTCTGCTCCAGCCGCCAGCGCTGCTTGGGATCGGTGGCGATGCGCACCCAGTTGGAGAGCAGGTTCAGCGCCGTGGTGGTGAGCATGATGGCAAGGCCCGGCCAGAAGGCGAGCCACCAGGCGGACGACAGATAGTTCCGCCCGTCCGCCACCATGAGGCCCCAGCTGATCTCCGGCGGCTGGATGCCGAGGCCGAGGAAGGAGAGGCTGGATTCCGCCAGCATGATGAAGGCGAAGTCGAGCGTCGCCACGGTGATCAGCGTCGGCACCACGACCGGCAGGATATGGCGCCAGATGATGCGCCAGGGGCTCGCGCCCATCACCCGCGCCGCAAGCACGAACATGCGCTCGCGCACTTCCAGCACCTCGGCACGCACGGTGCGGAGGTAAACCGGCACGCGGGTGATGGCGAGCACCAGCACCACGTTCGAGACCCGCGGCTCCAGCACATAGAGCACCACGACGGCGAGCAGAAGCGAGGGGAAGCTCATCAATATGTCGGCGAGCCGCATGATGATGCTGGCGACCCAGCCGCCGCGGTAGCCGGCAATGAGGCCGAGCGTGGTGCCGATCAGCGCCGAGAGCAGCACCGCGCCCGCCGCCACCGCCATCGTGTTGCGGCTCGCGACCATGATGCGGGCGAGGATGCTGCGGCCCAGCGTGTCGGCGCCGAGGAAGAATAGCCAGCCCTTGTCGAGCTGGAACGGCGCGGCGTTGCGCATGCGCAGGTTCATGGTGGTGGCTTCGGGGCCGACCAGCATCGGGCCGAGGATCGCGCCCAGCACGACGATGGTGAGGAACAGCGCGGCGATGAGGGCCAGCTTGTCGCGCCACAGCATGCGGAACGCGGTGGCGAGGCCGCTGCGTTGCTGCGGCGTAGTGGTTGTGGGCGCGAGGATCGAGGTCATGGTGCGGTTCATCTCTCGTCCTCGGACGCTGACCTTTTCTCTCTACGAGCCACCTCATCCTGAGGTGCCCGGGCGAAGCCCGAGCCTCGAAGGATGCTCGTCCGGGATGGCCGTTGTCCTGCTTCAGCATCCTTCGAGGCTCGCTGCGCGAGCACCTCAGGATGAGGTCGCTTTCTCAACCGCATCCCGCCCCCTCACACGTGCCGGATGCGCGGATCGAGCAGGGCGTAGCCGATGTCGATCGCGATGTTCAGCGCGAAGATGGCTACCGCGGTCACCAGCACGGCGGCCTGCAGCACGGCGAAGTCGCGATAGGTGATGGCATCGATCAGCAGCTTGCCGATGCCGGGGAAGCCGAACACCGTCTCCACCACCACCGCGCCATTGATGATGCCGGCGGCCTGGTCGCCGGCCACCGTGATCACCGGCAGCATGGCGTTGCGCAGCGCATGGACGAAGATGATGGCGCGGCTCTTCGCGCCCTTGGCGCGGGCGGTCTTCACATAGGCCGAGGACAGCGCGCTGATCATCGAGCCGCGCACCACCTGGGCGATCAGTCCGCACGGACGCAGCACCAGCACGGCGATGGGCAGGACCCAGTAGCTCGGCCCGCCGGTGCCGGAGGTCGGCAGCCAGTGCAGCCCGACCGCGAACACCAATATGCCGACGATCGCGACCCAGAAGTTCGGCGCGCTGGCGCTGAGCAGCGACAGGATGCTGGTGACACGGTCGAAGAAGCCGCCGGGGCGCCAGGCGGCGAGTGCCCCGGTGACGATGGCGATCGAGAGTGCGATCGCCATGGTGAATGCGGCCAGCGTCAGCGTGGTGGGAAAGGCTTCCAGCACCACGGTGAGCGCCGGGCGGGCCTGGCGCAGCGACTCGCCGAAATCGCCGCGGGCGATGTCCTCGAGGAAACCGCCGAACTGCACCAGCGCCGGCTGGTCGAAGCCGTGCTGGGCGGCGAATTCGGCGCGGATCTCGGCGGTGGCGTCGATCGGGAGATAGAGCGCGGAGGGATCGCCCGTCAGGCGGGCAAGGAAGAAGACGATGACGATGAGGCCGATCATCGACAGCGCGCTCTGCCCGACCCGTTTTCCGAGATAGCTGAACATGTCGATCTCCCGACCCCGATCTCAGGACTTCGGCTTGAAGCGGATCTCGGCGATCTGCAGCTCGTTATTGGTCAGCGCGTTCGGCTTGAACTCGATGCGGGGGCCGACACGGGCATTGCCGACGAGATGGAACAGCATCACGTCCGGAACGATGTCCCTGGTGATCCGGCGGAACGCCTGCTGATAGAGCTCGCGGCGCTTGTCGCCGGTCGACTGGCCGCCCTCATTGATGAGGGCGTCGAGTTGCGGGTCGGCGAGTTCGCTCTGCCCACCCTTGGACGAATATTTGAAGAACAGCGTGAAGACCGCATCGCCGCTGGCATTGTCGTGCAGGTTCAGGAACATGCCGGCGGGGCGGTCGGCCGGATGCGGAGCGCTCACCAGCTTGATGAACTGCGCCTTCTCGATCATCTGCGTCTTCACATTGAGCCCGACCTCGCCCCACATCTGGGCGAGCGCGCTCATCACGTCCGGCAGGTTGGGCAGGAAGCCGGGGCGGCCGAACAGGGTCAGCTCGCGATCCACCGGCACGCCGTCGGCCTTGGCGGCTGCTATCAGCTTCTTCGCCTCATTGGGGTCATAGGGCCACGGCTTGAGGTCCGGCGCATAGCCATTGATGAAGGGCAGCACCAATTGGCTTGCCGGCTGTACGTCCTTCGACAGGATGGTGCCGATGAAGGCCTGGCGGTCGACGGCAAGGTTCAACGCCTTGCGCACCCGCATGTCGTTCAGCGGCGGCACGTTGTTGGCGAGCACCACCTGGGCGGTATCGGTGTTGAGATAGCTGATGTCGGTCTTGGGGTTGGTGGCATCCTGCACGGCGATATAGGGCGCAAGGTCCGCTTCGCCGGTCGTCACCATGGCCGCCGCGACGGCGGACTCGCCGCGATAGACGAAGATGGCGCGCTCGACCTCGGGCTTGGCGCCCCAATAACCGTCGAAGCGCTCCAGCGTCACCTTCTGGCCCGGCTGCCAATCCTTGAACACGTAAGGCCCGGTGCCGATCGGGTTCTTCACCGACTGATCGACCGGGGTCGAGGCCGGCACGACCGTCATGGTCGAGAGCAGCGTCGGCAGGATCGGCTGCGGCGGCGACGTGGTGATCTCGATGGTCTCGGCGTCGATCACCTTCGGTGTGAGGGTGACGCCGCCGAAGAATTTCTGCCGGTTGATGCAGTCGAGCTTGGGGTTCAGCGTGCGCTCGACGGAGCGCGCCACGGCATTGGCGTCGAACGGGCTGCCGTCATGGAACTTCACTCCGGTGCGCAGCTTGAGCCGCCAGGTGTTGGCGTCGAGCTGCTGCCAGGAAGTGGCGAGGCGCGGCTGGATCGAGCCGTCCTCCGCCTTCAATTCGGTCAGCGTCTCGGTGACGTTCTGCTTGATGACGCGGCCGACATCGTTGCGCGCCGAGCGGCAGGGGTCGAGATTGTCGATCGCATCCGGCACCACGATGGTGATGTCCCTCGACGCGTCGGCGACCGCGGGGCCGGCGGCGAGCCACAGCGCGGCGGCGATGGCAGCGGCGGTAGGTGTGCAGTGTTTCATCCTGTCCTCCCGGAAGCTGTTTCTTGGCTTTGGATCTCTGTCCGGCCGGCCTTGGCGTGCGCCGGTCGGACAGCAAGGTTCCAGGACCACGTCATCCCCGGGCTTGTCCCGGGGATCCACGTCCTCGACGAGAGAGCGACCGTGGATGGCCGGGACAAGCCCGGCCATGAAGGCGGAAATGGCCACTTCGGTTGCGGGCGGCCGTCTCCTGCTTCAGCATCTTTCGAGGCCGCCTGCGGCGGCACCTCAGGATGAGGTTGCTGTTTCACTCACGACGACTTGAACCGGATCTGCGCGAGCTGGAGCTCGCTGTTGGTCGAGATGCTCGGCCGGAAGATCAGGCGCGGATTGACCCTGGTGTAGCCGACCATGTGGAACAGCATCACATCCGGCACCACGACCCCCTGGATGCGGGCGAAGGCCTGCTGGTAGAGTTCGCGGCGCTTCGGATTGATGGAGGCGGTGCCGTCCTTGATCAGGCGGTCGAGCTCGGGATCGCTGGAATCCGACTGCGCGCCCGAAGACGAGTATTTGTAGAGGATGGTGAAGGAGGCATCGCCGGTGTTGTTGTCGTGCTGGTCGATCACCAGGGTCGGCGGCCGATCCGGCGCATAGGGCTTGGTGCCGAGTTTGAGCACCTGCGCCACTTCCAGCATCTGCAGCTTCACGTTCAACCCGGCCTCGCCCCACATCTGGGTCAAGGCTTCCATGGTCTCGGTGACATTGGGGAAGATGTTGGTCCGGCTGATGAGCCGTATTTCCTTGTCCACCGGCACGCCGTCGGCCTTGGCCGCGGCGAGCAGCTTCTTCGCCTCGGCAAGGTCATAGGGCCACGGCTTGAGATCGGTGTTGTAGCCATTGGTGCCCGGCACCACGAGCTGCGAGGCTGGGATGACGTCCTTGCTCAAAATGCTGCCGCGGAAGGCCTCGCGATTGATCGCGAGGTTGAGCGCCTTGCGCACCCTGACATCGTTCAGCGGCGGCTGGTCGGATCCGATGCGGATGCGGCTGGTCTCCGAGTTCGGATAGGCGAAGTCGGTCGCCGGATTGGTGGCGTCCTGGATGGCGATGGTCGGGGCGATGTCGGCTTCGCCGGTCGCGACCATGGCCGCCTGCACCGCGGATTCGTTGCGCCAGACATACGTTGCGCGCTCGACCGCGGGCCTCTCGCCCCAATAACCGTCGAACCGGTCCAGCACGATCTTCTGGCCGGGATCCCAGGTGCTCATCACATAGGGACCGGTACCGGCGGGCTTGCGGCTGGCCTCGCCCAGCTTGGTGTTGGGCGAGGTGATGGTCATGGTGGTGAGCACGGTCGGCAGGATCGGCTGCGCCGGGTCGGTGGTGATGTCGAGCGTGTAGGGATCGACCACCTTGAAGCTGAACTTGGTGCTGCCGAAGAACTTGTTGCGCACCATGCAGGTGAGTGCCGTATCCATGGTCCGGTTGATCGAATAGACCACCGCCTCGGCATTGAATGGCGCGCCGTCATGGAATTTCACGCCCTCGCGCAGCTTGAAGCGCCAGGTGGTGTCGTCGAGCCGCTCCCATGAGGTGGCGAGCCGCGGCTTGATGGTGCCGGTGTCGAAATCGAGCTCGGTCAATGTCTCGGTGACGTTCTGCTTGACGACGCGGCCGACGGTCGAGACCGCCGACTGACAGGGCTCGACGGTCTGCAGCGCCTCAGGCAGGACGATGGTGACCGAGCGTGCCGGAGTCTGGGCGTAGAGATGCGTCGGCACACATGCCATGGACAGCGCCACGGCCAGAATTGGTGAAAATCTCAAAGCCTCCTCCCAAGGTGGCGTTTCCCGTCGTTAAGCCGGCTTCGTTTTCCGAAGCTCGATATTCACTCTTCGCAGCGTGCCCGGCGCCTGCGGCGCCCTATCAAATCTCACCAGCCATTGAAGCGCGGCCACTCCGCCTCGACCGCGCGCGAGCCGGCGACGACGTGATAGCGCTCATGCTGGGCAGAGGTGGCGCAGGCGTGGTTCGGCAGGATGCGGACGCGCTCCCCGATCTCCAGCGGGACCGGGCCGCCCGCCGCCCCGATCGTGCCGACGATGCCGTGCTCCTGATTGACGCCGACCACCGCCAGGCCCGGCAGCGCGCGCCCGTCGAGATCGCAGACCGCGCCATAGTGAGGGGCGCCATCACGCAGGCTGCGGCCAAGGTCGCGCGACAGCGCCATCCAGCCGGCATCGATGATCGCCTTGCCGTCGCGGCGCCGGCCGATCACGCTCGCCAGCACCGAGACCGCGATGTCCTCGGGTCGGCAGACGCCGAGGCCGGCCATGACCAGGTCGAAGAACACATAGACGCCGGCGCGGACCTCGCTGACGCCCTCGAAGTTCTGCCCGAACAGGGCGGTCGGCGTCGAGCCGATGCTGACACCGGGGCAGGGCAGGCCGGCGTCGCGGATCATCCCGGCGGCGGCGATCGCGGCGCGGCGCTCCTGCTCGGCGGCGGCGGCGAGATCCTCGGCGCCGCCGGTGCCGTTATAGGCTTCGCCGGCATGGGTGAGTACGCCGCACAGCGGCACGCCTTGGCGATCGAGGGCTCGCGCAACAGCGAGGATCTCCGGATCGTCGCTCTTCAGCCCGCCGCGATGGTCGTCGCAATCGATCTCGATCCAGCAAGGCAGCGCGACTCCGGCCGCGCGGGATTTCTCGGCGACAAGCTGCACCTGCTCCACGCTGTCGAGCAGTAGAGCGAGATCGACGCCGCGGCGGCGCAGCGCCACCGCGCGCTCCAGCTTGTCGGCGGAAATGCCGACCGCATAGATCATATCGGTGATGCCGGCGCTGGCGAACTGCTCGGCTTCGCGCAACGTCGACACGGTCGCCGGGCCGCGGTTCGATCCGAGCAGCGCCCGCGCCACTTCGATCGATTTCGCGGTCTTCAGATGCGGGCGCAGCGGCACGCCATGCGCGGCGAGCTGGCGGCGCATGCGGGCGATGTTCGCCTCCATGCGGTCACGGTCGAGCACGAGCGCCGGGGTCGCGAGATCGTCGAGATGCGTGCCAGTCTCGCTCGCGTCAGCGGCGCCGGGACGGTCGAGCACGAGCGAGGCGTTGCGGGCGTCCATCATGGGGGCGAGCATGTCCCAGGTCGGGGGCGGGCAACAATTTCGCCCGTGATAAGTATTTGATTAAGTCCAGACTTAATGTCCGAGACGTCCGCCCAAGCGCGTATATCGCATATCAGTAGTCGGCTTAAGGACATGGAGCGGGCGCGAGATCGAAGCCGAGGCCGACCAGCTCGCCGACCTTGCGCAATTCCGCGATCGCTCCGAGGCCGAGCGGAATGCCGTCGCGACGGCGCCCGGTCTCGCAGAGGCTCGCCCGCTCACCCGGATAGCGGGCCGCTTCGCCGGAAGCGGCCGTGTAGATGCCGAGCCATTGCGCAACATGGGCGTCGAAGGCGGCGCGCCCGACCACGCGGTCGGGATTGACGACCAGCAGGAAGGCGCTGACATTGCCGGCCGAGCTGTTTCCCGCCGGCCCCTTGCTGCCGAAGCTTGCGCCGCTGCTCGAGGCGGAGAGGCTGCCGGCCAATATCTGCACCAGCATGGCGAGGCCGATGCCCTTGTGGCCGGCGACCGGCAGCATGGCGCCCTGGAGGGCGACCGTGGGATCGGTGGTTGGCAGGCCGTCCAGGCCGATCGACCAGCCCTCCGGGATCGGCACCTTGTCGCGTGCGGCCTGGAGCACATTGCCGCGCGCCACGATGCTGGTCGCCATGTCGAACACCATCGGCGCCTTGCCGGCGACAGGCGCGGCGAAGGCAATCGGATTATTGCCGATGGCGGCGCCGGTCGAGCCTTCCAGCGCCATCAGTGGCGGGGTCTCCTGGCAGAGCACGGCGATCATGCCCGCCTCGGCAGCGGGCAACACGAACAGGCCGAGCGCGGCGAGATGGCCGCTGTTGCGGATCACGCTCGTCACCACAGCTTGCGTCTGCGCCAGCTCCACCGCCCGCTCGACCGCGAAGCTGGCGACCACTTGGCCGAGACCACGGTCGCCATCGACATGCAGCACGCCCTCGCGCAGTTCCGCCTGCGGCCGGGCTTTGGGGTTCACCTCGCCGGAGCGCAGCTTCTCGACATAGGGCAGCACGCGCATCACCCCGTGGGTGTCGATGCCGCGCAGATTGGTGCGCACCAGCACGCAGGCGGTCTGGCGGGCGTGCGCTTCCGGCACGCCGCAATGCGCGAAGACCGCCGTGACCCAGTCCTCCAGCGCCGGCGCCGGGACATGGACGGTGCCTGTCGCATTGATGTTCATGAAAATTTTGCCTCGGAGCCTCGACAGGAATTCATTCTCGATATCAAAACGCACGTCATCCCTAGCAGTTGGCCATTGGCCAACTGCGGAGTGCTCGGGCGCTGCCCGAGCCTCGAAGGATGACGTGGCGTTTTTCAGCTTACCCTGCCGCCTGCTGCAAGACCGAACTCTCCTCCACGGCCTTGCGGACGAAGGCGCTGCGCTTGGATGCGGCGGCGATCATCAGGGAGATATCGGTGCCGCACAGCACGAATTTCGGGCCAAGCTCCAGATAGCGCGGCATCAGCGCCTCGTCATAGACGCCGGCGAAGCCCGGCCATTTGCCGTGCTTCTCGCAGGCGGCGACCACCTGTTTCACCGCCTCGCCG
The DNA here is from genome assembly GCA_029266425.1 of Xanthobacteraceae bacterium. GTDB lineage: Bacteria > Pseudomonadota > Alphaproteobacteria > Rhizobiales > Xanthobacteraceae > Ancylobacter. Next base: position 44,266 of record JAQSWY010000025.1, read on the forward strand.
AGCCGCGGATTGCCGTAGTCGCCGGCGATGCCCATCTCGGCGCACAGATCGTTGGAGCCGACGAGAAGCACATCGATGCCCGGCACCGCCGCGATCTCCTCGGCATTGGCGATGGCCCGGGGCGTCTCCAGCATCACCACCAGCAGCATGGCGGCATTCAGCGTGTCGGCGATGGCGCGCATGCCGAGCGGCTTGTAGTCCAGATGCGGCAGGCCGCTCGATACCGAGCGATGGCCGACCGGCGGAAATTTCAGCTTGGCGACGACTTCGCGCGCCTCGTCCGCGGTGTCGACATGAGGCATCACGATGCCCATCGCGCCATTGTCGAGAATGCGCGTCGCCATGCCGTATTCGCCATTCGGCACCCGGACCAGCGGGGTCACCCCGACATCGAGCGCTGCAAGAGCGATCTGCGAGGCGGTGTCGAGCGACATCGAGCCGTGCTCAAGATCGATGAAGAGCCAGTCATAACCGGCGGCGCGCATGGCTTTCGCGACATCGACGGTGCGCGCGAACTTCACCCCGACGCCGATCGCGACCTCGCCGCGCTCCATGCGCTTGCGCGCAATGCTGCCGTTGACTTCCATGGCTGGCGTCTCCCCGAGGTGCGTCTCGTAGGGAACGCTATCGACGGGCAGGCTCCGATTCCACTAAGCTCGAAGCCGCTTGTGAATTAAGCTGCACCTTAATGTGCGGATCCCTCATGATCTCGACGGAAGACCTGCGCTTCTTCTCCATCGTCGCCGACTCGGTCTCGCTGGCGGCGGCGGCCCGTTCGCTCGATGTCTCCTCGCCGGCGGTGACGCAGCGGCTGCGCCTGCTCGAGGAGAAGATCGGGGTGCGGCTGGTCGACCGCTCGACCCGGCATTTGACGCTCACCACCGAAGGCGAATTGCTGGCGCAGCGCGGCAGGCGCCTCGTCGAGGAGGTGGACGATCTCGCCGAGATCCTCGCCAGCCGGCGCGGCGCGGTGACGGGTCATCTGCGCATCGCTGCGCCCTTCGGCTTCGGCCGGCGCTTCGTCGCCCCGGCGGCGGCGCTGTTCCGGTCGCGCTATCCGGAGACCTCGGTCGGGCTCGACCTGTTCGACAATCCGGTGTCCGGCAAGGCGGAGGCCTGGGACATCATTGTCCATGTCGGCGAGTTGATCGATTCCGCGATGCAGATGCGCGTGCTGGCGCGCAACGACCGTATTTTGTGCGCCTCGCCCGGCTATCTCGAGCGCCGCGGCGTGCCGGAAGGCCCCAGGGATCTGCGCCACCACGAGTGCGCCGCGCTGCGCGAGAACAGCCAGGACGCCACCTATTGGCGCTTCCACCATGCCGAGCTCGGCACCGAATCGGTGCGCATCCACCCGGTCATGTCGAGCAATGACGGCGCGGTGGTGCGCAGCTGGGCGCTCGACGGGCGGGCCATCGTCATCCGCTCGGAATGGGACGTGGCGGAGGACATCAAGGCTGGGCGGCTGGTGCAGCTGCTGCCCGGCTGGTCGCCGCCCAGCGCCGACGTGGTGGTGCTGCTCGGCTCCAAGCACGGCCGCACCGCGCGCACCACGCACTTCCTGCAGATCCTGCAGGAGATCCTGTCGCCGACGCCGTGGCGGGAGCCGTCGACGAGCGAGGCCGAAGCCAAGTTATAAGGGATTTGAGCGACGTCATCCCCGGGCTTGTCCCGGGGATCTCGATCCTCCGCGCGCCGTCAGGAATCGAGATGGTCGGCACAAGGCCGGCCATGACGTTGCGTGCAAGTCCCAGGACAAATTCCGCTCAACGGAAGATGTTGTTGAACTCGTCCTTGATCTTGGCGCCGTTCTTCTCCAGCGCGTCGTAATCGACATGCAGCAGGGTCAGCTCGCCGACCTTGGGGCTGCCCTTGGGCGGGTCGATGTCGCTGCGTGCCGAATAGCCGCCGTCCTCTGGGAAGATCTGCTGCGCCTTCTGGCCGATCATGAAGGTGGCGAAGGCCTTTGCGGCGTTCGGGTTCGGGCTGCCCTTCACGATCGCGGTCGGCGAGGGAATGACGAAAGTGCCGTCCTTCGGATAGACGGTCACGATCTCATGCCCGCTCTTGCGGTCCTCGGCGGCGTAGGAATCCAGCGCACCGACCGCGATCAGGCGCTCGCCGCGCTTGAGGTTGTCGGAGACCTGCTGGTTGCCCTGCACGACCATGACATCGTTCTTGGCGAGGTTCTCGTAATAGTCCCAGCCGAGCTTCTGCGAGAGCGTGCCGACCACGGAGAGCTGGAGCGAGGTGAAGGACGGGTCGGTCATCACCAGCTTGCCGTTGTATTTCTTGTCGGTGAGGTCGGTCCATTTCTGCGGGCGGTCGGCCTCCGCGATCTTGTCGCCGCGCATATAGATGGTGATGAGGTTAAGGCGCTGGCCGATCCAGTTGCCGTTCGGATCCTTGGCCTCCGCCGGTACCTTGTCGAAGTCGACCGGCTTGAAGGCGACGAACATGCCCTGCTCGGCCATCACGTTGGAGGCGGCGGGGTCGGAGGTGGTGAGCACGTCGGCGGCCTTCAGGCCGGACGTCTGCTCCTGGTTGAAGCGCCGCAGGATGGCCGAGCCGCCGGAGCGGAACATCTCGACCTTGATGCCGGTCTCGGCCTCGAACAGGCGGGCGATCTTGTTGGCCTGCTCGATCGGGGTCGAGGTGTACCACACCACCTTGCCCTCGGCCTTGGCCTTGGCCATGTCGACGTCCTCGGCATGAGCCGCGCCGGCGATGAGCGCGACGCCGAGCGTCGCGCCGAGTACGCATGATCCGATCCGTGTCTTCGACATTTTCGTCCTCCCAGTACGTTCTTGTTTTGGCGTCAAAGTCGAACCTCAGCCGCGATAGACCGGCTCTGGCTGGGTGAAGAAGGCGTGCAGGATGTGATAGACCAGCATGTAGTTCTTCTGCTGGAACGAGGCATGCGAGATGCCCGGCATCACCGCGAACTGCTTGTCGGCATTGGGCAGCTTCTTGAAGAACTCGATGAGGTCATCAAAGCCGGCGATGCCGTCATATTCGCCGCGCATGAGGATCGTCGGCACGGTGATCTTCGCCGGATCGATCAGCGGCAGCCGCGTGCACATGTCGATATAGGTGCCGTTCGGCATGGAATCGTCGAGCGCGGTGATGGCGTCGGCGAAGGCATCGATCACCTTGTCGTCCGCGGTGCCCGGATGGTCGCGGTTGAAGATCGAATAGACGAAGGCCTTGTCGATCGGCCGGCGCTCGCCCTCGCGGAAATCGGGCAGCTTCTTGCGGCGGTTCTCCAGCGTGTGGCTGCCCTCGCCGGTCCACACAAACGCATCGAGCGCGAGACGCTTCACCCGCTCGGGATGGAGCTCGGCGAAGGCCGCGGCGCGCAGCGCGCCCGAGGAGATGCCGTACACGTGGAAGGGCCCGCAGTCGCGGTTCTTCAATATGTAGTCGGTGGCCGCCGTCAGGTCCTCGGCGCCCTCGGCGATGGTGGCGCGGGTGCCGGGGCGCTTGTCGGAGCGGCCATAGCCGCGCATGTCGAGCGTCCAGGTCTCGAAGCCCTTGTCGACGAAATAGTCCATCGCCGAGGAGAAGGGGCGGCCCGGCACCCCGAGGTCGAAGGTCGGCTGCGAGGCCATGGACGAGCCGTGCACGAACAGCACGGTGCCGGCGGGCGCCTTGCCCTCGTTCGGCGCCTTCTGGAAGAGGAACAGGTCGGAATCGCCGTTCCTGGTCCAGTGCTCCTGGCCGCCGGCGGCGGGCTTCAGCGCGGTCGCGCTCTGCATGGGAGGTCTCCGTTCTTAATGCTTGGTCGCGGCATCGGTGCGCGGGAAGACGCTGCACTCGGCGCCGTCAATGACGAGATGGACCTGATCGCCCGCCGCGAACTGCTCCAGCGGATGGGTCTGGGCGCGCAGCACCGCGCCGGATTTCAGCTCGATCCAGTATTCGGTGATGTTGCCGAGATAGGTCTTCTCGGTGATCTTGCCGGTGAGCCGGGCCTCTTCGGTCGGCGCCCGGAACAGGCGGACATTCTCCGGGCGCACCGCGACATCGACCGGCTCGCCGGGAACAAGGCCGAGGGCGCGGGGCGCGCGCATATCGACGCCGTCGATCTCGACGATGTCGCCGCCGCGGACGGTGCCCGGCACGAAATTCACGATGCCCATGAAGTCGGCGACGATCTTGTTGGCCGGGCGGCGATAGACATCGTCCGGCGTGCCGTATTGCTGGAGCTTGCCGCCATGCATCACCGCGATCTGGTCGGAGAGCGCGAGCGCCTCGGCCTGGTCGTGGGTGACATAGACGAAGGTGATGCCGGTGCGGCGCTGCAGCTGCTTCAACTCGACCCGCATGCGCTCGCGCAGCTTGGCGTCGAGATTGGAGAGCGGCTCGTCGAGCAGCAGGATCTCGGGCTCGACGACGAGCGAGCGGGCGAGCGCGACGCGCTGCTGCTGGCCACCGGAGAGCTCACCCGGGAAGCGACCCTCGAGGCCAGCGAGATTGACGAGGGCGAGCGCCTCCTCGACCCGGCGCTTCGCCTCGCTGGAGGCGATCCCCCGCAGCTTGAGGCCGAACACGACGTTTTCGAACACCGTCTTGTGCGGCCACACCGCATAGTTCTGGAACACCATGCCCATGCCGCGCTTGTCCGGCGGGGCGACGCCATCGGACGAGGAGACGACGCGGTCGCCGACCCGGATGGTGCCGGTGTCCGGCGTCATGTAGCCGGCGATCAGGCGCAGCGTTGTGGTCTTGCCGCAGCCCGAGGGGCCGAGCAGGGTCACGAACTGGTTGTCCTTGATATCGAGATCGAGGCCGCTGACGGCGGCGCCGCTGTCCTTGCCGGCATAGGACTTCGACAGGCCGGAAATGCGGATACTGGCCATCAGCCCATTGCTCCCGTGCGCGAATTGTCGCCGGTCTTGAGGCCGATGCGGCTGCCGCCAAATTTGCGGGCAATGCTGATGGCCACGGCGATGATGATCATGTTGACGATGGCGAGCGCGGCCACAGGCTCGGTGTAGCCCGTCTCGTAGAGGTTGTAGACCGCGACCGCGAGGGTGATGGATTTGGAGCTGAACAGCAGGATCGAGGCGCTCAGTTCCTGGATGACCGGCACGAACACCAGGAGCCAGCCGGCAAACAAACCGGGGCGGATCAGCGGCAAGGTGATCTCGCGCATGGTGTGGCCCCAGGAGGCGCCGAGGATCTGCGCGGCTTCCTCCAGCGAAGGGTCGACCTGGCGCAGCGAGGAGTTGGCGGCGCGCACGCCGAGCGGCACATAGCGGCCGACATAGGCGAGCAGCAGGATGGCGAAGGTGCCGTAGAGCGCGATCGGCATGGTCAGCCAGAACTGCAGAAGCGCCACCGCCATGACGATGCCGGGCAGGCCGAGCGGGATCAGCGCGGCATAGTCCAGCAGCTTGCGGCCGGGCAGCCTCGTGCGCAGGTCGATCCAGCTGATGACGGCACCGAGCAGCGCGCAGAAGGTGGCGGCGATCGTCGCCAGCATCAGGCTGTTGAGGATGGCGCGCTTGGTGACGTCGTAGTCGATCAGCACGAAGCGGTAATTGTCGAGCGTGAGGTTCTGCCAGAAGTTCAGGCCCCACGACTTCGAGAAGGACACCGCGATCAGCGTGCCGTAGGGCAGCAGGATGGCGACCATGAAGGTTACGACGCACAGTGCGAACAGCGCCCAGCGCCACGGCCCGAGGTCGACCAGCTGCGGGCGGGCGCCCTTGCCGGCGAGCGTCACATAGGAGCGGCGGGCGAGGAAGGCGCGCTGCAGATAGAGCGCGATCACGGTGATGGCGACGAACAGCAGCGACAGCGCGGAGGCCAGCCCATACTGCGGCGGATAGTCGAACAGCGCATAGATTCGGGTCGGCAGCGTCACGATGCGGCCCGGCAGGCCGATGATGGCCTGCGAGCCGAACAGCGCGATGGCGTTGACGAAGGCGAGCAGCGCGCCGGAGAGGATGGCGGGAGCCACCAGCGGCGCGGTGATGGTGAGCGCGGTGCGCAGCTTCGAGGCGCCGAGGATCTGCGCGGCCTCCTCATAAGACGCATCGACCGATTGCAGCGCGCTGGAAGCCAGAAGGTACACGAAGGGGAAGGTGTGCAGCACCGTGACGAAGACGAGGCCGCTCATGGTGAAGATGTTGAAGCCGACATCCGGGAGGCCGAGCACGTCGCGGAAGAAGACGTTCACGATGCCGGCGTTCGGGCTGAACAGGTTCACGAAGGCGATCGCCGTCAGGAAAGGCGGCGAGAGATAAGACAGCGTCGAGGTGAACTGGATCAGCCCCTTGCCCGGCACATTGGTGCGGCTCACCGCCCAGGCCAGCGGCACGCCGATGAGGATGCTGAGCAGCCCGGTCCAAGCGCCGAGGATCAGCGAGTTGCCGAGTGCGCGCAGATAGGAACGCCCGCTGAGCGCACTGACGAAATACTCGCTCGTGAGGCCGCCATCCTTCCACACGCTCGCCACCAGAAGCGAGGCGACGGGAAGGACGACCAGCACGATCAGCGCCAGTATGGCGCCGCCGATGACGAGATTCTCGAGCTTCAGCCAGCTTGGCAGCGCCGGCCCGCGCGAGGGCGCCGCAACAGTTGAGACAGCCATGTTTCCTCCAGGTGCCGGCGCATGTTGCCTGCGCTTCGGCCAATCGATGCTCGACGGGCACTCTCCGTTCAGGCGAACGGATTGCTGAGCGTGCCGAGCCCGGTGATCGACATGGTCACGGTATCACCCGCCTTCAGGAATTTGGGCGGATTGAAGCCGAGGCCGACACCGGCCGGGGTGCCGGTGGCGATCAGGTCGCCCGGCTCCAGCGTGGTGCCGGCGGAGATGGTCTCGATCAGGCCGGGAATGTCGAAGATCAGGTCGCGCGTATTGGCGTCCTGGCGCAGCTCGCCATTCACCCAGGTCTGAACCTGGAGGTTGGCGCCATCGACCTCGTCGGCGGTGGTGATCCAGGGGCCCATCGGGCAGAAGGTGTCGAGCGCCTTGCCGAGGAACCACTGGCGGTGGTTTTTCTGGCGGTCGCGGGCGGTGACGTCGTTAATGATGGTGTAGCCCCAGATGTGCTTGAGGGCGTCGGCGCGCTTGATGTCGCGGCCGCCGCGGCCGATGACGATCGTCAGCTCGACCTCATAGTCCACCGCATTGGTGACGTTCGGATGGGTCTCGACCGTGGCGCCGGGGCCAACGACGCAGCTGGCGGGCTTGGTGAACACCGCGGGATAGTCGTCGACATCCTTCACCGCGCCGGCCTCGTAACCGCTCTTGGCGAATTCCCTGGCGTGATCGCGATAATTCTTGCCGACGCAGAAGATGTTGCGGCGCGGGCGGGGGATCGGCGCCAGCAGCGTCACCTCGTCCAGCGCGGCGCCGCCGCCATTCATGCGGATCGCCGGCTTGATGGCCTCAAAGCGGGCGATGAGGTCGACCATGTCCGCGGCGTCCACCGGGTGGATGCGTCCGGCCTCGGCGTCGACCAGTCCGACCCGCTCGTGCCCGCCGTGCGTGTAGGTGGCGAATTTCATGTCCTGCCCTTAGCTCTAGCGCTTGATTGGTTCACCAATTTGAGCCACTTTAAGCCGATTGGTTGATCGCTTGTCAATCGCCGCTTCGCTATATTTGCTAGGCCCTGGGATGAATTGACGGTGAGATTCGCTTGGCATACAGAATGCCAATCGGCTGCCGAGGAATCGAATGGACAAGGAATTGGTTGACCGCCGGCCGACGCTGCTGGTCCAGGACTTCCTGGACCAGGCGATCCGGTCGGGCACATATGGTCCGGGCTCCAAGCTGCCGACCGAGCGCGCATTGTCCGAGCGCTTGAGGGTGCCGCGCTCGGCTGTCCGCGACGTGCTGTCGGTGTTCGAGGCGCAGCAGAAGGTGGTGCGCATCATGGGCAGCGGCACCTATGTGGCCGAGACCTCGCCCGCTGCGATGGCCGGCCCCGCGCGCTCGGATGCCAGCCCGACCGAGATCATGGCGGCGCGCCTGATCGTCGAGCCCCGGCTCGCGCAGCTCGTGGTGATGAACGCCAATGCCGCCGATTTCGAGCGCATGGAGGAGTGCAACCGGCGCGCCGAGGCGGCGGAAGATTTCGAGGGCTTCGAGAAGTGGGACGCGGCGCTGCACCAGGCGATCGCCGAGGCGACCCACAACCGGCTGATCATCGACATCTACGCCACCATCACCGCGGCGCGCGACCACGCGGAATGGGGCGATCTCAAGCGCATGAGCATCACCGCGGAGCGCCGCGACCACTATCGCCAGGAACACCGCGAGATCGTCGCCGCGCTGCGCGCCCGCGACGCCAAGCAGGCCGAGGCGGCGCTGACGCGGCACCTCAATCGCGTGAAGGCGAATTTGCTGGGGGAGTGAGGGGAGGCGGCTCGCCAGCAGACCCTTGCGGATTGGCCGGCTCCATTCGCTTCAATTCGGCGACCACGCCCTGATATGCCGCAAGGTCTTTTGGGCATGTAGCGGCTGCGGTCCGAAGCAGATCAAGCGCGGTGCTCGCGTCGCCCTTCGTGATATGCCACTGCGCAATATAGAATGCTGCCTGGCATTGTTCTTCCGGTTTGCTTGCCGCATCCCGCGTCCCGTCGGGAGAACGCTGGCCGAGGAAGAGCTCGAACACCGGGTAGGGCCAGTCCGTGGTCTTCAGCCGATTCGCGCGATCCTGAAGCTCCACCGTCGCCACTTTCCCAGCGCGCGTTCGCGCGAGATAGTCGAGAAGAATGGCGTACTTGGTGTCCTTCCGAGTGGCACTGTCATCGAGTGCGATGGCACGCGCCAGGTTGGCAGCAGCCGCTTCGAAGTCACCCGTGTAGTAATACGCGCGGCCGAGCCGTTGCAACGAACCTGGCCTGGGATCCAACGCGACCTCTTGGGTATAGTCGGCAATTGCACGTTCATATTGCTGCATATTCCTGTAGGCGTTGCCACGGTTACCCAGCACTATGGCCAATTTCGGGTCGAGCCTGATCGCCTCGTCATAGTCGGCGATCGCGCGCTCATACTGATTCTTGGCGTAATAGGAGATGCCGCGATTGTTGAATGCGTCAGCATCACTTGGGTCCAGAGCGATCGAGCGATCAAAGTCGGCGATCGCCGCATCGTGCCGATCGCTCAGCCGATACGCTCTTCCGCGGTTGTAGATGAATACGGCATCGTTCGGATCCAGCACGATCGCCTTGTCATAGTCGGCGATCGCGCGGTCGTATTGTTTCTTGGCAGCGTAGGCGACGCCTCGGCTATTGAACGCATCGGCATAGTTCGGATCGCGAGTGATCGCCCGATCATAGTCGGCGATGGCCGCGTCGACCTGATCGCTCCTGCGATATGCATTGCCACGATTGTGAAAGACGACGGGATCGTTCGCATCCAGTGCGAGCGACCTGTCATAGTCGGCGATTGCCTTGTCGTATTGCTTCTTGGCAGCGTAGGCGAGGCCTCGGCTGTTTAGGATCGTTGAGCTACGGGGGTCGAGTTCGAGCGCGCGGTCATAGTCCTCGATTGCCCGGTCATGGAGACCCTTCTTGCGGTAGCTGTCGCCACGATTTGTGAAAGCTGTACCATACACGGGATCTATCTCGATTGCGCGACTGTAATCGACGATCGCGCGATCGTAGTCTTTCATTGTCTCGTAGACCAATCCGCGACCGTTAAAGCGTCTCGCGTTATCCGGCTCGTGGCTGATCGCCTTGTCATAGTCGGCGATCGCTTCCTGGTATCGTCCTGTCCGGCGATAGGCGAGGCCGCGATTCACAAGTGCGGACTGAAAATCCGGATTGAGCCTGAGCGCCTCGTTGAAATCGGCTATGGCGCGATCGTTCTGATTCTTGGCGGCGTAGGACATGCCACGGCCGTTGAAGGCGTCGGCATCGCTCGGGTCGAGTGTGATGGCTCGACCATAGTCGGTAATGGCGGCGTCGAATTGATCGAGCATCCAATACGCGTCACCGCGATTGTACAAGACGATGGCGTCATTGGGAGCAATAGCGATCGAACGATCGTAATCGGCGATTGCCCGCTCATACTGCTTCTTCTCAGCGTAGGCGAGACCCCGACTGTTCAAGGTTATCGCATCGCCTGGGTCGACTTTTATAGCTCGATCATAGTCGTCAATGGCCTGGTCGTGCTGACCTTTCTCAAGGTAGACATCGCCACGAAAACCAAAAGCCACCGCGTACTTCGGATTGAGCTTTATCGCGCGATTATAATCCGCCAACGCGCGGTCGAAGTCCCTTATTTTCGCATAGAAGAACCCACGCCTAAGAAAAACATCGGCATTTTTGGGAATGACCTTGCTCGCTCTGTCGAGATCCGCGATTGCGTCCTGGTGTCTGCCCGCCTTGCCGTGGGCGACACCGCGATTGATGAGCGCAGGCACGAAGTTCGGCACAAGCTTCAATGCCTGGCTGTAGTCGGCGATCGCCTGATCGAATTGCTTCATTTCCGCATACGCAAGGCCGCGCTCGTTGAACGTGGACGCATTACGCCGCCCCAGCTTGATCGCCAGGTCATAGTCAAGGATCGCCTGCCTGTACTGACGCCGCTCGTAGTACGCGTTGGCACGATTTAAGAAATAGATCTCAAGCTTTCCTACCCCCGCAATAATGAGAGCAGTGCATCCCCGGATCCGGGTATCAGGATCTTTCGACTCGCAGTCCTGCTTTTGTCCGGCATTGGCGCTTGGCACGACCGAGAAGGATGTAGCCAGAACTATCAGGAAGAGGACCGTTCTCAGCATACAGCATTTCACGATACCACCTCTCGCATCCCAATGAGATTTTGCCAACTTTGGCGAGAGTGGGTGTCATATGCAATCGTTGCGATGGCGTTGAGCGGAGGGAACGCCGCGCTGCGCGCCCGTGACGCGAAGCAGGCCGAGGCGGCGCTGACGCGGCGCCTCAACCGGGTGAAGCCGAATTTGCTAGGGGAGTGAAGAGGCCGCAGTGCGCCAATAAACCACTAGGGACTAGCCGGCTCCATCCGCTTCAGTTCGGCGACGGCGCCCTCATATTCCATGAAGTCTTTCGGGCAGGTTTCGGCGGCAGTCCTTAGCAGGCTCGGCGCTGCCTCCGATTCGTTTCTCGTGATGTGCCACTGCGCAATATAATACGCCGCCTCGCATTGCTCTTCCGGCTTGCTTGCTGCATCCCGCGTCGCGCCGGGAGAGCGCTGGCCGAGAAAGAGTTCGAAGATGGGATATGGCCAATCCTTGGACTTCAGCCGGGCAGCGCGCTCCTGAAGCTTCGCCGTCGCGACCTCTCCGGTTCGCGTTCGTGCAAGGTGGCCGAACAGAATGGAATACGGATCCTCCTTGAGCGCGATGGCGCGCTCGAGATCAGCAGCGGCAGCCTCGAAGTCGCCACTGTAAAAACGGGCACGCCCGAGTTGCTGCAGTAGACCGAAACTCGGATTCAACTCGACGGCTCGGACATAGTCGGCAATCGCACGCTTATATTGGCCCTTGGCAGCGTAAGACATGCCGCGGTTGCTGAAAACGTCGGCATCGCCAGGATCGAGCACGACCGCTCGATCAAAATCGGCGATCGCCGCATCATTCATACCGCTCCGCCGGTGGGCCCTGCCGCGATTATAAAAGAACTTGGCATCATTCGGGTCCAGCGCGATCGCTTTGTCGTAGTCGGCGATTGCGCGGTCGTACAGCTTCTTGCCGGCGTAGGCGAGCCCACGGTTATGGAAAGCACCGGTATAGTCGGGATCCAAAGCTAGGGCTCTACCATAGTCAGCGATGGCCGCGTCGAACCGATCGCTCCTCCGGTACGTGTTGCCTCGGTTGAACCAGACCATGGCATCATTGGGATCTAACGCGATCGACCGATCATAGTCAGAAATTGCACGGTCATATTGTTTGTCTGCTGCGTAGGCGGTACCTCTATCATTCAAGATCGTGGCATCATGGGGGGCCAGTTCGACTGTTCGGTCGTAGTCCGCAATGGCCCGATCAAGAGTGCCCTTTTTGCGATAAGCATCGCCGCGATTACGAAAGGCCAACGTATACGTGGGATCAAGCTCTATCGCTCGACTGTAGTCAATTATAGCGCGATCGTATTCTTTCATTAGTTCATAGACAAATCCACGACTATTAAAGGATATCGCGTTACCCGGATCGAGATCGATCGCCCTGTCATAATCCAAGATCGCGTCCTGATAGCGACCAGCCTTGCGATGGGCTACGCCTCGATTTGTGAGAGCAATTCGATAATCGGGATTGAGCTTTAGCGCCTGATCGTAATCGGCAATGGCGCGATCGTACTGCTTCTTGGCGGCGTAAGACAATCCGCGACTGTTGAAGGTGCTGGCATCATTCGGTTCGAGCGCTACTGCTCGATCAAAATCGGCGATCGCTTTGTCGTACTGCCCGTCTCTCCGATACGCGTTGCCGCGAAAGTAAAAAATCGTGGGGGCATCAGGAACCAGTGCAGCGGCCCGATCATAGTCGGCTATCGCGCGGTCGTATTGTTCCTTGGCAATATAGATGAGACCTCGACCGCTCAAGGCGATAAAACAATCGGCGTCGAGTTCAATCGCGCGGTCATAGTCCTCTATAGCCCGATCGAGCATCCCTTTCGCGCGATAGACGCCGCCGCGGTTGCCAAAGGCGGTAGGAAGCAGCGGATTGATATCTATCGCGCTATTGTAATCGTCCAATGCTTGATCGAGTTCATTTATGCTCGCGTAGACAAGGCCACGATCATTGAGAATTTCGGCGTCGTTGGGGTTGAATTTGAGTGCTCTGCCATAATCCGCGATCGCTTCTTGGTGGCGACCTAGATTGCGATATGCGAAGCCACGATTTGTAAGGGCAAGTCGAAAATCAGGATTGAGCTTGAGTGCACGATCATAATCGGCAATGGCGCGATCGTATTGCTTCTTGGAAGCATAGGACGCTCCGCGGCCATTGAACGCCTCGGCATCGTCCGGATTTAGCGTGATCGCTTGGCTAAAGTCGGCAATCGCCGCGTCGAACTGATCCTTCATCCAGTATGCTCTACCGCGATTGTACGGGAGAGCGGCGTCATCAGGCGTCAGGATAATCGCTCGATTGTAGTCCTCGATCGCCTGGTCGAGGAGGCGTTTGTCGGCATACAGATTGCCGCGATAGCCGAATCCGGATGCGTGGTTTGGATTGAGTTCTATCGCGCGATCGTAGTCCGCCATTGCGCGGTCGAAATCGTTAGCTGCCGCATAGATAATTCCGCGCTTAATAAAGAGATCTGCGTTGTTCGGTATGATCTTGATCGCTCGGTTGATATCTGCGATCGCATCTTGATGTCGACCCGTCATGGAATAGGCAATACCGCGGTTGACGAGCGCAGGCAGGAAATCCGGGGCTAGCTTAAGCGCTTGCTCGTAATCACTTATCGCGTGATCGAATTGCGCGATTGCGGCGTGCGAAAGACCGCGATCGCTGAAGTCAGACGCATTCCGCGAATTGAACTTGATTGCCAGATCATAGTCCCCGATCGCTCGCTTGTACTGGCCCTTCATGTAATAGGCGGCAGCACGATTGGAAAAATAAACGTCGAGACCGCCTACCCCCGCAATGATGAGAGCGGTGCATCCCCGGATGCGGACGTCAGGATCCGTCGACTCGCAATCCTCCCATTGCCCGGCATACGCGCTTAGTATGGCGAGGACGGATGCAAGCAGAACGATCAGAAGGCGAGCCGTTCTCACCACGCCACACTTCACGATACCACCTTTGGAATCTCAATTGTTCGCCCAACTCTGACGTGAGCGCGCGTCACATGCAATCGTTCGACGGAGCGCAACAGGTGGGACGCGGCGCTGCTCCAGGTGATCGCCGAGGCGACCACAATCGGGAAGGCGAACCTGCTCGGGGAGTGAGCTAAAGGTCTCGCTGAAGGAGAACCGCGTCATCCTGAAAGTCTGACCCGTCGTCCGCCAGCGATCCGTCATCCCCGGGCTTGTCTCGGGGATCCACGTCCGTGACGAGCGGTCAACCGCGGATGGCCGGGACGAGCGCGGCCATGACGGCGGAAATGGCTCGCTTCACCTGGCGCCGTCGAACTGCGGGTTAGGCCCTGAGACGCGAGGGGCGGTTTCCGCGAGCAAAGGGCCATCGTACGCAAGGCGTGCTATGGCTAATGGGCCGCGGTGACGACGCGGCTCGGGGGCTCGCCATGACCAGCACAACCACCTCCGCCGCGCCGGCGCCCATGGAAGCGCATGGCGCGTATAATCGTAACACCGGCGTGCACGCCGCGGGATCTTCGCCGGCCATTCCCCTGTTCGAAGAGGCGGCGCGACGCGTGGCGCTGGCGGATGCGCCCGAGCCAGTCACCATCGCCGATTATGGAGCGTCGGAAGGGCACACGTCGTTGCAGCCGCTCAGTGCGGCGATCAGGGCGCTGCGCGAGCGGATAGGGGCGGATCGCGCCGTTTCGGTCGTCCATACCGACCTGCCGAGCGACGATTTCGGCGTGCTGTTCGAGATGCTGGAGAACAATCCGGCGAGCTATCTGCGCGGCGATCCGGCGTGCTTTGCCTCCGCCGTCGGGCGCTCCTTCTATCGGCAGATACTGCCGGCCTCATCCGTCACGCTCGGCTGGAGCTCATGGGCGGTGCAGTGGCTGAGCCGCACGCCGTGCCCGATCCCCGACCAGGTGCAGATCGCCTATAGCCGCGATCCCGCCGCGCATGCCGCCTTCGCGCGACAGGCGGCGGCGGATTGGGCGAGCTTCCTCACCTATCGCGGTGCCGAGCTGCGCCCGGGCGGGCGACTGGTGGTGCTGACCATGGCGCTCACCGACGAAGGCGAGTTCGGCTATCGGCCGGTGCTGAAAGCCATGTATGTCAGCTTGCTGGCTTTGGTGAGCGCGGGTCTGGTGCGGCCGGAGGAGGCGCGGCGCATGGCGATCCCGACGGTCGCCCGCAGCCGAGAGCAGTTCCTGGCGCCGTTCGCTGCCACCGGCGCATTTGCTGGCCTCAGCGTCGAACATGCCGAGGTGTTCCGCGGCGAGGATCCGATCTGGACGGATTTCCAGCGCGACGGCGACACGATCTCCTATGGCGCGCGCTGGGCTGCGTTTTCCCGCGCGACCGTGCTGCCGACGCTGGCGCTCGCGCTGGAGGACGGCGCCGGCGACCCGCGCCGCGACGACTTCATCGCCCGCATGGAGGAAGGCATGGCAGCGCGGCTGGCGGCACGGCCGGAGCCGATGCTGATCCCGCTTGCGGCGCTGATGCTGGCGAAGGGGTGAGGGCCAGTTTCAGAACAGCGGAATGCCGGTCAGCAGCGCCGTCGCCACGCCGGCGACCACGGCGCTGAGCGTGACCGCGCCATAACGTAGCGCGAACCGCCCGCGTTCGATGAGCGCGGCATAGGCCAGCCGCGCCAGCGCATTCGACGCCAAGGCGAGCAGGATCGCGACCGTGGCGACGCCGAGATCGAGGCTGCCGCCGGCGAGGCGGGCGGTGGAGAGCGCCACCGCGTCGACATCGACCAGCCCGGAGAGTGCCGCCAGCGGATAGAGGCCGGCGCTGCCGAGCTGCTGCGTCGCCCATGCGGTGAGCAGCATGACCGCTGCCAGCAGCATCGCGAAGCCGAGAACCGGCACCAGGTCGAACGGGTTGCCGAGCTCGGTCTTGCCGGCCTTGTGGGGCGCCGGGCGGCGCAAGGCGAAGAAGGCCGGAACGCAGAATATGGTCGCGGCGATGAGCGCGACCGGCGCCAGGTACAATCCGAGGGACGGCACGATGGCGCCGACCAGCACCATCACCCGGAGCAGCGAGACCGCGCCTGCGGCTGCGGCGCCGGCGACGAGCCGTCCCGCGTCCTCCCCATCGGCGGCGCGGCGGGCGAAGGCGACGGCGATCGCGGTCGAGGAGACGAGACCGCCCGTCACTCCGGTGACCAATATGCCCTTATCCGGGCCGAGCACCCGCATCGCGATGTAGCCGGCATAGGACAGGCCGGCGACGAAGATGGTGAAGAGCCAGATCTCGCGCGGATTGACCGCGCCGAGCGGATCGAGCGGGCGATCCGGCAGCAGCGGCAGCACGATCGCGGTCATGCCGAGCAGGAGCAGGGCGGAGCGCAGCTCGATCCAGGTCAGGCGCGCGAGGATGCTGTGCAGATATTCCCGGCTGGCAAGCACCGCCGCGGTGGCGATGCCCGCGGCTGCGGCGAGCTGCATGTCGCCGATGACCGCAAAGGCGCCAAGGCCGTAGACCAGCATCGCCGCCACGGTGCCGGTGACGCTGAAATTGCGGTCCTCGACGGCCTCGGCGCGCTTGAACCAGGCGAAGACAGCGGCGAAGCCGATGAAGCCGGCGCCGACCAGGAGGGGCGCCGACGCCGCGTTGCCGAGCGCACCGAAGACGCCGCCGAGCAGGCCGATGAGGGTATAGGTCCGCACGCCGGCGGTGCGGCTGCCGGGCTCGGCCTTGCGCTCGCGCCAGCCGCGCTCGACACCCACCACCAGGCCGATGGCGAGCGCAAGAGCCAGCCGGAACGCCAGATCACCATTCATCCCGAAGACCGGGGTTGATACCGACCTCAACCTTATACCGGGATTCGGATGAGGGCTGCATGTCGAGACCGTGCCCTATCCGCTCGGCCGCGCCTATGCGGCGCTGGTCGGGGCGGCAGGAACCCGGCGGACCCGGTCATTCCCGGGGCTCGTCCCGGAGATCCGCGTCCTCGACGCAGGAACGATCGTGGATGGCCGGGACAAGCCCGGCCATGACGGCGGGAACGGTGGCTCGCCTTCGCCAATCAATGAGGCAGTTACTCAATACGACATGAACAGCGGCGCCGGGCTTTCGTCCAGCAGCGAGCGGGTGACGCCGCCGAGCACCATCTGGCGCATCCGGGAATGCACGAAGGCGCCCATGACGACCATGTCGAAGCCGCCGTCGGCTGCGCAGCGGCGCAAGGCCCGGGCGACGTCGCCGCCCTCGGCGGCAAGGCCGGTCACCGTCGCAGGCACCTCGTGGCTCTCCAGATACGGGATCAGCTCGGCGCCGGAGATCGCCTGGCTGAGGTCCTTCTCGCCGGTGACGCGGACGATCTCGACATGTTCGGCCGCCTTGAGGAAGGGCAGTGCGTCATGCACGGCGCGTGAGGCGCGAGCGCTGCCGTCCCAGGCGATGAGGATGCGCTTCGCGTTGAACTCAGTCACGCCGCGCGGCACCACGATTGCCGGCCGTCCGGATTCGAACAGCGCAGCTTCGATCAGGCCGCGATCGGCGGAGAGCGGCGTGCGCTCCGCATCGAGCACGGCGAGGTCGTTCACCCGTGCCCGGGGGACGAAACTCTCGACGAGGTCACTATAGGAGAGCTGCTGATGCTCGGTGGTAAGCGAAAGTCCCGCCTCGGTCGCCGTGTGGCGCGCGGTCTCGCTCGCGGCCTTGGCGAGGGCGTCGAGCCGCCGGTTCTCCGCGCTCACAAAACCCGAGGCGATATTGCTGACGAAGCTGTGGGGTATGGTGACCCGTACCGAGGTCGACTGCACGGTGATGTGCGCAGCAGCCCGCCGCGCCAGCGACAGACCGTAAGGCAAAGCCGAAGAGGGCTTATCCTCCTCCCCGGTGTCATAGGTGATCCCGATGAGGATGCTCTTCACGTTCGCCAGCATGGCCGCCTCCGTCCGACATGATCCAGGCCAACCTCGCCTTTCGAAATGGGGCTGGCATTGATCTGCCGCAACGTCAGCAAGGCTGGTGCGACGCTCTGGCAATGTCCTAGCAAGGCTTGGGCAATGCCGTAGCGAGGCTTGGGCAATGCTCCGGCGACGATCTAGCTCTGCCAGAGCGGCCAGGTGTCGGTGAGGCGGTAGCCGGTCGGCCACGGATCGGTGGGGTCGACCATGAGCTGGGAGGTCGCGGTGATCCAGGCGCGGCCCATGATCGAGGGCACGATGGCGGGGCGGCCGCCGAGCGTGGTCTCGGCCTCGACCCGGCAGTCGAAGCGCGAGCCGATGATGGAGCGGCCGACGAAGCGGTCGCCGACTTTCAACACGCCCTTGGCGTGCAGCACCGCCATGCGGGCCGAGCAGCCGGTGCCGCAGGGCGAACGGTCGATCTTGCCGGGGCGGATCGCCACCGCATTGGCGCCGGACGGCACGCCCTCATCGTCAATGAGCGGGGCGGCGAACTGGCAGAAGGAGATGTGCGACCAGTCGGCATTGGTCGGATGCTGGAAGCCGAGCTGCTGGTTCGCCGCCTTGACGATCTTCATGCCGAGATCGGCGAAGTCCTTGGCCTCGTCCGGCTTGATGGCGAAGCCGAGGGCATGGGCATCGACGATGCAGAAGCTGTCGCCGCCATAGGCGGTGTCGACGGTGAGCGTGCCATGGCCCTCGAGTTCCAACTTCGCGTCGAGCTTGTCGGCGAAGGAGGGGTGGTTCTTGACGCGGATGCGCTCGGCCTTGCCGTCCTTGCAATAGGCGGTGACCTCGATCAGCCCGCCGGGCGCCTCCAGCACCATGTGGGTCTCCGGCTCGACCATCGGCACGATGCCGGTGTCGAGCAGCACGGTGGAGACGCAGATGGAATTCGAGCCGGACATTGGCGGGGTGTCCTCCGGCTCCATGATGATCCAGCCCATCACCGCCCTCAGGTCCTTCGGCGGCACCAGCAGGTTCACATGGCGGAAGACGCCGCCGCGCGGCTCCTGCAGCACGAAATTGCGAAGGCTGTTGTCGGAAGCGATGAAGCGCGACTGCGCCCAGATAGTGTCGCCGGGCGGGGGCGCGACGCCACCGACAATGACGTCGCCGACCTCGCCCTCGGCGTGGCAGCCGACGACATGGATGACCTTGGTGGAGCGCATGGCGGTGACCTCACTCTAAACTCGACCTTATCCTGAGGTGCTCGCGAAGCGAGCCTCGAAGGATGGTGAAGCAGAAGGCGGCGTGACGGGTGGCCATCCTTCGAGGCCCGGACTGCGTCCGGGCACCTCAGGATGGGGTTGCTTTTCAGATGGTGACCACCGGGTCGCCGAGCACGTCGAAGATCGGGGTGATGCCGAGGCCGGGGGCGTCCGAGGCGGTCATGAAGCCGTCGATCCGCTTCGGCGCGCCGGTGGCGATATCGACCGTGCCATAGCTGTTGAAGTCGGTCGCCGAGAAGGAGAACTCTTCCGGCGTCGACCGGGCGAGATGGGCGATCGTTGCGGTGACGATGTCGCCGCCCCAGGTATCCTCGATGGTCATGGGCGTGCCGGAGGCGACGCAGATGTCGCGCATCAGCCGCGCCTTGGTGAGGCCGCCGACCTTGGAGATCTTGAGATTGATGACGTCCATGGCGTCGTCGGCGAGCGCCTTCATCAAGGTGCCGACGCCGTCGATCACCTCGTCGAGCACGAAGGGCCGCGCGCTGCGGCGGCGCACCGAGACGCACTCCTCATAGGTCGGGCAGGGCTGCTCGATATAGACGTCGAGATCGGAGATCGAGGCCGCAATGCGGGTGGCCTCGGCGCGGGTCCAACCGGTATTGGCGTCGGCGACGAGGATGTCGCGCTCGCCGAGGATGGCGCGCGTCTGGCGGATGCGCAGTATATCCATGTCGGCGTCGCCGCCGACCTTGAGCTGAAACTTGGTATAGCCCTCGGATTTGTAGCCGGCGATCTTTTTCGCCATCACCTCCGGCGCTTCCTGGGAGATGGCGCGATAGAGCGCCACCTTCTCCTGCGCCGCGCCGCCGAGCAGCTTGTAGACCGGAAACCCCGTCACCTTGCCGAGAATATCCCAGCAGGCGATGTCGATCGGCGCCTTCACGTAAGGGTGGCCGCGCAGCACCGAATCCATGTGCCGGTTCAGCACGTTGAGGTCAGTGGGATCGAGCCCGATCACCTTCGGGCCGATCTCCTCCAGCCCGGCGCGCACGCCGTGCGCATAGGCGGGAAGGTAGGCCGAGCCGAGCGGGCAGCATTCGGCATAGCCGGTGATGCCGGCGTCGGTCTCTATCGCGACGACGGTGGAATCGAACACCTCGACGAAATTGCCGTTCGACCAGTTGTAGCGGCCTTCCTTGAGCGGCAGGCCGACCTTCCACGCCTTGATGCC
>JAQSWY010000117.1 GCA_029266425.1 Xanthobacteraceae bacterium
CTGGAGGAGTATCTGCGCCGCGCCATGCTGATCTCGCGCGGCGACCCGACCGTGTTCTTCACCCGGCCGATCTCCGCGACGATGCTGCTGCTGGCGATCGTCGCGCTGGCGGTGGTGCTGCTGCCCTCGGTGCGCAAGAAGCGCGAGGAGGCTTTCAAAGAATGAGGATGACGGGCCTGTCGGCTATGGACAGGCCCGAATCCCTTTGCTACATGACGCCCCGCTCGCGAGGCTTCGGCCCCCGCGACGGGCGCATAGCTCAGTTGGTAGAGCAGCTGACTCTTAATCAGCGGGTCCTAGGTTCGAGCCCTAGTGCGCCCACCAAATTCCCGGTGGAACAGACGATATAAGCGGTGTCTCAGGCGAGAGCGCCAGATCCGCCTCGTAGCCGAACGCCGACATCAGCTCGCGACCTTGGCCTTCGGTGAAGGCGGTCAGCGCCTCGGGCGCAAGCTTGCCGACCCAGCTGCGGCGGCCGTCGAAGATCGGCTGGTTGACCTGCCAGTTCCGCAATGCGCGATGTCCGTCGCCCTCTTCGCCGCTCCCCATGCGCAGCTGCGTCTCGCCGAACCAGAAGTGCTCCATCTCATGGTAGCGCAGCATGGCTTCGTCGAAGGGAATGCCGGAGAAGGCGCAAATCCTGTCCAGCTCCCGCCGCGGATCGCCGATCAGGTCCTCGTACCGCGTCAGGATCACGTCGTGCCGGCCATCCTGCGCGAGGGTGATGTCGCCGGCCTCCAGCCACCGCGCTATCCCGCTTTCGGGCGAGCCGTACCGCTTCATGAAGGACGCGGCGACGTCCCGGCCGTCGCGGACCATGAGGATGAATTTGGGTGCGGGCATCAGGGCGCGGATGCGGTCCAGGTGCAGGATGTGCCGGGGCGTCTTCTCCACGAGATAGGTCTTCCGCGAGCGGCGGAAATCCATGACCAGGGCGTCGCGGTGCCGCTTCGCGTCCCTGAGGTTGGGACGGTGGAAGGCCGACGTCTCGCGCAGGGGAATGAACACCTGCGGATGCGCGCAGAACATGTTCGCCAGAAGGGTCGTGCCGCTATGGCCGCATCCGCAGATGAAGACCGCTCCGGCAGGATACTGCCAGAGCATCGGGCCCTTCAGCCGCAGAAGTGTCCGCAAGCCCAATACCGTGGCTCCTCTCGGGGGAGATCGAATTCGGTGCGGTATCCAGCGCCGGTCCGAGAGATGTCGCGTGTCGCGGCTCCCGCTGAATCGTCTCCTGCCCCCCAAGCCAGAGACGGCTTCACCTTTTGCGGGATGATTTGAGAATTAAACCATCATCGGCGCGGCTGTTCCATGCCGTGCGGGCATTCATTGGTGCCGTGCGTCGATCTGAGCCCGCCGAAGGGGCCTTCTTTGGCGCCGATGTCCGGCGCATCCGCGAGTTCCGCTTGATCGCGGCGACGATTTACGGTTGCCTCGCAGACCGAGGCCCTGCTGTTCCGAGCCATGTTCCAGTGGATTGATGCGATCGACACGCCGCTCGCGGTGATCGACGTGCCCTCGCTGCACATCGTCGCCGCCAATCCCGGCGCGCGCGCCCTGCTGCGGCTGGGGCTCGACGAGGAGTCGCAGACCGGGCCGGCTTTGGCCGATATCGCCCGCCCCGAGGACGCCGCGGCGTTCGAGCGGGCGCTGGCTCCGACCGCCGACGGCCGGGCGGCGGCCTGCGTGCTCGCCCTCGGCGGTGCGGGCGGGGAGGGGAGCCGGCTGCACTGCGTGGTGCGTCCGCTCACCGACCGGCACCGCCTGCTGGAATTCAGCGAGGGACCGGCCGGGGCGCTGCAGCGCGGGCTGGTCGACATCCTCGACCGGATCCCGGTCGCCATCGAGATCTACGACAAGGACTTCTTCGGCACCTTCTACAACAAGGCCTCCGACGAGCTCTTCCTCTACGAGGAGAAGCTGATCGTCCACCATGACGAATGGTGGGAGTTCGGCTTTCCCGACCCGCTGGAGCGCGCGGCTGCCTTCGCCGAATGGACGGCGAAGATGGAGATCGCCCGCCGCGACGGCACCATCCAGTTCAGCGAATGGAAGGTGCGCTGCCGCGACGGCTCCACCCGCATCGTGCAGTTCCGCTATCGCTGGGTCGGCGACAATTACGTGCTGGCGCTGTGGGACGTGACCACCGAGCGCCAGACCGAGGCGCATCTGCGCCACCTCGCCGTCTCCGATCCGCTGACCGGGCTGTGGAACCGCCGACGCCTGACCGAGGACGGCCAGCGCGAGCTCGACCTCGGCGCGGCCGGCGGCAAGGAATGCTCGCTGCTGATCGTCGACATCGACCGCTTCAAGAGCATCAACGACAATCACGGCCATGCCGCCGGCGACGAGGTGCTGCGCAGCGTGGCGCAGCGCGGCCTGTCGCAGCTGCGCCGCTCCGACGTCATGGCCCGCATCGGCGGCGAGGAATTCGCCGTGCTGCTGCCGGGAACCTCGGCGCTGGAGGCGCGGACCATCGCCGCGCGGCTGCTGCGGGCGATCCGGGTGCCGGTGGTGATCGGCGACGACGTGGTGATCGAGGTGACGGCCAGCATAGGCGGGGCCGGCAGCGCGCCGGACGACGACATGGACGCGCTGATGGCGCGCTGCGACCGGGCGCTCTATGCGGCCAAGACGGGCGGGCGCAACCGCATCGTCTTCGACGACGACCTGTCGCCGGAGGACCGCGCGGCCTCGTCGGGCTGACGCGCGCACGTGATTGGACCGCCGGGCCGCTCCCGCGCTATTGGGAGGCGACCTTGTTCGAAGCTTCGCGGAGCAGGACCATCATCGACCGCACCTCCATGCTGTGCGCGCATTGCCCGCGCTGCGGACGCCGTTCCGCCATCGGCCGGGCGGATACGGGTGCGCTCGCCGAATTCTCCGCGGACGCGCCGGCGCCGCGGCTGCGCTGCGACATGTGCGGCGGGCGGCGGGTGAAGCTGTTCAACGCCCGCGGCCCGATGGAGATGCTGGCCTTCCTCTCCGGCCGGCTGTGAGGCCCACCCGAACGAAATCGCGTCTCGCGCGTTAGGCGGCTGCGAGTTGATGGCGTCGCAGCGGAGGAGGCGAGCGATGGCGGTTTCGAAGAACAGCAACGGAATCAGCGGCGGCGAGGGCGGTGAGCCGGTCTCCGCCGGCACGGCAGGTCAGGCGACGAGGGCCGCACGCACGACGCCCAAGGCGAGTTCGTCCAGCACCGCGTCGCGGACGAGCGCCGCGCCCAAGGCCAGCACCGGGACCAGTTCCACGCAGTCGAGCCGCATCGCCAGCCGCCCGGCGCGGGCCGTCGGCGCCGAAATGCGCTCGGCGGCCGAGAAGAAGGGGTTGACGGCCCCGCTCGGCTACACCGACCGCAAATACTCCTTCAACACCCTGCTGGCTGCCGGCTTCCTCGGCTATGTGCTCGGCCGGCTGATTTCGCGGTAGACTACCGTAATGCCGCTGGGCGCCGGACACCGGCGTCCCCTCCTGAAAGAAACGACATGCAGACCCTGAGCGTGCGTCACGTCACCCGGTACAGCTATGCCAACCCGGTGACCTTCCAGCCGCACCGGCTGATGCTGCG
>JAQSWY010000118.1 GCA_029266425.1 Xanthobacteraceae bacterium
AGCGTGAGCGCCTTGCGGGTGGCGCCGGGCATGGGGTGGCGCGGCGCCTCGCGGATCAGCCCGGCGCCGAACTGGTCGGCGACCATGATGCCGGTGTCCTCGGGCAATATGTCGAGCGGGAAGTCCGGGCCGACGGCGAAGAACAGCCGGTCGCAATGGAAGCGGTAGTCGGTCCATTTGCGGTCGGTGCGGAAGTCGATCACCGAGGACTTGATCTCGACCACCCACACCTCGCCGCGCATGTCGATGGCGGCGATGTCGGCGCGGCGGCCGGAGGCAAGGGAGAATTCCGGCACGCCGACGAGGCCGCGCGCGCCGAGATAGCGCAGCGCGCCGCGCTGGATGGCGCGGGCCATCTCCGACTGGCGGCCGTCGGGAGGCAGGACGAGGGCGGGTTCGCTCATGGCTGTACTCTATCCGTTCTCCTCGTCCGGAGGAAAGAGGCAGCGAAGGGGCGGGGCGGACGGATTTGTCCGTACCGAGATGCATTTTGCATTATCAGCCGGCGGCGATTGGTCTATAGCGGCCGGATCGCCCCGCTCGCCCGCCCTGCGATTCCATGCTCAGCCCCCCTCCGACCGACAGCCCGAGCGCGCCCGATCCGGGGCTGCTGGAGCTGTTCGTCGGCTTCCTCTCGGTGGCGATGGTCGCCTTCGGCGGGGTGCTGCCGATCGCCCGGCGGGCGCTGGTCGAGCGCTATCGCTGGCTCACGCCCGACGAGTTCACGGAGGTCATCGGCCTCGCCCAGTTCCTCCCCGGGCCGAACATCGTCAACCTGTCGGTCGTGGTCGGCGCGCGCTTCCGCGGCGTGCCGGGCGCCATCGCCGCCGTGCTCGGGCTCACCGTGGTGCCGGCGATCGGCGTGGTGCTGGCCGGCGTCGTCTTCACCCGCTACGCCGATATCGGCGCGGTCTCCAGCATGCTGGCGGGGCTGGCGGCGGCGGCCGCCGGGCTGATCATCTCGATGGCGCTGCGCATGGCCGAGCCGCTGTGGCGGCGCCCGCGCGTCCACGCCACGCTGGTCGCGCTGGCGGCCTTCGTCGGCGTCGCGGTGCTGCAATGGTCGCTGCCCATGGTCATCCTGGCGCTGGCGCCGGTGTCGATCGGGCTGTCCTGGTGGGCCGAGCGGAGGAAGGGGCGATGAACGACAAGGACCCGGTGGTCTCGCTCGCCCTGCACTTCCTCGCCATCTCGCCCTTCACCGTCGGCGGCGTGAATGCGGTGGTGCCGGAGATGCACCGCCAGATCGTCGAGGTGGCGGGCTGGATGACCGACGCCCAGTTCGCCCAGGCCTTCGCCATCGCCCAGGCGGCGCCGGGCCCGAACATGCTCATCGTCACGCTGATCGGCTGGCATGTCGCCGGCGCGCTGGGGGCCGTCGTGTCGACGCTGGCGCTGATCGGGCCGACCTGCCTGCTCGCCTATGTGGTCGGCGGCGTCTGGCACCGGTTCCGCGCGGCGCGCTGGCGGCGCATCGTGCAGGGCGGGCTGATGCCGCTGACCATCGGCCTCGTCGCCGCTTCCGGCGTGGTGCTGGCGGGAGGCGCGGCGCGCACGCCGGCGACGGCGGTCTTCACCATCGTCGCCGCGCTGGTGCTCTACCTCACCCGCTGCAGTCCGCTCTGGCTCCTGGCCGCCGGCGCCGCACTCGGCTTCGCCGGGCTCATCTAATTTATCTCAGGCCCTCGGTCTCGATGGCGGCGGCGTCCTCGCCGCGCGAGAAGGGCGGCAGCTCCGCCCCGGCGAGCGGGGGCGCCGGCTCGGGCGGATGGCTGCGGGCATCGAGGCGCCTCACCACCGCGAAGGCCGAGATCAGCGCCGCCACGCCGAAGGCGACAGAGCCCAGCGCCTGGCCCGCGATCACGCCGAGCGCGCCGAAGAAATGCCCGCCCGCCCAGACGAAGGGAATGGTGCCGAGCGTCGCCCGACCCCAGTTGAACAGGGTCGAGAGCAGCGGGGCGCCGAGATTGTTGAAGGCGGCGTTGGCGACGAACAGCGCGCCGAAGAAGATGTAGGCGCCGGCGGCGAACAGGCAGAAGAACTCCACCAGCGCCTCGCCTTCGGGAGAAAGGCCGAACACGGTCGCGATCGGGTGGCGCGCCAGCGCCATGACCAGCCACACCAGCAGCACATAGCCGAGCGTCAGCTTCAGGCTGTCGCGGATCGCCTGCCGCACCCGGTCGTAGCGCAGGGCGCCGACATTCTGACCGATCACCGGGCCGATGGCGCCGGTGAGCGCGAAGAGCGGCCCGAAGGCGACGGGGATCAGCCGCCCGATCACCGCCCAGGCGGCCACCGCGGCGTCGCCATGCGGGGCCAGCGCATAGGTGACATAGGCGTTGCCGACCGGGGTGGCGATATTGGTCAGGATCGCCGGCACGGCGATGGCGGAGAGCGGCGCGAGGTCCTGCAGCAGCCCCTTCAGGCTCGGCTTCTCGGCGAGGCCGTGGACGCGCACCACCGCATAGAGGCCGTAGCCTGCCATCACCACCCGCGAGAGCACCGAGGCGATGGCGGCGCCTTCCACCCCCAGGCCGAGCGCCAGGATCAGCAGCGGGTCGAGCATGGCGGTGGCGATCCCGCCCGACAGCGTCACCCACATGGAGCGGCGCGCATCGCCCACACCGCGCAGCGTGCCCGAGGCGGCCATGCCGAGCCCGAGCAGCGGAGTGGAAGGCAGCACGATGAAAAGGAAGTCCTCGGCCAGCTCCAGCGTACGCCCGCTGGCGCCGAGCAGGGACAGCATCGGCTCCAGCACGGGCAGCATCAGCACCGTCATCAGCCCGCTCGCCGCGGTCATGTAGAGGAAGCCGGAGGTCGACAGCCGCCGCCCGTCCTGCATGCGGCCGCTGCCGACCGCGCGCGCCACCAGCGCCGAACCGGCGATCATCACGCCGATGGCGACCGAGGTGGTGAAGAACATCACGGTGCCGGCATAGCCGATGGCGGCCGCCAGCTCCTCCTCGCCGAGCAGCGAGATGTAGAACAGGTTGAGCAGGTCGACGACGAAGACGGCGACGAGGCCCACCGATCCCGTCGCGGTCATCACCGCGACGTGGCGCAGCGTCGAGCCTTGGACGAAGCGCGCCTCGATCGGGCGCGCAGGGGGAACGGGCCTGCTCATGACCGAGCATATGGCACGGAAGGGCCGGCGCGGACAGGAGGGCGGGCGCAACCTTTGGCTTGCGTGCACGCCCGCGGCGCTGTCCGGCAAGGGCGATTGAGAAGCGTCACCGAAATCGGCTAGAAGGGCTCGCCTGCCCCGCCCCTGCGGCCCGCCACCGGCCCCGGCCCCGCGTCCACGGATTCCTCGCCCATGACCGCCGAGACTCCCGCCGAGACTTCCGCCGACATCATCGACGACCACGCCAAGGCCCGCGTGCTGGT
>JAQSWY010000119.1 GCA_029266425.1 Xanthobacteraceae bacterium
GTCGGGTTGGTGGCGATGAAGCCGACCTCGCGCTCGTTCCAGGTGGCGAGCAGCGTCGGGTCGGGCAGGCAGCCGATCAGGCCGGGATGGATCAGCCCGGCGAAATTCACGCCCGGTATGTGGCGCGAACTGGTGTACATGCCCTTGAAGTCCCAGATGGACTTCTGCGCCAGCGGGAAATGGTCGGTCAGGAAGCCGCCACCATTCTTCTTCGAGAAGAAGCCGTTGAAACCCCATTCATTGCCGGGAATGGCGCCGATATCGAGCAGATCGACGACCAGGAGGTCGCCGGGCTCGGCGCCCTTCACTCCGATCGGGCCGGACAGGAAGTGCACGATCGACAGGTCGATGTCGCGCACGTCGTCGGCGGAATCGTTGTTCTTGATGAAGCCGCCGGTCCAGTCATAGGTCTCGACGATGAAGTCGTCGCCGGGCTTCACCCAGGCGACCATCGGTATATCCGGGTGCCAGCGATTGTGCACCATGTCGTTGTCGTAGGCCGACTGCGCGAGATCGATCTTAATCAGCGTATCGGGCATGCGTAAGCTCCGTTTCCCCTTGGGCGATTCTGAGAGTTAGACCGACAGGAATCTGGCGACCTTGGCTTCGTCGACGTCAGCGCGCAGGTTCTCGTGGACGATCTCGCCGTTCTCGATCACCAGCACGCGGTCGGCGATGTCGAGGGCAAAGCTCAGCACCTGCTCCGACACCACGATGGAAAGCCCGCGCTCGTCGCGGATGCGCTTCAGGGTGCGCGCCATCTCCCGGATGATGGAGGGCTGGATGCCCTCGGTCGGCTCGTCGAGCAGCAGCACCTTCGGCTTGGTGGCGAGCGCGCGGGCAATGGCGAGCTGCTGCTGCTGGCCGCCGGAGAGGTTGCCGCCGCGGCGGCCCTTCATCTCCAGCAGCACCGGGAACAGCTCGTAGAGATCGCCCGGCACCTTGCCGCCACCATGCGGGATCAGCCCGGTCTCGATGTTCTCCTGCACCGTCATGGTGGAGAAGATCATGCGGCCCTGCGGCACATAGGCGACGCCGTTGGCGACGCGCTCATAGCTCTTGAGCCTGGTAACATCGGTGCCGCCGACGGTGACCGAACCGCTCCTGGTCGGCACGATGCCCATGAGCGACTTCATGAGCGTGGTCTTGCCCATGCCGTTGCGGCCCATGATGGCGACGATCTCGTTCGGCGCGACGGAAAAATCGAGGCCGTGCAGCACTTCGCTCTGGCCATAGGAGACGTGCAGTCCCGATACGTTCAGCATGTGCGCCTCAGTGCCCGAGATAGACTTCGATGACCCTGGGGTCCGCCTGGACCTTGGCCATGGAGCCTTCCGAGAGGATCTTGCCCTGGTGCAGCACGGTCACCTTGTGGGCGATGTCCTCGACGAACTTCATGTCGTGCTCGATCACGATCACCGAGCGGTTCTTGATGATGGTGTTGAGCAGTTCGGCAGTCTTCTTGCGCTCGGAGACGCTCATGCCGGCGACCGGCTCGTCGAGCATCAGGAGCTCGGGGTCCTGGATCAGCAGCATGCCGATCTCCAGCCACTGCTTCTGGCCGTGGGAGAGATATTCGGCGCGCTGGTCGAGCTGGTCGGCGAGGAAGATGGTCTCGGCGATCTCCTGCACCCGCTCCTTCACCGCGGCGTCGCGGCGGAAGGCGAGCGCGCCCACCACCGAGCGGCCCTTGGGATAGGAGATCTCCAGGTTCTCGAAGACGGTGAGGTCGTCATAGATGGAGGGGTTCTGGAATTTGCGCCCGACGCCGGAGAGCACGATCTCGTGCTCCTTCATCTTCGTCAGTTCGCGGCCCTTGAACCTGATCGATCCTTCGGTCGCCTTGGTGCGCCCGCAGATCAGGTCGAGCACCGTGGTCTTGCCGGCGCCGTTGGGGCCGATGATGACGCGGATTTCGTTCTCGTCGACATAGAAGGACAGGTCGTTCACCGCCTTGAAGCCGTCGAACGAGACGGTGAGCCCTTCCACGGCAAGGACGAAGTCCTTGTTCATCGCGTCGGTGATGGGTTGTGCGTTCATCCTGCGGTCCTCACTCGGCTGCGGCGGGCGCGGCGGCATTGGGCGGCGCGGCGGGAGGCACGGGGGAACGCTTCGGCGCGCCGCTGAACAGCGGGCCGAGGCGCGGCGCGACATAGGTCTGCCAGAGCCCGGCAATGCCGTTCGGGAAGGCGAGCACCACGGCGATGAACAGACCGCCGAGGCCGAACAGCCAGAGCTCGGGGAAGCTCTCCGAGAACGAGGTCTTGGCCCAGTTCACCAGCAGCGTGCCGTAGATCGCCCCGAGGATGGAGAGCCGCCCGCCGACCGCGGTGTAGATCACCATCTCGATGGACGGCACGATGCCGACGAAGCTCGGCGACATGAAGCCGACCTGCAGCGTGAACATCGCCCCGCCGATCGCCGAGAGCGAGGCGGCGAGGCAGAACACGAACACCTTGAAATTGGCGACGTCGTAGCCGGAGAACCGCACCCGGTCTTCCTTGTCGCGCATGGCGACGAGGATGCGCCCGAGCTTCGAGGACCTCACGAAATAGGCGATCAGGATGCAGGCGATGAGCAGCGCCACGCAGACGAAATAGAGGATGGTCTTGGCGCCGTCGGTGCGGATGTCCCAGCCGTTCAGCGTGCGCAGATCGGTGATGCCGTTGATGCCGCCGGTGTAGCCCTGCTGGCCGATGATCAGGATGGTGAGGATCGCCGCCAGGGCCTGGGTGATGATGGCGAAGTACACGCCGCCGACCCGGCGCTTGAACATGGCGAAGCCGACGATGAAGGCGAAGATCGCCGGCACCACGATGACCGCGAGGATGGTGAAGCTGAGATGCCGGAACGGCTCCCAGAACCAGGGCAGCGACGTGATCTGGTTCCAGTCCATGAAGTCCGGAATGCCCGGGGTCGACTGAATCTTGGTGTTCTCGATGCTGGAGGCCTCCAGCTTCAGGAACATCGCCATGCAGTAGCCGCCAAGGCCGAAGAACACGCCCTGACCGAGCGAGAGGATGCCGGCATAGCCCCAGCACATGACGAGGCCGAGCGCGACGAAGGCATAGGTGAGGTACTTGCCGACGAACTGCAGGCGAAAGCTGTCCAGCGTCAGCGGCAGCACCACCACGAGCAATATGGCGAGGATGGCGATGCCGATGGCATCCTTTGGGGCGAGGAAGAAGGTGCGGTCGGGTTTTGTGCTCATGTGCGCGTCCTCAACGCCGGACCTTGATGACGAAGAGGCCCTGCGGCCGCAGCATCAGGATGATGACCACGCTGAGCAGCGTGAGGACCTTGGCCATCGAGCCGGAGAGGAAGAACTCCATGGTCGACTGGGCCTGCGAGATGGTGAAGGCGGAGGCGATGGTGCCGAGCAG
>JAQSWY010000026.1 GCA_029266425.1 Xanthobacteraceae bacterium
AGTCTCAGCTGCCGGTGCCTCGCTCACCGCCTGCTCGGCGGGCGCGGTCTCCGCTGCCGGCGTCTCGGCGGCCGGCTCCGGCGGCGGGGCCGGGCGGCGTTCCATACGATAGCCGAGCGAGCGCAGGATCGAGGCGAAATCCTCGCCGGCGCAACCGGCCAGCGAGGTCATCGCCACGGTCGCCACGAAGCCTGAGCCGTCAAAGGCGCCAGCCGGCTTCTCGCCCGGGGCATTTGGACGCCAGGCGAGGGCCGGGCGGATCAGGTCGGCGAGGCGCTCCAGAATGTCGATGCGCACCGCCCGGGTGCCGGCGACGCGGAAGCCGACGGCCCGGTAGAGCCCCTTCTGGATCTCGTTGTCGACCGGGATCGACGTGCGGCCGGAGGCGGCGAGATGGGGCAACTCGTCGAGCCCCTTCTGCTGCAGGCCGCCATGCTTCAGCGCCCAGAGCTGGGCGGCGAGGGTGCGCGGCGCCGGCTTCAGCAGCGCCGGGATATAGATGTGGTGGGCGCCGAAGCGCACGCCGTGGCCGCGCAGCAGCGCGCGCGCCTCCTGCGGCAGCGCCTTCATCTCCTCCGCCACCTTGTGGCGCTCCAGCACGCCGAGCGCCTCGACCAGCTGGAAAGCGATACCGCGGGCGATGCCGGTGATGTCCTCGGCGCGGCCGAGCGCCAGCAGCGGGCCGAGCAGCTTTTCAATGTGCGCCTTGAGCCAGAGATCGAGCCGCGCCTGCACGCCGTCGCGGGCGGGGCCGGTCAGATGCTCGTCGGCAATGATCTTGAGCCGCGGGCTGAGCACTTCCTCGCCGGGGATCAGCTTCGCCACCGGATCGCCGATCCAGCGCAGCGTGCCGTCGGCGCTGAGCACGAAAGTGTCGTCCCCGCTTTCCGCGAGCTTGGCGGCGCGGCTCTCGATCTCGCCGGCCAGCGCCTTCTGCGCGGTCGCCCGGAGCGCCTTGGCTTCCGGGCCGCCTGCAGACGGGTCGGCGGCAAACTGGAACCCAAGTAGATGGCCGATCACATGGCCCTCGACGACGACATCGCCGCCCTTGGTGATTTCGGTGTCGAGCATCGTGTTCTCTCGCAGGCGCCGCATCAGGACGCTGGTTCGACGGTCTACGAAGCGGTGTGCCAGTCTCTCGTGCAACGCGTCGGAGAGTTTGTCCTCCACGCGGCGCGTGACACCTCGCCAGTGCTCCGGATCGTCGAGCCAGTCCGGCCGGTTCGCGGCGAAGGTCCAGGTGCGGATCTGCGCTATGCGTCCCGACAGAGTGTCTATGTCACCTTCCGCACGGTCCGCCAAGGCCACTTGGCGTGCAAACCAATCGGTATCGATCCGGCCTTTCTGCATCAGATCGCCATAGACGGTGATGACGAGGTCGGTGTGGGAAGCCGGCGACACCTTGCGATAGTCGGGGAGCTGGCACGCCTCCCACAAACGTTCGATTTCGGAAGGGCCTGCGGCGAACCGGCGGACCTCGTCCTGGCGCGCAGCGACCTCCAGCACGCGCACGTCGTCGGCGGTCGGCGCCCGCGTCAATCCTTCCTCGCGCGGCACCTCGGAGAGGCTCGCATGCAGCCCTTCGATGGAGCGGAAATCGAGCGTGGTGTTGCGCCATTGCAGCACGCGGTGGGGCTCGAAGCTGTGGCTCTCCAGCCGCTCCACCAGTTCGGCATCGAACGGCGCGCAGCGCCCGGTGGTGCCGAAGGTGCCGTCACGCTGGGCGCGCCCGGCGCGTCCGGCGATCTGCGAGAACTCGCCCGGATTGAGCTTGCGGAACTGCCAGCCGTCGAACTTCACGTCGCCGGCGAAGGCGACATGGTCGACATCGAGATTGAGGCCCATCCCGATCGCATCGGTGGCGACAAGATAGTCGACATCGCCGGACTGGTAGAGTGCGACCTGGGCGTTGCGAGTGCGGGGCGAGAGCGCGCCGAGAACCACCGCCGCGCCGCCGCGCTGGCGGCGGATCAATTCGGCGATGGCATAGACCTCCTCGGAGGAGAAGGCGACGATCGCCGAGCGACGCGGCAGCCGGGTGAGTTTCTTCTCGCCGGCGAAGGTGAGGTTCGACAGGCGCGGGCGCACCAGGATGCTCACCCCGGGGAGCAGCTTCTCCACCAGCGGGCGCATGGTGGCGGCGCCCAGCAGCAGCGTCTCCTCGCGGCCGCGCCGGTTCAGCATGCGGTCGGTGAAGATGTGGCCGCGATCGAGGTCGGCGGCGATCTGGACCTCGTCGAGCGCGACGAAGGCGACGTCGAGATCCCGCGGCATGGCCTCGACGGTGGAGACCCAGTAGCGCGGATTGGGGGGCTTGATGCGCTCCTCGCCGGTGATCAACGCGACCTGATCGGCCCCGGCGCGCTCGATAAGGCGCTGATAGACCTCGCGCGCCAGCAGGCGCAGCGGCAGGCCGATCAGTCCCGAGGAATGGCCCAGCATGCGCTCGATGGCGAGATGGGTCTTGCCCGTATTGGTGGGACCGAGGACGGCGGTGACGCCGCGCGACCGCAGTGAGGGCGGCAGCGGCTTGGTGCCGTAGAGCGGCGTTGCAATGTTCATAGACCGATTACGTCGTCCATCGGGCCGGCGGGCGGGCGGCCCTTGTAGCACATCGGCGGCGGCGGAGTCGCCACCGGGCACGGATACGGAAGCGGCGGAAAGTGCGCGGTTCCGCCCGGCATATGGGAAGCGGGGCGGTGGTGCGCCAGACTTTGCTCTGTTTCAGTATCCTTCGAGACCCGGCATGGCCGGGCACCTCAGGATGAGGCGGCTCTTTCAAAGCGCCCTCATCCTGAGGTGCTCGCGCAGCGAGCCTCGAAGGATGCTGCAACAATGCGCGCCTACGGCTTCTTCCCCGTCACCGCCGCCGGCTGGGCGCCGGTCGATTCGGACACGAAGCTCAGCGCCTCCATCTCGGCGGTGCCGATCATGGTGGCGACGGAGACCTTGAAGGGCACCAGGACGCGGGTGCCGGCGACCGGCGCCAGCCAGACATAGACGTCCTTGTTCTGCATCATGTACTTCACCCCGGCGCGGCTCGTCCGGTGGCCGGAAACCGGCTTGTAGGCGACGCGGCAGACCACGGCCGGGCCCTCATAGCCCTTCTCGGCCTTCACCTTGTCGGTGCGCACGTAAGAGAGCGTGAGGTCGTAGCGCTGCCGGCCGTCGAAGATGGACAGCGTGCGGTCGCAGGCGGCGGGTGCGAGCGGAGCCTCGACGCCCGGCACCAGGATCAGCGCCGCCGTCATGGGGTCGAGCACGCCCTTCTTGTCGTCGTCGGAGACCGGCACGCGATCCTTGGCGGGGGACATCGGCGGCTCCACCGTCACATTCTTGACGGTGTTGGCGGTGAGCACGAGGCGGATCGCCTCCGCCTTCTTGTCGCTCTCCGCATCCATGGCGAAGCTCTGCGGGGAGAGCGCGCCGCCGCGCTCGACGGTGCCGCGCGCGCCCGCCGAGCCCTTGCCGGAGGACACCGCCTGCATCACCCCGGTGACGCGGGCGCTGCCGGAGGCGGTGTAGCCCTTGCTGCCGATCTCCAGCAGGAAGGAGGCGCGGCCGAGCTCCAGCCCGGCTAGCGACATGCGATAGCGCGCTTCCAGCCGGCCGTCGGCATAGGCCGTGCCGGAAGCGAGAAGCGCTCCGGCAACCAGGCCACCCGCGGTCAAACCGAACCGATGCATAGTTAGAAACCGAATCCATGCTATCGGCGAAACGCCGATGATGAAGTGTAACGGGATTTGCTGGCGGCGGAAGGCGGCGGAACTGTGACCCGTTGCGCATCCCATTGGCCGCCGCCGGTCTTGACGCGGCAAAGGGGCTTGCCTATACGAGCGCACTCTCTGGATCAGTGCCGCTGGTGCTGGGAAGGGGTCGCTATGCGCGTCCCCCAGTGCCTCGGCTGTTAAACTATAAGGAAGTCCACGATGTCCCGTCGGTGCGAACTTACCGGGAAGGCGGTTCTGACCGGCAATCTCGTGAGCCACTCAAACCGCAAGACCCGTCGCCGCTTTCTGCCGAACCTGGTGAACGTGACGTTCGCCAGCGACGTGCTGAAGCGCTCGGTGAAGCTGCGCGTCAGCGCCAATGCGCTGAAGACCGTGGATCACCGCGGCGGCCTCGACGCCTTCCTCGTCAAGGCGCGCATCGACGAGCTGTCGCCGAAGGCTGCGGATCTGAAGCGCGCGGTCGAGAAGGCCCAGGCTGCGGCCTGAGCCTGATCAGCGGCTCTACCCATGAGAATTGCCGGCACCGAGGTCTCGCCCTCGCAGCTTGCGCTGCCCATCGCCGCCATGATCGGCGTGGTCGCGGCCTCGAACGTGCTCGTGCAATATCCGGTCGGCTTCCTCGGGCTCGAGGAACTGCTGACCTATGGCGCCTTCAGCTACCCACTCGCCTTCCTGGTCAATGACCTGACCAACCGCCGCTTCGGCCCGGCGGTGACGCGGCGCGTCGTCTATGTCGGCTTTGCGCTGGCGGTGTTGCTCTCGGTCTGGCTGGCGAGCCCGCGCATCGCGCTCGCCTCGGGAACGGCCTTCCTGGTCGGCCAACTGCTCGACATCTCGGTGTTCAACCGGCTGCGCCGCATGGACTGGTGGCAGGCGCCGCTCGCCGGCAGCGTCCTCGGCTCGGCGCTCGACACGGTCATCTTCTTCTCGCTGGCCTTTGCCGGCGACGAGGCCATGTCGGGCCTGGTGAATTATTTCGGCCTCGTCACCGTCCCGCTCTGGGTCGGTCTCGCCTTCTTCGATTTCCTGGTGAAGCTCGGCTGCGCGCTGGTCGCGCTCGTCCCCTATGGCGCCGTGATGGGCTGGCTCAAGCCCTGGGCCGCGCCGGCCACCGGGACGCGCTGACACGCTTCAGTTCTCCGCCCCAAGGACCGCGAAGCGCAGCAGCAGCGTGCGCTGCACGCCGGAGAAATTGTCGTCCGAGATCGCGGTGAGGATGGTCTCGCCGCCCGCGTTCACATGGATGGCGAGGGCTTCCATATTGTCGATCTGCGCGGTGCGATCGGCGGTGAAGATGATCTCGCCGTCGATCTTCGCGCCCGGCTTGATGTCGCTTGCCGGGAAACGACGAAGGCGCATGCCGACGCCGGTCGCCCAGGTGAAGCGGCGCTCCAGCAGATAAAGGCTGCCGTCCGGCCCGAGCGCGATGTCGGTGGCGTCGAAGTCGGGATGGCGGACGATGGTGAAGGGTGCCAGCTTGCTTCCGGTGACGATGTAGCCGGGCAGCGCATCCTCGTTGCTCGGGCTCTTCTCCGCGATGACGGCGAGCGCGCCGCCCTTCGCCGGGCCAATCTTGCCGGGCAACCAGGCCAGCGCCTCAATGCCCTGATTGTAGCCGAGCTTGGCGAGCGGCCCGCCGGAGGCGATGCGCTGGCCCCTGACGGTGAGCGGGTCGGACCCCTTGAAGCTCCAGATCTCCTGCTTGCGCTCGATGCCGACCGCGTAGCCGTCGGGCGTCCTGGTCAGCGCCTCGGTATCGGCGCGGCCCTGGTCGGCGAACGGGCGGCCGTCCGAGCCCAGCATGGGCGCCATGACGACGTCAGCGAGCCCGATCGGCCGATCTCCGTCGGCGAGGATGCGCCCGCGCAGCCAATGACCGCGGTCGGTGAGGGCGAGGAAGGTCTCGCCCCTGGTGTCGATGGTGAGCCCGGAAATGCCGCCGAAGTCCTTGGTGTCGCCAGTCAGCACGAGGCCGCCGCGGAATTCGAGGTGTCCGACATGCATCCGCCCGTCCGACATCAAGGTGCGAATCGGGGTCGCCGCGACGTTCACGCGAAACGGCTCGGCATTGGCCGGATGCGAGAGCGCAAGCAGCATGCCGATGCCGAATACGAACTGCCGTGCCGCCATCGTCCCGTTTCCCTCGTCTTCGTGATGTCGTGAGCGTGGATTTCGTCGCGAAACCGGTCTAGCAGCCTCAGGGCCGCATCGGAGTAAATGTGTGATGACGACTGTCGCGAAACCACAAATGACCGCCGGGCTCATCGTCGCGCTGGCCGGTGCCGCGACGCTGGCCGGGGCGTGGTTCTTCCAGCTGGTGGTCGGGCTCGCGCCGTGTCCGCTCTGCCTCGAACAGCGCCTTCCCTATTATGTCGGCGTGCCGCTGGCGCTGATCGCCGTAGTGCTGGCGGCGCGCGGCAGCGCCTCCGGCTCGCGGGTGGTGCTCGCGTTGGCCGGGCTCATGATGGCAGGGGGAGCGGTGCTCGCCGCTTATCATGCCGGCATCGAATGGCACTGGTGGGCGGGACCGACCGCCTGTTCCGGCGCCGGCCCTGTGCAGGGCGGCAATCTGCTGACCGATCTTAACAATGCGCGCGTGGTGCGCTGCGACGAGGCGCCGTGGCGGCTCGCCGGCATCTCGCTCGCCGGCTACAACGCGCTGATCGCCGCAGCGCTGGCGCTCATCGCCTTCGCCGCGGCAGTCCAGCCAGGCGCCCGGAGCGGGCAGGCTCACGGATCGAGCTCGGTGTCCCAGTAGAGATAGTCCATCCAGCTATCGTGCAGATAGTTGGGCGGGAAGTGCCGGCCATTCTGGTGCAGATCGTGCACCGTCGGCTGGAAGGGCGGCTGGCGCGGCAGCATCCGCGCCTCGGCCGGCATCATGCCGCCCTTGCGCAGATTGCAGGGCGAGCAGGCCGCGACCACGTTCTCCCACGTCGTCTGACCGCCGCGGGAGCGGGGGACCACGTGGTCGAAGGTAAGGTCATCGCGCGATTCGCAATATTGGCAGCTGAAGCGGTCGCGCAGAAACACGTTGAACCGGGTGAAGGCGGGCTGGCGGGCCGGGCGGATAAAGGTCTTCAGCGAGACGACGCTCGGCAGCCGCATCTGGAAATTGGCGCTGGAGACCTGCCGCTCATAATATTCAACGATATTCACGCGATCGAGGAACACGGCCTTGATCGCGTCCTGCCAGGCCCACACCGAGAGTGGGTAGTAGCTCAAGGGACGGTAATCCGCATTGAGCACCAAGGCAGGCCAGGAACCCGGAGACAACGCCGCCGTCAACCAACCGCTCCTCAGAAGGGGCGCCGGATCCGGCGGGCGCCGGGCGACGCACGCGGATACTCTACATGTTGCGTGTCAGCTTTGTGAAGCGCCTAAAATGGTAGGGTTTTCATGCCAGGACTCGCTTGAGGAAGGCGCCTCCCCGCTCGAGCCCGATCTGATCGATGCTGTGGCCGAGCCCGGGCAGGAGAAGTGATTCGGTCTCGACACCATGAGCATCAAGGCTCGCCACGGCGCGCGGCAAGTAGCTCGGGTCCACCACCACGTCCTCGGTGCCATGGATCAGCAGCACCGGCGGGCGGCTGACGATGCGCTTCGCCGCTTCCTCCTGTTCGCGCTCGGACGGCAGCACATGGATGCCGGAATAACCGAGTATGCCGGCACAGGGGCGCTGGCGGCGCAGCCCGACATGCAGCGCCGTCATGGTGCCTTGGCTGAATCCGACCAGCGCCATGCGGTCATCTCCGAGGCCATGGCGTGCGAGCTCGGCATCGAGGAAACCGCTCAGCGCGGCCTCCGACGCCTCGACGCCGGTCCAGCGCTCGCGATCATCGCGCGCGACATAGCCGAACCATTGCCTTCCCACCGGCGCGACGGCGCAGGGCTCCGGCGCGTGCGGAGAGACGAAGGCAGCGTCCGGCAGCAGCGGCGCCCAGGCCTCGCCGAGATCGATGAGGTCGCGCCCGTCCGCGCCGTAGCCGTGCAGCAGCACGACAAGGGCGTCCGGCGCGCGGCCGGAGCGTGGGGCGAGGCGAGGGCCATCGAGCATCCGATGATTCTCCATGAATTCGTCGTCATCCCGGAATTGCCGGCAGGCAATATCCGGCATCGCGTGACGTTTCTGCTCTTATCCTTCCAGCGATCCCGGCTCTCCGCTTCGCTGCGGCCGGGATGACGCCCTTGGATCGGCAAAAGGTCAAGCCGGCGCGCCTTGACGGGCGCGGCGGGCAGCGTAATAGGCCCAGAGGACATGGGCGGCCACCCCGCGCCAGGGGCGCCAGTCCTCGGCGATTGCGTTGAGGCCGAGCGCATGGCAGCGTGCGCCGAGGCCGAAGCCGTCCGCGGCGGCGATCTGTAGGGCGAGGTCGCCCTCGGGGAAAGCGTCGGAGCGGCCGAGCGCAAACAGGAGATAGACGTCCGCGGTCCATGTCCCGATCCCCGGCAGGCGGACCAGCATCTCGCGCGCCTCTTCCGAAGGCAGAGCGGCGAGGGCGTCGAGATCGACCGCGCCGGCATCGAGCAGGCGGGCGATGCCGAGCGTGGTCTTGATCTTCGGCGCCGAGAAGCCGGCGGCGCGCAGCCCGTCTTCTCCCGCGCTCAGCACCGAGCCCGGCGTCGGGGCGCCGTCGAACTGCGTCTCGAAACGGGCATAGATGGCGCGCGCGCTGGCGGTGGAGACCTGCTGGGCCACCACCATGCGGATCAGGCCAGCGAAGCCGGCGGGGCGCTGGCGCAGCGCCGGGGAACCGGAAATCGCAAGCAGAGGGGAGAGCCGCGGGTCGATCGCCACAAGCTGCGCAAGCGCGCGATCAAAGGCCGGCTGGTCGGCGAGCGTCTCCTCGGCAACGGCCTCGGCCTTGTCTGCCCATCCACGGTTGTGCGCAAGGCCGTGGATCCCCGAGACGAGCCCGGGGATGACGGTGGTTCTCGAATTGTCGGTCACACGTTTAACCAAATGTCACAGAGAACGCGCGGTCGGCTCGTTCCCGTTCAACAGGCCTCAGTTCGCATCGTCGTCAAGGCGCACCGCATTGCCGGCCACCTTCGGCGCGGCCGAGTGGTTCAGCAACTGGTCGACGCGGTCGCGCTCGTCGGAGAAGTCCGCAAGCACCCTGCCGTCGAGGGCGCGGCCGCGCGGCAGGCGGATGCGCATCGGATCGACGAAGCGGCCATTGACCAGCACCTCATAATGCAGATGCGGGCCGGTGGAGAGGCCGGTCGAGCCGATATAGCCGATGAGCTGGCCCTGGCGGACGCGCACGCCCTCGCGGATGCCCTTGGCGAAGCCGGACTGGTGCGAATAGGTCGTCACATAGCCATTGGCGTGCTGCACCTCGATGCGGCGGCCATAGCCCGAGGTCCAGGCCGCCTTCTTGATGACGCCGTTGCCGGCGGCATAGATCGGGGTGCCGACGCGGTCGGCCCAGTCCACGCCGGAATGCAGTCGGGTATAGCCGAGGATGGGGTGGCGGCGCATGCCGAAGCCGGAGCGCAGCACGCCACCGGAGACCGGCTTGCGCACCAGGAACTTCTTCGCGCTCTTGCCCTGCTCGTCATAGAAATCGACCAGCCCGTCATCGGGGGTCTGGTAGCGATAATAGCGCCGCTCCTCGCCGCCGACGGTGAGGCCGGCATAGAGCACGCCGCCGGCGCCGCCGCTGGAATCCGGCTCGAACAGCACTTCGAAGCTGTCGCCGGCGCGCACCCGGCGCTGGAAGTCGATATCGAACGAATAGACCTTCACGAGGTTTTCGATGACCTCGCGCGGCACTTCGTGGCGCAGCGCCGTCTCGTAGAGGCTGTCATAGAGGGTAATGCCGCCCCGGCCGGAATCCTCGTCGTCGCCGTCGTCGCTCTCGCCCGGCGCCATGTCGGCGACCTGGACGTCGCTCGGCTCCTGCACGGGGAGGAACTTGCCGACATCGGACAAGGCGACGGTGCCGACATGCCCGCTGTCGCTGAAGATGGCGACGCGAAGCGGGATGACCGCGCTGCCGGAGCCGGAATCGAGCAGGATCTTCAGCCGCAGCCCTTCTTCCAGCCGGCCGTCCTGGCCGCGATCGGGGAAGGCGGCGGCCGCCGCGCGCGCCGAGGCGAGCGGGACGCCGACCTGGGTCAGCACCGAGACAATGGTGTCGCCCCTCTTGGCGACCACGGCGCGCTCCGACCAGTCATTGCCGCCGGTGGTGTCGGCGTCGGTCTTGTTGACGGAGGAGACGTTCTCCGGCGCGATCGCCAGCGACCCGCTGGCGTCGACCGGGCCGATCGGGGCAAAGCCGAGCGCACCGCCGAAGCTCGGCTGCATCGGCGCGTGGGCATCGAGGCTGGGCGCGCTGAATTCGGCGGTCTCGCGCACCTTCAGCAGCACGTCCTCCATCGGCAGCTCGGCGGCGAACTTGGTGCTCGGCGGCAGCGAGGCGAGGTCGCGGGTGCTGATGGTCACTTCGCCGGTCGGCTCGGCCTGCGGCGCGTCGTCATCGTCCTTGTTGTCGGCGGTCTCGGCGATGAGCTGGGCCGGGTTGAAGCGCGGCACGTCGACCGAGGCGGAGGTCACGCCGAGGGCAAGGTTGGCGCTGACCTTGGTCACGGCGCGGACCTTGATGATCTCCTTGTCCCCAACCTTGGTGTTGGTGGCGAGGCGCAGCGTCTGCTTGGCGGTGAAGCTCTCGGTCAGGATCGACATGCGGTCGCCCTTGCGGGCGACGTTGGACGGCCGCTCGCCGGCGGCAAGCGCGCCGCGCAGGGCAGAGCGTACGGTCTCGGGAAGCTGGGCGGAGCGATATTCGCCGTCGAGCGCGGCATAGACGGCGCCGCCCATCAGCCCAGCGCCGCAAACGCCGGTGAGCAGGGTGGCCATCAGCCAGCGTATGGAAATGCGGCGGCGATTGATCGGCTCCTCGGCGTCACCGTCCACGCCCAGAGGGGGCTCGTCACCGAGATCGAGCGCGGCGAGGTCGGGTCGTCGTACGCCGGTCGGTCCGCGCCGGTTCTCCAAGAGCCTTCCCCGCACTAACGGCGCCATGAGTTTCAACCGCTTGCGCGGCCTGGCGCCATATTTGACTTGGCGTCCACCGGAAGCGGCGGACACGACGAAGCTCCCCGTTCAGAGGCCGCGGGACGATGCCGTCCCGGCGGGACGGCGTCAACCCAAGCCGACTTTCGAAACGAATCAAAGACGTCGACAGCCCACCTGAACCGCGATGTAAAGCCAGCCCTCGCGGCGAAAGCATGGCAGGCCGCGAAAACCGCCCGCTTGCTATTGCAACGCGGTCGGCCGCCTGCGGAGCGGGGAGGGGATCGGCAGCGGCACCTCGGCAGGGGCGAACGCGCTCGCCGAGGTGCTGCCGGGCACGGGGCCGGCGCCCGGCACGATGCCGTTGAGCGCCGCCGCCGCGCCAGCCGGCATCGGCAGGCCGACGCTCACGCCCGGATTCCCGTCGATGGTTTGGGGCCAGGCGCCGAAGCGGCGGAAGAAGGTCCATATCTCCTCCGGCGCATCGAGCCCGCGGCGCCTTGGGCCGAGCAGCAGCGAGGCCAGCATGTCAGTGCCGCTGACCGAGGAGGCGGGCGGCTGGTGGCCGCCCTCGACCTGGTAGAAGGCGACCGCCGAACCGCCTGCGCAATCGTTCCAGCGCACGATGCGGGCATTCTTGGCCGGCTCCTGTACCGGCTCGCCGCAGCCATCGATACGGGCGAAGAACTGGGCGCTCTCGGTCGCCGACATCAGCCGCGCGCCCGGGGTCGGTCGGCCGAACATCGGCACGATCGGATCATAGGTGCCGTTCATCAGCAGGATCGGGATCGGCCGCGATGGCCGGCAGGACTGCGCATAGCTTACCGGTGCCGTCATCATCAGCGTCGCATAGGCGGCGAAGCGCTCGGCGTGGCGACAGGCGATGAAGGCGGTCAGGAACCCGCCATTGGAGAAGCCCATCAGATAGGCGCGCCCGGGATCGGCGATGCCCTCAGCGACCAGCGTGTCCAGCACGCCCAGTATGAAGGCGGCGTCGTCGCGCTTGTGGATGATAGGCATGATGCCGGCGACCGAGCCGCGCCCGTCATTCCACAGGAGATTGATGCCCTTAGGATAGGCGACGGCGAATCCCTCGCGCTCGGCAATGGCGTCGAGATCGAGATAGGAGCGCAGCGCGCCGGCCGGCTGCCAAGCGCCGTGCAGCGCGATCACCAGTGGCCAGGGGCCGGGGCCGGCGTTCTGCGGGGTATGCAGGATGAACTCGCGCGTGAGATTGCCGACGGCGATGCTGCGCTCCTGCGCGGAGGCCGGCGCGGTGAGCGCCGACAGCATTACCGTCGTTACGACGACACAGCCCATGAGCAGCAATGCGCTTAGCAGAAGCCTGATCTTCGAAAGACGCATGGTTGAAACCGGCTGCGGGATTCGCGTTGAAATGCGTTGCAATCGCGAGATTGGGGCGGATCAAGGGCGGGCGACATTACAGCGCCCACGCGCGTTGCGCGAGGGGATGCGTTCCCGGCCTCCGATGCGCTATCGTCGCCGCACTGCGGTGCACCGCAGTGCGATAGAAATCGCCATTGGCATGATTGCGAACTACTATCGTTTAAGGTACGCAGGCCCGAACGTCGCAGGGCCATGCCATTGAAGGGCCACGGAATGTCCGACTCGCCGGGAACCGCGGAGCGGCCGCTTTCACCGCATCTCCAGATCTACCGGCCCATGCTCACGATGATGATGTCCATCGTGCACCGCATCACCGGCTCGGCGCTGTTCTTCGGAACGCTGTTCCTGGTGTGGTGGCTGGTCGCGGCGGCGACGTCGGCCTCCGCCTTCAACCTCGTCAACGGAATTCTCGGCAGCATTCTCGGCAAGATCGTGCTGTTCGGCTTCAGCTGGGCACTGCTCCACCACATGCTCGGCGGCATCCGCCACTTCATCTGGGACACTGGCCACGGCTTCGGGCCTGAAGCCCGCGAGCGGCTGGCGCAGGCGACCATCGGCGGCTCGGTGGTGCTCACCGTGCTGTTG
The DNA here is from genome assembly GCA_029266425.1 of Xanthobacteraceae bacterium. Taxonomy (GTDB): domain Bacteria; phylum Pseudomonadota; class Alphaproteobacteria; order Rhizobiales; family Xanthobacteraceae; genus Ancylobacter. The sequence continues at coordinate 12,745 of JAQSWY010000026.1, forward strand.
TGGATCGGCATCCTGGTTTTGAAGGGCTGAGCGATGAGCGGGCATTCAGGTTCCAGCATGAGCACCACCCGCCGTCGCGTTTCCGGGCTCGGCTCGGCGCGCTCAGGCACCGGGCATTTCTGGCTGCAGCGCCTCACCGCGCTCGCCAACCTGCCGCTCGTCCTCTCCTTCCTCTTCATCGTCATCTACGCCGCCGGCGGCACCCGGGAGGAGGTCGTCGCCTTCCTCGGCCAGCCGGTGGTCGCCATCGTGGTGCTGCTGACGCTGCTCTCGATCACGACCCACATGCGCATCGGCATGCAGGTCATCATCGAAGACTATGTCCAGAACGAGGGCGTGAAGGTGCTGGCGCTGATGGCCAACACGTTCTTCGCCGTCGCCGTGGCCTGCGCCGGTGCCTTCGCCATTCTCAAGATCAGCTTCGGAGGCTGAGCCGATGGATGCCACCACCCCGAGGAACGGCGCCAACGGAGCCGCCTATCCGATCACGGACCACACCTATGATGTCGTGGTGGTGGGCGCCGGCGGAGCGGGCCTGCGCGCGGTGGTCGGCTGCTCGGAGGCCGGGCTGCGCACCGCCTGCGTGACCAAGGTGTTCCCGACCCGCTCGCACACCGTGGCGGCGCAGGGCGGCATCGCCGCGGCGCTCGGCAATATGAGCCACGACGACTGGCGCTTCCACATGTACGACACCGTCAAGGGGTCGGACTGGCTCGGCGACCAGGACGCGATCGAGTATCTGGTGCGCCATGCGCCGGACGCGGTCTATGAGCTGGAGCATTGGGGCGTGCCGTTCTCGCGCACCGAGGCTGGCAAGATCTATCAGCGCCCGTTCGGCGGCATGACCACCGATTACGGCAAGGGCACCGCGCAGCGCACCTGCGCCGCCGCTGACCGCACCGGCCACGCCATCCTGCACACGCTCTATGGCGCCGCGCTGAAGCACAATGCCGAATTCTATATCGAGTATTTCGCGCTCGACCTGATCATGGACGAGGAAGGCCGCTGCCGCGGCATCGTCGCCCTGAAGATGGACGACGGCACGCTGCACCGGTTCCGCGCGCAGACCACTATCCTCGCCACCGGCGGCTATGGCCGCGCCTATTTCTCGGCAACCAGCGCCCATACCTGCACCGGCGACGGCAACGCCATGGTGCTGCGCGCCGGCCTGCCGCTGCAGGACATGGAGTTCGTGCAGTTCCACCCGACCGGCATCTACGGCTCGGGCTGCCTGATCACCGAGGGCGCACGCGGCGAGGGCGGCTATCTCACCAATGCCGAGGGCGAGCGCTTCATGGAGCGCTATGCGCCCTCCGCCAAGGACCTCGCCTCGCGCGACGTGGTCTCGCGCTCCATGACCATGGAGATCCGCGAGGGCCGGGGCGTCGGCAAGAACAAGGACCACATCTATCTGCACCTCGACCATCTGGATCCCGCGATCCTGGCCGAGCGGCTGCCGGGCATCTCCGAGAGCGCGCGGATCTTCGCCGGCGTCGACCTGACGAAGGAGCCGATCCCGGTGCTGCCGACCGTGCACTACAACATGGGCGGCATCCCCACCAACTTCCACGGCGAGGTCGTCACCAAGAAGAGCGGCAATCCCGATCACGTGGTGCCCGGCCTGATGGCGGTCGGCGAATGCGCCTGCGTGTCGATCCACGGCGCCAACCGGCTCGGCTCCAACTCGCTGACCGACCTCGTGGTGTTCGGCCGCGCCGCGGCGCTGCGCTGCGCCGAGATCCTCACCCCCGGCGAGAAGCAGCGCGAGCTGCCGCCGGACGCGACCGATGAAGCGCTCGCCCGGTTCGACCGCTTCCGCTACGCCTCGGGCGCTACGCCGACGGCGGATCTGCGCCTCTCGATGCAGAAGGTGATGCAGAACAATTGCGCGGTGTACCGCACCGGCGAGGTGCTGGAAGAGGGCCGCAAGCTGATCGCCGAAGTGTTCGCCGGCACCGACGACATCCGCGTCACCGACCGTTCGCTGGTGTGGAATTCCGATCTCATCGAGACGCTGGAATACGACAATCTGATCTGCCTCGCCGCGGTGACGATGGAAGGCGCGGCGAACCGCACCGAGAGCCGCGGCGCCCACGCCCGCGAGGATTATCCCGACCGCGACGATGCGAGCTGGATGAAGCACACACTCGCTTTCGTGGACTTCGAGACCCGCAATGTGCGGCTCGACGACCGGCCGGTGCACACCTACACCATGACCAACGACGTTCAGTATATCGAGCCGCGCAAGCGGGTTTATTGAGCCGGGAAACGATTAGACGCCATGGTCCAGCTGACGCTTCCGAAGAACTCCCAGCTCACCGAGGGCACGGTGTGGCCGAAGCCCAACGGCGCCGACCACCTCACCGAATACAAGATCTACCGCTGGAACCCCGACGATGGGCGGAATCCGCACGTCGACACCTATTATGTCGACCGCGACGATTGCGGGCCGATGGTGCTGGACGGGCTGATCTGGATCAAGAACAAGGTCGATCCGACGCTCGCCTTCCGCCGCTCCTGCCGCGAAGGCATTTGCGGCTCCTGCGCGATGAACATCGACGGCACCAACACGCTCGCCTGCCTCAAGAGCATGGACGATGTGCAGGCCTCGTCGGTGAAGATCTATCCGCTGCCGCACATGCCGGTGGTGAAGGACCTCGTCCCCGACCTCACCCAGTTCTATGCCCAGCACGCTTCGATCGAGCCGTGGCTGCACACCCAGACGCCCGCGCCCGAGCGCGAATGGCCGCAGTCGCGCGACGACCGCGAGAAGCTCGACGGGCTCTATGAGTGCATCCTCTGCGCCTGCTGCTCGACCTCGTGCCCGAGCTACTGGTGGAACGGCGACCGCTATCTCGGCCCCGCCGTGCTGCTGCAGGCCTATCGCTGGCTGATCGACAGCCGCGACGAAGCGACCGGCGATCGGCTCGACAATCTCGAGGATCCGTTCCGGCTCTATCGCTGCCACACCATCATGAACTGCTCGAAGGCGTGTCCGAAGGGCCTGAACCCGGCCAAGGCGATCGCCGAGATCAAGAAGATGATGGTGGCGCGGCAGTTCTGAGCGCGGCTGTTTGGCTTCCTGCTTCAGCATTCTTCGAGGCCCGGCTTGCCGGGCACCTCAGGATGACGTCGCGTTTTGAGAACCACGTCATCCTGAGGTGCGAGCGTAGCGAGCCTCGAAGGATGCTGAAGCAGTGCGCCTCTCGCCTCTTCTGTCCGACATGCCTAGAAACGGGCGATGCCGCCCATGTCCGACACCCCTATCTTCCGTTTCGCGCCGACCCCGAATGGGCCGCTGCATCTCGGCCATGCGCGCTCGGCGATCCTGAATTTCGAGGCGGCGCGCGCGACCGGCGGGCGTTTCCTGTTGCGTATCGAGGATATCGACGCCACGCGCTGCCGCCCGGAATATGAGGCGGCGATCTTTGACGATCTCGCCTGGCTCGGCCTTGATTGGGAGCAGCCGGTGCGGCGGCAGTCGGAGCACATGGCGGACTACGCCGCGGCGCTGGCGAGGCTCGATCAGATGGGCCTTGTCTATCCGAGCTTCGAGAGCCGGGCGGAGATCAGACGCGCGGTCGAGGCGCGCCCCGGCTGGCCGCGCGATCCGGACGGCGCACCGCTCTTTCCCTTCACGCGCGGGGCGATGAGCGAAGCGATACGCGAACGCCGCCGCGCCGCCGGCGAGCCCTACGCACTGCGGCTCGACATGAGAGCGGCGCTGGATCAGGCTGGGCAGCCGCTCAGCTGGCATGAGGAGGGCGAGGGCATCATCCCCGCCGATCCGGCGGCGTGGGGCGATGTCGTCATCGCCCGCAAGGAGGTGCCGACCAGCTACCATCTCGCCGTCGTGGTCGACGACGCGCTGCAGGGCATCACCCACGTGGTGCGGGGCACCGATCTCAGACCGTCGACTTCGGTGCACCGGCTGATGCAGCATTTGCTCGGCCTGCCGGCTCCCGTGTACCGGCACCACACGCTGGTGCTCGACGAGCAAGGCCGCAAGCTCTCGAAAAGCCTCGGCGCGCCGAGCATTGCCGGGTTGCGGGTGCAGGGCATGGCGCCGGAGGAGGTGAAGCGACTGGCGATGAATGGAATCTAGCCGGCTTTGCAACCTGGTTGCGTAACACCGGTGTCACTGCCCGGCGCTAGCGATTGGGTGCCCACGTCACCACCGGAAGACGGAGCCTGCCATGACGTCACGCGCGCTCGTGCTCGCCTTTGCCGCCTCGACCCTCCTCTCCGCCGCCGCTTCGGCCCAGGAGAAGGGGCCGCTGGCCGAGATCGGGGTTCGCCCCTTCTACCTCGTCGACACCATGAAGGACGGTGCGCTCAAGGACGCGCTGAAACAGTGCGAGGGCAAGCCTTTCTACACCAGGAACTTCTCCATCTCGCACCGCGGTGCGCCGATGCAATTCCCCGAGCATACCCGCGAGGGCTACATCGCGGCGGCACGCATGGGCGCCGGCGTCATCGAATGCGACGTCGCCTTCACCAAGGACCGCGAGCTGGTGTGCCGCCACGCCCAGTGCGACCTGCACACCACCACCGACATCCTCGCCCGGCCGGAGCTTGCGGCCAAATGCAGCAAGGGTTTCGAGCCGGCTGACCCCGCGACCGGCCGCAAGGCCAGCGCCAAGTGCTGCACCAGCGACCTGACGCTCGCCGAGTTCAAGTCGCTGCACCCAAAGATGGACGCCGGCAATCCCGACGCCACCAGCGTCAAGGACTATATGGACAGCACGCCGCGCTGGCGCACCGATCTCTATGTCGACAACGCCACGCTGGTGACCCACAAGGAATTCATCGCGCTGGTGAAATCGCTGGGGCTGAAATTCACCCCCGAGCTGAAGAAGCCGGAAGTCGCCATGCCGTTCCAGGGCGACTACACCCAGGAGCGCTACGCCCAGCAGTTGATCAACGAGTACAAGGCGGCGGGCGTCGAAGCCAAGGACGTCTATCCGCAGTCCTTCGAGTTGGAGGACGTGCTCTACTGGATCAAGGCCGATCCGGAATTCGGCAAGCAGGCGGTGTTCCTCGACGATCGCGACGAGACCGACAAGGGCTTCGACATCTCGAAGCCGGAGAGCTGGAAGCCCGGCATGAAGGAGCTGGCGGACCAGGGCGTGAAGATCCTCGCCCCGCCGCTGTGGATGCTGGTCACCGTCGGCGAAGGCGGCAATATCGTGCCCTCGCGCTATGCCGAAGAGGCGAAGAAAGCCGGTCTCGGGCTGATCTCCTGGTCGCTGGAGCGTTCCGGCCCGCTGAAGGACGGCGGCGGCTATTATTACCAGTCGATCAAGGACATCACCAAGCGCGACGGCGACATGCTGGCGCTGCTCGACGTGCTGGCGAAGCAGGTCGGGGTGATCGGCGTGTTCTCCGACTGGCCGGCGACGACCACCTTCTACGCCAACTGCGCCGGGCTGAAGTGAATAGCTGATCCACGAGCCGTCAGACCTATCTGCGCACCGTCATCGCCGGCCTTGTGCCGGGATCTCGATTTCGGATCGTGCGTCGAGAATCGAAATGGCCGGCACAAGGCCGGCCATGACGGTGCTCTGGATCGAGGCTGAGCGACTACCCCACCCCAAGCACCAGGAACCACACCGTCACCGTGAACAGGCTCACCACGGTGGAGAGCGACACGGCGCCGGCGGAGGCGGCGACACCGACCTTGTAGCGTTGCGCCAGCAAGTAAGCGTTGATGCCGCTCGGCATGGCGGCGAACACCACGGCGACGTCGGCCCACACCTTAGGCATCGGCAGGACCTGCACCAGCGCGAACACCAGCGCCGGGTGAACGACGAGCTTGAGCGCGGTGATGAGGGCGGCGGGGGCGAAGTCGCCGCGCATAGGGTAGCGATGCAAAGCGAGGCCGAGCGAGACCAGCGCGCAGGGCACGGCAGAGGACGCCAGCATGTCGCAAATCTGCTTCAGGAAGCCCGTCGGCACGTAACCGACCAGCTTGGCGATGCCGCCGGCATAGATGCCGAGAAGGATCGGGTTGAGGGCGAGCGATCGGCCTAGTTTCTTGAGCCCGGCAGGGGAGAGCCCCTTGCCGGCGCCCTCGGCGGCCACCGTCGCCACCACCATCATCACCGGCAGATGCACGGCGATAAGCAGGAACAAGGGCACCGCTCCTTCCGGGCCGAAGGCCTGGAGGATCAGCGGCACGCCGACGAACACGGTGTTGGCCTGGCCGGAGGCGAAGCCGTGCATCACCGCCTCGGTGTGGGTGCGGTGGAAGATGTGCTGCGCGGCCAGCATGCCGAGCGCGAACACCGTGAAGGCACCGGCAAAATAGGCGATCCAGTAGCCCCAGGGCTGGCCACCCTCAGGCAGCGCCGCCTCGGCAAGGGTCTTGAAGATCAGCACCGGCACGGCGAGCCCGAACACGTATTCGGACAGGCCGTCGGCGGCGCGCTCGCGCAGGTGGCCGGAGAGGCTGGCCATGAAGCCGAGACCGATGAGACCGAACACCGGCGCCACGATGAGGGCGATGGCGCCGAGCTGGGCAAGCATCATGTCTCCTTCGGCCTGACACGTAGTATTGCGCGGGATTGCAACGGCGCTTTTCCCTCTCCCGACGGGGAGAGGGTTGGGGTGAGGGGTTTTCACCGCTCCCAATCGCGCCCCCTCACCGACCCGCTTCGCGGGCCACCTCTCCCCAATGGGGAGAGGAAAGTAGAGCCGCCCTTCAGGCCGCCGCCCCGGCGGAGGCGGTCGACACTAGATGCGAATTGCGCACCGGCACCATCACGTCGATGCGCGCCCACAGCCGCTCCGCAAGCTCGGTGGGGGCGGTGAAGGCGATCTCGGCTCGCAAGGTGCCGAGCGCCTTGGGGTTCATCTCGCCGTCGGCCGGGCCGTCGATGCGCACGCGGGTCGGCAGAACCTCGTGGATGGCGAAGGGCTCGAGCAGGCGGAGCATGAGATTCGGATGGGCATCGGCCTCGACGACGAGGCGATGACGGAGAAGACCAGAAGTCATGGCGTGGATATCCGGAAAGCGGAGGTGGCAGTTGCGTTCAATCGTCCCGGCCGAACCGATCGGCCGGGCGGCGAATTCGCCGAATGATGAGGCGCGCGCCGTGCGCGTTTCCGCGTTCCATGACGGCAGTGACATAATCCCGAGCGGGGCGCAGCGTCAATGGTCGCGCGAATGTATTGGACTGCCGGTATTTCCATTGACGATGGGTTCGCCGGACGGCACGCTCCCTGCGCCTGAGCGGCCAAGAAGGTGATCCAACAACCCTCCGCTCCATCCAGCTCCGGGGAAGAAACCGATGAAATTGCTTTCCGTCAGCCTTGTCCTTGTGTCCGCCCTGCTTGTTGCCTCCTGCGGCGAGCCCACGCCCGGTCCCGCCGGTCCCGCCGGTCCCGCCGGTGCGCAGGGCGCCGCCGGTCCGGCAGGCCCAGCGGGTCCCGCCGGCCCCGCTGGCCCGGCCGGTCCTGCGGGCCCGAAGGGCGAGGCCGGTGCCGCCGGTCCTGCTGGTCCCGCCGGTCCCGCTGGCCCGGCCGGTCCTGCCGGCCCTGCCGGCGAGGCGGGCAGGCCGGGCGAGAAGGGCGAAGGCGGCGCGGCCGCACAGGTTCCCGGCAGCGTGCACGTCTATTCGAGGCGCGAATGCTTCTCGCCGGAAGGCTGCCATATGGGCTGCGAGCCGGGCCAGGTGGTGGTGAATGCCTATCTCACGCCGCGCGAGGGTGAGGCGACCATCGTGAGCGAGCGCGAAGTGCACTTCACGCCGAAGCCGGCGGACGCCGCCCGCGCGCCGCTGATGGTGCTGATCTGCGCGAAGGAGTGAACAAGGTTCAATCCTGCCCTCATCCCCGGGCTTGACCCGGGGATCCAGCCTATCCGCATCCACCCGGTCAAAGTCTGGATGACCGGGTCAAGCCCGGCCATGAGGGTTGAGAACGTTGTTCCCGAAACAAGCTTGGGAATGACGGCCAGGCTTCACAGAAAACTCTGCGGGTCGATATCGATGTCGACCCGCAGATTGCCCCGCGCCCGGGGCGCGTTCTCCATCCATTGCCTGACATAGGCCGAGAGGTCGAAGCCGCGCGGCGTACGTGCCAACAGCCGCCAGCGGTGGCGGCCGCGCACCAGGGCAAGCGGCGCCTCGGCCGGGCCGAGCACGCGAACATCGTCCACACGTGGCGAAGCCCCGGCCAGCGCCCGCGCATGGGCCTGCACGGCATGGGAGTCGGTGCCGGAGACGACGAGCGCGGCGAAGCGGCCGAAAGGCGGCAGCATGGCCTCCTCCCGGGCGGCGATCTCGCGGTCGTAGAAGGCGTCGCGGTCGCCGGCGACGAGGGCCTGCATCACCGGATGCTCCGGCATGTAGGTCTGCAGGAAGGCCCGGCCCTCGACATGGGCGCGGCCGGCGCGGCCGGCGACCTGGTGCAGCAACTGAAAGGTGCGCTCGGCCGCGCGAGGGTCTCCGTAACCCAGTCCAACATCGGCATCGACGACGCCGACCAGAGCGAGACCCGGGAAATTGTGCCCCTTGGCGACGAGCTGGGTGCCAATGACGACATCCACCTCGCCGCGCGTCACCGCATCGAGCTCGGCTCGCAGCCGTTCGACGCCGCCGGCGAGATCGGAGGAGAGCACCTGCGTGCGCGCGCCCGGCATCAAGGCGGCCACTTCCTCCTGCAGGCGCTCGACGCCGGGCCCGCACGGCACCAGGCTGTCCGGAGCGTGGCAGTGCGGGCATTCCGCCGGCACCGGTGTGGCATAGCCGCACTGGTGGCATTCGAGCCGGCGGCGGAAGCGGTGCTCCACCAGCCAGGAGGAGCAGGACGGGCAGCGGATGCGATGGCCGCAGGCGCGGCACAAAGTAAGCGGGGCATAGCCGCGACGGTTGAGGAACAGCAGCGCCTGCCCCCCGGCCTCGACCGTGCGGCCCATCTCCTCGGCGAGACGCGCGGCGATCCATTTTCCCTTGGGCGGACCTTCGCGGCGCAGGTCGATCGGCTCCAGTCGCGGCACCCGGGTGCCGCTGAAGCGCTCCGGCAGATGCAGGCGGGCATAGCGTCCGCGCCGCGCATTGACCTCGGTCTCGATGGAGGGGGTGGCGGAGGCCAGCACCACCGGGCAGGCATTGAGCCGGGCCCGCACCACCGCCATGTCGCGGGCGTGGTAGTGGACGCCGTCCTCCTGCTTGTAGGCCGGATCGTGCTCCTCATCGACGATGACGAGGCCGAGATCGGCGAAGGGCAGGAACAGCGCCGAACGGGCGCCGGCGACGACGCTGACCTCGCCGGCGGCCACGCCTCGGAACACGCGGCCGCGCCGCGGCGAGGAAACCGCCGAGTGCCATTGCGCCGGTCGCACGCCGAATCGCTTGGCGAAGCGATCGAGGAAGGCCTGGGTCAGCGCGATCTCCGGCATCAGGATCAGCGTCTGCCGCCCGGCACGGATCGCGGCGGACACCGCCTCGAAATAGGCCTCGGTCTTGCCGGAGCCGGTGACGCCGTCAAGCAGATGCACCTTGAAGGCGTGCGCTTCGACCGCGGCGACCATCTCGGCCGCTGCTTCCTGCTGAGCGGGCGAAAGGTCGGGTTTCGCATGGTCCGGGTCCGGCGTCTCGGCGGCGGGCTCGGGCGGCAGCACGACGGTCTCCAGCACGCCGTCATCGACCAGCCCGTCGACGACGGAGGCGGAAACGCCGGCCTCACGCGCGGCTTCCGCCTTGGCGCGAATGAGGCCGTCCGCCAGCGCCTCGATCAGGCGGGCGCGGGCCGCGGTGAGGCGCTCGGGGCGCTTCGCCCCCAACCGCACGCCGGTGCGCTCGCGCCCGACATTGGGGCTCTCGTCATGGCGCAGCGCGAGGCGCAGCACCATGCCGGGCGGGGTGACGGTGTAGTCGGCAATCCATCCGATCAGCGCGACGAGGTCGGGCCGCAGCGGCGCCACCTCATATTTGCGCACGATAGCTTTCAGCTTCGCCGGATCGACGGCGCGCGTATCATCCTCGGACGGCCAGACGCAGCCGAGCATCAACCGGGTGCCGAGCGGCACCACGACGATGTCGCCGATTGCCACCTCCATGCCGTCCGGCACGCGGTAGGAATAGGCCGAGCCGATGGCGAGGGGCAGCAGCACATCGACGATACGCTCCGTTTGGCGCTCCTGCTGGCGCTCGCTCGGGGGGAAAAGCTCCATGTTGGGAATCGGCCATGCTCGTTAATCGCGGGGAAGGGATCGGCGGGCAGGATAGCAGCCCTGTCAAGGAGGCCGGGAATGGCGAGCACCGATGCCGAGAAGGCCGCGCGGGCGGAGAAGGCTCTCCTCGCCGCGGCTATGCCGGAAGTGGCCGCGGCGATCGAGGGCTGGCTGGCGCGGCTCGCCCATGAGCGGAGGCTCTCGGCCAAGACCCGCGAGGCCTATGCACGCGACCTCACGACGTTCCTCCTGCTGCTCACCCAGCATCTCGGCGGGCGGCCGAACCTCGCCGCGCTGGCGAACCTGCATCCGCGCGACGTGCGGGGGGTGATCGCGGCGCGCCGGGCGGAGGGCATCGAGCCCCGCACGCTGGTGCGCTTCCTTGCCGCCGCCCGCTCCTTCGGCCGGCATCTCGAGCGGGAGGGGATCGGCAAGGTCGGCGCGCTGATGGCGGTTCGTGGGCCGAAGCTCGCCAGGACGCTGCCGCGCCCGGTCTCGGTTCAGGACGCCCGCGCGCTCGCCGATCCGGCAACGCGAGCCGGCGAGGACCGCGAGCCATGGGTGCTGGCCCGCGACGCGGCGGTGATCGCGCTGCTCTATGGCTCGGGACTGCGCATCTCCGAGGCCCTGGGCCTGAAGATGCGCGAGATGCCAGCGCCGGGCGCCGGCGACCAGATCGTGGTGACGGGCAAGGGCGGCAAGACCCGCATGGTGCCGGTGCTGCGCAGCGTCACTGAAGCGGTCGCGGACTACGTCCGGCTTTGTCCCTGGAATTTGCCGCCGGATGGGCCGCTGTTTCGCGGCACCAAAGGCGGTGCACTCTCGCCGCGCATCGTGCAGGCGGCGGTGGAGCGCATGCGCGGCGCGCTCGGCCTGCCGGACAGCGCGACGCCGCACGCGCTGCGCCATTCCTTCGCGACGCATCTTCTGGCGCGCGGCGGCGACCTGCGCTCGATCCAGGAATTGCTCGGCCACGCCTCGCTGGCGACGACGCAGATCTATGCTGCGGTGGATTCCGCGGCGCTGATGGCGGCGTGGCGCTCGGCGCACCCGCGAGCGCGGCTGTGAAGCGCGTCCGTCCCGTCATCGAGCACATGTCGATCGGCGTCGCCGATATCGCACGCGCCATGCGCTTCTATGATGCGGTGCTGGCGCCGCTCGGGCTTACGCGCGTGCAGGAATTCGACGAGCCGGGCGGGCCGTCCGCCTGCTGGGGTCCGCCGGGCGAGATCCCGGCCCCGGACGGCGTGCCGGGCGCTGCGCCGTTCTGGGTGGAGCAGCGCGCCGGGGCATCGATCGTCTGCCCGCCGGGCTTCCATGTCTGCTTCGCCGCGCCGGATGTGGACGCCGTGCACCGTTTCCATGCGGCCGGCCTTGCCAATGGCGGGCGGGACAATGGCGCGCCGGGACCGCGCCCGCATTATGGCGACGGGTATTATGCCGCCTTCCTGATCGATCCGCACGGCTGGCGCATCGAGGCTGCGACCTACACGGCTGCGTGAGATCGGTAGCTTTTGCCTGCCGCAAGGTCATTTTGCCTGCGCTTTGGGCTTTCCAGGCCGGAGTGCCGCGGTCAAGCTGACGACCGCCCGATGTCAGACAGGAGACAAACACATGAAGCGTTTCGTCACGGCTCTCTGCGCGTTGTCCTTCACCGTCGCGGTGGGCGGCGCCGCGCTCGCGGATTGCCCCGGTCATGCGTCGACAACGCCGACCACCACCACTGATTCCAAAGGCACCTGAGCCCGCCTTTCCCAGACTGGACTCACCAAAATGAGACGGCCCGGCACTGAGTGCCGGGCCGATTTGTTTTTGGGACCACCTCATCCTGAGGTGCTCGGGCGCAGCACGAGCCTCGAAGGATGATCGCCCCCGATCGTTCTCTGCTTCAGCATCCTTCGAGGCCGGCCGTTGGCCGGCACCTCAGGATGAGGTCGCTTGGAGCAAGATCGGAAAACGGGATCACATGTGGATGGCGCGCTTCTCCACCGCCATCGCGGCTTCCTTCACCGCTTCCGAGCGGGTCGGGTGGGCGTGGCAGGTGCGGGCGAGGTCTTCGGACGAGCCGCCGAACTCCATCAGCACCGCCGCCTCGTGAATCATCTCGCCGGCCTCGACGCCGACGATGTGGACGCCGAGCACCTTGTCGGTGGTGGCGTCGGCCAGCACCTTCACGAATCCCTCGGTCTGGTTGTTGGCCTTGGCGCGGCCATTGGCCAGGAAGGGGAACTTGCCGACCTTGTAGGCGATGCCGGCTTCCTTCAGCTCCTCCTCGGTCTGGCCGACCTGCGCCACCTCCGGAGAGGTGTAGACCACGGAGGGGATGACGCCGTAATTCACATGGCCGGCCTGGCCCGCGAGCAGTTCGGCAATCGCGATGCCTTCATCCTCGGCCTTGTGCGCCAGCATCGGGCCGGCAATGGCATCGCCGATGGCGAACACGCCCGGCACATTGGTGCGGTAATGCGCATCGGTGACGACGCGGCCGCGCTTGTCCTTCTCGACGCCGAGCGCGTCCAGCCCCAACCCTTCGGTGAAGGGAACGCGGCCGATGGCGACCAGCACGACGTCGGCCTCAAGCGTCTCGGCAGCGCCGCCGGCGGCGGGCTCGACCGAGACCTTGAGCGTCGGGCCGGAGGCGTCGACGGCGGTGACCTTGGAGCCGAGCTTGAAGGCGAAGCCCTGCTTCTGCAGGATCCGCTGGAAGGACTTGGCGACGTCGAGATCCATGCCGGGCAGGATACGGTCGAGGAACTCGACCACCGTCACCTCGGCGCCGAACCGGCGCCACACGCTGCCGAGCTCCAGCCCGATGACGCCGGCGCCGACCACGACCAGCTTGCCGGGCACCGTCTCCAGCGTCAGCGCTCCGGTCGATGAGATCACGCGCTTCTCGTCGATCTCGATACCGGGCAGCTTCGCGACGTCCGACCCGGTGGCGATGACGATGGCCTTGGTCTCCAGCGTCTGCTTGGCGCCGTCCTCCGCGGTGACCACGACCTTGCCGGGCGCGGTGATGGTGCCGGTGCCGCGATAGGGGTCGATCTTGTTCTTCTTCATGAGGAACTCGACGCCCTTGGTGTTGCCTTCGACGCCCTTGTCTTTGAAGGCCATCATCGCCTTGAGATCGAGCTGCGGCGCGCCGACGCCGATGCCCATCTCGGCAAAGGAATGCGCAGCCTCCTCGAACAGCTCGGAAGTGTGCAGCAGCGCCTTGGAAGGAATGCAGCCGATATTCAGGCATGTGCCGCCGAAGGTGGCGCGCTTCTCGATCACCGCGACCTTGAGCCCGAGCTGCGCGGCACGGATGGCGCACACATAGCCGCCCGGACCGGTGCCGATGACGATCAGATCGTAGGACATGCTGATTTCTCGTGAGTTTTCGCGCGGCGTTGCTCGCTGGTGTCTCGCGCGTGTGGGAGGTGGCGGGAGGCCGGATTGCGGCGCGAAACCTACATGGCGGGTCACGCAGAGTCACGCGCGCAGAGCGCGGGGCAGGGTGGCGATTTCACCCCTGCTGCGAGATCGGTTTCCGCTTGTTCTGACCCAACGTAAAGTATATCGACTTTGGTCTACGTTGCAACTTGGTAGATGCCGGGCACCCTTGAACAAATACTACAAGATTTCTTGCCCCAAGGGAAGGTTCGGCCATGTGGGATCAGGTATATAATCCACTCAACAGTATGACGCTGTCGACTATTGCTGCAGCAATACCGGTGGTAACGTTGCTGATATTGATCGCCTCTGGCAAGGTCAAAGCGCATCTGGCGGCAATCATTGCTCTCATCATTGCCATTCTGGTCTCGGTGGCGGTGTTCACCATGCCGGCAGGTCTCGCCATCCGGGCCACAGTGCTAGGCATCGTGACCGGCATGTTCCCGATCGGGTGGATCGTCCTCAACGTCATCTTCCTCTACCGGCTGACCGTGGCGACGGGGCGATTCAAGATCCTCGAGCAGGCCATTGGCGGGGTGACGCCGGACCGGCGGTTGCAGCTCCTCCTGATCGCCTTCTCCTTCGGCGCCTTCTTCGAGGGCGCCTCCGGCTTCGGCACCCCGGTGGCCGTCACCGGCGCCATATTGATCGGGCTCGGCTTCTCGCCGCTCGCCGCGTCCGGCCTGTCGCTCATCGCCAATACCGCGCCGGTCGCCTATGGGGCGCTCGGCACCCCGATCGCCGGACTTGCCAGCGTCACCGGGCTCGACCCTTACGCACTCGGCGCCATGGTCGGGCGGCAATTGCCGCTGTTCTCGATGATCGTTCCGTTCTGGGTGGTGTGCGCCTTCGCCGGCTGGCGCGGCATGCTGGCGGTGTGGCCGGCGATCCTAGTGTGCGCGCTCAGCTTCGCGATCCCCCAATTCGTGATCTCGAACTTCATCAATCCCTGGATCGTCGATATCGGCGCCTCGCTGATCTCGATGGCGGCGCTGATCGGCTTCCTGAGAGTGTGGCAGCCGAAGGAGCTCTGGCTGTCGCCGGCACTACGCACCCACGACGTGTCCGCCGCCGGGATGCCGCCGCACAATGGCGAGCCGGCGGTGATGCCTTCGCGCGAGCAGGTGTGGAGCGCGATGCTGCCCTGGATCATCGTCTGCGTGATGCTGCTGATCTGGGGCTCGGGCTGGTTCAAGAACCTGGTCAACCCGATCTTCACCTGGAACTACACGGTCGAGGGCCTGCACAACATGGTGGAGAAGGTGCCGCCGGTGGTGGCGAAGCCCGCGGTGGAGAGCGCGATCTTCTCCTTCACCTATCTGTCCTACACCGGCACGGCGATGCTGCTGGCGGCGCTGATCTATGGCGCGGTGATCCGCTTCTCGCCATGGCGGCTTATCCAGGAATACGGCAAGACCATCTGGATATTGCGGGCCTCGCTGCTCACCATTGCGGCGATGCTCGCCATCGGCACGCTGACCCGCTATTCCGGCCTCGACGCCACGCTCGGCCTCGCCTTCGCCGCGACCGGGGTGCTCTACCCCTTCTTCGGCACGCTGCTCGGCTGGCTCGGCGTCGCGCTGACCGGCTCGGATACCGCGTCCAACGTGCTGTTCGGCGGCCTGCAGAAGATCACCTCCGAACAGCTCGGCCTCTCGCCGATCCTGATGGGCGCGGCGAACTCCTCGGGCGGGGTGATGGGCAAGATGATCGATGCGCAGTCCATCGTGGTCGCCTCGACCGCCACCAACTGGTTCGGCCATGAGGGCTCGATCCTGCGCTTCGTGTTCTGGCATTCCATCGTGCTGGCGTGCCTGGTCGGCTGCCTCGTCATGCTGCAGGCCTATGTCCATCCGTTCTCGGCGATGGTCATCCACCCGTGAAACAAAGCCGCCGCGATCGGGTGATCGCGGCGGCTCTATTAGAGCGACGTCATGGCCGGCCTTGTGCCGGCCATCTCAGCCTTTGATGCGCTGTAAGGAATCGAGATCCCCGGCACAAGGCCGGGGATGACGATGTTCCTGAATTGGGCGCTGCTTGACGAGCGACTAACTCAGAGATCCAGCACCAGCCGGGTCGGGTCCTCGAGGGCTTCCTTCACCCGCACCAGGAAGGTCACCGCGCCCTTGCCGTCGACGATGCGGTGGTCGTAGCTGAGCGCCAGATACATCATCGGGCGCGCCACGATCTGGCCCTTCACCACGACCGGTCGCTCCTCGATGCGGTGCATGCCGAGAATGCCGGACTGCGGGGCGTTGAGGATCGGCGTCGACATCAGCGAGCCGTAGATGCCGCCATTGGTGATGGTGAAGGTGCCGCCCTGCAGGTCCTCGATGCCGAGCTTGCCGTCGCGCGCCTTGCGGCCGAGGCCGGCAATGGCCTTCTCGACGCCGGCGATGGAGAGTTGGTCGGCGTCGCGCACCACCGGAACCACGAGGCCCTTGTCGGTGCCGACGGCGATGCCGATGTGGTAGTAGTTCTTGTAGATCAGGTCCTGGCCGTCGATCTCGGCATTCACCTCCGGCACGTCCTTCAGCGCCTGGATGACCGCCTTGGTGAAGAAGCCCATGAAGCCGAGCTTCACGCCGTGCTTCTTCTCGAACACGTCCTTGTACTGGGCGCGCAGCGCCATCACCGCGCTCATGTCGACGTCGTTGAACGTCGTCAGCATGGCGGCGGTGTTCTGCGCGTCCTTCAGGCGCCGGGCGATGGTCTGGCGCAGCTTGGTCATCTTCACGCGCTCTTCGCGCGAGGCATCGTCCGCGCCCGACGGCGCGCGGGCGGCAACGGGAGCCGGCGCAGACGCGGCCGGCGCGGAGACACCCGCCGCGATGGCGGCGAGCATGTCGCCCTTGGTGGCGCGGCCTTCCTTGCCGGAGCCGGCCAGCGTCGAAGGATCGACGCCGCTCTCGGCGGCGAGCTTGGCGACTGCCGGCCCGTTGACGCCGGCGGGGACCGCGGCAGGAGCCGCCGCCGGTGCGGGAGCCGGCGCCGCCGGCTTGGCCGCCTCGGGTGCCTTGGCAGGCTCGGACGCCTTGGGCGCTTCAGCCTTGGCGGGCGCGGGCGCCGCCTTGCCGGCACCAGCGCCATCGCCGATCGAGCCGAGCAGCGCGCCGACGCCGACCGTCTCGCCATCCTTCACCAGGATTTCGGAGAGCACGCCGGCGGCGGGCGCCGGCACCTCGATCGTCACCTTGTCGGTCTCGAGTTCGACGATCGGCTCGTCGGCGGTGACGCTGTCGCCCGCCTTCTTGAACCATTTGCCGATGGTCGCTTCCGTGACCGATTCGCCCAGCGTCGGAACGCGGATCTCGGTGGCCATGCTCTTCCGTCCTCATTTTGCGGCGCCGGGCGCCCCGTACAGTTTTAGCCGAGGGCGTCCTAGCCGAGAGCGTCCTGGAGGAACGCCTTGAGCTGCGCCAGATGCTTCGACATCAGGCCCGTCGCGGTCGCCGCGGATGCCGGGCGGCCGGCATAGCGCGGACGCGGGGTAACTGAGCCGGTCTGCTCCAGCACCCATTCGAGATAGGGCTGGATGAAGGCCCAGGCGCCCTGGTTCTTCGGCTCTTCCTGGCACCACACGATCTCGGCGCCCTTGAAGCGCGAGAGCTCCTGCACCATCGACTTCAGCGGGAACGGGAAGAGCTGCTCGACGCGCATCAGATAGATGTCGTCGCTGCCGCGGCGCTCGCGCTCCTCGAACAGGTCGTAATAGACCTTGCCGGTGCACAGCACGACGCGGCGGATCTCGGCGTCGGGCTTGAGCGTGATGGCCTCGGGGGCGCGCGCACCGTTGCGCTTCTCGGCATCGTCCCAGAGGATGCGGTGGAACGAGGTGCCGGGGCCCATCTCCTCGAGCGTCGAGACGGCGCGCTTGTGGCGCAGCAGGCTCTTCGGCGTCATCAGGATCAGCGGCTTGCGGAAGTCGCGCTTCAGTTGCCGGCGAAGGATGTGGAACAGGTTCGCCGGCGTGGAGCAGTTGGCGACCTGCATGTTGTCCTCGGCGCACATCTGCAGGAAGCGCTCGAGACGCGCGGAGGAGTGCTCCGGCCCCTGACCTTCATAGCCGTGCGGCAACAGGCAGACGAGGCCGGACATGCGCAGCCACTTGCGCTCGCCGGAGGAGAGGAACTGGTCGAAGATGACCTGCGCGCCATTGGCGAAGTCGCCGAACTGGGCTTCCCACATCGTCAGCGCATTCGGCTCGGAGAGCGAATAGCCATATTCGAAGCCGAGCACGGCCTCTTCCGAGAGCATCGAGTTGATGACCTCGTAGCGGGCCTGGCCCTCCTTCAGATAGTTGAAGGGGGTGTAGCGCTCCTCATTCTCCTGGTCGATCAGCACCGAATGACGCTGGGTGAAGGTGCCGCGCTCGGAATCCTGGCCGGAGAGCCGCACTGGGTGGCCATCCAGCAGCAGCGAGGTGAAGGCGAGCGCCTCACCGGTCGACCAATCGATGCCGGTGCCCTCCTGGATCGACTTGGCGCGGGCATCGAGGAAGCGCTGGATGGTGCGGTGGACGTGGAAATCCTCCGGCACCGTGGTGATCTTCCGGCCGATGTCGCGCAGCACGTCGAGATCGACACCGGTATTGCCGCGGCGGCGCGGATCGTCTTCGTCCTCGGCGGTCTTGAGACCGGCCCAGCGGCCGTCGAGCCAGTCCGCCTTGTTCGGCTTGTAGGCCTGGCCGGCCTCCTGCTCGGCATCGAGCGTCGCGCGCCAGTCAGCCTTCATCTGCTCGAACTCGGCGACGTCGATCACGCCTTCGTCCTGGAGCTTCTTCGAATAGATCTCCAGCGTCGACGGGTGCTGGCGGATCATCTTGTACATCATCGGCTGGGTGAAGGCCGGCTCGTCGCCTTCATTGTGGCCGAAGCGCCGGTAGCAGAACATGTCGATGACCACCGGCTTGCGGAAGCGCTGGCGGAACTCGGTGGCGATCTTCGCGGCGAAGGTCACCGCCTCGGGGTCGTCACCGTTCACATGGAAGATCGGCGCCTCGATGATCTTGGCGACGTCCGATGGATAGGGCGAGGAGCGCGAGAAGCGCGGATAGGTGGTGAAGCCGATCTGGTTGTTGATGATGAAGTGCAGCGAGCCGCCGGTGCGGTGGCCCTTGAGGCCCGACAGGCCGAAGCACTCCGCCACCACGCCCTGGCCGGCAAAGGCGGCGTCGCCGTGGATCAGCAGCGGCATGACCTGGTTGCGCTCGATGTCGCCGAGCAGGTCCTGCTTGGCGCGCACCTTGCCGAGCACCACCGGATTGACGATCTCGAGGTGCGAGGGGTTGGCGGTCAGCGAGAGGTGCACCTGGTTGCCGTCGAACTCGCGGTCTGACGAGGCGCCGAGATGGTACTTGACGTCGCCGGAGCCCTCGACCTCGTCGGGTGCCCAGGAGCCGCCCTTGAACTCGTGGAACAGAGCGCGGTGCGGCTTGCCCATCACCTGGGTCAGCACGTTGAGGCGGCCGCGGTGGGCCATGCCCAGCACGATCTCCTGCACGCCGAGATTGCCGCCGCGCTTGATGATCTGCTCGAGCGCCGGGATCAGGCTCTCGCCGCCGTCGAGGCCGAAGCGCTTGGTGCCGGTGTAACGGACGTCGAGGAACTTCTCGAAGCCCTCGGCCTCAACCAGCTTGTTGAGGATGGCGCGCTTGCCCTCGCGGGTGAAGCTGATCTCCTTGTCCGGGCCCTCGATGCGCTCCTGGATCCAGGCCTTCTCCTCAGGCGCGGAGATGTGCATGAACTCGACGCCAAGCGTCTCGCAATAGGTGCGGCGCAGGATCGCCACCATCTGCCGGACGCTGGCGAATTCGAGCCCGAGCACGTGGTCGATGAAGATCGGGCGGTCGAGATCGGCTTCGCGGAAGCCGTAGGAGGCGGGGTCGAGCTCGGGCGCCGAGCGCACCGGCTCGAGGCCGAGCGGGTCGAGCTTGGCATGGAAATGGCCGCGCATGCGGTAGGCGCGGATCATCATCAGCGCCTTGACGGAATCGCGCGTCGCCTGCTGCACGTCGGCCGAGGAGATCTCGACGCCGGTCTTCTGCGCCTTGGCCTGGACCTTGTCCTTGAGCGCCTTCTCGACCTCGATCCAGTGGCCGTCCATGGCCGACACCAATTCCCCATTGGCGTGGATCGGCCAGCCTTCGTTCTTCCAGGAGGCGCCGCGGGCGCTCTTCTCGACGTCGGCGGCATCGTCCTTCAGCGCGCCGAAGAAGACCTGCCATTCCGCGTCGACCGAATTCGGGTCGATCTCGTACCGGGCATAGAGGTCTTCGATCCAGGCGGCATTGGCGCCGTAAAGGAAGGAGGTGTTCAGGAAAGTTTCGTTCACGTCCGCGCGCGACATAATCGGCTCCCTAAGGACCGCTTCCCGGTCCGGTGGAGGCGCTTCCGAGCCGGCGCCGGCTGCGGGGCGGAGTGCAGCCAGTCATCCGGCACCCCGAGAGGTTCGGGGGCGAAGCTCGTACCAGCGTCTATCTAGGTCTCGTGTTCACTTCATGAAAGCCGCAACGACGCGGCGCAGATTTGCAGAAATGCCGACCATTCCGGTGCCGAAGCAAGAACGGCACCATCGGCAAGGTGTCATCCTACTTCGCAGGCTTCCTCCCGGCGCAGCCGTCGGGAGGATCGCTATCCTTGGGCCGTGTGGACCACCCGCTCAACCGGAACCGGCACTGCATTGCCGGCAAGGTTTCCGCCTGGTTAATCCGCGCGTCCGCTCATTTCCTTCACGCGCCGAGATCGGGCGCGATCTTCTGGCACTCGGAGACCAGCTCCTGAACCGAGGCGATAGACTTGTCGAGCATCGCGCGCTCGGACTTGTCGAGCTCGATCTCGACGATGCGCTCGACGCCCTTGGCACCGATGATCACCGGCACGCCGAGATAGAGGTCCTTCACGCCGTATTCGCCCGACAGGTGCGCGGCTGCCGGCAGCAGGCGCTTCTTGTCGCGCAGGTAGGAGGTCGCCATCTCGATCGCCGAGGCCGCCGGGGCATAGAAGGCGGAGCCGGTCTTGAGCAGGTTGACGATCTCGCCGCCGCCCTTGCGGGTGCGCTCGACGATGGCGTCGACGCGCTCCTGCGTGGTCCACTTCATCTTGACGAGGTCCGGCAGCGGGATGCCGGCGACGCCGGAATAGGAGACCAGCGGCACCATGTCGTCGCCATGGCCGCCGAGCACGAAGGCGATCACGTCCTCGACCGAGACGTCGAACTCATCGGCGAGGAAGTAGCGGAACCGGGCCGAATCCAGCACGCCGGCCATGCCGACCACCTTGTGGGTGGGCAGGCCCGAGGCCTTCTGCAGCGCCCAGACCATGGCGTCGAGCGGGTTGGTGATGCAGATCACGAAGGCGCTCGGCGCATATTTGCGGATGCCGGCGCCGACCTGCTCCATGACCTTGAGATTGATGCCGAGAAGGTCGGAGCGGCTCATGCCCGGCTTGCGCGGCACGCCGGCGGTGACGATGACGACGTCGGCGCCTTCGATCGACTCATAGCTGTTGGTGCCGGTGAGCTTGGCGTCGAAGCCGAGCACGGGGGTGGCTTCCGAGATGTCGAGGCTCTTGCCCTGCGGCACGCCTTCCACCACGTCGAACAGCACGACGTCGCCGAGTTCCTTCAGACCCGCGAGCAGCGCGAGGGTGCCGCCGATCTGACCGGCGCCGATCAGTGCAATCTTTGCTCGAGCCATGAGTGTTCCTGATCCTTCGTTCCGGTCCTTGATGGGAAAAGGTGCGGCGGACCGCCGCGCCGGCTTCCGATAGCCCGTCTCGCCAGACGGTTCAAGCAAAGACAGGCACTGCTAAGCGATTGAGCCTGCGACTTTCCATGAATGTTTTGGTATACTGAATGCCATTGGGTAAACGGTGTGATTTCACCTTTCGCCGCGCGGCAGATCTTCCATCGGCTCGATCTTGATCGAAGGGATTTCCGCCAGCCTCTCCCATTGCGGTGTCATTATATGGTCGATCTTCTCATGGAGATGACGGACCTCAAGTTCAGGCTGACATTGAGCTCGTCTGCCGGTCAGGTCTCGACCAGGCCGGTGGTGGCGCCGCTCGCCTCGCTGTCGCCGCGTCCGTGCGGACGGGCGATATAGTCGCTGGAGCGCATCTCGTGCAGGCGCGAGACCGTGCGCGCCCATTCGAAGGCCTCTGCGCCCTCCGTGCCGACATAGAGGCGCTCCGGGTCCTCGGCAGCCGAGGCGACCAGCTTGACGCCTTCGTCATAGAGCTGGTCGATCAGGGTGATGAAGCGCTTCGCCTCGTTGCGTCGGTCCTGCTCCATCACCGGTATGTGCTCGATGAGCAGCGTGTGGAAGGTGCGGGCGAGGCGCAGATAATCCGTCGCCCCGAGCGGGGCCTCGCAGAGGTCGGCGAAAGAGAAGCGTGCGGCGCCGGCGCCGGCCAGCGGCACGCGGATGCGACGGCCGCCGGATACGAGACTGGTCGGCGCGCCGCCATCCTGCCCGGCGATGCGGCGCCACACCTTGTCGATGCTGCGGTCGATATCGGCGTCGTCCTCGTGGCCGTTCGGCACGTACCAGGAGCGCACGCCGTCGAGCTTCTCCATCCGGTAGTCGGTCGGGGACTCGATCCGCACCACCTCCATGTGCTTCTCGATCATCGCGATGAAGGGCAGGAACAAGGCGCGGTTGAGGCCGCCCTTGTAGAGGTCCTCCGGCGCCACGTTCGAGGTCGCCACCACCACGACGCCGAGCTCGAACAGCTTCTCGAACAGCCGGCCGAGGATCATCGCATCGGCGATATCGGTGACGTGGAACTCGTCGAAGCACAGCAGCCACGCCTGCTCGTAGAGCGCGTTGGCAACGATGGCGATGGGGTCGCCATCCTTGATGCGGCCCTGCTTCATCTCGCTGCGCACGGTGAAGATGCGCTGGTGCACGTCGGCCATGAATTCGTGGAAATGGGCGCGGCGCTTGCGCTTCCGCACCGCGACGGATTCATAGAACAGGTCGACCAGCATGGTCTTGCCGCGGCCGACCGCGCCGTGGATGTAGAGGCCCCGGACCTTGGGGATGGCTTCGTCCCGCTTGGCGAACAGCCAGCCGAGCGCCGAGGTCTTGCGGGCGAGCCGGCGAACCGCCAGGCGCTGCTCCAGATGCGAGAGTGCGGCCACCACCTTGGCCTGGCCCGGATCGGGCGTGATGTCGCCGGCCGCCATCCGCGCGACATAGCGCGCCGCAAGCACCGAGCCACCGGCTTCCGCCACGAGCTCCATTGTCACCTGCCTCCATATTGCGGTGCACGCTTAGCTCCGGCGAGGCGGAGCCG
The DNA here is from genome assembly GCA_029266425.1 of Xanthobacteraceae bacterium. GTDB lineage: Bacteria > Pseudomonadota > Alphaproteobacteria > Rhizobiales > Xanthobacteraceae > Ancylobacter. Next base: position 35,656 of record JAQSWY010000026.1, read on the forward strand.
CAAGCGTCGAGACTTCGAACGTGCGTGCGGTCGATCGAAACGCAGATGTATTCCCTGCCATGGCGAGGTCGGCGCACTCCACAGACAAACCCGCGAGCCTTCCGCAGCGTGTTCGCGGTTGTGCGGGTGCAGCGAACACCGCCTTGCCGCTTTCCGGACTTGACGGCGTCATTTTGCCCACGCAACGTCTCTAAATTCCTCAACCGGACGGGGCACGATGACGGCGTCCAATCGGCTTGTTGCGGGCGGCTCCCGCCGCGCGCTGCGCGTGGGGCTTGGTGTGGGCATCGCCGTGGCATCGATGGCCTTCCCGGCGCTGGCTTTCGATCCCAAGCCGCGGCCGCGGGCCGGCACGTCCTCCTCGCTCTCGCCTTCGGCGATCCTCATCGACCGCGACGACCGGCTGAGCCCGGCGGACTATGCGAGCGTCCATCGACTTCCCGCCACCGTCATGGCGAGCCGCTTCGGCGCCACCGGCGTCGTGCGTTGCGGCGGCGCCGTCGGCACCGGCCAACTGGTCGGCTCCTCCGGCGTGCTGGTCACCGCATCGCATGTGCTGTTCGAGCCCGGCGGCACGCCGCGCGGCGGCGCCGGTGGCTGCACCTTCGACATCGTGGTGGGCGGCCGCCACCAGGTGGTGCCGATCCTCACCCAGCACGTCATCTGCGGCGCGACCGAGCCCTATGCCAATCCTGCGATCCGCGACTGGGCGGTGGCGCCACTGGAGCGACTGGTGCCCGGCGTGCGGCCCTATCCGCTCGCCGGCGCGGTCACGGTGCCCTCGCGGATCGTCCTCGCCGCCGCGGCGCGCTCCGGTGGCGTGGAGAACCACTCGCTCGAAATGTGTACCGCGCGCAAGGTGACGGGCAGCAGCCCGAGCGGCGTGCGCGAGATCGCGGTCGACTGCGATGCCGAGGGCGGCACTTCGGGCGCCGCGTTCCTCACCGAGAATGGCGGCTTCGTCGGCGTCTATGTCGGGTTCCGCTCCGCCCATCCCGGCAAGGCCGGCCCGTTCTCGATGACGCACTACAATTTCGGCGTCACCGCCGAAGGCGCACTGCGAAAGGCCATCACCGACACCGCCGCGCGCGCCCAGCCGGTCAGCGCGAGCCGTTGAACCTCGTGGTCGGACGCCCCTCGCTGATTACTGATCGCTAGTCGGGCGGCCTGCGAAAGCCCTGCGGGCTCTCACGTTCACGCATGCGTCCCATGCGCCGGCAAAGCTTGCTCCGGCGCCTCGGCAGCCCATCTATGTTGCGCTGCAGCAAGCAGCGGACCGAAGGCTACCGATGACGCAGATGGAGCAGGACAAGGACAGTATCGCGCCCACGGCGGAGGAGAGTATTCGTCTCCTGCTGCCGAGCGAGTACGCGGACTATGCCGCCCATCTTCTGCGGCTTGATCCGCTCAGCCGCTTCATGCGCTTCGCCGGTCTGGTCACCGAGCCGGCATTGCGCCGGCATGCGGCGCGCGTTGCCGATCAGCGTGCCGTCGTGCTCGGCTATTTCGCGGATGGCGAATTGCGCGGGGTGGCCGAACTGCATCCGCTCCCGGTGCGTGCGGGGCGCCCGCGCAGCGCGGAGATCGCGTTCAGCGTCGAGCGTCCGTGGCAGGGGCGCGGCATCGGCTCGAAGCTCATGGATCGTCTCCTTGCTTATGCCCGGGCGCACCGCTTCGAAGATCTGCAGCTGATGTTCCTCGCCAGCAACGGGCGCATGAAGCGGATGGCGGTGGAGCGCAACGCGCGCCTGACCAACGAAGACGACGAGATCATCGGCCGTCTGCAGCCGCGACCCGCGACGCCCTTCAGTTGGGCGCGCGAGGCCGCGCGGAGCGTCTCCGCAGTGGCGAAGGCTGCCTCGGCGATGCCGCGGCGGATTTTTCTGCCGCATCCGAGCAAAAATTGACCAAGGCGTCGGTGGCACGCAACGGCACAGGCGAGATTGCCGGCATGTCGCGTCGCGGTATTTTGTGAATGCTTAAAATCTTTTACTATTTCAATATCTTAGTTCTCCATCTCTGGTGCTCCGCGAGGGCGCGGAAGGGCTCTGCCGCGACGCACAAATCCTACGAAGACTTAACCCTTCCAAGCTTTTCGCAGGCCGTATCTATTTTTTCTTGGCATTTTCGTTGGTTCCCGATGTTTAATGCCTCGCCGTTTGCTTTGATTCGGAGGCTGTGATGGCGAAAAGTGAGAGCACGAGTGCAGTGGTCGCGAAGATCGCTGCAAAGGCGATAAAGGATCCGTCCAGCGTCTCCTCGGACGAAATCAGGAAGCTGGCGGCTTCTGCCTTGACGCAGGTAACTGACAAGAAGGGGATGGAAGCTGCGAAGCCGGCCAAGGCTCCCAAGGCAACCAAACCTGCCAAGGCGTCTGCTGCCAAGCCCGCCGCAGCGAAGCCGCCGAAGGCCGACAAGCCTGCCAAGGCCCCGGCAGCGAAGGCCCCCGCAGCCAAATCTGCTGCGAAGGCTCCTGCTGCCAAGGCGCCGGCTGCAATGAAGCCTGCCAAGGCTGCGGCGAAGAGCGCTGGCAAGGCCCCGGCCAAGACGTCCGAAAAGGCGCCCAAGGCTGCCGCGAAGGAAGCCAAGCCAAAGGCGGAAGCCAAGGCTGCGGCGAAGCCTGCCAAGGCTGCCGGCAAGAAGAAATAGGCCGGTTACCGATGCGCGCCCCGTCCCGGCGGGTCGCGCATGGTCGTGGCTGCATTTTCGACCGCATGCGCATTGCCTCGACCTTGCCTTGAGGCGCTGCCTTGAAGCGCTGCCTTGACATGGCCGCGTTCGGAACGGAGACAGGGTGCCTGCCCTGGAGCGCTCCCTGTTCGGATGGGATAATCCGAACAACGGGAAAGCGCTCTGGATTCAATAGACTGGAGCATGTTCCGATCGCAGGGGTCGTTCGACTTTTGCGGGGCACGTTCTAGCCGGCACCTGGAATTCGTTGATGATGACGCTGCTTGATCGGGCTGACGCGGCCCGCGCGCCGGTCCATACGGACGGGCCCTTCCCCCAGTCGCCGATGTGCTCCAGGGTTGGCGCCGTGGCGCGGCCTTGGCGTGTCCTCACGCCCATCCTCGCTCTTCTCGTCGCGCTTGTCGTGCTGGCTCTTCCCGCCGGCCCGCTCGCCGCGCAGGTGCCGGTCAGCGCCGAGCAGCAGCAGGTGCGCGACAAGCTGGAAGGCCAGCGCGCCATCGTCGACGGCGTCGAGGGCGGCCTGCAGCGCGAGGGACTGCGCTCGACCGATCTCGACGAATTGCGCGAGCGGCTCGATCCGGTACGCACCGATCTCGATACGGCGATCGCGCTGCTCGATCCGCGCCTCGCCGATCTCCAGCACCGCATCAAGGAAATCGGTGACAAGCCCGCCGCCGACGCGCCGCCGGAAGAGGCGTCGGTCACGCAGGAGCGCGAGCAACTTACCGGGCGCGCCACCGAGCTCGACGGCCTGCTGAAGCAGGCCAAGCTCCTGAAGGTGCGCGCCGACCAGATCTCCGACCGCATCACCGGCCGTCGGCGGGAGCTCTTCACCAACACGCTGTTCGCGCGCGCCTATAGCGTGCTCGATCCGGGCCTGTGGGTTTCCGCCGCGGCGTCCATCCCGGTCGAAGTACGCGGCATCAGCTATCTGCTCAGCGACTGGTACGCCTATGCGAGCGCCCGCATGGCACTGCCGGGTCAGCTTGCGGTCGCCTTCGGCATGGCCCTGGTGATCGCGCTGGTGATGGTGCTCAAGCGCATGCTGCTGCGCCCGCTGCGACGCTTGGCCGAGCAGCCCGAAGACGAGCCGGTCTCGCGGCTGCGCGCCGCATGGCTGTCGGTGCTGCTCGCCATCGTCGGCTCCGCGGCGGCGCCCGCGGCGACCTTCGCCGCGCTCACCCTCGCCAAGGCGTTCGACCTCATTCCGCCACGGATCGACGAGATCGGGCAGGGGCTGCTGCTCGCGGTGGCCATCGTCTCGGTCGGCCGCGCGCTCCCGCTTGCGGCACTGGCGCCGGACATGCCGCGGCGACGCGTGGTGACGCTCTCCAGCGTCAGCGCCGGCACCGAGAGCGTGCCGATATCGGATGAGGCGGCGCGGCTGCTCTATCGTCATATCCTCGCCGGCGTCTGGGTGCTGGCGGCGACCGCGCTGCTGCAGACGCTGCATCGCGCCCTGGTGGTGCCGGTGCAACTCACTGTCGCGACCAGCGCGCTGATGGCGATCCTCCTGGTGCTGATCGTCATCCGCGTCATTCGCCTGCTCGGCGCAGGTGCCGACGAGGACGAGAGCGAGGACGCAAAGCCCGCCGACGGTAGCGAGACGATGGTGCGGGCGAGCGTTCCCTGGCTGCGCTTTCCGATGTGGCTGGTGGTGGCGGGGACGCTCGCCGCCCTGGTCGCAGGCTATGTGAGCTTCGCCAGCTTCCTGGTCTCGCGTACCCTGGTCGCCGTGGTGATGGCCGGCGCGCTCTATCTCATCGTGGCGCTGACCAATGCCTTCTTCATCGACCATGTCGCCAGCGGTCCGCGGGCGCGCCACATGGCGAAGGCGCTCGGCGTCGGCAACGGCGCACTCGAACTACTGGCGGTGCTGGTGGCGGGCCTGTTGAAGGTGCTCGCCATCATATTGGTGCTGTTGCTGGTGATCGGCACCTGGGGCACCTCGACCGCGGACCTGAGGGATCTCGTCAGCCGCATCAGCTTCGGCTTCACCATCGGCAGCTCGACGATCACGCTCGGCGACATCGCCAGCGCGATCATCTTCCTCATCATCGGGTTTGTCATCGCCCGCGCGATCCAGCGCTGGGTGGGCTCGGCGATCCTGCCGCGCACGCGGCTCGATCCCAGCCTGCAGAATTCGATCTCGACCATCATCGGCTATGTCGGCTCGATAGCCGTCGTCGCCATCGCGATGGGCCAGATCGGACTGAACCTCGAGAACGTCGCGCTGGTCGCCGGTGCGCTCTCGGTCGGTATCGGTTTCGGCCTGCAATCCATCGTCTCGAACTTTGTCTCGGGACTGATCCTGCTGGCAGAGCGGCCGATTCGCGTCGGCGACATGATCCTGGTCAAGGGCGAGGAGGGCTATGTCCGCCGCATCAGCGTGCGCGCCACCGAGATCGAGACCTTCGACCGCGCCATGGTGCTGATCCCGAACTCCGACCTCATCACCGGCATGGTGAAGAACTTCACTCATGCCAACACCACGGGCCGCGTCATCGTGAACGTCAACGTGCACTACGACGTCGATCCCGACGAGGTGCGCGACTTGCTGATCGGCTGCGCCTGCGATCATCCGCAGGTGCTGCGCAGCCCGCCGCCGCGCGTCTTCCTGGTGAAGTTCGGCGACGCCGCGCTGCAGTTCGAGCTGCGCTGCGTGGTCGCCAATGTCGACTATGCGCTCACCGTGAAGAGCGACCTGCACTTCGCCGTGCTCGACCGGCTGAAGGCCGCCAATATCGGCATCCCCTTCACGCCATGGGCGATCTATCGCGGCAAGCATGCCGAGGCGGCACCGCCGGCCGGCGATGCGGACTGAGCTGATTGAACGTGCGGATGCCGGCCTGTAGGTTCACCTTGCTGCTCCCTCCAGATGAGTCCCTCATGCGCACCCGATCCTACGCCGCCGCCCTGTTTGCTGCCTTGCTGCTGGCCGGCTGCGGCACCACCGACGTCGTCGAGGCCGGCAAGAATCCGTCTTTCTACGACAATCTCTCCAAGGGCGGCTCGCTCGATCCCGCGGCCGCGTCGGCGATGCTGTCGGATTATCGCAAGGGCAAGGGGCTCACCACGGTGTCCGTCGATCCGGTGCTGATGCAGGTGGCGCAGCGCCAGGCCAAGGCGATGGCGGCGGCTGATTCACTCTCCCACACCGTCGGCGGCCGAACACTGACAGCGCGCCTGAAGGCGGCCGGCTTCAACGGGCTGCGCGCGGTGGAGAATGTCGGCGCCGGCTATCACACGCTGGCCGAGGCATTTTCCGGCTGGCGGGATTCGCCCTCGCACAACAAGAACATGCTCGCCGCCGGCATGACCCAGATGGGGATTGCCGCGGTGCCGGCGCCGAACAGCAAGTACCGGGTCTATTGGGCGCTGGTGCTCGGCGTGCCCGATCCGAAGGTCGCCGGCGCTGCGCCGCCGGTCGCCGCCGCACCAGCTCAAGCGCCGGGCCAGAGCAGCGTCACCATCAACGGCATGCCGGTCGGCGGGCAGTGAGGGTTCAGGCCTTCAGGCCGCGCTTCGCCCGCATATAGCCGACCGCCTGCTTGGCGCGCTCGCGCGCGGCGCGGCGCAGCGCCTCCAGCCGTGCCGAAATCGCGAAGCGCATCGAGGCTCCGCGGTCCAGCGCGACCAGCCAATCGGCCATCGGCAGGCGCTCGCGCCACAGCGCCTCGAAGCCCGGATCGGGCGTGACCGCGAGGCTGTCGCCGAGAGCTATATCAGGGTCGCCATCGAGGGCTTCGGTCACGGCGATGTCGAGCAGCACGCCCGGCGAATACCGCGCCAGCGTTTCGTCATAGGCGGTCTTGAAGAACCAGGCGCGACCCTGTGCGATGAAGAGCAGCGCCGCGGCGATCGGCGCGTCGCCTCTGATGATTTCGACGATCCGCGCCTCGCGCTTCTCGGCGAGCGCGGCCGTGCTCTCGCGGAAGAAGGCGGCACGCGCCGCTTCCTGTCCTGCCGCGGTGCCGCGCCGGCCCTTCCAGCCGGCGGCCTCGAGGGCGAAGAACCGCTCCAGCGCAGCGGCGAGTGCCGCGGGTTCGACGGCCACCGCGATCTCGGTCTCGCCGGCCTCTACATGCAGCTTGCGGCGCTGCTGCTCGAGCCGGCGGCGGCGGTGCTTCGACATGCGGGCGGCGAGATAGGCGGCGCCGTCCTTGCGCATCGCCGGCCGTTCGAACGGCGCGAAGCGCACCATCTCCCGGCCGCTTGCCGCCAGCGCCTGCGTCCACACATCGGCGAGCGGGCCGGCGGCCGGCATGTGCTGCAGCAAGAGGCTGGTTGGGCTCGAGCGATGCTCAAGCAATGCATCAAGCAATGCCACGGCAACGCCTGGTGCATCGCCGCGCGCGATCAGCGGCGCGCCGTGCGGGGCATAGGGCAGATGATGGATGGCGCAGGCGAGCGGCACGCCCCAGCGGGCACGGGAGAAGCGAAGCGGCAGCAGGCCGGCGAGACGGCCGCCCCGCTCGGCGACGAGGAAGTGCGTGCGCCCGCCATCGAGATGACGCAAGGCCGGCAGGAAGCATTCCGGGCCGGCAAAGACATTGGGCTCGACGGCTTCCTCGGCAAGCGCGCGCCACTCGGCGGCACGGCCCGCCAGCTGCTCTCCCGTCAGCCATGCCGTCGTGACGGGCTCCGCCATATGAACGTCAATCCAGCGCCGGCCTCGGCCGGCGCAGCACGAAGACGTGCAGGCCGAGCCGCCGCTTGGTGACGACGAACAGCATCACGGATTCGACGATATAGGCGATGGTCGGCGCCCAGGCCGCGCCCATCAGGCCGTAATGCGGGATGAGCAGCAGGCAGAGCGCGAAATTGATGACGAAGGCGATGGCGTAGATCACCGCGCAGGCGGTCTGCTCGCCGACCATGATGAGCAGGCGCTCCACCGGCCCGACCGCAGCGCGCACCAGGAGGCCGATGCTCAGCACGAACATCAGCGGGTAACCCTCCTCGAAGCCGGCGCCGAACATCGAGAGGATGAAGCGTCCGATGATCAGCAGCCCAATGGTCGCTATCAGCGAGGGCCAGAAGGTCCAGTGGATGGTGTCGGTAAGGAAGCGCTCCAGCTTGTCGCGCTCGCCGGCGACGTGGAAGGCGGTGAATTTGTGCGTCACCGCCGCGGCGACCGAAAAATAGATGAAGGCGACCGGCGCCAGCGTCTTGGTGGCGGCGTAATAGACTGCCACCTGCTCGGGGCCGACGAACAGCTGCAGCGTCAATATGTCGGCATAGGTCAGCAGGAAATAGAAGCCCTCGATCATGAAGATCGGCAGCGCCACCAGGAACCAGGTGCGCCGCTGATGGACGCGGGCGATGTCCGCTATGCCCGTGAGGCGCTCCCTGAGGCGCCGGTTCAGCTCCAGCGTCTGGCCGAGCGTCGTCAGCCAGGTGGCGGCGGTGGCCGCCGCCATCGCGCTCACCGCATCGGCCTGGTAGCCGGCGAGATGCAGGCCGCCCATCACTGCGAGGATCAGCAAGGGGCGGGCGATGTAGACCGGGGCGAGCGCCAGCCCGACCCAGTCATAGGACCGGGCGATACCGTCCTGGACCTCGGAGACGCCATAGAGCGGCAGCACGGCGAAGGCGAGCAGGAACGGCACCAGATAGAAGGCGTCGACGCGATCTTCCAGCAGCCACATCACGCCGACGCCGAGCAGCGCGAAGAAGGTGCCGATCCAGAAGGCGAGCCAGCGTCCGCCCGAGAGAAAGCCCTTCAGCAGGCCGTGCTGGCTGCGCTCGATATATTCGGGCAGGAAGCGCTGAGCGGCGGAGCCGAGGCCGAGCGGGGCGAGCATGCCGAGCATCACCGCCCAGGTCCAGACATAGACATAGATGCCGAATTCGAAGGCGCCCATCCAGCGCGCGATCAGGATCTGCGAGACATAGGCGATCACCGCGCTCAGGGCGCGCACCAGGAAGGCGGTGCCGGCAAGCCGGGTCAGCGCCGAGCGCTCGCCCTCGAGCAGCCGGGCGAGGAGCGTGCGCAGCCAGCCGGACAGGCGTCCGGCAAACGGCAGGGAGGCGCTTTCATCGCTCGCCAAGGGCAGACTTCTCCGGAAGGTCTTTCGAGGCGCAGTTGTCGCTCTCGCACTAGCACAACGGCTTTAACGCGCCGTTAGGTGGCTTGCAAAGGGACGGCGGTATCGCGATCCGCCAGAGCATCAATTGGCTGGAGCATGTTCTCCGCGCAAAAGTCGTCCAACCTTTGCGAACATGCTCAACGCCGCCAATATGCGCGTCAGCGCCGCATGGTGGCCGGCGCCAGCGGATTGTCGGCGAGCACGGCGGGATCCGGCGTGTCCGGCCGCGGCAGGCCCATGAACGCCTCGAACAGCCGGCGGATCACCGCCGGCTCGACATCGCGGACGATCAGCACGATGCGGGTGCGGCGGTCCTCGTCGGGCCAGCCGGGGAGCTGGCTCGGCGGGTGCAGCACGTGCTGGACGCCGTGCAGCACCAGCGGATGGGCGGGGTCCTCGACCAGCTTGACGATGCCCTTCAGCCTCAGCAGCCGCGCGCCGTGGGTGCCGCGCAGCAGCTCGAGGAACATGTCGAGGGCGGCGGCGCTCACCGGCGCGTCGGTGGCGAGCGTGAAGGCGCGGATGCGATCGTCGTGGCGGTTCGGATCATGCTCGCGCCAGGTCTCCTCGGCCTCCGCCACCTTCTCCGAGGCGAGCCAGCGGGCGACGTCGGGGATCTTGGCGTCCGGGTCATAGAGGCCGGCATCGAGCAGGGCGCGCGGCGTCGCTTCACCCTTGGCGGCGTCGAGCACCGGGGCAGCGGGGGCGAGCAGCGCGAGGCGGGCGCGCAGCCGCGCGAGCCCGGCTTCGCGCTCGGGGCTGTCGACGAGTTCGGTCTTGGTGAGCACGATGCGGTCGGCGATCGCGGCCTGGCGCACCGCCTCGGTGTGCTCGTTCAGCGTGACGTCGCCGTTCACCGCGTCGATCACCGTGACCACGCCATCGAGCCGGAAGCGCATCACCAGATAGGGATGCATCATCAGCACATGAAGGATCGGCGCGGGGTCGGCGAGGCCGGTGGTCTCGATCACCACCCGGCGGAAGGGCGGGATGGCGCCATTGTCCATCCGCCGCAGCAAATGCTCGAGGGACTCGACGAGATCGCCGCGCACGGTGCAGCACAGGCAGCCGCTGGCGAGCAGCACGGTGGCATCGTCGACATGCTGCACCAGGAGATGGTCGAGCCCGATCTCGCCGAACTCGTTGATGAGCACCGCGGTGTCGGCGAGACCCGGCTCATGCAGCAGGGCGTTCAGCAGCGTGGTCTTGCCGGCACCGAGGAAGCCGGTGAGCAGCGTGACCGGGATAGGCTCGGGGGGCGAAGAGGGAAGGGGCGACGTCATCTCACCTGCCGGCGGCGCGAAGATACAGTCCTGAAATCGGATCTCCCCTGAGATCGGATCTCCGCGATCCGATTTCAACGTGAGCCGGTTGCGGAAGAGCCCTGCTCAGTTCGCCGGACGAGGGGCCGGCGTCGGCGCTGCGGAGGCCGCCGGCTTCGGCGCGGGTTTGGCAGCCGGTTTTGCTGCCGGCTTGGCGGCCGGTTTGGCCCCGGGCTCGGCCGATGCGGTGGCCTCCGGCTTCTTCTTGCCGTCGTCCTTTTTGGCCGCATCCTTTTTGGCCGCATCCTTTTTGGCTGCGTCCTTCTTGGCCGGATCCTTCTTCGCGGCGACCGCCTTGCGGCCCTTGCGCTCGGGCGCCGGCGGATAGGCGGCGTCGATCGCCGCCTGGTTTGGCGTCGGGCCGACCCAGACCGGCACCGGGGCCATGGACGGCGGCAGGTTCACCAGGAGGCTGGCGCCGGTCAGCTTGGCGCCCGCACCGGCCATACCCGCCGCGGCAAACCCGGTGGGGGAGGGGCTGCTGTCATCATCGGCTTCGGAGGCGACGGTCTTGCGCTTGCGGCCGCAGACCTCACCGCGCATGTCGGGCGGCGAACCGCCCTCATTCCTCAGTGAATCGACGGTCGGGGACACGTTGCCGAAGATCGACCAGGATTGCTGGAAGCCCTTCTCCATCAGGAGCGCGGCCGCCTCGGTGCGCTCGCGTCCCGACGAGGTGCCGAGCACGACGGCGAGGACCCGCTTATTGCCGCGATGGGCGACGCCGACGAGATTGAAGCCCGAGGCGCAGATGAAGCCGGTCTTCATGCCCTCGGCGCCGGGATAGCGGTCGATCAGCTTGTTGTAGGTCCGGATCACCCGGTTGCCGAGCTGGATCGCCGGCACCTTGAACAGATCGGCCTGATCGGGGAATTGCAGCAGGATCGCCCGCGCCAGCACGGCGAGGTCACGGGCGGTGGTGTAATTGTCGGGGTCGGGCAGGCCATTCGGATTGGCGAAATGGGTGCCGGTCATGCCGAGCTCGGCGGCCTTGGCGTTCATCTCGTCGATGAAGGCCGGCTCACTGCCGCTGACACCCTCGGCGAGGACGACGGCGATGTCGTTGGCCGACTTCACCAGCATCATCTTCAGCGCATTGTCTACGGTGACCTGGGTACCGGCCTTGAAGCCCATCTTTGAGGGCGCCTGCGCCACCGCATTGGGCGATACGGTCAGCAAGGTCTGCGGCGTGATGCGCCCGTCGCGCATCGCGCGGAACGTGACATAGGCGGTCATCAGCTTGGTGACGGAGGCTGGGTACCACGGCTTGGTGGCGTCCTCGGCGAGGAGCACCTTGCCGCTATCGACGTCGATCAGCAGCGAAGGGGTCGCCTGCGCGGCAAGCGGGGCAATGGCAAGGGAGGCCCCGAACAGGGCGGCGAGGATACGCACTCGCGAAGGGATGGGGCTCGACACGCGGCTTTGGTCCGTGGTTCGGTTTCCGGAGGCGGGCTGTGAAGCGTCTGGCATCCTAGATACCCTGTTCGACGACCACGGGCAAAACCGAATGGCGCTTTCAGGCGGCGGAATTGTGGTCGTGTGTGGTCAAACTTGCCCACATCGCCGCTGCGCCGGCTCATGTTTCCGCAGGTGGTGAATCTCCGGTTGACGAACCGCTCACCATGAACTGCGCGCGGGCCAGGGCGGCGAAACGCCCGCCAAGCCTTACCAGCGCGTCGAACGAGCCGGCCTCGACGACGCGCCCGGCCTCGAAGACGAGGATGCGGTCGGCATTGCGCACCGTGGCGAGGCGGTGGGCGATCACAAATGTTGTCCGCCCCTTCATCACCTCGTCGAGCGCGGCCTGCACCTTCTGCTCGGTCGCCGCGTCGAGCGCGCTCGTGGCCTCGTCGAGAATCAGGATCGGCGGATCCTTCAGGAGCGCGCGGGCGATGGCGAGGCGCTGGCGCTCGCCGCCGGAGAGCGAGCGTCCGCGCTCGCCGACGATCGTGGAGAGCCCTTCGCTTTGCCGAGCGACCAATTCGGTCGCCTGCGCCCGCTCCAGCGCGCTGGCGATCTCGGCAGGCGTCGCGTTCGGCTGTCCGACGCGTAGATTCTCCTCGATGGTACGATTGAACAGCATCGCCTCCTGGAACACGACGCCGATATTTCGGCGAAGCGAGGCCAGGGTGACATCGCGCAGATCGTGCCCGTCTATGGTGATGCGGCCGGACTGCGGATCGAAGGCGCGATGGAGCAGCGCCAGCGCGGTGGACTTGCCGGCGCCGGTGGAGCCGACGAGGGCGATGGTCTCGCCCGGGGCGACGGCGAAGCTGACATCGACGAGCGCCGAGCGCTTGCCGTCATAAGAGAAGGATACATCCTCGAATGCGACGGCGCCCCGCACATGCTCCAGCGGCTTGGCGCCGTGGCGGTCATGGACGTTGGGGATGACGTCCATCACGTCGAAGAACTCGGCGAGGCGGGGGGCATCGAGCACGAGGCGATTGGCGAAGCCGACCACCTGGTCGAGCCGGCCGACGAGGAGCGTCGAGAAGCCCACGAAGGTGACGATCTCACCGATGGAGGCGAGGCCGTGTATGTGCAGCCAGGTGCCGACAAGGAAGATGGCGAGGATGGTCAGCGTGGTCGCCGCCTTGGTGCCGACCGAGACCACCGCCCACCAGGACAGGATCGGGATCTGCGCCGCAAGCACATTGTCGATGGTCTCCCTAAGGCCGCGCACCTCGGCCTCGATGCGGGTGAAGCTCTGGATCACCGCGACATTGCCGAGCGCGTCGGCGCTGCGCTCGGCGAGGTCGGATTGCAGCTTCTCGACCTGGCGCTGCATGCCCTGGGTACGGTTCAGCACGAAATAGGTCAGCGCGCTGAAGATCAGCAGCAGGCCGACCAGCAGCAGGCCGAGCCGCCAGTTCACCCACACCGAGACCGGCAGCAGGATCACCAGCGCCACCATGCCGGCGCAATGCTCGCGGAAGAAGGCGAGCCACAGGCCCCAGAGCCCATCGGCGCCCTGCAGCATGACCTTCAGCAGGCGCCCCGAATGCACGGCGCCATGGAAGCCGAGCGGCAATTCCAGCACATGCTCGAAATAGCCGCTCATGATCGAGAGCCGCCGCCGATGGGCGAGGCGGTCGGCATGCAGCGCCACCAGCGCTCCGGCGACGATGGTAAAGATGCCGAACGCGGCCCAGGCGCCGAGCTGCGGCAGCAGTTCCGTGAACGTCGGCATGCGGCTCGCGGCCTGCGCGCGCACCAGCGTGTCGATGACGCGGCCATAGAGTACCGGCTCCGCGAACAGCGCGATGGCGAGCAGCACATTGGCGAAGGCGAGCAGCATGCCCAACCGACGCTCCGGACCGAGCGCGGCGAGCACGCGGGCATAAATGCGCAGGAAATCCATAGGGACCCCGAACGATGAGAGCGCCGACGATGGGCGCAGTCGAGCACAGCGGTGGCGAGCGGCAAAGGGGTGCCGGGAAGCGACGACAAAGACACTCTTCAGCGCACTGTTGTCATGTACGGCCGCGCCCGCTGCCCAGGGCGTGCCATAAGACGTTCATCTTCCACGACGTATGTTCGTTCCATGACTGATTCGATCCGGCGTCTGTATGACGGAGTGGTGGCGACACGCGAGGGGCGCAATCCCTCGCCGCGCACCGAGCGACTGTTCGGCAAAGGCCGCTCGTTCATCGCCAAGAAGGTCGCGGAGGAGGGCGTCGAGGTCGCGCTCGAGGCCGTCGTCGCCGACAGTTCCGCGGTCATCCGCGAGAGCGCGGACCTGATCTACAATCTCGTCGTGCTCTGGGCCGATGCCGGTGTGTCCCCGGAGGACATCTGGGCGGAGATGGCGCGGCGCGAGCAGCTGATGGGCATCGCCGAAAAGCTGCCCAAGCGCGGCGCCAAGCCGATCGACGGCCGGCAATTCGCGCTGAGCCTGGTCGCGAATGTCGGCGAGCAGCAGCCCGACCCGTCGGCGGCAGGTGCGGCAATCATGGTCAAGCGCCGCAAGCGCGTCTGAGCTATACCCCTTCCCGACAATCCGCCCTGCCATCCCGCATGTTCCGGAGCCGCTGATGCTGCGTCGTCTCTATCAGTGGGTGATCGACCTTGCCGAGCGTCCCTCCGCCGCCTGGGCGCTGGCCGGCGTCTCCTTTGCCGAGAGTTCGTTCTTCCCGGTGCCGCCCGATGTGATGCTGGTGCCGATGTGCGTCGCCAAGCCGCAAAAGGCGTGGTGGTACGCTTTCGTCTGCACGGTCGCGTCGGTGGTGGGCGGGCTGTTCGGCTATGCCATCGGCGCGCTGCTCTATGACACGGTCGGCGCGTTCCTGATCCGCCTCTACGGCTATGGCGACAAGGTCGAGGCGTTCAATGCGGCCTATGCCCATTACGGCCACTGGATCATCCTGATCAAGGGGCTGACGCCGATCCCCTACAAGGTGGTCACGATCACCTCGGGATTCGCCCATTACAGCCTGTTCTGGTTCGTCGTGCTCTCGGCGATCACCCGCGCCTTGCGCTTCTTCCTGGTGGCGGGGCTGCTCTACTGGATCGGCCCGGCGGCGCGGGAATTCATCGAGAAGCGGCTCGGGCTGGTGACGGCGCTCTTCGCCGTCGCCATCGTCGGCGGCTTCATTGCCGCGGTGTATCTGTTCTGACGATCTGCTCACGATGAACCACGTCATCCTGAGGGCCTGAACGGAAATTCCAAAACGCCCTCATCCCCGGACTTGATCCGGGGATCCAGCCACGCCGCATTTACCCGATCAAAGTCTGGATTCCCGGATCAAGTCCGGGGATGGGGGCGGAGGGAATGATACGCGTCGCTCGCGGCGAGTCTTTGAGTCCGGCTCTCAGGATGACCTCGGCCGCTCAATGCCCGCCCTTGCGGCCGAGGCGGGCCTCTAGCACGGTCTTGGCGAACAGGGTCACCACGGCGAGGAAGGCGAGCAGCGAGGCGACGGCGAACGACGCCTGGAACTGGTACTCGTTGTAGAGAATTTCGATGTGCAGCGGCATGGTGTTGGTCTCGCCGCGCACATGGCCGGAGACCACCGAGACCGCGCCGAACTCGCCCATGGCGCGGGCGTTGCAGAGCAGCACGCCATAGAGCAGCGCCCATTTGATGTTGGGCAGAGTCACGCGGCTGAAGACGCGCCAGCCTGAGGCGCCGAGCGTCACAGCGGCTTCCTCTTCCGTCGTGCCCTGCTCCTGCATCAGCGGCACCAGCTCGCGCGCCACGAACGGGAAGGTGACGAACACGGTGGCGAGCGTGATGCCTGGCCAGGCAAAGATGATCTTCCAATTGTTCTCGATGAGCCACGGGCCGAGATAGCCTTGGGCGCCGAACAGCAGCACGAAGACGAGGCCGGCGATCACCGGCGACACCGAGAAGGGCAGGTCGACCAGGGTGATCAGCAGGCTCTTGCCGTTGAAGCTGAACTTGGTCATCGCCCAGGCCATGACGAGGCCCATGCCGGTGTTGAGCACCACCGAGAGCCCGGCGACGAGGAGGGTCAGCCGGATGGCGGCGAGCGCATCTGGATCGGCCAGCGCGGCAAGATAGGCGCCCCAGCCCTTGGAGAACGCCTGGACGAAGACGTTCGCCAGCGGCAGCACGATGAAGAGGCCGATGAAGGCGAAGGCGATCGCGACGATGCCCCATTTCACCAGCGCCGGCTCTTCGCGGGCGCCAGGATGCACCGGCGGGCGCAGCGCGGCGACCGGCTCGACGAGCGGCAGCGCGTCGGAGCGCGTCAGCGCATTCAATGCCTGAGCGTTCAGCACCTGAGGGCTCAGGGCTTGTGCTCCCGACATCCGGCTCATGCCGTTCTCCCGGTGCGGGCCTGCGACCAGCGCTGCAGGGCGTTGATGAGGAAGAGCAGGGCGAAGGAGGCGACCAGCATGGCGCAGGCGATGGCGGTGGCATCCGCATAGCGGAACTCTTCCAGCCGGATCACGATGAGCAGCGGCGCGATCTCCGAGACGTTCGGCAGGTTGCCGGCGATGAAGATCACCGAACCGTATTCGCCGACAGCACGGGCGAAGGCGAGCGCGAAACCGGTGAGGAAGGCCGGAAGCACGGCGGGCAGCACGACCCGGCGCACCGTGGTCCAGCGCCCGGCGCCGAGGGTGGCCGCGGCCTCCTCCAGTTCAGCGTCGAGGTCCTCGAGCACGGGCTGCACGGTGCGGACCACGAAGGGCAGGCCGATGAAGACCAGCGCCACCAATATCCCGAGCGGGGTGAAGGCGACCTTGATGCCGAACGGCGCAAGCAGCGAGCCGATCCAGCCATTCTCGGCATAGAGATTGGTGAGGGCGATGCCGGCAACCGCGGTCGGCAGGGCGAACGGGATGTCGACCAGCGCGTCGAGCAGCCGCCGGCCCGGGAACTCGTAGCGCACCAGCGCCCAGACGATGAGCGAACCGAAGACGAGGTTGATGGCGGCCGCGGCGAGCGAAAGCCCGAAGGAGAGCTTGAGCGCATTCAGCGTGCGCGGCGCGGTGAGGATGGCGAGGATGCGCTCGGGCGGCAGTTCGGCGGTCTTGAGGAACAGGGCGGCAAGCGGGATCAGCACGATCAGCGAGAGCCACAGCACGGTCAGCCCCATGGTCAGGCCGAAGCCGGGGATGACGCTGCGCTGCGCCCGCAAGGTGCGTAGCGGGGGTAGTCCCTTGGGCGAGAGCCCGTGGATGACCTCGCCGCGCGGCACATGTTGCGCCAGAGGTGAGATGGTCTGTTCGCTCAACGCTCGGTTCCCTCACGCAGGGTATTAGACCATATCGGCCACGCGTTGCGTGGTGGCCCGGCCCGGTTCACAAAGAAGCGCCGGACCTCGATGAGGTCCGGCGTAAGGTCAAGCCGATCGCTTTCGGAAGCTTCAGCTCGGGAGGAATCTCTGATCTCGGGGTGTTATCCCGGAATGGCCGTCAGGCCATATCCGGGATCGCGAAAACGCTCTCTAGCTTCACGCGATCCCGGCTCTTCGCTGCGCTCCGGCCGGGATGACGCCTGTTGGAACGGGTAGGGTCAATTCGAATAGATCTTGTCGAAGACGCCGCCATCGTCGAAGTGGGTCTTCTGCGCCTTGCGCCAGCCACCGAAGGCCGGATCGTCAATGGTCACGAGATCGACCTTGGGGAACACCTTCTCGTACTTTTTCGCGACTTCCGGATCGCGCGGGCGATAGAAATTCTGCGCGGCGAGCTCCTGGCCCTCTTTGGTGTAGAGGAACTTCAGGTAGCTCTCGGCGGCCGCCCGGGTGCCCTTGCGGTCCACCACCTTGTCGACCACGGCGACCGGCGGCTCGGCGAGGATGGAGAGGGACGGCACGACGATGTCGAACTTGTCCTCGCCGAATTCCTTCTTCGACAGGAACGCCTCGTTCTCCCAGGCCAGCAGCACGTCGCCGACGCCGCGCTCGGTGAAGGTGACGGTGGACCCGCGGGCGCCGGTGTCGAGCACGGGCACATTCTTGTAGAGATCGGCGACGAAGCCCTGCGCCTTGTCGGCGGAGCCGCCATTCTGCTTCAGCGCGTAGGCCCAGGCGGCGAGATAATTCCAGCGGGCCCCGCCTGAGGTCTTCGGGTTCGGGGTGATGACCTTGACGCCCGGCTTCACCAGGTCGTTCCAGTCCTTGATGCCCTTGGGATTGCCCTTACGCACCAGGAACACGATGGTCGAGGTGTAGGGCGAGGCGTTCTCCGGCAGGCGCTTCTGCCAGTCGGCGGCGATCAGGCCCTTGTCGGCGATGGCGTCGATGTCATAGGCGAGCGCCAAAGTGACGACATCGGCGTCGAGGCCGTCGATCACCGAGCGGGCCTGCTTGCCCGAGCCGCCGTGCGACTGCTTGACCTCGAGGGTCTTGCCGCTTTCAACCTTGAACTTCTCGCCGAACGCCTTGTTGACCGCGACATAGAGCTCGCGGGTCGGGTCGTAGGACACGTTCAGGAGGGTGACGTCGGCGGCCTGCGCGGACAGCGGCAGGCTGGCGGCGACGAGACCGGCAAAAGCCAGCTGGGCGAGGGTGCGCCGGGCGAGGCCGCGGCGCCGGCTTTCATTCGACATGGTCGTCTCCCTGATCGGGCGGCCGAGGGTGGCGCCTTGGTTCCGGGACAGAGTTTTCACGCCCACCCGCTGCATGTCAAATAGAAAAACATATTTTCTATAGATAATTTTCCAATCTATAGCGTTTCTGTGTGAAATGAGCCTACCCATTCGACGGTGCTCATATGAATATCCTTCGAAGCTCGCTGCGCTCGCACCTCACGATGAGGTTTGTCGTTGAAGATCGACCTCATCCTGAGGTGCCCGGCCGTGCCGGGCCTCGAAGGATGTTCAAGCCGAGCGGTGTCCACCCGCTCAGGCCTTGAGCACCAGCGTGTGGATGCCGCACTCGGTCTTGCCCTGGCCGCGCCAGCGGCCGGCCCGCACGTCCTCGCCGGTCTGGGTGCGGCTGGTGCAGGGCATGCAGCCCACCGACGCGAAGCCCTTCGCCGCCATCGGATGGCGCGGCAGGCCGAGGCGTTCATAGACGCCCTCCACTTCCTCGCGGTCGGCATTGGCGAGCGGATTGAACTTCAGCCGTGCGCCGTCGCGCTCCACCACCGGGATCGCGGCGCGGGCGCCGCCATGATAGCGCTTGCGCCCGTTCAGCCATGCATCGAAGCCGTGAAGCGCGCGCGCCAGAGGCTCGACCTTGCGGATGCGGCAGCAGGCGTCGGGATCGGAGAACCACAGATCCTTGTCGGCATCCTGCGCCGCGAGCGCCGCCGGATCGGGCCGGATCGAGCGCACGTCGGTGAGGCCGAGCCTTGCCGCGAGGTCGTCGCGATAGGCCAGCGTCTCCTCGAACAGCCAGCCGGTGTCGAGGAAGACCACCGGGATCGTCGGATCGACCGCGGCGACATAGGCGAGGAGCGCCGCCGCCTCGGTGCCGAAGGACGAGACGACACAAAGTTTGCCGGGATGCACGGCGCGCTGGGCTGCGGCGATGATCTCGACCGGCGATGCGCCGGTGAGTGCACGCTCCAGCTCGTCGACGTGATCCAGTTTCTCGGCGAAGCTCATTCCGCGGCCTCCGGCCGAGCCTGCCGTCCAACCTGCCGGCCGAGGCGTGAGCGCAGCAGGCTCGGGCGGCCGTCGCCGGTCGGCTGGTAGAACACAGAATAGGTCTTCATCTCGTCGGCGAAGGCGGCCGCATCGGCATCCTTCACCGCTTCCAGCTGATCGAAGCCGGCGCGCATCAGGAACAGGAACTGGTCGCGCAGCACGTTGCCCGTGGCACGCAGCGGGCCGTGCCACTGGAAGCGCTCGCGCAGCAGGCGGGCCTGACTATAGGCGCGCCCGTCGCGGAAGCTCGGAAAGTGGAGGGCGATCAACGCGAGGCGCGGCAGCAGCGGCTCGATCTCCTCGATCCGCTTGTTGTTCGGCCAGATGATGCCGACGGGGGCCTGGCGCCCGGCGAGCGCCGCCTCTTCCTTGAGGAAGCGCTCGGCGCTCAGCAGCACCGGCACGCCCTCGGGCACGGTCGCATCGTCCGCGACGCGGACAAAGCGATCCTCGACAATGGCGCCGTTCTCAATGAGCCGCATAGACACGCTCCTTGAAGGGCTCGACGCCGAGGCGATGCACGGTGTCCACGAAGAGCTCCTTCGGACCTTCACGCAATTCCATATAGGCGTCGACGATGTCCTCGATCAGGCCCGGGACCTGCTCATAGGGCACGGCAGGCCCGAGCAAAGTGCCGATCTGGGCCTTCTCGTCGGCCCGTCCGCCGATCGTGATCTGGTAGAATTCCTGGCCGTTCTTCTCGACGCCGAGAATGCCGATATGGCCGACATGGTGGTGGCCGCACGCATTGATGCAGCCTGAGATGTTTACATGCAGGCGACCGACGCCGCGCGAGCGCTCGAGATCGGCGAAGCGCTTGGCGATCTCCTGAGCCACCGGAATGGCGCGGGCATTGGCGAGGCTGCAATAATCGAGCCCGGGGCAGGCGATGATGTCGCTGATGTGATTGACGTTCGGGGTGGCGAGCCCGGCCGCGTCGAGCGCCGCCCACAGCGCCGGCAGGTCCTTCTGCGCGACATTCGGCAGGCAGAGATTCTGCTCGTGGCCGACTCGGATCTCGCGGAAGGCGTACTGGTCGGCGAGGTCGGCGATCAGGTCCATCTGATCGGCGGTGGCATCCCCGGGCGGAGCGCCGACCGGCTTCAGCGAGATGGTGACGATGGCATGGCCCGGCTGCTTGTGGCGATGGATCGAGTTTCGGTGCCAGGTCGCGAAGCGCTCGTTCTTGAGCGCCTCCACCAGTTCCGCAGGCTTGTCGGTGAGCGCCTCGAAGTCGGGATAGATGAATCGGTCGCGAATCTCGCCGATCGAGGCCTGGTCGAGCCTGAGGGCGCCGTCGCGGATCGCCTCCCACTCCTTCTCGACCTCGGCGGCGAAGGCTTCGGCGCCGATCTCGTGGACCAGGATCTTGATGCGCGCCTTGTAGATGTTGTCGCGCCGGCCGAACTGGTTGTAGACGCGCATCACCGCCTCGACATAGCTCAGTATGTGCTCGGCGGGCAGGAACGGCTTGATCGACTTGCCGATGAAGGGCGTACGCCCGAGCCCGCCGCCGACCAGCACCTCGAAGCCCGGCACGCCCTCGGCATTACGGTGGAGGCGCAGGCCGATGTCGTGGACCTTGATGGCGGCGCGGTCGCGGGGCGCGGCGGTGATGGCGATCTTGAACTTGCGTGGCAGGTAGGAGAATTCCGGGTGCAGCGTCGAATATTGGCGCAGGATCTCGGCCCAGAGGCGCGGATCGTCGACCTCCTCCGGCGTCGCGCCCGCCCACTGGTCGGTCGTCACGTTGCGGATGCAATTGCCCGAGGTCTGGATGCCGTGGACGCCGACTTCGGCCAGCGCGGCCATGGCGTCGGGCAGGTCCTCGAGCTTGATCCAGTTGAACTGGATGTTCTGCCGCGTGGTGAAGTGGCCATAGCCGCGATCATATTTGCGCGCGACATAGGCCATCTTGCGCAGCTGGTCGGACGAGAGCGTGCCATAGGGGATGGCGACGCGCAGCATATAGGCGTGGAGCTGGAGATAGACGCCGTTCATAAGCCTGAGCGGCTTGAACTCGTCCTCCGACAGCGCACCGGCTAGCCGCCGTTCGACCTGGTCGCGGAACTCGGCGACCCGCTCGGCGAGGAAGGTGCGGTCGAATTCGTCATAGACGTACATAATGAGCTCTCGGTCTCGTCGGTCTCAGGCCGGCAGTTCGAAGGTGGGGCCCGCGACACGAATGCGCTCGCGCAGATTTCCCGGCCGCACGCTGCCGTCGTCGCCGCGCTCCACCGGGGCGATATAGGCGCCGACCGCATCGGTGTCGCGCTTCTGCGCCCCCTCGAGCAGCGCCAAAGCCTCTGGCGCCGTTGTCACGACCGCGGCATCCTCAAGCCGGGTGGACCAGTCCGCCCGGTCCGTGCGCCACACCACGACGCCGTCGGAAAGCCGGTTCGCGGTGACGACCACGGGCCCCGTAATCTTGATCTTCTGCTGGAGCGGCGAGGTCATGGTCGGTGGCAATTTCCTGTTGACGGGATGGCCATTCCTACATAACACCAATTTGGAATGTGCAAAATGAAAAATTGCACAAAAATGACGTGTAATTAGGTCCGCGGCAATGTCCGCGCACCCACAGATCAGGTCTCACAATGGCTGGTGCGGATCAACGCCTCGATGAGCTCGAGGCCCAGAGCATCTACATTTTGCGCGAGGCGTTCGCCCGCATGAAGCGTCTCGCCTTGCTGTGGTCGCTCGGCAAGGATTCCAATGTGATGATCTGGCTGGCGCGCAAGGCCTTCTTCGGCCATGTGCCGTTCCCGGTGCTGCACGTCGACACGGGCAAGAAATTCAAGGAAATGTATGCCTTTCGCGACCGCTACTCCAAGGAATGGGGGCTCGACCTGCGCGTCGATCCGTGCCCGCCGCTTGAGCTGATGGACCCGACCCTGCCGCCGGCGACGCGTTCCGCCGCGCGCAAGACCGAGGGGCTGAAGCTGGCGCTGGAGAAATACGGTTTCGACGCGTTGATTGCCGGCATCCGTCGCGACGAAGAGGCCACCCGCGCCAAGGAGCGCGTCTTCTCGCCGCGGGGCCTGGAGGGCGACTGGAACGTGCGCGAGCAGCCGCCGGAATTCTGGGATCACTTCAACGCGACCTTGCCGGCCGGCGCGCACTTGCGCGTCCATCCGATCCTGCATTGGACCGAGCTCGACATCTGGGCCTACACCAAGCGCGAGGGAATTCCCGTCATCCCGCTGTACTTCTCGAAGGATGGCAAGCGCTATCGCTCGCTCGGCGACCAGGACATCACCTTCCCGGTAGCCTCCGACGCCGCGACCATCGACGAGATCCTCGTCGAACTGGCCGAGACCGAGGTGCCGGAGCGCTCGGGGCGCGCCATGGACCATGAATCCGAAGATTCCTTCGAGCGGCTGCGCGTCGCCGGCTATCTGTGAGGGCGCCAGACATGTCCGCCAGCGTCACCACGCTTTCCACTGCCCGAGCCGGCGGCCGTCCGCTGGTGCGCATCGTCATCGTCGGCCATGTCGACCATGGGAAATCGACCCTGATCGGCCGGCTGCTGCATGAGACCGGCGGCATCCCCGAGGCCAAGCTGGAAAGCCTGAAGGCGATGTCGGCGCGGCGCGGCATGCCGTTCGAATGGTCGTTCCTGCTCGACAGCCTGCAGGCCGAGCGCGACCAGGGCATCACCATCGACACCAGCCAGATCCGGTTCCGCACATCGTCCCGCGACATCATCCTGATCGATGCGCCGGGTCACGCGGAATTCCTGCGCAACATGATCACCGGCGCGTCGCAGGCCGATGCCGCGCTGCTGCTGATCGACGCCGCGGAGGGCGTGCGCGACCAGACCCGCCGGCACGGCTACCTGCTGCACCTGCTCGGCGTGAAGCAGGTCGCGGTGGTGGTGAACAAGATGGACCGGGTCGGCTTCGACGAGGCCATATTCCGCGCCATCGAGAACGAGATCACCGCCTATCTCGGCAATCTCGGGGTGCGTGCCAACGTCGTGATCCCGATCTCGGCGCGCGAGGGCGACGGCGTGTCCGCCACAACGGCGCGCACGCCCTGGTACAGCGGGCCGAGCGTCCTTCAGGCACTCGACGGCTTCGAGCCGGCGCGGGCCGCCTCCGACCTCGCGCTGCGCATGCCGGTGCAGGCGGTCTACAAGTTCGACGATAGGCGCATCGTCGCCGGCCGCATCGAGACCGGCGCGCTGCATGTCGGCGAGGAAGTGGTGTTCCAGCCCTCCGGCAAGGCCGCGGTGGTGCGCAGCATTGAGACCTGGCCGACGCCGGATCCCGATTGGGCGCCGCGCCAGCTGAACGCGGGCGCGAGCGCCGGCATCACTCTCGATCGCGAAATCTTCGTCGAGCGCGGCGAGATATTGTCGACCCCCGCCTCGCGGCCGCGCGCGGCAAGGCGGCTTCGGGTGCGGCTGTTCTGGCTGGCGGACGAGCCGCTGAGCGTCGGCTCGTCGCTGATCGCGCGCCTCGCCACCTCCGAGGCGAGGGCGACGGTCTCGGCGATCTACGACGTGGTCGATCCCGGCCACCTCTCGACTTTCGAGGCGCAGCACATCGAGCGCAACCAAGTGGGCGAGATCGAGCTGACGCTGTCGAAGCCGGTCGCCGCCGATCCGCACGGGGTGAATGCCCGCACCGGGCGCGTGGCCCTGGAGCTCGGCGGCCGCATCGCCGGTGGCGGCCTGGTGATTTCGGTCGTCGACACCGAAGCGGCCGAGGTCGTCCTGCCGAACCGCAACATCACGCCGGTCGCCTCGGTCATCACCGCCCAGGAGCGGGTGGGGCGCTATGGCCACACCGGCGCCGTGCTGTGGTTCACCGGGCTGTCGGGTTCGGGCAAGTCGACGTTGGCGAAGGCGGTGGAGCGGCGGCTGTTCGACCGCGGCGGGCTGCCGACCCTGCTCGACGGGGACACGCTGCGGGCCGGGCTGAACAACGATCTCGGCTTCTCCGACGAAGACCGGGCGGAGAATAATCGCCGGCTCGCGGAGATCGCCAATTTCCTCAAGCTCCATGGCCATGTCGTGCTGGTGGCGGCGGTGTCGCCCTCGGCGGCGGCGCGGGCCAAGGTACGCGAGATCGTCGGCGAGCGCTTCTTCGAGATCCATGTCTCGGCACCTCTCGAAGTGTGCGAGCAGCGCGACCCCAAGGGGCTCTATGCCAAGGCAAGGCGCGGCGAGATCCGCGGCTTCACCGGCGTCGATGCGCCATATGATGTGCCGGCCGCGCCGGAGCTCGTGGTCGAGACCGACCGTCTCGATCCGGTGAGTGCGATGGAGCGGGTCGACCGGATGCTGGTCGAGGCCGGGGTGTTCGCGCTGCGGATCGACGATGTGGCGGACGACGCGGTGATCTGAGGTTTAGCTAAGCCCAGATCGCGACCGGCAGCCCGTGGGCATCGTGCTCTGGTGGGTCGGGGAAACTGACGGCGTGCCCGCGCGCGATGCGCGCCGCAGTCCATGAGGCGGCGCAGGCGTCGATCAGATCGTCGGCTCCGACCCGCAGCGCCCTTGCGCGTTCCGCCGCCATGACGTCCGGCTCGAAACCCTGTGCCTGCAGCAGCCGGCGGCGCAGCGCGAGCCCGGCAGGGTAGGGCGCGCCTTTCACCTTCTTCGGCTCGGCGAGCGGCGCCTCGCCATTCATCGCCCAGAAGGCGACCTCTGGGTGGCATTCGCGGACCACGGCCCGGAATTCCGGCCGATCGCGCAGCAGCCGATCGATCTCGACAATCTTCGGGAAGATGTGGAAGCCCTGTTTCGCCACGGCCTTGCCGCCGTCGGACGTCTCGCGGGCGATGGCGCAGGCGTGCCGATAGCGCTCTTCAAGCGGGATCGCCGTATCGACGCCGGCATAGACCGCGGCGCGCGAGGGGATGGAGAAGACGCTCGATTGCCGCCCGCCGAGGCGCGGACGGACCAGCCGCTCCGGCGCCCGGCCCTTGGGTCCGGTGAGGTCCGGCAGGCCGATCGGCATATCCACTGCCACGACCGCCGGCGGATCGGGCCGGTCGAGCAGTTCGGCGAGATGGACGACGCGGATGGTGAGGACGGTGCGGGCGGCCCCGTCCTCGAGCTCGCGCACCACCGCGATCCAGCCGCCAGCCTTGTCACTTGATCTGCAGCCATCGACCCCGGCGACCCGCATCAGATGATGTTCAGTTCGCGATAGGGCCGGCCGGCGGCTATCCGCTCATAGCCGAACACATGGAGATCGAGCGAGACGGAGCGGCCATGGACGATCCATTCCGCGATGGCGCGGCCCGCCGCCGGCGCCTGCTGCAGGCCGTGGCCGGAGAAGCCGTTCAGAAAATAGAGGTTCGCCACCTCGGGGTGCGGGCCGATGACGGCGTTGTGGTCCAGGAGGTTCATCTCGTAGTGCCCGGCCCAGGCGCGGATCGGCTTGAGCTCCTCCATCGCAGGGATGCGGTGGGCGAGCGCCGGCCAGATGATCTCTTCGAAGACGCTCCAATCCACCTCGAAATCATCGCCCGGGTTGATATCCAGCTCGTCCGGCGGCGGCGCGCCGCAGATCTGGTAGGCGCCTTCCGGGCGGATATAGAAGCCGCTGGGATCGACCAGCAGCGGCAGGCGCTCGATCGGGGTGCGGCAGTGCACGACGAAGACGCAGCGCTTGCGCCCTTCTACCGGCAGGTGAATGCCCGCCAGGGCCGCCACGCGCCCCGCCTGCGGGCCGGCGGCATTCACCAGTGCTCCGCAGCCGATCCGCCGTCCATCGGCGAGGGTGACGCCGGTGACGCGGTTTCCCGCGCGCTCGATCGCCGTCACCTCGCCGGTGAGGAGGTGCGCGCCCTGCTGCTTCGCCGCGCGGCGCACCCCGGTGAGCAGGGCATGGGCGTCGAACCAACCTTCGCCGGTGACGCCGAAGGCGCCGAGCGCGATGTCCTCGACATTCAGCCATTCAAAGCGCGCCTTCAGCCCGCCGGTGTCGAGCAGGGCGATGTCGGCGCCTTCCGCCTGCTGCACGGCATGGTTGGCGCGCAACACCGGCGCGCCGGCTTCGCTCGCCAGGATGAGATAGCCGCCCTCGTGCCAGCCGAGCTCGATCTCCGGCCCGAACCGCTCCTTCGCGCCGTGCAGGAATTCCAGCCCGAAGCGCGACATGCGGATATTCTCGGGGATCGAGAATTGCTGGCGGATCGAGGCCGCTGAGAGGGTCGTGGAGGAGAAGGTGAAACTCGGATCGCGCTCGATCACCGCAACCTTGCCGTGAAAGGCGGGGTCGAGGGTGAGGAAATAGGCTGCCATGGCGCCCATGATGGCGCCGCCGACGATGACGACGTCGTAGCTCTCGTCGATCTCACTCACGTCGTCACCCAAGTTCACATCTGGCCCCGCGTGCCGCTGCCGGATAGTCTCCCAACCCCGATTTGCCAATCTATCCGAGAGACTGATGCATTCCGATATCCGCCCTCGCCGCAGCGTGCTCTTCATGCCCGGCTCGAATGCCCGCGCCCTGGAGAAAGGCCGCACGCTGCCGGCCGACGCCATCGTCATCGATCTCGAGGACGCGGTCGCGCCCGATGCCAAGGCGGATGCCCGCGCGCAGGCGGTGGAAGCGATCAAGGCCGGCGGCTTTGGGCCACGTGAGGTGGTGCTGCGCGCCAATGCGCCGGATACGCCCTGGTTCGAGGCGGATCTCGCGGCGGCGGCAGGGTCCGGCGCCGATGCGGTGGCCGTGCCGAAGATCTCCGATCCCGAGACCCTGGCGATGATCGGCCGGCGGCTAGACGCTCTAGGGGCGCCCCGCTCGTTGAAGGTGTGGGCGATGATCGAGACGCCGCTCGCCGTGCTGCGGATCGAGCGTATCGCGCTCGCCGCGCACGATCCCGTCACCCGGCTTGCCGTGCTGATGATGGGCACCAATGACCTCGCCAAGGCGACCGGCGCGCGCATCGTGCCGGGACGGGCGCCGATGCTCGCCTGGCTCTCGAGTTGCGTCCTGGCGGCCAAGGCGGCCGGCATCGGCATATTGGACGCGGTGTGGAATGATTTCCGCGATCTCGACGGATTTGCCGCGGAATGCGCGCAGGCCGCCGATCTCGGCTTCAACGGCAAGACGCTGATCCATCCGAGCCAGATCGCGCCGGCGAATGCCGCCTTCACCCCGCCGGCGGACGAGGTGGAGGAAGCGCGACAGGTGATCGAGATCTTCGCACGCCCGGAGAATGCCGGCATCGGCGTGCTCCAGCTCGAGGGGCGGATGTATGAGCGCATGCATGCCGACATGGCCCGCCGGACGGTGGCGCTGGCTGACGCGATCGCGGCACGCGGATAGAACCACCCGTCACCGCCCTCATCCGCGGGCTTGACCCGCGGATTCAGCAGACCGGGCGCGCTGCTCCCGGTCACCGGGTGCCTTGGACCAAGCCCCGGGCACGAGGGCAGAGAGGAAATAGGCGATCCTGGCTCCGCGGCTGGGATCACGAGATACCGGACTGGAAAGCCAATGAAGCTCTATCGCTATCTCACCGGTCCCGACGACGCGGCCTTCTGCAAGCGCGTCTCGGCGGCGCTGAACAAGGGCTGGCAACTCGCGGGACAGCCAACGCTGACCTTCGATCCGGTGAAGGGCCGGGTCATTTGCGGACAAGCCATTACCAAGGAAGTCGAGGGTGAATGGTCGGACGAGGTGGTGCTTTCCGACCATTGAGGGGCGTCACTCAGCGTGCCTGGAACCCCCGAATCCCAGGCACTTCGGCGCTACGGGATTTTTCGGGAAGACTTCGGACCGGACGGATGCCAGACGCGCTATCGCAAGCACCCATTGTGTGGCTCAACGCATTGGTAAGTCAGCGTTTCTTTCCTAAGCCGGCCAAGTTACCCACAGCGTCGTCACTTCGTCATTTTTCTTGAGATCGGGTGTTGACAGGGAAGGGGCCGGCCCCCTATAAACCGCCACATCGACGGGGCGCCGCCGCACGGCTGGACGGCGTTCCTCTGAAGTTCCTCTACGACGATGATGGCTGAAACGACCGGCAGTCGCCGGCGTGAGGTCTTGTCGGTGGCCCAAGGGTGTAAGCCTTAGGGTAGGAGCTTTGGTCCTGGCCTGGTCTTTGTGGATCTGGGCTTGAAATTTCGGGGTGTGAACCTCAT
>JAQSWY010000120.1 GCA_029266425.1 Xanthobacteraceae bacterium
GCCAGCGCGATCCGGCGCGAGCGATAGACGGGCGCGTGCCGTTCCTGGGCGGGGCGCTCGCCAGCGCGCAGGGCGGCGAGGTTCTCCCGCACCTCGGCGTGCTTGCGCTGCAGTTCGTCGGTCAGCCTCGAAGCGCAGGGCGAGCCGGCCGCCGCTCCTCCCAGCGCGCGAGCCGTGGCGAACATGGCCACGAGATTGACCATGGCGGCACGCGCCGCCGCGCTACGTGCCGGCCCGACGCTCGATTCGGCGGCGAGGCCGGTGATGTCGGCGCGCAGCATGGTGAGTTCGCGCAGGAGACCGGCCGCCATGGTCGCGGGCAGGGTCTCGCCACCCACAGCGCGCTCCGCATATCCGGCGATCCGGCGGTGCAGGTCGCAGAGCCTAGCCAGGACCTGCGGGTAATAGTCGGGCGCCGCGGAGAGGTCGTTGACGAGGGCGACGGCGAGGATGCCGACGACGATGGCCGCTCCGCGCCCGGTGGCGGCATCGAAGATGTCCTGCGGATCGTCGAGATGCTCGAGCGCGACCAAGGCTACGGTGATCACGCCGATCCCCGCCATATAGGCGCGGTTGCCGTCGAGCAGCGCCGCCACGTAGACGCAGGCCCCGATCCATACCGCGAGGCCGGCCAGCAGCAGCACCTGCGTCTGAGTGAACAGGCCGACGATGGCAATGGAGGCCGCGCAGCCGATCACGGTGCCGAGCAGCCGGAAACCGGCCCTCTCCATGGTCTGGCCGCGCGTCGGGATGGCGAGGATCGCCACGGTGAGCGCGGAGGAGTACGGCGCGTCGAGCTGCAGCCAGAAGCTGACATAGAGCGCGATGACGAGCGCCAGCCAGCTCCTGAGCGCGAAGGCCCAGGCGCTGCCGGGGAATCCGGCGAAGGTGAACGGCTGTGCGTCGGCGACGGCGGTCACGGTTCTCACTCTGGATCGTGCGGTGGCGGAGCTGTCGGCTGCGTGGAGATCGTCACGTCGCCCGGACGGGGTATCGCCGACGGATAGGTCGTCGCGCCGCGTGCGGCATCGATCGACCTGGGATACGGCAACTGGGCCCCCGGACCCGCATGCGACGCATCGCACCATCCATGCGATCGCGTTCGCGGCGATATTGACGGAGAGGCAGCCGAAATCTTTTCAGAACGCGCTGGCGTATCGGCATAGCCCGACGCCCTCGCGCGGCGCGACGGCTCTATCGGCCGGCGCTTTCCCGGCTATGATCGGCCGGCATTCCGGCGCCGCAGCAGGAGGGACAACGGCCATGAGCGAGCATTCGGGCGATCATTCCCACGAGCACGACGCCGAGCGCTGGAAGCATGACGGCGTGCGGGTCATCAAGGGCGACAAGCTCGATCCCAATACCGCACAGACGCCGGGCATGTTCCGGCAGGCGGCGATCAACCACGCCCGCGTTGGCGCGCAGAAGATCTGGGCGGGGACGGTGACCATCCAGCCCAACGCCAAGACCGGCGTGCATCATCACGGCGAATTGGAGAGCGTGATCTATGTGGTGCGCGGGCGCGCCCGCATGCGCTGGGGCGACCGGCTGGAATATGTCGCCGAGGCCGAGGCGGGCGACTTCATCTTCGTGCCGCCCTACGTGCCGCACCAGGAGATCAACGCCGACCCGAACGAGCCGCTCGACTGCGTGCTGGTACGCTCCGACAACGAGGCGGTGGTGGTGAACATCACCGATGTCGACCCGGTCGAGAGGCCGGAAGAAGTCTACTGGGTCGATCCGATCCACAAGGCGCCGGAGGCCTGACCGGTCGGCCGCAGATACGAAACGCCCGGCAGCGGTCATGGACCGCGCCGGGCGCTCGTTCTTTCCAGCGATGGAGCGTCAGACGACCTTGACGTCTAGCGTGGCGACGCCCTCGACTGCGCCTTCCATGTGGTCGCCGCGCACGATGGCGCCGACGCCGGCCGGCGTGCCGGACATGATGACGTCGCCCGGCTGCAGCTCGAACAGGCCGGACAGATAGGCGATCATCTCCGGCACCTTCCAGATCATCTGGTTGAGGTCGCCCTGCTGGCGCAGCGCGCCGTTGACCTTCAGCCACACCTTGCCCTGGTTCGGATGGCCGATCTTGGAGGCCGGCACCAGCGCCGAGCACGGGGCGGAATCCTCGAAGGCCTTGCCGACTTCCCACGGGCGGCCGAGCTTCTTGGCCTCGCCCTGCAGGTCGCGGCGGGTCATGTCGAGGCCGATGCCGTAGCCCCACACATGGTCGAGCGCCTGCTCGACCGGGATGTTGCGGCCGCCCTTGCCAAGCGCGACCAGCATCTCGACCTCGTAATGCACGTCGCTCGACTTATCGGGATAGGGGAAGGTGCCGTTGGTGATGACGTTGTCGGGGTTCTTCTGGAAGAAGAAGGGCGGTTCCTTGTTCGGGTCGTGGCCCATCTCGATCGCGTGCTCGGCGTAGTTGCGGCCGACGCAGTAGATGCGATGGATCGGGAACAGCTTGTCCGAGCCTTCGACGGGAAGCGTCGCGATGCCAGGAGGCGTGATCACATAGGCGGAATTGTCGATAGGCGCGTTCATCAGCGTACTCCTGCGTAATAGTCGACGCGTTTCTCAATGGATTCGATGACGGCGGACAGGCCCATCGCGGCAGCGAAGAGGATGATGGTCAGGGCCCAGAAGTTGTCCATGTCGAAGTTGCGCGAGTAGAGCTCGAACAACTCGCCATAGCCGATGATCGAGACCAGCAACTGGCCGATCACCACGCCCTTCACGCCGCGCACCACGCCGAGGCGGATGCCCGCCAGGATCTCCGGCAGGGCGGCGAGAAGGATGATCTTGAAGTAGAGGGCGAAGCGCGAGGCGCCGTAGCTGCGGCCCATCTCGATCAGCGAGGGCGGCACGCCCTGTATGCCCGCCCGCGTGTCCAGCACGATGATCCACACCGCGAACAGGAAGACGGTGACGACCACCGTCGTCTCGCCCATGCCGAACAGGATCATCAGCACCGGCACCAGCGCCGAGAGCGGCGCCGAGACGAAGATGTTGACCCAGATGCCGAGCAGGTTGTCGACCGCGGCGAAGCGGCCCATCAGCACGCCGATGACGATGCCCGCTACGATCGCGAAGAACATGCCGAGCAGGAAGCTGTTCAGCGTGGTCAGCGCCGCCGCCTGCCAGGTGCCAGTCTGCACCAGTGCCACCGCGGCGACCACGACGTCGGAGAGCGGCGGGATGAGGAAGGTCGCGCCGGAACGCCCGACCAGTTCCCAGACGGCGCACCAGACGATGAGCGAGGCTATCATCGGCACGCGGTAGCCGAAAAGGGTCATGATGGCTTCTCCCTAGTCGACGTAGTGCTTGAGGCCCTGCCAGATCTCCTCGACCGTATCGAGGTAG
>JAQSWY010000121.1 GCA_029266425.1 Xanthobacteraceae bacterium
CCCATCATCTCGCGGGCCACGACGGGCCACAGACGGTCGACGAGGGCGGGAATCTGAGCCTCGGGTACTCCGCACATCCTCGCATCGAGGGCACATTGCGCCCGCGCGCGGTCTTCGACTGCCGTGTTCATGAATGCCATCCGCCACCGGCTCGTCGCCGGTGTCCTGGAGTTCGGGCGGAGGGGATGGGGAGGCGCAGTCCAGCGCGTCGGCATCTCGACCGATGGGGCCGAATGCCCCCGGCACGTGCCGCTGCCATAACGACACAGGCAGGTTAAAACGAACCGCGGCTAGCGCACGTCTAATAGTGGACGTTTCGGCCGGGGTCGCCGAGATGTGTTCCAGGGTCGTTTCGGGATCGGCAAGCGTCGGAGGCCGAAAATCCGGGCCTTGTGCGCTCCGCGCTGCCGGTACTTTGAAACATTCTACCCTATGATACGCTGCGTGCCGCCGGGTTCGCCTGGCGCCGGGGCCGGAGGCAGACCACCAGCAAGTCGCTCCGCGTCTGAAGTATCTTACCGTATGTTACGTTGCCGGCCTTCCGCGCCGCCCGTCATGGGCGCAGATGTTGGATGATCGACGCTTACTTTCTGCCGGTCGGAAGACCGGTGCATCAGGTGAACGCATGGCTGGCAAGAAGAAGACTGCGTCCGTGGATCTGCCGTCGCCGGGCGATGCGGTGCTCAGCCGCAAGGACTTCGAGGCGGAGCTGAAGCGGCTGCATGGGGAACTGGTGGCGCTGCAGGAATGGACGAAGGCCACCGGCGCCAAGATCTGCATCATCTTCGAAGGTCGGGACACCGCCGGCAAGGGCGGCGTCATCAAGGCGATGATGGAGCGGGTGAGCCCACGCGTGTTCCGCGTCGTCGCGCTGCCCGCGCCGACCGAGCGCGAGAAGTCGCAGATGTACGCCCAGCGCTATCTGCCCCACCTGCCGGCGGGCGGCGAGATCGTGATCTTCGACCGCAGCTGGTACAACCGCGCCGGGGTGGAGCGGGTGATGGGCTTCTGCACCGAGGCGCAGGCGGTGAAGTTCCTCGACACCATCCCCGCCATGGAGAAGGCCATCGTCGAATCCGGCGTCATCCTGCTCAAATACTGGCTGGAGGTGAGCCAGGAGGAGCAGACGCGGCGCATCGAGCAGCGCATCCAGGATCCGCGGAAGATCTGGAAGCTTACCCCGATGGACCTGAAGTCCTACGGCCGCTGGTACGATTACTCGCGGGCGCGCGACGCGATGTTCGCCGCCTCCGACACGCCCTGGGCGCCCTGGTACGTGGCCGATTCCAACGACAAGCGACGGGCGCGGCTCAACATCATCTCGCATCTGCTCTCCAAGGTCCCCTACGAGGCGATCAAGCGGGACAAGGTGAAGCTTCCCAAGCGCCAGAAGCCGCAGGGCTATGAAGAGCCCGAGGACATCCGCCACCACGTGCCGAGCCTGTTCTGAAGCTTTCCGATCCCGTCACCTGGCATTGGAGCCCGACGATGAGCGACACCGACCAGATATCCGCGCCGCATCAGCGCCCGCTGGGCGACGAGAGCTTCATGTCGGCGGAGGACCTGCGCCACTACATGGACAAGGTGGCGATGGCGCACGCCAAGGAGATGGTGGAGGCGGTCGAGAAGGCCGACCGGGCGCGCGAGGAGCTGGCCAAGACGCTGGCAGCGCCGATCGAGCTGACGCCGGCGAAGCTGGAGGAGATCACCCAGAGCCTTCTGGTCAAGCTGCGCGCCTCGGCCGAGCGCGGGGAGACCGAGCTGATGGTGATGCGCTTCCCCAACAGCCTGTGCACCGACCACGGCCGGGCCATCAACAACACGGTGGAGGGGTGGCCGGACACGCTGACCGGGCGCCCGCGCCAGGCCTATGAGCTGTGGCGCGACCGGCTGAAGCCGGCCGGCTTCGGCCTCACCGCGATGATCGTCGACTGGCCGAAGGGCATGCCGGGCGATGTCGGCCTGTTCCTGACCTGGGGCAGGAAATAGGGAAGGCCCCGCCGAGGGCCGCGAAGCTGAGAAGTCACGTCCATGACACCGCATGCGGCCGCTTCCGGCCATCTGCCCTTCTTCATCACGCCCCCTGGCGGCACGGACGTGCTCATGGGCATCGCCGCGGTGACGCTGATCGCCGCGGTGCTGCTGACGGGCGTCTTGTTCCTCACGCTGCATTCGCTGCCTGAGCGCATGGCGCACAAGGGCCAGAAGCTGCAGTTCGAGATCGTCGCGGTGCTCTGCCTGCTGGCGCTGTTC
This sequence comes from Xanthobacteraceae bacterium, assembly GCA_029266425.1. GTDB lineage: Bacteria > Pseudomonadota > Alphaproteobacteria > Rhizobiales > Xanthobacteraceae > Ancylobacter. The sequence goes on from JAQSWY010000121.1 coordinate 2,254, forward strand.
ACCCACACCCACATCTTCTGGGTGGCGGCGCTGCTGCTGGCCTTCGTCGACCTGCCGGACTTCCTGTCCCCGCTGAACCGGATCGCCCGCGCCTCCGAGACGGTGGCCGGCCTGCCGCCGCCGGCGCCGGAGCCGGCTCCGATCGAGCCCGCGCCGGCCTCTGCACCCGCCGGAAAGACGGAGGCCTGACATGCTCGAGCTGATGCTGTGCTCGCTGCTGACAGTGCTGCCGGACTATCTCTACCGCCGCTATGGCCAGGGGAAGCGGATCGGCCGCGAGATCACGCTCTATTCCGTCTGGTACGAGCTCCGCTGGGGCATCACCGCCTGCCTGATGCTGACCGTCGCGCTCATCACCATCATCTTCTACAACCACCCCTCGACCAGCAGCGTCACCGCCTATTTCCGCACCGTGCCCATCGTGCCGGAAACCATCGGCCGGGTGGCGCAGATCTATGTCGGCGTCAGCGACCACGTCGATGAGGGCCAGCCGATCTTCCGGCTGGACGATGCCAGCCAGCGCGCGGCAGTGGAGGCGGCGCGCACACGCATCGCCGAGACCGACGCGGCGATGGTGGTCGCCCGCTCGGACGTCGCCGCCGCCGAGGGACAGATCGTCCAGGCCATCGGAGCGCTGAAGCAGGCGCGCGACGAGCTGGCGATGCGCCAGGAACTCGTCGCCCGCAACGCCGACGTGGTGGCGCGGCGCGAGATCGAGCGGCTGCAGAACGTGGTCGACGGCCGGGTCGGCGGTCTGGCGGCCGCCGAGGCCGCTCGCGAGGGCGCGCAGTCCCGCCTGGCAACGCTGCTGCCGGCGCAGAAGGCAAGCGCCGAGGCGGCGTTGGCGCAGGCGCAGACCGAGCTCGACAAGACCGTGGTGCATGCCGGGGTGAGCGGGCGGGTCGAGCAGTTCACGCTGCGGGTCGGCGACCTCGTCAACCCGCTGATGCGCCCGGCGGGGGTGCTGATCCCCGATGGGGCCGGCCGCGAAACGCTGGTCGCCGGCTTCGGCCAGATCGAGGCGCAGATCATGAAGCCCGGCATGGTGGCCGAGGCGACCTGCATCTCCAAGCCGTTCGCCATCATCCCGCTGGTGGTGACCAATGTTCAGGA
>JAQSWY010000122.1 GCA_029266425.1 Xanthobacteraceae bacterium
AAGGAGGCGGCCTCCGTCAGATTGACAAAGGCACGACCTCGGCGGATACCCCGTTGCAGATTTCGACATGGGCTCATGACTCGCCAGGATTTCAAGAAAACGCTCATCATCGTGCATGATCTCGTGATGACGGCGCTCGCCGTGATCGCGACCTTTTTCGTGCGCTTCGACGGTTTTCTGCTCAGCGAGCATCTGCGCCAGCTGCCCTATGTGCTGCCGCCCTTCGTGCTCTTCGCCGGCTTCGTCTACTGGTTCTTCCACCTCTACCGCTCCAAATGGCGGTTCGCGTCCCTGCCGGACCTCTACAACATCTTTCGCGCCTCAAGCGTGCTCGCGCTCACCCTGCTGGTAGTCGATTACATCCTCGTCTCGCCGCAGCTTTTCGGCTCGTTCTTCTTCGGCAAGATCACCATCGCGCTCTACTGGCTGATCCAGATGTTCTTTCTGGGCGGTCCGCGCCTCGCCTTCCGCTACGTCAAATACGCCCAGTCGCGCCAGACCCTGCAGCGCGACGCCAACACGCCGACCCTGCTGCTCGGGCGCGGCACCGACATCGAGGTGATGTTGCGGGCCATCGAATCGGGCTCGGTCAAGAAGCTTCAGCCCAAGGGCGTCCTGTCCTATCGCGCTGATGATCTCGGCCAGTCGATCCGCGGCGTGCCGGTGCTCGGCACTTTCGCCGATCTCGATCAGGTGGTGCAGGATTTCCAGGAGCGGGGCGTGCCGATCCGTCGCCTCGTCGCGACCCCGAGCGCGCTGGCACCCGAGGCGCATCCCGACATGCTGATCGCCCGGGCGCGGCGCCTCGGATTGCCCCTCGTGCGCGTCACCAGCCTCGGCGAGGGCATGCGGGACGCCGAATTGGCGCCGCTCGAAATCGAAGACCTGCTGTTGCGGCCCACCGTGCAGATCGACCGCACGCGGCTCGAGGATTTCATTCGCGGCAAGCGCGTACTCGTCACCGGCGGCGGCGGCTCCATCGGGTCGGAAATCTGCACCCGCGTGGTGGCGTTCGGCGCGAGCGACCTGCTCGTTCTCGAGAGCTCGGAACCCTCGCTGCACCAGATCCTTGAAAACCCGACGATCCTGTCGAGCGATACCGCGGTCGACGGCGTGATCGCGGATGTGCGCGACCGCGAGCGGGTGCGCGAGGTCATCAACGCATTCGCGCCCGACGTGGTCTTCCATGCGGCGGCGTTGAAGCACGTGCCGTATCTCGAGGCGAACTGGACCGAGGGCATCAAGACCAACGTGTTCGGCTCCGTGAACGTGGCCGATGCGGCCGTTGAGGCCGGCACCGCCGCGATCGTCATGATCTCCACCGACAAGGCCATCGATCCGGTCTCGATGCTGGGGGCCACCAAGCGCTTTGCGGAGATGTACGGACAGGCGCTCGACGCGGAATTCATGGGGCGTGGCGGCTCGACCCGGCTCATCGCTGTGCGCTTCGGCAATGTCCTCGGATCGGTCGGCTCCGTGGTGCCCAAATTCAAGGCGCAGATCGCGCGTGGCGGCCCGGTGACGGTGACGCATCCCGACATGGTGCGCTACTTCATGACGACCCGCGAGGCCGCCGATCTCGTGCTCACCTCCGCGTCCCATGCAGACAAGGAAGGCCGCGTGCTCCATGACGGCGCCACCCAGGATGAGCGCGCATCGGTCTATGTGCTCAAGATGGGGCAGCCGGTGCGGATCATCGAACTCGCCGAGCGCATGATCCGGCTGGCCGGTTTCGAGCCCGGCGAGGAAATCGAGATCGCCGTCATCGGCACGCGGGCCGGCGAGAGACTGCACGAAATCCTCTTTGCCCGCGAAGAGCCCCGGGCCGAGATCGGCATCGACGGCGTCATGGCCGCAAAGCCGGTCTTCGCGGATCGTCAGCGGGTTGACGAGTGGCTCAAGGCCTTGGCACGGGCCGTCGCCGCCAATGATCGCGCGGCGGCCGAGCGCGTGTTCGAGGATGCGATCCCCGAATTCAGCCGGCGGATGAAGAATCCTGAGCCGATTGCGCCAGCCGAGCCAGTCCGTCTCGCGTCGAGCTGACCGGCTGCCAGCCAAGCGTCCTCAGCGCATCGGGTTTCGCCACCAGCGAGCCCGCCAACCGGTCATAGGCCTCCGACCTCCCCGTCAGCGCGGCGCCAAGGCGCAGAAGGACCGACGGGAGGGGGACGAGGCCGGGCCTGCGCCCGATCCCGGAGCGCATAGCGGCGACGATTTCGGCCACCGTCAGCGGCTCCGGATCGGCGACGATCATCGGCCGGCGTAACGGGCCCGGCGCCTTCAGCACCACGTCGAGCGCCGAGGTCAGGTTGTCGAGTGAGAGCAGCGAGCGCTGCGCAGACAGGCTGCCGAGCGGCAGCGGCCAGCGGGATTGCGCAAGCCGCAGCAGCGCCGCCATGTTGCCCTTCATCCCCGGCCCGTAGACCAGCACCGGGCGCAACGCGACCCAATCGATCCCGAGCGCATCGAGACCCTGTTCGGCATCAAGCTTGGAGCGGCCATAGGCGTCGGTCGGACGCGCCTCGTCCGCCTCCGTCAGCGGGAAGGCCGCCACCGGCCCGGACTGCGCGCGGATGGAGGACAGAAATACGAAGCGCTTCACATGCGCACGCTCGGCGGCGCGAGCAAGGTTGAGGGTGCCTTGCGTGTTGATGGCGCGATAATCGTCCTCGGGCATGCCCGACATGGCATGGGCGAGGCCGGCCGAATGGATTACCGCATCCACATCGCGCAGGGCCGCCGCCATGTTGTGCGGCGACGCGATATCGCCGATCACCGCGCCCGTGGCGCCCTCCGGCACCTCGGCGGGGCGTCGCAGCAGCACACGCACGCGATAGCCGCGCTTCGGCAGTTCGGCCACCAGATGGCGGCCGATGAAGCCGGTGGCGCCGGTGAGCGCGATGAGAGGGCCGGTCACGCGGAAATCTCCAGGCGGGCTTGCGAGAAGCGGCGCAGCAACAGGCCCACGAGGGTGCTCCCGCTGAGCAGGGCCAGGATCTGCACGATGGGCGTCGGCGACAGGATCGTCCAGGCGGCAAGCCCCGCCAGTACGACGTTGAGGGAAAGCACGTGTCCGCTCACCGCTATCGCCGAGAAGCCGTTGGCGGTTGCCTGCTGGTAGAAGTGGCTGCGATGCGCCTCCCACACCTTTTCGCGCCGGGCGAGCCGGCGCAGCAGCGTGATGGTGGCATCCGCCAGGTAATAAAGCGGCAGCAGGATCGCGGCGGCAAGCGCGCCGGTGCCGGCGAGTTGCAAAAGCAGCCAGCCGATGAGAAGCCCGATGGGCAG
>JAQSWY010000123.1 GCA_029266425.1 Xanthobacteraceae bacterium
CCGGTGATCTCGCGCGACGTGGCGCACATCTTCAACTTCATCACCGGCTATGCCGAGCCGGCGGAGCTGGAGGCGATGTCCATCGCCCCGCTGACGCTGAAGAAGCGCATCCTCGAGCACATCGATGCCGAGATCGCCTTCGCCAGGGCCGGCAAGCCGGCGGCGATCTGGCTGAAGATGAACTCTCTGGTCGACCCGATGATCATCGACGCGCTCTACCGCGCCAGCCAGAACGGCGTGCCGATCGACATCGTGGTGCGCGGCATATGCTGCCTGCGCCCGGGCGTGCCGGGCCTGTCGGATAATATCCGCGTCAAGTCGATCGTCGGCCGCTTCCTCGAGCATGGGCGCATCTATGCCTTCGGCAATGGCCACGGACTGCCGCATCCGAGCGCGGCGCTCTACATCTCCTCGGCCGATCTGATGCCGCGCAACCTCGACCGCCGCGTCGAGGCGCTGTGCCCCATCACCAACGCCACGGTGCACATGCAGATCCTCGATCAGATCATGGTGGCCAACCTGCAGGACAACCAGCAGAGCTGGCGTGTGTTGCCCGACGGTTCCTCGCAACGCATAGTGCCGGGCGAGGGCGAAGAGAAATTCAACGCCCAGCTCTATTTCATGACCAATCCGAGCCTGTCGGGACGTGGCAAGTCGCTCAAGGAATCGTCGCCACGCAACCTCATCCGCCGCCGCGAGCGTGCGTGAACGCATGAGCCCCAACATGTGGGAGGCAGGTCACGGCCTGGTCGCGGGCGCGCCCATTGCCGTGATCGACATCGGCTCGAACTCGGTGCGTCTCGTCGTCTATGAACGGCTGTCGCGCAGTCCGACGCCCATCTTCAACGAAAAGGCGTCCTGCGGCCTCGGTCGCGAGGTGGCGACCACCGGCCGGCTCAATCCGGACGCGGTGGAGAAGGCGCTCGGCACGCTGCGCCGCTTCCGCGTGCTGTGCGACCGCATGGGCGTTGGCCAGCTCATCGTGCTCGCTACCGCTGCCGCGCGCGACGCCTCCAACGGGGCGGAGTTCGTCGCGGCCTGTTCGGAGATCTGCCGCACCGATGTCGAGCTGCTCTCCGGCAAGCGGGAGGCGCAGCTCTCCGGCCTCGGCATCATCTCCGGCGTGCATCATGCCAATGGCGTGGTCGGTGACCTGGGCGGCGGCTCGCTGGAGCTCGCCGACCTGCATGGCCACCGCATCGGTTCCGGCGCGACCTTCCCGCTCGGCGGCCTCGCCTTGCAGGACACGTCCGGCCGCTCGCTGAAAAAGGCCGAGAAGATCGTCAAGGAGCTGCTCTCCAAGGAGACGCACCTGGAGCACCTGAAGGGCCGCACCTTCTATGCCGTCGGCGGCACCTGGCGCGCGCTGTCGCGGCTGCACATGTTCCAGCGCGGCTATCCGCTGCACGTGATGCATGGCTACGTCATCCCGGCCAAGGAGGCGCAGGAGTTCTGCCGGCTCGTGCGCCGCGTGCCGGTCGACACGCTCTCGCGCATCGACACCGTCTCAGACGTGCGCCGGCCGCTGCTCGCCTATGGCGCGCTGGTGCTGGAGCACATCATCCGCATCGGCAAGCCGGCAAACATCTATCTTTCGGCGCAGGGCGTGCGCGAAGGGCGGCTGTTCGAGCTGCTGACCGACGAGGACAAGAAGACCGACCCGCTGATCACCGCCAGCGCCGAGCTCAACGAGGTGCGCTCGCGCTCGCCGGCGCATGGCTGGGAACTGGTCGAGTGGACCGACCGCTTCATGCATTCGACCGGCATCGACGAGAGTGCCGAGGAGAAACGGCTGCGCCACGCCGCCTGCCTGCTGTCGGACATAAGCTGGCGGGCGCATCCCGATTATCGCGGCGAGCAGAGCCTCAACCTGATCGCCCACGCCGCCTTCATCGGTGTCGACCATCCCGGCCGCGCCTTCCTGGCGCTGGCGATCTACTACCGTCATGTCGGGCTGATCGACGAGGACCTCTCCCCGCGCATCCGCGAACTGGTCTCGGCCCGCTTCCTCGACCGCGCCCGTATCGTCGGCGCGGCGATGCGGGTCGGCTACATCCTCTCCGCCGCCATGCCCGGCACGCTGCCGCTGACCCCGCTGCTGGTCGAGCGCGGCAAGCTGGCGCTACGCCTCAAGGGCGATCTGGCCCCGCTCGGCGGCGACCGCGTCGTCAACCGGCTGCGCACGCTGGGCCGGCTGATCGGGCGGGAGTCAGGGATCGTGACGAGCTGAGGAAGGCTAGCCCGCCGGCCGGTCGAGCGCGATCACCCGCCCGCGCTGCATGGCGAGCGCGAGATGGCCGGACTTCAACGCCAGCGCCCGCTCGCCGAACAATTCGCGCCGCCAGCCGTGCAAGGCCGGCACGTCCGGCTCCTCCTCGGAGGCGATGCGCTCGAGGTCGTCCACCGTCGCGATGATCTTGGCTGCGACGCCGTGCTGCTCGGAGGTCATGCGCAGCAGCACCTTCAGCAACTCGACCGTTGCCGAGGCGCCGTTGGAGAGCGGCTTGTCGCGCTCGATGCGCGGCAGGGTCTTGGGATCGCGGGCAAGGCCGGCCTTCACCGCCTCGATGATCTGTTCGCCGGCGCGGGAGCGCTCGAAGCCCTTGGGAATCGAGCGCAGCTGGCCGAGCCGCTCGGCCGTGGTCGGGTGCTGCGAGGCGATCTCGCCGATCACGTCGTCCTTCAGGATGCGGGAGCGCGGCGTGTCGCGCGATTGCGCCTCGCGTTCGCGCCAGGCGGCGACCTCCATCAGCACGGCGAGGTCCTTGGGCTTGCGGGCACGCGAGCGCAACCGCTCCCAGGCGCGCTCCGGCTCCTGCCGATAGGTGTCGGGCGAGATGAGCACCGCCATCTCCTCGCCGACCCAGTCGGCGCGGCCACGCTTCTTGAGATCCGCGTCGAGCTTGAAGAAGACGTCGCGCAGATGCGTGACGTCGGCCTCGGCATAGGCGATCTGCGCTGCCGAGAGCGGGCGGCGCGACCAGTCGGTGAAGCGCAGCGACTTGTCGAGCACGTCCCCGGTGATGCGCTGCACCAGCTGGTCGTAGGAGATGGAATCGCCGTGGCCGAGCACCATGGCGGCGACCTGCGTGTCGAATACCGGGTGCGGGATGATGCCGGCGAGGTGCCAGACGATCTCGATGTCCTGCCGGCCGGCATGGAAGACCTTCAGCACCTTCTCGTCGGCCATCAGCGTGAAGAAGGGGGCGAGATCGATGCCGTCGGCGACGGCGTCGACCACGACGGCCTCCTCGACGCTGGCGAGCTGCACCACGCACAG
>JAQSWY010000124.1 GCA_029266425.1 Xanthobacteraceae bacterium
CCGGTGGACGCAGGCGATCAGGCTCGGCGGCTCCGCGGCGAGCGAGGAGATCGACGTCGCGACGAGGCCATGGCGGCGATCGGCGTGATGCGCGGTGATCAGGCAGACGCTTGATGCAAGCCGGCGCATGCCGGCGCGGAACAGGGCGCCGTCGACGGGGGCGTCCATCGCTGCCGGGGACGAAGGGAGGGGGTGCATGGCGTTGCCCTCAAGCCGAGCGGCGTTCGGCGGCGCTTGGCGCCTCCTGCCGCAAGAACGGCAGGACGGCGGCGTGAAACGCCTCGGGTTCGCAATAGGATACGGCGTGCCCGCCATAGGTCATAGTCTGGAGCCGGGCATGGGCAATTTCCGCCTGCAGCTCGTCGGCGGCGAGGCGCGGCGTCAATATGTCGTCGTCGGCGACGAGGACCAGCGTCGGCACGTGGATCGAGGGGAGATAGGGCCGGCCGTCGAAGTCCATGACCGCGCGGACCCGCGCCGCCAAAATTGCCGGCGTCGTCGACTGCGCGACGCTGGCGTCGAGCTCGGCGGCGATCCGCGGCCAGGATTCGCACACGAACCGCGGCGGATAGAGGAAGAGCGGCGAGGCCCGGTGATAGGCCGCCGGGCCGGCCGCGGCGAGCAGCTGCTGCCGGATCTCCATGCACATCCGCATCTGCGGGCAGAGGCTCGCCCAGCTCGCATAGAGCACGAGGCGCTCGACGAGCTCGGGATGCCGTGCCGCCAGAACCTGGCCGATCGCGCCGCCGGTCGAATGGCCGAGGATGCGGGCGTGCGACAGCCCGAGATGGCGCATCAGCCGGACCAGATCGTCGGTGAGCAGTTCGACCGAATAGGCGCCCTCGGGGCGGCTGCTGCGCCCGGTGCCGCGCTGGTCGTAGCGCAGCACGGTGAAATGCTGCACGAGGGCCTCGATGTTCGGCCGCCAATAGGACGCGACGCCGGCCAGCCCGGTGACCAGGACCAGGAGGGGGCCTTCCCCGCTGATCTCGTAGAACAGATCGATATCGTCGAGCGATGCGATGGGCATCGGTGAACTCCTGACTGAGCTGCCATGCCCGCAGACGGCGCGCAGTCGGCCTGCCTCGGCGTGTGGGACACCGGGGAGGCAGCGAGTGGCGGGTGTCGCGGACGAGGCAGCCGGCGGCGCGAACCGGGCTTGAGGGTCGGCCGATATTACGTAGGGATTGCGCTATCTATTCTTCGGTGCGTTCGGAAATTCATGAAAATGTCTCGGCCGGGCGAAGGATTGCTTTGTGTCGAGACAACCGCAACCCTAACAAGTCCGGACGGCGGCGCGTATACCAGAATGGTGTTGGCCGTGTTGCCCAATGATGAACGCCATCCGGCACCGGTGGCACATGGCTTGCTTCACGTGACGACCATCCGGCCGGAAGCGTGAGCCATGAACTTCAACACATACCGCTACTTCAACGAGGTCGCCGAGACTCGGTCGATCCGCCGTGCCGCCGATCGCCTGCATGTGGCCCCCTCGGCGATCAGCCGGCAGCTGGCTCTGCTCGAACATCAACTCGGCACGCTGCTGCTGGAGCGTTCCAATACCGGAATACAATTGACTCCGGCCGGGCTGTTGCTGGAGCGTTATACGCGCACCATGTTCCGCGATCTGGAGCGCGTGCAGGATTCCATTCGCACGCTGAAAGGATTGCGGCAGGGCGAGGTCAAGCTGTGGGCGATCGAGGGCCTCATCTTCAGCTTCCTTCCCCGCGCGATCAACAAGTTCAACGACGTCTATCCGGCCATCCGTTTCTCCGTCTTCACCGAATCGACCGATCGCATCATCGAGGCGATGATCAAGGACGAGGCGGATATCGGCATCGTCTTCAATGCGAGGCCGCGGCCGAATATAGAGGTCGTTGCCAGCCATACCGAGCCGGTCATGTGCCTGGTGGCGAGCGATCATCCGTTCGTCGACCGCAAGAGCTTGTCGCTTTCCGAGATCTGCACGCAGCAGATCGCGCTCCCGGTGCCCAGCTTCGGATTGCGACAACTTTTCGACAAGGCGGTCTCCCGCCGCAATCTGTCGGCCAATACCATCGTCTCAGCCAATAATCTTGAACTGACGCGCGCTATGACGATCACCGGCCGCGCCATTACCGTCGGGCCCGCCCTTGCCGCCAGCAAGGAGATCGACGAGGGCACGCTGAAGGCGATCCCCATCGACGAGGAAGAGTTCGCCGCGGCCACCTCGGCCATCTGCGTCCATCGCGACCGGCGGCTGAGCTACGCGGCGCATGAATTCCTGAAGATGCTGGTCAAGGAATTCCCCAGCGCCGGTCGCGCCGCCGCATGACCGGCACACGGCCGCGGCGGCCCCTCCGCGCATCTCGGTGTTGCCCTTTGCGCAACACGACATCGCAACATCTCTGTTATCGCCGTCCCGTGATGGCTGGTAGCGTGATCGTCAGTTTCCAGTTCTCGTTTGCGAGAAACTTGAGGAATTAAGTAAAATGCAGGTTTCCGAGCGTCATGTTGAACTCGGCGTGTTTCTTCCCGTAGGCAATGGCGGCTGGATTACGTCGACCACTAGCCCGCAGCTGCCGGCCACCTACGACTACAACAAGCAGGTGACGGTGCTGGCGGAAGAGTTCGGCTTCGACTTCGCGCTCAGCATGGCGAAGTGGAGGGGCTATGGCGGCCCGAGCCGCCATTGGGATTTCACCCTCGAATCGATGACCACCATGGCCGGCCTTGCCGAGGCCACCAGCCGCATCGGCGTGTGGGGCACCGTCCACACCATGATCTTCCATCCGGCCGTGGTCGCGAAGATGGCCGCAGTGATCGACCAGATCTCCAAGGGCCGCTTTGGCCTCAACCTGGTCGCCGGCTCCAACCCGGTGGACCAGGGACAGATGGGGCTGTGGCGCGACCTCGACCATGCGGGCCGGTACCGGTTGGCAGAGGAATGGCTCGCCGTCATCCGGCGCCTGTGGAGCGAGGAGCGGGTCGAGCATGCCGGCGAGTTCTTCCGCCTGGAGGACTGCATGTCCAACCCCAAGCCGGAGCGCGCCCCGCCGATCATCTGCGCCGGCACCTCGGACACCGGCTTCCGCTTCACCGCGCAGCACTGCACCGGCAGTTTCCTGCTCGGCAGCAACCGCGACGACTTCGTGAAGACCGGGCGCCGCGCCAAGGAGGTCGCCGCGGAGGTCGGCCGTACCGGCTTCAAGACCTATGGCCTGTTCACCATCGTTCCCGGCGCTACCGACAAGGAGGCCCAGGAGCGGGTCGACTACTACAATTCGGGTGTGGA
>JAQSWY010000125.1 GCA_029266425.1 Xanthobacteraceae bacterium
GGCGCCTGCTCGCGCGCCAGCGTCGCGAACTGCTCACCCTCGAAGACGCGGTTGAGCACCCGCACCCGGTCGGGCCGCTCGGGATGGCCGGCGGGGGTGAGATGTTCGAGGCAGGCGTCGTGGGAGATCAGCAGCGTGCTCATTGGCGTTCCTTGGCCGCTCTCGGCGGGAGCGTTCATTCTTATGAGAATAGGGAAGTGGTGGACGATATGCCACGTCGCTCCCGGCGGCCAGCCGGGTGGACGACATCACGGTGGATTTCGCGCGGTTGACCCGCTTGGCCGGACGCCCTATCCGAGCGCGCCTGACCGGGAGAATGCAAGGGTGAAGCATACAGTTGCGCCGCGCGTGACCAAGCTGCTGGCGGCCGACGCCGCCGGCATCGCCGAGGCCGCGCACGTGCTGCAGGCCGGCGGCCTGGTCGCACTGCCGACCGAGACCGTCTACGGCCTCGCCTGCGACGCCACCGACCCGCACGCGGTCGCCAGCCTCTATGCGGCCAAGGGCCGGCCAAGCTTCAATCCGCTGATCGCCCATGTGCCGGACATCGACGCCGCCCGGCTCGTAGGACGTCTCACCCCCGCCGCCGAGACGCTGGCCCGGCGCTTCTGGCCGGGCCCGCTGACGCTGGTGGTGCCGGCGATCGAAAGTGCGACCAGCGAACTCGCCCGCGCCGGGCTCTCCAGCGTCGCCATCCGCGTGCCGGCGCACCCGGTGGCACAGGCAGTACTGCGGGCCGCGGGACGGCCGATCGCCGCGCCCAGCGCCAACCGTTCCGGCCACGTCTCCCCGACCAGCGCCGAGCATGTCCTCGCCGATCTCGACGGGCGGATCGACCTGATCCTGGATGCGGGCGCGAGCGCGGTCGGGGTGGAATCGACCATCCTCGACTGCACCGGTGAGGTGCCAGTGATGCTGCGCCCCGGCGGCCTGCCGCGCGAGGTGATCGAAGAAGCACTTGATACGCCGCTGGCCAGTCCCGCCCCGCGGGTGATCGCGGAAGCGGAGGCAGGCGAGGCTCCCCTCGCCCCCGGCATGCTCGCCTCGCACTATGCGCCGGCCATCCCGGTGCGGCTCGGTGTCCGCGAAGTGAAGCCGGGCGAGGCGCTGCTCACCTTCGCCGGCGCTCAGCCGCCGGGGGCCGGGGCAGCGGTCGCCCGTCTCGACCTCAGTCCCTCAGGCGATCTCGTCGAAGCGGCGGCCCACCTCTTCGCCCATCTGCGCGCGCTCGATGCCAGCGGGGCCCGCGGCATCGCCGTCGTTCCCCTGCCCCGCCACGGGCTGGGCGAGGCCATCGCCGACCGGCTGCGCCGCGCCGCCGCGCCACGTTGAGGCCACACCACGCCCCAAGCGCGACATGCTCTTGCCCCCAGCGCCCGCCATTAACCGGCTCGCAAGGTTAATGAGCGACAACCATAAGGCCTGACACGCGAGGGCTTGCCTGTCGCAGGCAAGTCACGCGGCGACAAGGCTGTTCGTCATGATCGTGGGCGGCAGCACCTCGATCGGGCTTCAGGACATCGTCGGCCGCATGGCGCATGAGCCAGGCGTGACCGAGCGCGCCCGGCTCTCCATCCTCGGCGGGCCGCTGCACCTGCTCAAGGCCTCGACCTTCATCTGGCCGTCCTCCTCCTCGTTGCTGGCCGGCTCGGCCATCCCGACGCCGCCCGCTCCCGCCCTTGCCGTGGACATCAACCGCGACGCCAAGACCGACCGGCTGGCGCTGGCGGTCGAGGAGCCGCTGGAGGCCGATCCCTTCGTGGGCGCGGGCGAGACCACTCCGGCGAGCCTCGCCGGCAGCGGCCTTGCGAGCACCGGCGCCGCCTCGCCGGGGACGGGCACGGGCGCGCCCGACGCGTTCGCCGGCGCCGGCACCGATCCTTACGAGGATGGCGACGTTCCCGACGTGGCCATCGAAGCCGAAGGGCTCTACTCGGTTCCCGCTGGCGATCCGACCGGCGATCCGTCCCAGCTCGAGCACACCGGCCCCGCCGTCGCGCTCGGCACCGAGGGACGCGACATCACCGTGCCGGGCGACGGCGCCCTCGCCGCGATGGACGAGGATGGGCCGGACGGCTCCTATGAGCTCGACCCCGACCTGCCGCTCTACCGGCAGAACGTCTTCATCTTCGGCCTCGATCAGGCGGCGCTGCCGCCGCAGCCCTTCCTGCACCTTGCCCCGTCCGCCCTGCCGCCCGCCGACAGCGGCACCACGACGGCCGAGAAATCCGAGGACGACACCCTGCGCGTCGCGCGCGGGCCGAGCCCGGCGGAGCGTCTCGGCCTCTCTGGCAAGCGCCGCGACCGGGCCGAGAAGTGCCTCGCCGAGGCGGTCTATTTCGAGAGCCGCGGGGAGCCCAAGCGCGGCCAAGTCGCGGTGGCACAGGTGGTGATGAACCGCGTCTTCTCCGGTTACTACCCGGCCGACATCTGCCGCGCCGTGTACCAGAACGCCAATCGCCGCTTCGCCTGCCAGTTCACCTTCGCCTGCGACAATATCCGCGACGTGGTGACCGAGCCGGCGCTGTGGAAGCAGGCCAAGGAGATCGCCGCCGACATGCTGGACGGCCTTGTCTGGGACGACAAGGTCGGGCGGGCGACGCACTATCACGCGCGCTCCGTGCGGCCGAACTGGATCCGCGAGATGCGCAAGCTCGACCGGATCGGCGAGCACACCTTCTACCGCCCGCGGCGCTGGACGAGCTGAGAGCCTTCTCGCCGCCAGAGGAACGTCATGGCCGGACCTGACCCGGCCATCCACGCCTTCTTCCGCGAAGACAGCCCCCGGCAAAGTCGTGAATGGCCGGGTCAGGCCCGTCCATGACGGCTGCTCCCGATCCCGGCCGTCATCCCTTCATGCCGTCATCCCGGCCGGAGCGGCGCAGCCGCGCAGAGCCGGGATCGCGTGCAAAATACAGCGGAGAGCGATCCCGGCTCTCCGCTTCGTTGCGGCCGGGATGATGGCGATAAGCCAGCGTGTCCAACGCGGCGCCCACCATCCCGATAACCGTCGTGCCCGGACTTGATCCGGGCATCCACGCCTTCCTTTCAGGACCAGTTCCCAGCCAAGTCGTGGATGGCCGAGCCAAGCCGGCCATGACGGCGCTTCTACGTACCCCCGTCCCAAAACGAAAATGCCCGGCACGAAGCCGGGCATTTCATAACTCATAGGGGCGATGGACCGGCGAGCGAAGCTCAGTTCAGCTTCGACTTCACTTCCGACACCGCCTCGCCCAGCACACGCTCGGCGGTCTCGCCGACGACCTGGGCGGCGAGCAGGGTCTCGGCCGCCTTCACTGCGGCATCCGCCGCGGCGGCCTTCACGTCGGCCAGCGCCTGCGCCTCAGCCTGGGCGATCTTCTGCTCGGCCATCTTGGTGCGGCGGGCGATCATGTCCTCGAGCTTGACCTTGGTCTCGGCGGCTAGACGCTCGGCTTCCGCCTTGGCGGTGGTGATGATCGCCTCGGCCTCGTCCTCGGCCTCGCGCTGGCGGCGCTTATACTCGGCGACGAGCTTCTGCGCCTCTTCCTTCAGCTTGCGCGCTTCCTCCAGCTCCTGGCGGATGCGCTCGCCACGGGCGTCGAGCTTGTTGGCGATGCCGGAGAAGGCGCCCGCGCGGATGACGATCGCCATGAAGATGACGAAGGCGACGGCAACCCAGAGAGTATCACTTCCCATGGTGCGCTCCCTCAGCCCTTGATGGCGGTGTCGACCGCCGCCTCGACCGCCTGCGGCGCCGGCGCAGCGCCGATCAGGTTGCCGACGATGGCGCCCGCCGCGTCCACTGCGATGCCGCGCACATTGGCCATGGCGGCGTCCTTGGTGGCGGCGATCTGCGTCTCCGCCGCGGCCAGCTTGGCGGAGAGCTCCGCCTCGAGCGACTTGCGGCCGGCCTCGCTGTCGGCGGCGAGCTTGTCGCGCGTCTCGGTGGCGATGCCGTGGGCCTTGTTGCGGGCGCTGGCGAGAGCCTGCTCATAGGCCCGGGCGGCGGCCTCGCTCTCGGCCTTCAGCTTGCCCGCCTCCTCGAGGTCGTCCGCGATGCGGTCGTGACGCTCTTCGAGGATGTTGGCGATGCGCGGCAGCGCGATGCGGCTCATCAGCAGGTAGAGCGCGCCGAAGGCGATCGCCAGCCAGATCAGCTGCGACGGAAAGGTATGGACGTCGAAAGGCGGGAAGCCCCCGCCATGCGCTTCCCCTGGTGGCACTGCGATCTCCACGCCTTCGTGAGCGGGCGCAGCGCCGTGCGCCGCGGGCTCTGCCTGCGCGATGACGAATGTACCGGCCGGACCCTGGGTCTCGGGCATGGTTCAGACTTCCTCGGATGATGCTGTCGTCGGCTCAACGTGAACGGGGCGCGCCGGTGCGCGGCACGCCCCACCGGAAGGCGTCAGACCACGAAGAGCAGGACCAGCGCGACGACCAGCGCGAAGATGCCGAGACCTTCCGCGAGCGCCGCGCCGATGAAGGCGCGGGCGAACTGGCCGTCGGCCGCCGACGGGTTGCGCAGGGCGCCCGAGAGGAAGTTGCCGAAGATGTTACCCACGCCGATGGCGGCAAGGCCCATGCCGAGACAAGCGAGACCGGCGCCGAGGAACTTGGCGGCAATC
>JAQSWY010000126.1 GCA_029266425.1 Xanthobacteraceae bacterium
TCTGGATTTGCTCCGGCGCCTGGTCCGCGACGAGGGCAAGACTGTCGTTGCCGTTCTTCACGACATCAATCACGCGGCCCGCTTCGCGGATCATCTGTGCCTGATGAAGGAGGGTGAAATCGTCGCGAGTGGCCCGCCGGGGGAGATCATTCAGGCGAGGCATCTCAGAACGGTGTTCTCAATCGACGCGACCATCATTCGTGATCCGATTGATGAAGTTCCCGTCTGCATTGCAAGAAGATGATTTCATCCGAGCGTCCGGACGCAACCTTGATTTCACGCCTCCTAACATAATCGGCATTTCTGTCGGCGTTTCGCCGTTAGCCACGCATACGATACGATTGGTCAATAATACTGAGCGCGTTCAACGCCTCTGGTACAATTTTCCCGTTGCCTTCAATCCATAATCTGTCTGCAAGCGCGTCAATGCTTCCCGCGCGGGGCCCTTCGTGCACGAGGGTTCAATGACCGGTGATGCGGTCGGCGAGATGGGCGAGACGCGAGGTGCGGCCAAGTCCCGCCTCCTCGCGCTCATCGGCGATCCGGTAGAGCTGGTACATGCTGTGGACGCCAAGCCAGCGCAGCGGTTCCGGCTCCCACGGTGCGACCGTGCGGTTGACCCACGGCAGCCGCACGAGCTCGGTGTCCCGACGCAGGACGAGGTCGCACAGCGTGCGGCCGGCGAGATTGGAGCTCGATACGCCAAGTCCCACATAGCCGCCCGCCCAGCCGATGCCGGTTTCGCGATCGAGACCGACGCTGGTGCACCAGTCGCGCGGCACGCCGAGCACGCCGCACCAGGCATGCTCGATCCTGGCGCCCGACGCTTGCGGCAGCAACCGGTCGAGGATGGCCCGCAGTTTGTCGATCGTGGCCTGCTGCGTCTGCCCGCGCACATCGGTCTTCGAGGCGAAGCGGTAGGGAACGCCGCGCCCGCCCATGGCGATGCGCCCTTCGCGGGTACGCTGGGCATAGCAGTAGGCGTGCGCGTAGTCGCCGAGCAGTTCGTACCCCTTCCAGCCGATCTCGTCCCACAGCGACTGCGGCAGCGGCTCGGTGATGATCTGCGCGCTGTTCAGCGGCAGGACGGCCCGCTCATAGCCCGGCAGGCCAGGGGTAAAGCCTTCGGTGGCGCGGATGACCAGCGGTGCGCGCACCGTGCCGCGATCGGTCGTCACCCGGCCTTTTTCGATGCGGGTGACGTTCGTCTGCTCGTAGATCGGCACGCCGAGGCGCTCGACGATCGCGGCGAGGCCGCGCACCAGCTTGGCCGGCTGCACCCGTGCCATGTCGCGGATCACCAAGGCGCCCTGCACATTGCGGATGTTGATGCGCGCCCGGGTCTCCTGGGCATCCAGCATCGCGATCCGCTCTTGCGGCATCTCCCATTGCAGCATCGTCTCATATTCCGCGAGCGCGCGGTCGAGCTGCGGCTTGTTGACGGCAACGTTCAGATTGTCCGCGCGGATGATGTCGGCGTCGATGCCTTCCGCCTCGGCAACGGCGATGACCTCGTCAACCGTGCCGGCCATGGCGCGCTGCATGTCCACGACACCGCCGCGCGTCGAGCTCTTGAGATATTTCTCGCGCGACCACCAGAAACCGCCCGAGAGCCAGCCGCCGTTGCGTCCGGAAGCGCCGAAGCCGGCAAACTCGCGCTCGACGATCACGATGCGGATCGAGGGATCGGCCTTCCGAAGATAATAGGCCGTCCACAGGCCGGTGTACCCGGCCCCGACGATACATACATCCGCCTCGATATCGCCCGGCAGCGGGCGGCGGGGCGCTGGTATGCCGCCAATATCAGCGTACCAGAACGAGATATTGCCGTTGGTCTTCACGTCCATGGCGGCGGCCTTCGATTGCGAGGGGGGCGGGTGAGGATGAGGTCGGCCCAGCGGTCATCCGCCAGCAGCTTGCATCGCTCCAAAGCAAAGTCAGATGATCGAGCCGCCATTGATGCCGAGGACCTGCCCGGTGATGTAGCTCGCCTCGTCGGACAGCAGGAAAGCGACGGGTGCGGCGATCTCCGCCGGGTCCGCCTCGCGGCGCAACGGAATGTTGCTGAGCCATCCCTGTCGAACCTCGTCGGGCACCGCTTCGATCATCGGCGTCGCCGTCGCGCCGGGAGCCACCGCATTGGCGCGGATGCCGTGCCGGGCATGCTCGAACGCCACCGTGCGCGTCAGCCCCACCAGCCCCGCCTTGGCCGCGGCATAGTTGGACTGGCCGAACGCTCCCCAGCGCGATTCTGACGACAGGTTCACGATGGCGCCGCCGTGCCCGATCATGTGGGGAATGACCGCCTGGCACCCCAGCCATACGCCGCGCAGATTGACGTCGAGCACGACCTGCCAGTCTTCGTCGCTCATCTTCAGCAGCGAGCGGTCGCGGGTCAGTCCGGCATTGTTGGCGAGGCCGTCGATCCGGCCGAAAGCCTCCAGCACCCGTGCCGTGGCCGCCGCCCACTGCTCGCGGCTCGCCACGTCGAGCGCGACCGCCAGCGCCCGCCCGCCCGCCTCACCGATCTGCCCTGCGACGCGTTCGGCGCCGGGCACGTTGCGGTCGGCGACGACGACCGCCGCGCCCTCTTCGTGGAGACGCCGGGCGATGGCCGCGCCGATGCCCTGGGCCGCGCCGGTGACGATCACGACCTTATCCTTCAGGCCCCGCATCACTCAGCCCCGCCGATCAGATATTTGTTGTAGCCGGACTGCACCGTTTCGCCCTTCTGGTTGGTGATCGCCACCTCGACCTCGACGACGCCCCGCGACGGGTTCTTGGAGCTGGGCGTCGTGGCGGTGACGCGGTAGTTCTGGCAGATGCGGTCGCCGGGCAGCACCGGGAGCAGCATTTTCCGCTGCGTCTCGAGGAAGGCGATGATCTTCCAGCCATCGAGTTCGGGGCACCGCAGCCCCTCGCCGAGGGCGTGGACCAGCAGGCCGTGCGCGATGCGGGTGGGGAACGGCGTGTTGGCCCGCACCCATTCCTCGTCGGTGTGCAGCGGGTTGAAATCGCCGCTGATGCCGGCGAAATTGACGATGTCGGCTTCGGTAACGGTGCGGCCGGCCGAGCGATATTCGGCGCCGACGCGGATCATGTCGAAAGTGATTTCCATGGTCAGGGCTTCGTGAAGCAGGGCATGACGAGCCCTGGATGGATCTGTCGAAAGACGGCCACGAGGTCCATGTCGCAGCGCAGCTCATCCTCGGGCACGTCGACGATCCAGCTCGTCAGGCGAGGCCCCTCCTC
>JAQSWY010000127.1 GCA_029266425.1 Xanthobacteraceae bacterium
CCGCCGATCGGCGTGAAGGAGCCGTGCATGGCGTTCACCGCGCCGTCCGACAGGCCGGTGGTGACGGCGGCGAACATGGAGGAGGCGGCGAGGCCGAAGCGGACCTCCTTACCTTCCATGTTGCCGCCCGTCGGGTCGATCCCGGCGGCGAGCAGCGAAGGCGTGCCGGCGGATTCCGCCCAATAGGCGATGCCGATGCCGGCGACCAGGATGATGGCGATGGCGGCCAGCAGCGCGCGCGCCTGCCGGCGGTCGCCGATGAGGCGGCCGAAGGCGAAGACCAGCGCGGTGGAGATGACCAGCATCTGCCAGATCTCCAGCGCATTGGCGAGCGCGGTCGGGTTCTCGAACGGGTGCGCCGCGTTGACGTTGAAGAAGCCGCCGCCATTGGTGCCGAGCTGCTTGATCGCCATCTGCGTGGCGACCGGGCCCATGGCGATGGTCTGCTGTCCAGGGTCTGCGGCACGCCCATCCATACCTGTACGAGCGCGGTAACGATGGCGAGCGGCAGCAGCACGTAGAGCGTCGAGCGCGTCATATCGACGAAGAAGTTGCCGACCGTCGACGCGTTGGAGCGGGCGAAGGCCCGCACCAGCGCCACGGCGAGCGCAAGCCCGGTGGCGGCGGAGAGGAAGTTCTGCACCGTGAGCCCGGCCATCTGGCTGAACAGGCTCATGGTGGTCTCGCCACCATAGGACTGCCAGTTGGTGTTGGAGACGAAGCTCGTCGCGGTGTTGAAGGCGAGGTCGGGACTCACTCCGGCGAAGCCGAGCGGGTTGAAGGGCAAATAGCCCTGCAGCCGCAGGATCGCGTAGAGCAGCACGACGCCCGCCGCATTGAAGGCGAGCATGCCCAGCGTGTAGGAGAGCGCGCCCTGCTCGCGCGTCTCGTCGACGCCGGCGAGACGGTAGAAGCCCCGCTCCACAGGGCCGAGCACGGTCGAAAGCAGCGTGCGCTCGCCGGCATAGACGCGCGCCATGTAGCCACCGAGCGGCACGGCCGCGATGACGACGAGCGCGAGGATGGTGGCTATCTGCAGCCAGCCGAGAACGGTCATGATGATGCCTTTCGGCGTATTCGTTCGAAGGGGAAGCGCGTCAGAACTTCTCAGGCCGCAGCAATGCGGTCACGAGATAGACGGCGAGCGCCAGCGCGACGGCGGCGCCGAGGACAAGGTCGAACATGGCTTCACCCCTTGGACACGGCGCGCGCATAGGCCGCCATCACGAGGAAGAAGCCGATGGCGACGGCGAGATAGACAAAATCGAGCATGATCCAGCTCCTGGTTTCTGAGCTGGCGTCGATCTAGGCGCGCCTCGATAAGGGTTCGATCCGGAATACCGCACGGGCGCATAAAGAAGCCATAAAGGCGAGGCGTTTGGCGGCCGGTGCACTACCGCGGGGCACCTCCTGTCGATCGACGCTGCGCCAATGTATTCTCGCAGCGGAACCCATACGGCGGCGCGGAGCGGGCCGCAGGCCGCATGAGGGGGGAGGCTTGGAATGGAGTCACTCGCACCCGTCGCGGGCATGTCCCTGACGACGTCGCCGGAAACGCTGCACAGCATACTCGACGCCCTGCCGGTCGCCGCCAGCTGGGCGCTGATGCCGGGCGCCGTCATCCAGTTCACCAACAAGGCCTTCGATCGGCTGTTCGGCTACCCGCCGGGCACCTTCGAGACCGCCGACCAGTTCGTCGACATGGTCTATGTCCACGCCCGCCAGAGGGCGTATGCCCGCCGGCGCTGGAAGCACTTCGCGCTGCAGCAGTCGACCGGCATCACCGAGGTGCCCGACATGGATCTGGAGGTGCGGCGCTTCGACGGCAACCTGCGCATGGTGCGCCACCGCGGTGTCATCCTCTATGATCTCCGGGTCGCCATCGCCCTGTTCGAGGACGTCACCGAGCAAAGGCAGTTGCAGACCATGCTCTCGACGATGGCCTGGCACGACCCGCTCACCGGACTCGCCAACCGCCGCAGCCTCGACGAGCGCTGGCGCCGAGCGACCGGACGTCCGGGTCGGCAGGGCAGCATCGGTTTCCTGATGATCGACCTCGACGGCTTCAAGTCCGTCAACGACACCTATGGCCACGACACCGGCGACCAGCTGCTCCGCACGGTGGCGAGCCGGCTGCGGAACCTCGCTCGTACGAACGACGTGGTCTGCCGGCTCGGCGGCGACGAATTCGGCATACTCGTGCCGGACTTGAAGAAGCCCCAGCAGATCGAAGCCCTGTGCCAGCGGGTGCTCGACGCACTGGCCGAGCCCATTACGGTCGACGGCATCGAGGTCAAGATCGGCGCCTCCATGGGCGCCTGCCTCTATCCCGAACAGGCCGCAAACCTGCGGGAAATGCTGATGCGCGCCGACCTGGCGCTCTACCAGGCCAAGCTCTCCGGCAAGGGCTGCTGGCGCTGGTTCGTGGCCGAGGCGGCGTAACTGCCTCGAAATACGCCGATATTCATATGGCAAAGGTTTACAGCCGCCCTGCCCGCCCGCTAGATTGCCGGCCGCTTACCTAGCGCAAATCTGCTGCGGCGTTGCGGGACGCCGTAGGCAATCTTTCCGCTTTATTCGATTTCCTACCGAAGCCTCACCCGCGATGATCGAATTATTGCTGCTGCTCGTCGGAGGGCGCGTCGTCCGCAAGAGATGGCGCACCCTCGCCGCTCTCGGCGTGTTGTGGATCGCCCTCGGCATCTTCTTCCTCGTCGACGCGATGATCGACGATTTCCGCATCCCGCCGGTCTATTTCACCGTCCCGCTGCTGATCGACGCCGTCGTGTCGGTCGTCGCCGGGCTGGGCGGCAGTGGCACCTACCGCGCCCTGCGCTTCGCCAAGGCCGGGGTGCTGGTGGCGGTCTCGGCGCTGGTGGTGATCCACCCCTGGGGCTCGGACATCGTCATCGGGCTTCTGGTCGGCACCCTGCTGGTGGTCGATTCCTGCTGGCGGGCGGCGAGCGCCTATGTCGTGCGCTTCGCCAAATGGCGGCGTTCGCTCGCCGCGGCCGGCGTCGAGTTCCTCATCGGCGTGTGGTCGCTGCTGCCCTGGCCGACCTATTGGCAGGGCGAGGTCGGCATCGACGTCGGCACGCTGATGATCGTCACCGGCGTCAGCCTGATCGGCTTGGCGCTGCGCCTGCGCCGGCTGCCGCCGGACATGCCGATCGCCCGCATCTTCAGCGACGGCTGGCCGAGCGACACGCATGACCACGACGTGCCGCACGCCGTCAAAGGGCCGGCCACCGGCGACATCACCATCCATGTCTGGACCCCGACCGGCGGGCTGGCACCGCTGCGGCGCGGCGTCGCCCGCTATGTCGCAGCCCTCGACGAGAACGGCGTGATCTCCACCGGCCATGCCGCGCTGGAGGCATCGGACGTCTATATCAGCCACTATCCGGCGGTGGAGATCGATCGCGACCAGTCGCAGTTCGCCCAGACCCTGCGCGCGACCGCGGACAACAACGTGCCCGGCAAGTTCCAGCCGAACTACGAATTCGAGAGCGGGGAATGGTGCCCCTCGACGCGCCAGATCGTGCTCGCCGGGCTCGA
>JAQSWY010000027.1 GCA_029266425.1 Xanthobacteraceae bacterium
CTTCTTCGGCCTCGGCCTGTTCATGGTGTCGCTGTCGCCGACCTCGGTGAACATCCAGACCATCGTGCTCGGCAACATCCTCGCCATCACCCCGGAGGATACGCTCCAACTCGCCTTGATCGGCTTCGTCTCGCTCGCCATCCTCCTCGTCAAATGGAAGGACCTGATGGTCGTGTTCTTCGACGAGACCCATGCCCGCTCGATCGGCCTCAATCCGCCGGTGCTCAAGATCATGTTCTTCACCCTGCTCTCCGCCTCGACGGTGGCGGCGCTGCAGACGGTGGGCGCCTTCCTCGTCATCTGCATGGTGGTGACGCCCGGCGCTACCGCCTATCTGCTGACCGACCGGTTTCCGCGTCTGCTCGTCACCGCGGTCGCCATTGGCGCGGTAACGAGCTTCCTGGGTGCTTATGCCAGCTATTTCCTCGACGGCGCGACCGGCGGCATCATCGTCGTGCTGCAGACGCTGATCTTCCTCGCGGCATTCTTCCTCGCCCCGAAGCACGGCATGCTGGCCGCCCGCCGCCGCGCTGCACAGGCTCTGGAGGTCGGCCCATGAGCCTGGTCGAAACCATGCTGGCGCCGTTCCAGTTCGACTTCATGATCAATGCGCTGATCATCTCGGTGCTGGTGGCGGTGCCGACCGCGCTGCTCTCCTGCTTCCTGGTGCTGAAGGGCTGGTCGCTGATGGGCGATGCCATCAGCCATGCAGTCTTTCCCGGCGTCGTCATCGCCTACATTGTCGGCTTTCCATATGCCGTCGGGGCCTTCGCCGCCGGCATGGTTTGCGCCATCGCCACCGGCTTCCTGAAGGACAACAGCCGGATCAAGCAGGACACGGTGATGGGCATCGTGTTCTCCGGCATGTTCGGCTTCGGCCTGGTGCTGTACGTCAAGATCCAGTCCGACGTGCACCTCGACCACATATTGTTCGGCGACATGCTGGGCGTCGGGCCGCGCGACATTGTCGAGACCGCGATCATCGCGGCGATCACCGCCGGCATCATCGGCCTCAAATGGCGGGACTTCCTGCTGCATGCCTTCGATCCCGGGCAGGCACGCGCCGTGGGGCTTCGGGTCAATCTGCTGCACTACGGCCTGCTCTGCCTGATCTCGCTCACCATCGTGGGTGCGCTGAAGGCGGTCGGCATCATCCTCGCCATCGCCATGCTGATCGCGCCCGGTGCCATCGCCTTCCTGCTCACCCGCACCTTCAGCACCATGCTGGTGCTCGCCGTGGTCATCGCGGCGGCCGCCTCCTTCGCCGGCGTCTATCTCAGCTTCTTCATCGACAGCGCGCCGGCGCCGACCATCGTGCTGCTGCTCTCTCTGGCCTTCATAGCGGCCTTCCTCGCGGTGGCGAGGCGGGCCGGGCAGATCGAGAAGCAGGGCTGGAGCGTCTCCGGCGGTGAGATGGCCGGCGACGGAGACGGCGATTGAGCCGATGACGAAATGCGCGATCAGGCGCGAGCGGGCCCCCGCGTCCGGATGCGCTCATCCATGGCGAGTGTCCGGGCCGCGATGCCGGCATGCAGCCGCTCGACCATCCGGCCGTTCAGATTGATCGCGCCCTTGCTCCGGTTCTCCGGCAAGGCGAAGGCGTCGATGATGGCTCGGGCTTCCTCCACCTCCTCGGCGCGAGGCGCAAAGGTGCGGTTGGCGCAGGCGATCTGCGAGGGATGGATCAGCGTCTTGCCGTCGAAGCCGAGTTCCCGGCCCTGGGCGCATTCCCGCTCGAAGCCCTCGACATCCGCGAACGCGTTGAACACGCCATCGAGCACGAAGAGCCCGAACGCCCGCGCCACCAGGACCGCCTGCAGCAGCCACGGCACGAGTGGCGCGCGGTCCGGGCCCGGCTGGACGCCGGTGTCCTTGGCGATGTCGTTGGTGCCGAGCACCAGGCCGGCGAGCCGACGGCTCCTCCCGGTCGCGGCAAGGCTCGCTATGTCGCGGACGTTCAAGAGCCCGAGCGGCGTCTCGATCATCGCCCATAGCCGCACCGCGGGGGCGACTTCGTGCATGTCGAGCAGACGTTCGGCCTGCAGGATATCCTCGATGCCTTCCACCTTGCTCAGCACGATCGCATCCGGCCGGGCGGCACCGGCGGCGACGAGGTCGTCGAGGAACCACGGGCTGGCCGGCGGGTTCAGCCGGATGGCGACCTCGCGGAAGCCGAAACCGCCGGTCGCCATGGCGGCGCAGGCGAGTTCCCGCGCCTCCCGCTTGACCTCCGGTGCCACCGAATCCTCAAGGTCGAAGATGACGGCATCGGCGTCGAGCTGGCGGGCCTTCTCCAGCATCCGGGCATTGCCGCCCGGCGCATAAAGAACGCCGCGGCGCGGGCGGATCCCGGTCACGACACGCTCCCTTCGGATTCCGCCTGCCCGGTCATTCCAACGTTCCGGCGCCGCGCGCGCCAGGAGCGGAAGTTCTGGAACAGCGGCAGCACGAAGATGATGGCGGCGAGCACCAGGCAGATTGCCGAGATCGGGTGCGAATAGAACACGCCCATATCGTCGCCGGACATCACTAGCGCCCGGCGGAAGTTCGATTCCATCATGTAGCCGAGCACGAGGGCGAGCACGATCGGAGCGGGCTCGATCTCCACCTTCGACAGCAGATAGCCGATGATGCCGAAGGCTACCGCGACGGTGATGGCGAAGATGTCGTTCGCCTCCGAGAAGGTGCCGAGCAGGCAGGTCGCGCAGACCAGTGCGGTGACGATGCCGGAGGGGATGGTGGTGAGGCGCACCCAGAGGCGCGAGCCGAACAGGCCGAGCATCACCATGAACGGCATGCCGACCAGCAAGGCGATATAGATGGAATAAGGAATTTCCGGGTGCTGGGTGAAGATGAGCGGACCCGGGCGCACCCCCTGGATCGCGAGCGCGCCGACCAGCACCGCCGTGCTCGCCTTTCCCGGAATGCCGAGCGCGAGCATCGGGGCGAGCGCGCCGGGCATGCAGGCATTATTGGCGGTCTCGGCGGCGACAACGCCTTCCGGATTGCCCTTGCCGAAGGTCTCCGGCGATTTGGAAAGCCGCTTCTGCACCGAATAGGCGGTGATGGAGGCGATGGTGGCACCCGCACCGGGGATGACGCCCAGAATATAGCCGATGAAGGTGCTGCGGATCAGATTGCCGGAATGCGGCTTGAGGAGACCGAACTGCGCCGACAGGCCCGGCAGCTCCTTGAGCGGAGTCGTCTTGTCGCCCGGCGATTCCAGCATCTTGAGCACTTCGGACAATGCGAACAGGCCGATCAGCGCGGCGATGAAGGGGATGCCGCCCAGCAGCCCGTCGGAAAACACGTAGCGCATCACGCCGTCGACCGGATCGGTGCCGATCGTGGTCAGAAGCAGCCCGAACAACAGGGCGATGATGCCGCGCAGCACCGAGTGGCCGGCGAGCGTCGAGATCAGGCTGAGGCCGAGCACGGCGAGGGCGAAATACTCCGCCGGGCCGAAGGCCAGCGCGATCTTGGTCATCCAGGCCACGGTAAAGATGAGCAGGATGGTACTGATCACCGAGCCGACCGCGGAGCCCAGAATGGAAAGCGTGAGCGCCTGCCCGGCCTCGCCGCGCTCGCGCATCGGATAGCCGTCGAGCGCGGTGACCGCGGAGGAGGGCTCGCCGGGCGTGTTGACGAGGATGGCCGGGATCGCGCCCGAATATTCCGACGCCATGTAGAGCGTCACCAGCATCACAACGGACACGACGGGATCGAGGCCGAAGGTGAAGGGGATCAGCAGCGCCATGCCGACACCGGCAGAGAGGCCCGGCAAGGCGCCGACGATGTAGCCGATGACGACGCCGCCGAGCAGGCCGGCGATCACCTGCCAGGAGGAAAAGGCGGAAAGACCGACAAGGAATCCATCCCACATGGCAGGCCTCACGGAAGCGGTATGGACAGGATCATCTCGAAGACGACCTTGCTGAAGATGAGGAAGCCGGCGACATAGGCGACCACGTGCAGCGGGCGCCGGCAGTCGGCGATCCACAGCATGGCGGCGAGGAAGATCGCCATGGCCGGGTAGTAGCCGATCCGGGTCATCAGCGGCGCGAAGGCGATCATCGCCACCATCCCGGCGATCACCCGCGCCGGGCGGCCGATGCAGATCGCGTGATGCCCCGTCCCACTGGCGAGCCGCACCACGGCATTGGCGAGCAGGCAGCCCGATGCGACGGCCAGCAGCAACGCCAGTCCGCGCGGGAAGTCGGCGGCGCCGATGCCGTAATCATTGCCGTCGTCGATGCCGGCGCCGAAGAACCAGAATAGCCCTGCCACCGCCAGCAGAGCGAGGGCGACGAGGATGTCGCCGACTTCAAAACGCATTTCGAAGATCGAATGGTCGGAGCTCTCGGCCATGCAGACCTTGCCTTGGAAGGAGGCCTTGTCGCGGGAAGAGACCTTGTCTCGGGAAGTGATCATGGACACGGGACGTGCCTCCCTCGGTCGGAGTGCCGCTGCGCCGGACCGGAGCCGGAGCGTCCTGCCCCGGCCTCCGCCTGCGTCGCAGCCGGTGCGGATCAGCGCGTCAGTTCGAGCGCTTCCATCCACTGCTTGGTCAGCTTGTCCTGCTGCCGGGCATCGGCCGCGAAGTCGGAGGGCCCGATGAAGGCGGCCACCAGCGCCGATTCCTCGATATAGGCCCGCAGCTCCGGCGTCTCGAGCGCCTGCTTGATGGCGCCGGCCAGCTTGGCCTTGACCTCCTCGGGCATGCCCTTGGGACCGATCACGCCGCGCATCTGCTGCCAGGAGGTGTCGGCATCGAAGCCCTGCTCCTTCAGCGTCGGCACGTTGGGGAATTGCGGCACGCGCTGGTCGGCCATCACCGCGATCACGCGCAGATTGCCGGCATCGACATGGGTCCGGACCAGGTCGACATAGGCGATCGCCGCCTCGGCATGGCTGCCCAGCGTGGCGGTGACGGCATCGCCCACGCTGTCATAGGGTACCCAGCGCACCTTGCGGCTTTCGAGGTTCGCCGCCTTCGCCATGATCTCCCAGGCGAAGTGCCCGCCCGAGCCGCGCACGAAGCCCGCCATGACGACGCTGCCCGGCTTGGCGTTGGCCGCGGCCACCAGGTCCTTCATCGACTGGATCTTGCTGTCCTTGTTGACGACGATCAGATACGGCTCGTTCACGAGCCGCGCGATCCAGTCGAAGCTGTCGATCTTGTATTGCTTCAGCGTCTGGTTGAACGCGCCGATATGCGTGCTGGTGACGGCACCGATGGTGTAGCCGTCGGGCTTTGCCGCACTGAGCTCGGCGAGCTGCGCAGCACCGCGGCCGCCTGCCTTGTTCTCCACCACGACGGTGACGCCGAGGATCTTCTCCAGCGCAACGGCGAGCTTGCGTGCCATCACGTCGGTCGCCCCACCCGGGGAGACGTGGAGCAGATAGCGGATCGGCTTGTCCGGATAGTCGGCACGGGCGGCGGCGGGCACGGCAAGCACGGCTGCTATGAGCAAGGCCGTTCTGCACAGCGTCTTGAGCATGGTCGTTCTCCCTAAGTGATGCGGGTCCGCTTTGCGCGGTTCTTTCCCGTAGGTAGCCCTTAGGCATTGCCAGCTGGCGGCTGGCCGACATTCCCCTGTGTGTCTTCTCACCCCCGCTCCGTTGGCGTCGAAGCGGTGCTGGGCGCGCAGTGAACTAATTCACATTGCGGAGCTTAGAAGTTCGTAGTAGCAATAGCAACAACTAATCGGCGGATGCTCAAATCTGCCCCGAGCGGCGCATTGCCGCTCCAGATTGTAGGGAAAACGCCATGCCGACCGTGCGCCGCATCGTCCTTCGCCGGCTATCTTTACCGCTCATCCGCCCCTATCGCCTGTCCTACCGGACCTTCGACGAGTTCGAGCCGTACCTCGTCGAGGTCGAAGACAGCGACGGGCGTACCGGCTTCGCCGACGCCCATATTTCGCCGGGCTCGAGCTCCGAGACCCGGGAGGGCGGCTGGACCTTTTGCCTGCGCAAGATGGACGAGATGATCGGCCGCGCGCCGGAGGAGGCAAAGCAGATCGTGCTGGCCGATTTCGCCTCCAGCAAGGTGGCCGCCACCGCGCTGGTCAGCGCCATCGAGGTGATGGAAGGCAGCGATCTCATCGATGTCACCGAGACGCGTTCCCAGCCGCTTTTGACGCCGATCAACGGCCAGGAACCTCAAGCCATCGCCGCCGAGATCGAGGATTGGCTCGAACAGGGATTCCGCACCTTCAAGGTCAAGGTGGGCAAGGATGTCGAGGCCGATCTCGCCCGCATCGCGGCAATCCAGGCGGCCTGCCGCGGCCGGGCGAGCCTGCGGCTCGACGCCAACCGCGCCTATTCGCGCGAGCAGGGCATCGCCTTCGCCTCGCGCCTCGACCCGGAGAGCATCGAGCTCTTCGAGCAGCCCTGCGCGGCCGAGGACTGGGACGCCAACGCGGCCGTCGCCACGGCCTCCAATGTGCCGCTGATGCTCGACGAGCCGATCTGCACGCTGGCCGACATCGAACGGGCGGCGGACATCGAGCGGGTCGGCTTCTGCAAGCTGAAGCTGAAGCGCTTCGGCGGGCTGCAGCGGCTGGCCGACGGCCTCAATGCGGTGCGCGCACACGGCATGGAACCGGTGCTGGGGGACGGGCTCGGCAGCGAGATCCATAGCTGGTTGGAAGCCTGCGTCGCCCGCGACACCGTCGACAATGCCGGCGAATTCAACGGCTTCCTCAAGCCGAAGTCCGGCCTCTTCGAGGCCCCGCTGCCGTTCGAGGCCGGCGCCATACGCATGCCCGCCGGATACCGCCCGAAGCTCGACGCTCGCGCGGTCGAGAACGCGACCACGGCGATCCAGGAGATCGCCGTCTAGGCGTTCCCCGCGCGAAGGCAGCAATCAGCGAAGACAGGGAAGTGAAGATGGCTCACGACGAAATGCTTGCCGAACTCGACGAGCGCCGTGCCGGCGCACGCCGCATGGGCGGCCCGGACAAGCTCTCCAAGCGCGCCGCCCGCGGCCAGCTCAATGCCGAAGAGCGCCTCGCGGCACTGGTCGATCCCGACAGCTTCTTCGAGGTCGGCCTGCTCGGCGCCTCCGGCGTGTTCGACAGCGACATCGAGGGCACCCCGCGCGACGGCAAGATCACCGGCTTCGGCAAGATCGAGGGGCGTGACGCCGGCGTGGTGGTCAACGATTTCACCACCAAGGGCGCCTCGACCAGCGCCACCAACTCCAAGAAGATGGGTTACATCCGCCGCACCACGACCGAGCGCGGCATGCCCTTCGTCCATGTCGGCGAATCGACCGGCGCCCGCCTGCCCGATGCCATGGGCTCGAAGGGCATGGGGCAATTGCTCGGCAACGATGTCACCCAGTTCCGGCGCATGCGCGACACCCCATGGGCGGCGGCGGCACTCGACACCTCGTTCGGCTCCTCGGCCTGGATGTGCTGCTGCGCCGACTTCTCGGTGATGAAGAAGGGCTCGATCATGTCGGTGTCGAGCCCGCGCCTGGTCTCGATGGCGATCGGCGAGAAGGTGGATCTCGAAGAGCTCGGCGGCTGGCGGCTGCACGCCGAACAGACCGGGCTGATCGACCACTTCGTCGACACCGACGCCGAGGCGATGGCGGCGATCCGTCGCTTCCTCTCCTATCTGCCGAGCCACAATGGCGAGGCGCCGCCGCGCGGGGCCGTTACCGAGGGCTCCGGCGAAGGCCAAGAGCGCATGCTCGAGGTGCTGCCGGAGAAGCGCACGCAGGTCTACAGCATGAAGAAGATCATCGAGATCCTCTTCGATCGCGACAGCTTCTTCGAGATCAAGCCGCGCTTCGGCAAGTCCGCCGTGGTCGGGCTCGCTCGGCTCGACGGCCTGCCGGTGGGCGTGGTGGCCAACAACCCGAATGTCGGCGGCGGCGCGCTCTCGGCCGAAGCCTGCCGCAAGATCATCGACCTTACGGTGATGTGCGACAGCTTCAACCTGCCGATCATTCGGCTGGTGGACACGCCCGGCTTCGTCGTCGGCACCGAGGCGGAGCGCCGCGGCGCGCCCGGGCAGATCATGAATTTCATGAACGCCACCTGCCTCACCACCGTGCCCTCCATCACCGTGCTGTGCCGCAAGGCCTATGGCCGCGCCTATGTCGCCATGGGCGGCGGGACGCACAATGACGCGATGATCGCCTGGCCCGGCGCCGAGGTCAGCTTCATGGACCCGGTGTTCGCCACCAGCATCGTGCACAATCTGACCGCCGGTCAGGAGGGCTTCGAGGATGCGCTCGCGCACATCCAGAAGGATCTCGAAATCTGGGACATGGCGCGCATCTTCTCGGCGCAGGACGTGGTGAAGCCGCAGGAGACCCGCGCCTATCTGATCCGCATGCTGGAGATACAGCACCGCCGCCGCTCCGGCGGGATCGGCCAGCACCTCATGCGCACCTGGCCGACGAGCTATTGAGGAGGCGGGCATGAATATTCGGGACATCCATTCGCAACGGGAAACCCGCACCGACGACCTCATTGCCGAGGCGCGGGCGCAGGGCCGCTCCAGTCTCGATGAGGCGGCCGGCAAGGCGCTTCTCGCCGGCTTCGGCATCCGCGTACCGCGCTCGCGCGTCGCCGCCAATGCTGCGGAGGCGGCCGAGATCGCGGCCGGGCTGGAAGGCCCGTTCGTGGCGAAGGTGGTCTCCCCCGACATTCTCCATAAATCCGACGCCGGCGGCGTGGCGCTGCGGCTCGCCGACGGTGCCGCGGTACGTGCGGCTGTCGAGGCGATGGCCGCCAAGCCTCTGATTGCAGCGGCGAATGTCGAAGGCTGGCTGGTCGAGGAAATGGCGCCGGCCGGCCGCGAGATGGTCATCGGCGGCTATCGCGACCCGCAGTTCGGACCGATGCTCATGGTCGGGCTCGGTGGCATCTTCGTCGAGGTACTGCACGACGTCGCCTTCCGCATCTGCCCGATCGGCGCGGCGCAGGCCGAGGACATGCTCGGCGAGCTGAAGGGCCGCGCCTTGCTGAAGGGCGCGCGCGGCGAGGCCGCGGTCGACGAGGCGGCGCTGATCGAGGTGATGCTGCGGGTTGGTGGCGCGGATGGCCTGTTGATGCGCCATGCCGCCGACGTCGCCGAGCTCGACCTCAATCCGGTGATCGTCTCGGCCAAGGGCGCGGTGGCGGTCGATGCCCGCGTGATACTCGCGATGCCCGCCGACGAGGCCCAGGAGGGAACCACGCCGGCGCCGGTCGGCGGCAGCCCGCGCGAGGAATTCAGGCCGCTGTTCGAGCCTAAGACCGTGGCCGTGCTGGGCGCCTCGACCAAGGATGTCGGCATCGCCAACACCTTCATCCGCCGCATGAAGGCGTTCGGCTATGGCGGCACCATCTACCCGATCCACCCCAATGCGCCCGAGATCGAGGGGCTCAAAGCCTATCCGAGCCTCGCCGAGACCCCCGAGCCCATCGACTATGCCTATATCGCAGTGGGCGCCGAGCGCATCCCCGGCATACTGGCCGGTGCGCAGGGTCGCTGCCGCATCGCTCAGGTGATCTCCTCCGGTTTCGGCGAAGTGGAAGAGGGCAAGGCACTGCAGGAGGCGCTGGTCGAGGGCGCCCGCGCCGGTGGGGTGCGCATGCTGGGGCCGAACTGCCTCGGCACCTATTCGCCGCGCGGCGGGCTGACCTTTCCGGCGGATGCGCCGAAGGAGGTCGGCACCATCGGCATCGTCTCGCAGTCGGGCGGCCTGACGACCGACATAATCAAGCGCGGCGAATGGCGGGGCCTGCGCTTCAGCGGCGCCGCCACCATCGGCAACAGCGCCGACGTCAAGCCGCACGAGCTGGTCGCCTATTATCTCGAGGATCCGCAGACCCGGGCGATCGGCCTCTACCTGGAGGATGTGAAGCAGGGGCGGGTGTTCTTCGACCTGCTCGCCGGGGCGAGGAAGCCGATCGTCATCCTCAAGGGCGGCCGCTCCAATCTCGGCCGACTTGCCGCCGCTTCGCACACCGGAGCGCTCGCCGGCGACGAGAAGGGCTGGGATGCGCTGCAGAAGCAGGCGCCGGTCGTGCTGGTCTCGACCGTGGACGAGTTCATCGACCTGCTGCTGGCGCTTCAGCACTTCGATCTGCGCCCAGAGCGTCCGACCCGTGCGGTGACGCTGTTCGGCAATGGTGGCGGATCTAGCGTGCTCGGCACAGACGCCTTCGCCGCCGCGGGGCTGGAAGTGGCGCCCTATGCGAGCCAGGCCCGCCTGCTGCTCGAAGCCCTGAAGCTTCCGCCGGGCACCAGCGTCGCCAACCCGATCGACACGCCGGTGCGCACGCTGCAGGAGAAGGACGGTTTCGTCGCCGGGGAAATCCTCGACATCGTCTATGCCCATGCGCTGCCCGACGCCGTCGCGATGCACCTCAACCTCGCCGCCTTCGTCGGCCGCGGCTCGGTCGATCCGATCGACAATTTGTTCGCCGTGGTCGAGCAGGCGCAGGCCAAATGGCCAGGCCTTGCGCATTTCGCGCTCGCCCTACGCACCGACGGCTCGCCGGAGCTCGATGAACGGCGGCGGCACTACCGCGAGAAGGCCCGCCGGATCGGGGTGCCGGTGTTCGACGAGATACCGGCGGTCGCCAAGGCGCTGGCCGGCGTCGGGCACCTGGAGCGACGGATGAGCCGGCTGTGATCACGACGTCATCCTGAGAAGCTGCTTATAATGCAGCAAACGTTCCGTCGTCCCCGGGCTTGTCCCGGGGATCCACGCCCGTGACGAGGGATCAACCGTGGATGGCCGGGACAAGCCCGGCCATGACGGCGGAAATGGCCGATTTCACCTTGCACTGACGCATTGCGGGTCAGGTTCAGGATGAAATGACGCTGACGGCGAAGTAGATTTGCGCGTAGTCCCCTCAGCCAAGCCCGGTGCGTTGCTTGAAGGAGGCCACCTGTTCCGGCGAGAAGCAGGCGAGGCGCAGGTCGCGCAGGTACGGGCCGAAGGCTTCATCGATCTGCGTGCCGAAACGGGCGAAGATCTCCGCCATGTAATAGTCGTGGCGGACCAGGGATTCCGCCATGTTGACGATGGGCCGGTTGCGGGTGTGGGCCGCGATCACCTCGCCTTCAACGGCCGCGGTCAGGGTCTCGACATGATCGATGGCGAGCGTGAACAGATTGTCCGCCGTGCCCATGCGCACGCCGTTGCCTTCATGGATATAGACCCGGCAGGTCTCGCTGAAGCGGAACTCCTCGGCGTCCGGCCCGAACAGCACGATGAAGATGTCGATGCCGCGCAGCGCGGCGGCGCGCAGCGCCTCGGTGTGGCGGCGCAGCACCGTGTCGCTCGCCTTGACCCAGACGGATTCCCGGCTGCCCGCGATGAGCGTCTCGATCTTGCTGTGTACGGCCGCATCGCCGCGCAGCGTCCAGACATACTGGTCGTCGGCGGCGGGCGAGAGCGCGGCCAGGCGCTCGGCGAGATCCGTGCACAGAGCGCGGGTCTGGTGGGAAATGGCGGTGAGGAACTCGTGCGGTGCCGCCGCGACGTAGCGGACCGGGTTCTCGCTGACCGGCAGCACCGCCCCGCGCTGCGCCAGCGCTTCCAGCGCGTGATAGGTGTTGGGCCGCGGAACGTTGGCGCCCTTCGATATCTCATAGGCGGTGGAAGGCGGCATCCTCAGGAGCTGCACATAGATCTTCGCCTCGTATTCGGTGAAGCCGAGGCGCTTGAGATCGCCGAAGAAGTCGCCGTTGTCGGTCGCCGCAATGGCGAGCTTGCCTGCCAAGTTCGATCTCCATATGGGCGCCGGCCGGAAGCCGGCGCCGCGTGTTCAGGCGGCGAGCAGCCGGGTGCGGTGAGTGTCGATGAAACCGGTATGCACGTCACCGCGCACGAAATCCTCGTCGTCGAGGCACGCCATCAGGAAAGTACGATTGTTGCGGATGCCGTCAATGCGGAAGGCCAGCAACGCATCCATGGCCCGCCGGCGCGCCGCCTCGCGCGTCTCGCCATGGGCGATGACCTTGGCGATCATCGGATCATAGAACGGCGTCACCGCGTCGCCTTCATGATAGCCGCTGTCGATGCGCACATCCGCCATCCCGGTCGGCGGGCGGAAGACGGTGAGCGGGCCCGGCGAGGGCATGAACATCTTTGTCGGATCCTCGGCATAGATGCGGCACTCGATGGCGTGTCCGCGCGCCGTGATCTCGTCCTGCGCGAAGGCGGCGAGCGCGCCGCGGGCGAGATCGATCTGCAGCGCGACCAGGTCGCGGCCGGTTATCATCTCGGTGACCGGATGCTCGACCTGGATGCGCGTGTTCATCTCCAGGAAGAAATACTCGAAGCTCGTCGCGTCGACGATGAACTCCACGGTACCGGCGCCGCTGTACCGGGTGGCCTCGCACAGGCGCACCGCCGCCTCTGCCATGGCGCGCGCGACCTCATCCGGCAGGCCCGGCGCCCGCGCCTCCTCGATCACCTTCTGGAAGCGGCGCTGCAGCGAGCAGTCGCGTTCGAACAGATGGACCGCATTGCCGTCGCCGAAGCCGAACACCTGGATCTCGACATGGCGCGCCTTGGGCACGAAGCGCTCCAGGAAGATCGCGCCGTTGCCGAAGGATTTCTGCGCCATGGACTGGGTGGCGACGACCACTTCCTCCAGCTTCGCCGGCCCGTCGACGCGGCGCATGCCGATGCCGCCGCCCCCGCCCGCCGCCTTCACCAGAAGCGGATAGCCGACCGCGTTGGCCGCATCCGTGAGGCCGCCGATCTCACCCGGCTCGAAGCGGGTGCTGCCCGGCACGATGGGGACGCCGGCCTCCTCCGCGAGCTGGCGGGCCCGCTGCTTGTCGCCCATCTGGCGGATCGTCTCCGGTGCCGGTCCGATCCATTTGAGGCCGGCATCGAGCACGCTCGCGGCGAACTCGGCATTCTCCGACAGGAAGCCGTAGCCCGGATGCACCGCATCCGCGCCGGTCGCGCGTGCGGCTTCCAGCACTTTCTCGACGCGCAGATAGCTCTCGCGCGCCGGCGCCGGGCCGAGCAGCACCGCCTCGTCGGCCGCGAGCCTGTGCGCGGCCACGGCATCCGCTTCCGAATACACCGCGACGGTGCCGAGGCCGAGCGCCCGGCAGGAACGGAAGACACGGCAGGCGATCTCGCCGCGATTGGCCACCAGAACCTTTTTCATGGTCCGCATCACGCCTCGATCCGCGCCACGACGGTGCCTTCGGTCACCGTGTCGCCCTCCGCGACGAGGATTTCGACGACCCTCCCCGGCTCGGCGGCGGCGACCGGAATCTCCATCTTCATGGATTCGAGGATGATGATGGGGTCGTCTTCGCCGACCGCCTCGCCGACCGCTTTTTCGATCTTCCAGACATTGCCGGTGATCTCGGTCTTGACCTCAACAATCGCCATCGTTTCCTCCTGCACGCCGAGTTCGGCATTGACGTTCATTGTAGGGCGGCTCAATAGTAGTTGCAATAACAACTACTCAAAGTGACGAGAGGAGGCGCGGATGGATGGGCTCGAAGCATGGATCGGCCGGACGGAAACCGCCTCGGCGCGGCTCGATGGCTGGCCGCTCGCCGGGCTTTGCGCCGCGCTCGATGACCCGGCCGCGACCGGTGACGGCACGGCGCTGCCGCCGACCGCGCACTGGCTCTATTTCGCTCCAACCGTGCCGCAATCCCTCCTGGGCCAGGACGGACATCCGCAACGCGGCGGCTTCCTGCCGCCCATCGAGCTGCCGCGCCGCATGTGGGCAGCGAGCGAGATGACCTATCACCGGCCGCTGCGCATCGGCGACACCGTGGAGAAGCGCTCCCGCATCGCGGACGTTTCCATCAAGCAGGGCCGAAGCGGGACGCTGGCCTTCGTGACCGTCGAGCACGCCTATGTGCGGGACGGCGCGACCGCCCTCACCGAGATACAGAAGCTGGTCTATCGCGATGCGCCCGCCCCGGGCGAGGCACCCCCGCCGCCCCAGCCAGCGCCCGCCGACGCGGCATGGTCACACCCTGCGAAGCCCGACACCCGCCTGCTGTTCCGCTATTCCGCCGTCACCTTCAACGCCCACCGCATCCATTATGACGAGCCCTATGCGCGCGACGTGGAGGGCTATCCCGGCCTCGTGGTGCACGGCCAGCTCACCGCGACCCTGCTGATCCGCGCCTTCATGAAGGAGCGGCCGGAGTTTCGCGTCGCCGGCTATTCGTTCCGCGCGGTCCGCCCGATCTTTGCCGGCACGTCGATATGGCTCGAAGGGGCGCCGGATGGTGACGGCTTCCGCCTCTGGGCCCGCAATGCGGAGGGAGCGGTGACGGTCGAGGCGCGGGTCACGCCGTGACGTCGTCCGCGGCCGCCGAGGTGATCGCCGCGACCGAGGCGCGGGCGCGTCTCGTCCGCACCGGGCCCGAAGGCGAGCAGATCGTCTGGCGTGTGTTCGGGGACGGGCCGCCGCTGGTGCTGCTGCACGGTGGTTTTGGAAGCTGGCTGCACTGGCTGCCGGTGATCGGACAGCTAGAGCCGGAGTTCGGGCTCGCCGTGCCTGACATGCCGGGATTCGGCGGCTCCGATCCGATCCCGATCGGCTCGACGCCGGAACTGCTCGCCGATCGGCTGATGAGCGGCATCGGTGAGCTCTTTCCCCGCCACCGCGACATCCGCATCGCCGGCTTCTCGTTCGGCGGGCTCGTCGCCACTCACGTGGCGCTGCGCCTCGGCCGGAGATGCGTGGCGCTCGGCCTCGTCGCCAGCGGCGGCCTCGGCGAGGAGCGCGAGCCGATCGAGATGCGCAGCCGGCGCCCCGGCATGTCGGCGCCCGAACTGGCCGAGGTCGCCGCGCACAATGTGCGCGCCCTGATGGTGGCGGACCCGGCCAGGGCCGATGCGCTCGCCGTCGAGATCCAGCAGCGCAACACGCGCCGGCGGCCGGGCCTTGTCAGCCGCACCTTCTCGCGCAGCCGCACCGTGCTCGACATCCTGCCGCGCCTCAACGGCACTGTCGCGGCGATCTGGGCACGAAGGATCCGACCGTCGGCCCCTATCTCGACCAGCGTGTCGCCGGCGTGCACGCGGCAATGCCCGAGGCCGTCATCGCCGTGCTGGACGGCTGCGGACACTGGATCATGCAGGAGCAGCCGGACGTGCTGGCGGCATTCCTGACGGACACGATGCAGCGGGACATGCCCGCGGCAATGACAGGGGAGGGCGACCAATGACGACCCAGCAGGAACTTGCCGGCAAAGTGGCACTGGTGACCGGCGCCGCGCGCAATATCGGCCGCGCCATCGCCATGGCGCTGGCGGAGGGCGGCGCCACGGTGGTGGTGCACGCCCGGTCTTCCGTCGATGCGGCGAGGCAGACCGCCGACATGTGCCGCGCCGGCGGGGCGGCCGACGCCATGGTCGCGCTCGCCGACCTGACCGATCCGGCCGCGGTGAAACGCATGTTCGACGAAATCGCCGAACGCTTCGGCAGTCTCGATACCCTGGTCCACAATGCTGCCGAGCGCGCCGATTCGCCGTTCGAATCGATCGCCTTCGCCGAATGGCGGCGGATCGTCGCCAGCATCCTGGACAGCGCCTTTCTGTGCGATCAGGCAGCATTGCCGTTCCTGCGGCGCAGCGACGGCGCCAGCATCATCCACATCGGTGGGGTCGCCGCGCACACCGGGGTCCGGCACCGTCCGCACGTCTCCGCCGCCAAGGCAGGCGTCGCCGGTCTCACCCGTGCGCTCGCCGCCGAGCTGGCGGCGGACCGCATCACCGTGAACTGCATCTCGCCAGCGCGCATGGAAACCGAGCGCAAGGGCGAACTCCCCGAGCACTTCCGTGAGCGCCCGGTGCCGCTCGGTCGCGGCGGCGAACCGATGGAACTCGCCGCGCTGGTGCGCTTCCTGGCCGGGCCGTCCGGGCGCTTCATCACCGGGCAGACCATCCACCTCAATGGCGGCTGGCACATGGGCCAGTGACATGACCGACCTGTGACAGTTTATAAGTAGCCGGCCGATCGGCTCATCAAAATAATCTATCAATCTGGTGCTGCGATCGCCGCAATCTGAAACCTGTATTGGACCGATCAGAAGTCGGGCCGCATCGTCGTGTGATGGCCAGTCGAAGTATCCGCGGTGCGAATTGCGCCCCGTCCCAGCAGCCGCTCCAATATCCGTACGCGCCGGCCGAGCCGGACGGCGTCGAGACGTCGCCCTACATCGCCGACACGGTCGCCAAGACGACCTGCTATATGTGCGCCTGCCGCTGCGGCATCGACGTGCACATACGTGACGGCAAGATCCGCTACATCAACGGCAACAAGGATCACCCGGTCAATCGCGGCGTGCTCTGCGGCAAGGGCAGTGCCGGTATCATGCAGCACTACAGCCCGGCGCGGCTGAAGAAGCCCTTGCTGCGCAGCGGACCACGGGGCTCCGGCGAATTCCGCGAGATCGAGTGGGAGGAAGCGCTCTCCATCGCCACCGAGCGTCTCGGCAGGATACGGCGGACCGATCCGAAGAAGCTCGCTTTCTTCACCGGTCGCGACCAGTCGCAATCGCTCACCGGATGGTGGGCGAGCCGCTTCGGCACCCCGAACTTCGCCGCCCATGGCGGCTTCTGCTCGGTGAACATGGCGGCCGGCGGCCTTTACACGGTCGGCGGCGCGTTCTGGGAGTTCGGCGAGCCGGACTGGGAGCACGCCAAGTATTTCCTGCTGTTCGGCGTCGCCGAGGACCATGATTCAAACCCGATCAAGATCGGCGTCGGCAAGCTCAAGGCGCGCGGCGCCAAGTTCGTCTCGGTCAATCCGTGCCGCACCGGCTACAACGCCATCGCCGACGAGTGGATCAGCATCCGGCCCGGCACCGACGGGCTGTTCGTCATGGCGCTCATCCATGAGCTGCTGCGCGCCGGGCGGGTCGATATCCCCTATCTCGTCCGCTACACCAACGCCCACACTTTGGTGATCCAGCAACCCGGCGCGGCCGAGGACGGGCTGTTCCTGCGCGATGCCGACGGCCAGCCGCTCGGCTGGGACAAGCCGAGCGGCGCTCCAATGCGTGCCGACGACCCATCGATCTCGCCGGCCATGTCCGGCACCTTCGAGGTCGGCGGCCGTCGCTGCATCCCGGTGTTCCAGCTCCTGGCGGAGCGCTATCTCGATCCCGCCTATTCGCCCGATGCCGTCGCCGCCCGCTGCGGCGTGCCGGCGGAAACCATCCGCCGGACCGCGGCCGAACTGGCGCATGTCGCCTTCGAACAGGAGATCGAGCTGCCGGTCGCCTGGACCGACTGGGCCGGGCGCCGCCACGCGACGATGAAGGGCCGGCCGATCGCGATGCATGCGATGCGCGGCATTTCGGCCCATTCCAACGGCTTCCAGACCTGCCGCGCCATCCACCTGCTGCAAGTGCTGCTCGGCACGGTGGACGTCCCCGGCGGATGGCGCTTCAAGCCGCCCTACCCGAAGCCGCCGCCGCCCGTCCCCAAGCCGGCGGGCAAGGATGGCGGCCGGCCGATGACGCCGCTCTCCGGCATGCCGCTCGGCTTCGTCACCGCGCCGGAGGATCTCCTGGTCGACGAGAATGGCGGGCCGATCCGCATCGACAAGGCCTATTCCTGGGAGGCGCCGCTCGCCGCCCACGGCCTGATGCACACCGTGATCCGCAATGCGTGGAAAGGCGATCCCTACCCGATCGACACGCTGCTGATGTACATGGCCAACATGGCCTGGAATTCGGCGATGAACACCGCCGAGACCATCACCATGCTCACTGACACCGATGAAGCGGGCAATTACCGGATCCCCTTCATCATCTATTCCGACGCCTATTACTCGGAAACCGTGCCCTATGCCGACCTGGTGCTGCCGGACACCACCTATCTGGAGCGGCACGACTGCATCAGCCTGCTCGACCGGCCGATCAGCCACGCCGACGGCCCCGGCGACGCCATTCGCCAGCCGGTGCTGGCCCCGGACCGCGATGTCCGCCCGTTCCAGAGCGTGCTGATCGAGCTTGGCGCGCGGCTCGGCCTGCCCGGCTTCGTCAATGAGGACGGCACCGCCAGATATCGCGACTACGCCGACTACATCGTCAATCATGAGCGCACGCCCGGCATCGGCCCGCTCGCCGGCTGGCGCGGCACCGACGGCGGGAAAACCGGGAGGGGCGAGCCCAATCCCGGCCAGCTCGACCGCTACATCGCCAATGGCGGCTTCTGGCACCATGAGCTCGCGCCCGAGCAGCGCTACTACAAGATGGCGAACCGCTCTTATATCGATTTCGCCGTCGGGATGGGGTTTCTCGGCAAGCCGGAGCCCATCGTCTTCCAGCTCTATAGCGAGCCGCTGCAGCGCTTCCGCCTCGCCGCTCGCGGACATGGCGCGGTGACGCCGCCGGAAACTGAACGCGCCCGGATCGAGACCTATCTCGATCCGCTGCCCTTCTGGTATCCGCCTTTCGAGGAGGCGGCGATCGAGGCGCAGGACTATCCGCTCCACGCCATCACCCAGCGCCCCATGCACATGTATCATTCATGGGGTTCGCAGAATGCGTGGCTTCGGCAGATCACCAGCCAGAACCGGCTGTTCGTGCACCGCGAACTCGCCGCCGAACTCGCCCTCGACGACGACGACTGGGTCTGGATCGAGAGCATCAATGGCCGGGTCAAGGGACAGATCCGCCTGGTCGACGGCGTCGAGAAGAACACCGTCTGGACCTGGAACGCCATCGGCAAGCGGCGCGGCTCGTGGGGCCTGAAGGACGATGCCGCCGAGCACACGCGCGGCTTCCTGCTCAATCACGCGATCGGTGACCTGTTGCCGGCTAATGAGCACGGCAAGCGCTATTCCAATTCCGACCCGGTGACCGGCCAGGCCGCGTGGTTCGACCTGCGCGTGCGCATCCGCAAATGCGAGCTCGAGGAGTGCGGCTTCACCGAGCCGCGCTTCGCGCCGCTGCCGCTGCCGCCCAACACAGCGCCTTCGCCGGAGAAGCTCAGCTTCGGGGCGCAGTTCAGGAAGAAGGTGCTGGCGCGATGACCTGCGTTCCCGCCACTACCGAGAAGAGCCTCGGCCTCGTGATCGACCTCGACAGCTGCGTCGGCTGCCAAGCCTGCGTCACCTCCTGCAAGCAGTGGAACACCAGTGGCCACATGGCGCCGCTGACCGACCTCAACCCCTATGGCGGCGAAGTGGACGGGGTGTGGTTCAACCGCGTCCACACCTATGAGCACACCCTCGACGGCAGCAGCCGGACGACGCATTTCCCCCGCTCGTGCCTGCACTGCGCCGAGCCAGCCTGCGTCACGGTCTGCCCGACCGGTGCGTCCTACAAGCGCGCCACGGACGGCATCGTGCTGGTCGACGAGAGTAAATGCATCGGCTGCAAGCTGTGCAGCTGGGCCTGCCCTTATGGCGCGCGCGAGTTCGACAGCGATGTCGGCGTGATGAAGAAGTGCACGCTGTGTATCGACCGCATCTACAACGAGAACCTCCGCGAGGAGGATCGCGTGCCGGCCTGCGTCGCCGCATGCCCCACGAGCGCGCGCCATTTCGGCGACCTCGGCGACCCCGGTTCGGCCGTCTCCCAGCTGGTGGAGGAGCGCGGCGGTGTCGCCCTGATGCCGGAGCTCGGCTATCGGCCGACCAATCGCTATCTGCCGCCGCGAGCCCGCACCGAGCGCGCGCCGACCATCGCTGCCGAGCCGCTCGGTGATGCCTCGCCGGAGGGCGGCTTCCTCGGCTGGGTCGACCGCCTGCTGACGAGATAGACCATGCACCCGGCCTATTCCGTCATCTTCTTCACCACGGCGACCGGCGCCGGCTACGGGCTACTCGCCTTGCTCGGGCTGCTGGCCGGCTTCGGCGCTGCGCCGCCGGGTCTGCTGCCTGGTATCGCCAGCTTCGGCCTCGCCTTTGCCCTGATTGTCGGCGGCCTCTTGTCGTCGACCGGTCATCTCGGCCGGCCGGAACGGGCGTGGCGGGCCTTCTCGCAATGGCGCACCTCGTGGCTGTCGCGCGAGGGCGTCGCCTCGGTTGCGACCTTCGTGCCGGCCGGCCTCCTCGCGCTCGGCTGGGTGGTGTTCGGCCGCACCGAGGGTTGGGTGGCGGCGAGCGGCCTTCTCGCCGCGCTCGGCGCGACGCTCACCGTGAGCTCGACGGCGATGATCTACGCCTCGCTGAAACCCGTCGCGCAATGGCACAGCCGCTTCACGCTGCCGGCCTACCTGCTGTTCTCCGCCACGAGCGGGCTGGTGCTGCTCAATGCCCTGATGCAGGTGTTTGGCAGACCCGCCCTGCCATGGCTCACGGCTTCCATCGTCTTCACCCTGGCGAGCTGGGCCTGGAAAGTTGCGACGTGGCGCCATGACGACGACGTGGCCATGCCCGCCACTCTCAATTCCGCCACCGGCCTTGCCGGCGGCACGGTGCGCTCGGTGGAATGGCCCCATACGGAGGCGAACTACCTCCTGAAGGAAATGGGCTTCCGCGTCGCCCGCAAGCATCGCGACCGACTGCGCGGGTTCGTCATCGTCGCCGCCTTCACCCTGCCCGCCATGCTGCTGCTCGCCTCCTTCTGGCTCGGCGGCGCGATTGCGGCGGTGCTTGCCGTGCTCGCCTCTTCAAGCCAGCTCGCCGGGCTGCTGGTCGAGCGCTGGCTGTTCTTCGCCGAGGCGAAGCACACCGTCACGCTCTATTACGGGCTCGGCTGATGACCGGCGCCTCGGCGGGAAAATGGCGGCTCGCCGCCTTCGCCGTCACCCCGGCTGCTCTCCGGGCCGACGCGCTTGCCGGCCTGCTCGGAGCGGTGCTGGCTCTGCCGCAGGGCATCGCCTTCGCCACCTTGGCGGGCCTGCCGCCGGAATACGGCATCTACACCGCCATCGTGCCCTGCATCGTCGCCGCCCTGTTCGGCTCGAGCCAGCACGTAGTATCCGGCCCGACCAATGCCAACTCGCTGGCGCTGTTCGCCGCCCTGAGCCCGCTCGCGATACCCGCCAGTCCGGACTACATCGCCTATGCGCTCGCCGTCACCGGCCTGGTGGGCGTCATGCAGCTGGCGCTCGGCGCCTTCAAGCTCGGCTGGGTCACCGACTTCATCGCCCCGGCGGTGCTGACCGGCTTCATCGGCGGCGCGGCGATCCTGATTGGGCTCTATGCCGTGCCGGACCTGCTGGGCCTGACGCTGCCCGGCCGCAGCGGGGCGCTCAGCGTGATAGCCGGGCTCGCCGCGGAGATCGGCAAGCTCAATGCCAGCGCAGCGATCGTCGGCGCCTGCACGCTTGGCGTGACGGTGGCGACCGCCCGGATTTCTCGCCGGCTGCCCTTCATGCTGATCGGCCTCATGGCCGGCTTCATGGTGAGCGAAGTGCTCGCCATGTGGCCGGCATGGCCGCAGGTGATGCGCATCGGCACGATCCCCTCGGTATTGCCGCCCTTCTCGGTGCCGTGGGCGTCGCCCTCGATGCTGCCGCAACTGGTGTCGATCGCCGGTGCGCTCTCGATCGTGGCGCTCGGCCAGTCGGTCTCGATCGCCAAGGCGATCGCGCACCGCTCCGGCCAGCATCTCGATATCGACCGCGAGTTCGTCGGCCAGGGGCTGTCCAACATCGTCGGCAGCTTCTTTTCGTCCTACGTCTCCTGCGGCTCGCTGAACCGCTCGCTGCCGAACTTCGTCGCCGGCGCCCGGACGCCGCTCGCCGCGGTGCTGTCGGCGGTGCTCCTGGTCGGGCTCGCCTACGCCACTCGGCCGCTGCTCGAGCGACTGCCGATGCCGGCGATCGCGGCGCTGCTTATCTACATCGCCTATGGGCTGATCGATGCCCGCGGCTTCGTACGGCTGGCGCGGGTCAGCCGCAGCGATCTCGGTGTCGCGCTCGTCACCTTTGGCGGCATGCTGTTCCTGCCGTTCCAGGAGGCGATCCTCATCGGCAGCGGCCTGTCGCTGCTCATCTATCTCAACCGCACCGCGCATCCGGCGGTGCGCACCCTGCTGCCCGATCCGGCCTCGCCGAGCCGGACCTTCACGCCGGTGGAGGAGCTGGAACAGGCCGGACCGGAATGCCCGCAGCTGAAGCTGGTCCGCATCGAGGGATCGATCTATTTCGGCGCCGCCGGCTATGTGTCGCGGCGGCTGCACGGCATGCGCCACGGCACCGCCCAGAAGCACCTGCTGGTGATGGTCAAGAGCATGAACTTCATCGATTTCGCCGGTGCCGAGGTCTGGGAACAGGAGCTTGCCGCCCGCCGCGCGGTGGGCGGCGATGTGTATTTCCACCGGCCCCGCCACGCGGTGCGGCAATTATGGAGCAAGACGGGTTTCGATGCCCGTCTGGGCGCCGACCACGTATTCGGCTCGAAGGCCGAAGCGGTCGCCCGGATCTATGAGCATCTTGATCGCGCCGCTT
Organism: Xanthobacteraceae bacterium; assembly: GCA_029266425.1. Classification (GTDB taxonomy): domain Bacteria; phylum Pseudomonadota; class Alphaproteobacteria; order Rhizobiales; family Xanthobacteraceae; genus Ancylobacter. The sequence goes on from JAQSWY010000027.1 coordinate 22,369, forward strand.
GCGCAGGCTGCACCGCGCGCGTCTTCGCGGAATGCCGCAAGGCGCAGTCCGGCCCCGAGGAGCATCGCCGCGACGCTAATCCGGATGGGACCCGCAATCAATCGCCGCGCAAGCAATCGACAGGCTCTATAATCTCGTAGAGAGATTATGCTTTGTCGAGCGAGCCATGACCCTCGAACAGCTTCGCATCTTCATCGCCGTGGCCGAACGCCAGCACGTCACCAAGGCGGCGCGCGCCCTCAATCTCGCTCAGTCCGCGGCGAGCCACGCCATCGCGACGCTGGAGGCACGGCACGACACCAAGCTGTTCGACCGCATCGGCCGCCGGATCGAATTGACGGAGGCGGGCGAGGCCTTCCTGGCGGAAGCGCGCGCGGTGCTCGCGCGGGTCGAGCGCGCCGAGCTCGCCTTGAGCGAATTCGGCACGCTGCAGCGTGGAACGCTCGTCGTCCAGGCGAGCCAGACGATCGCCAGCTACTGGCTGCCCCGGCACCTCGTGGCGTTCCGCCGGAGGCATCCGCAGATCAGCATCCGCCTGACGGTCGGCAACACCGCCCAGGTCGCGGCGGCGGTGGAGAGCGGCACGGCGGAGCTCGGCTTCGTCGAAGGCGCCGTCGAGAAGACGCATTTCGCCAGCGTGCCGGTAGCACGCGACCAACTCATCATCGTGGTATCCCCCGAACACCCATGGGCGGAGCGCAAGGATGTCACCGTTTCCGAGTTGATGGAGGCGGAGTGGGTGCTGCGCGAGCCCGGGTCCGGCACCCGTTCCGCGTTCGAGGATGCGATGCGCGTGGCCTGCGCGCAGGACCGGGCGCTCAGGATTGCGCTGGAATTGCCCTCGAACGAGGCGGTGCGGGCCGCCGTCGAGGCTGGAATGGGCGCCACCGCGCTCTCCGCCTCGGTCGCCGCTTCGAGCATCGAGGCCGGCCTGCTGTGCCAGGTGCACTTCCACCTGCCGGAGCGCGAGTTCCACGTCCTCCGGCATAGCAACCGCGTCCTCAGCCGCGCCGCCGGCGCCCTGCTCGCCATGGTGGACGGGACGGCAGGGGAGGGCTGAGTTTATTCGATGCTGCTCTTGCGACGGGGCGCTTCTCATGCCGCGCTTGCCGCCTTCCGCCCCATGCGCGCCGAGATCAGCACGATGGCGAGGCAGGCGATCGCCAGTAGCGTGAACAGTGCATTGACCGTTGGGGTGAAGCCGAAGCGCATCTGGTTAAACACCCAGATCGGCAAGGTCTGCTCCGACCCGGTCAGGAACAGCGTCACCATCACGTCGTCGGCCGACAATGTCAGGCCGAGCAGGGCGCCGCCGATGATCGCGCTTCGGATCAGCGGCAGCAGGACATGAATGAAGCTGCGCCATTTGTCGGCGCCGAGGTCGAGCGAGGCTTCCATCAGCGAGGGATCGAGCTGGCGCAGGCGCGCCAGCACCAGCATCATCGTCACTGGCATGACGAAGCTCGACTGCCCGATGATCGTCCTCAGAAGGCCCGATGGAATGGAGGCGAGCTCAGTGCCGAGCACCATGACGATGCCGAGCACGACGCCCGGCGTGGCCAGCGGCAAGGCGAGCGCGAACTCGCAGAAGCGCGCGCCCTTGATCCGGCCGTAGTGCAGGAGCAGCGCGAAACTTGTGCCTATGAGGGTCGAGAACGCCACCACGCAGAACCCGACGATCAGCGAGCGACGGGCGGCGGCGAGCAGGCTCGCATTGGTGACGACGTCCTGATACCAGCGCAGGCTGAATTCCTCGATCGGGAACGCCTGCAGCTCCGAGGCACCGAACGAGAAGATCATCATCAGGATCAGCGGCGCATAGAGAAAGGCGATCGCGGCGATGGACCCCAGCGTGCCGCCGACGCGTCCGATCCGGGCGGCGGTTCCAACATGCGTGGGCGCGGTGTTCACGCCCTCGTCGCCCTGCAGGATGCCGCGCGTCGGGCACAGCCACATCACCACGCCGATGACCGCGCCGACGCTGAGGATGAGCACGATGGCGAGGGCGGAGCCATAGGGCCAGTTGTTCGCCATGCCGAACTGCGAGGAGATCACGACGCCGATGGTGGTGCCGTCGATGCCGCCGACCATGGATGGCGTCACATAGTCCCCAACGGTGACGAGAAATGCGAGCGAGAAGCCGATGGCGAGGCCCCGCCGAGTGAGCGGCCACACCACGTGCCGGAAGGTCTGGAGCGCGGAGGCGCCGGCATCCTGGGAGGCCTCGAACAGCGCCTGCGGTATCTTCTCGAAGGCGCTGAGGCAAGAAATAAAGATGAAGGGAATGGAAATATAGGCGAAGACGAGGATGACCGAGGCCGGCGTATAGAGAAAGGCCTCGGATGGCCGGTCGAGAACGCCGCTCGACACCAGGAACGAGTTGAGCAAGCCCGACTGGCCGAGGATCAGCCGCCAGGCGAAGACCCGCATCAGCAGGCTGATCCAGAGCGGGATGATGATGAGGACGACGAAGATCGCCTTGTTCCGCCGCACCACGCGAGCGACGTAATAGGCGAGCGGATAGGCGATGAGCGCCCCCACCACGCAGGCCAGGAAGCTGAAGCGCAGCGTACGCAGCAGCAGCGCCCAGAAGCCGGATGAATTATACAGGCGCGTATAGTTCACCAATGAGGGTTCCAGCACCACGAAGCCCTGCGAGATCTTCAGGAAGCTGGTTCCGATCAGCAGCGCGTTCGGCACCAGCACGATCAGGAGCAGCCAGACATAGATCGGCGTGCCGCGCAGCCGGTCGACGAGGGGCCGCCTGCTGCGTTTCACCGTGCCGAGGCTCACCGCTCCGTCCGCGACCGCGTCAGTCATTGAAAACCCGCGCATTGGTGAGATCGAGATGCAGGCGCACCGGCTGGCCGGCGCGGAAGCCCCCCTCGCGCGCGGCAGGCACGCTGGCGATGACGTTCAGTCCGCCGACCCGCACATTGACCTCGAAATTGGTGCCGAGGAACAGCACGTCCTCGACGACGCCCGTGAGCCCGCCGGGCTCCTGGGCCTCGGCCTCCGGCACGATGGTCACCGCCTCGAAGCGCAAGGCGAGGCGCGCCGGTCCCTGCTTCGGCCCGACGAGATCCGGGAAGCTCTCGCCGGCAATGTTCGCGACCAGCCGGCCGTCGGCCTGTTCGAACAGGATCGGCATCAGGTTGGAGCGGCCGACGAACTGCGCCACGAATTCCGAGGTCGGCGCGAAATAGAGATCCTGCGCGGTGCCGAGCTGGGCGATGCGTCCCTCGCGCATGACCGCGATGCGGTTCGACATGGACAACGCCTCACCCTGGTCGTGCGTGACATAGATGAAGGCGATGCCGAGCTCCTTCTGCAGCGACACCAGCGTGTGCTGCATCTGCTGGCGCAGCTTCAGATCGAGCGCGCCGAGCGGCTCGTCCAGCAGCAGGATCTTCGGGCGGCATACGATGGCCCGGGCCAGCGCCACGCGTTGGCGCTGGCCGCCGGACAATTGATGCGGCAGCCGGGCGGTGTAGGAAAGCATGTCGACCATTTCGAGCGCCTCGCCGGCCTTGCGGCGGCGCCCGGCCCTGGCCTCACCCTGCATGCGCAGCGAATATTCGACGTTGTCCTGCACGGTGAGATGCGGGAACAGCGCATAGCTCTGAAACACGGTGCGGACATCGCGTCGGTTCGGAGGAACCTCGGTGATATCGGCGCCATCCATCAGGATGCGGCCGCGATCCGGCGTCTCGAACCCCGCGATCATCCTCAAGATCGTGGTCTTGCCCGATCCGCTCGGCCCCAGGATGGAAAAGAACTCGCCGGGCGCGACACGGAACGAGACGCGATCGAGCGCCGGCTTGGTGCCGCCGGGATAGGTCTTGTTGACACTCTCGATCGCCAGGATGCTCGCGGGGTTGTCCATGGTCATCATGCAGCGTCCCTGTGCCGTCAGAGGGTGCCGGCCTTGAAGTCGTTCCAGATCTGCAGGCGCCGATCCAAATCCTCCGGCTTCTGGTAGACCACGAGCTTGTCCCAGAAGCCGGGGGCCTCGGTATCGGGGATGTTGGTGATCGTCAGCACGTCGTCGGTGAGGCCGGCCTGCTTGGCGGCGCTCGGCGAGAGGACGCCATTATTGGTCGACACCTTGATGAAGCGGGCCTGCCACTGGCTGCTGAGATTGTCGTTGATGAACTTGTAGACGATCGGCCGATTGCCCTGCTTGGAGATGCCGGCGCAGTCGATCCAGGTCGGCGTACCCTCCTTCGGCAAGGTGTATTTGAAGTTCTTGCCCTTGCCCTGGAGCGAGGTCACCACCGCAACATTCTGGCAATAGCCGATGACGGCGTCGCCGGCGGCATAGATGGTGGAGGCGTCGTCGAAGCCGCGCGCGATCACGCGCACTTGGCGGCGCAGCGCGCGCAGCGCCTCCTCGCACTTGGCGAACTCGGCCTCGCTCAGATTAAACGGGTCCTTGGCGCCGACATGGAGCGCGATCATCGGAAAGGTGATCGTGCAGTCGTCGAACATGTTGACCTTGCCCGCATAGGTCTTGTCCCACAGGGCGGCCCAGGTGTTCGGCTCCGGCACCACGTCGGCGTTGAACATCAATGGCTGGGTTCCCCAATTATAGGGGATCGCGACTGTGCTGCCGCCGACATTGGTGAACTTCTTCCAGTCGAGCTGGGAGGTGATGTTTGCGGCGTTCGGCACCTTGGAGACGTCGATATCGGTGATCAGGCCGGCGGCCTTGAAGCGCGGCAGCGAGCCGGTCTCGATGTACATGATGTCCGGCTTCACCGCGCCGGAGAAGGGCTGGGAGAACAGTTCGTCGACCGAGCCGATGCGCACCGCCTTTACCTGCGTGTTGTTGGCCTTGCCCCATTCCTCGATCCAGGGGTCGTCGTGATAGGTCTCCCAGGTCAGGAGTGTGATGGTCTCCGCCGCCCAAGCCTTGCGGATTATGGCCGGCGAGCACAGCGCAGCGGAGGCGCCAACGGCGCCCTTCAGCAGATGGCGGCGGTTCACCGCCGGCAGGACATCGTGACCAGACATGTTCCCCTCGCATTGTTTTCTGGCGGGTTGGGTGACCCGCGGACCGGCTTTGGTGGTCGGCAAGCGGCGTGCCATGCCATGCCAGGGACGCGGCCGGCCCGGGCACCAGGCGCCGCCACGATGCGAGCACCCGGCAGGTCCGGCAAGACGGTGCGTTCAAGCGATTGATTCGAGCCGCTTTATTCGGTCCGCTTCAGGTCGCCGTGCGATCGCGGCACGACGGCGTGCGAGGCGAGAACCGGAGCCGTGCGCCGGGCTGCGGGAGACACTTGTCTCACTCTTGCGACGCCCGCGAAACGGGTCGGGCGCGATTGAGAAGAGCGGGACGGTGAGCGCGGCGCGGCGGCGGAATGTCCGGCCCGGCCGGGAGCTGCCGTCGCGGGCTCGGCGCTGCGCAGGAGCAAATTATCAAGGGCCGTGCGTCGGTGTCAGTGCAGGTCGCCGTAATTGACGTAGCGCTGCGGCCGCAGACTGTGCTGGCGCATTTTGCGATAGAGCGTGGCACGGCTGATCTTCAGCGCATCGGCCGTCTTCATCACGTCGCCAGCGCATCTCGCCAGCGCATCGGCGATGGCGGTGCGTTCGGCGGCGTGGATGCTCGCGCGCGCCGTCGTTGCCGGTTGCGGGGCAGGGTCCGCAATCGCGGGTGCGGACGTTCGCGCCATCCCGTCCCCGGGCATCTGCTCGTCGAGCATCAGGTCCTCGGGCCGGATCCAGCCGCCCTCGCAGATTTGGGCGGCGCGCTGGAGGACGAATTTGAGCTCGCGCGCATTGCCGGGCCAGCGGTGCCGGGCGAGGCGGGCGAGCGCTTCGTCGGAGAGCCTGACGTCCTCGCTGCCGGCGACGCGGTCCAGCATCCGCCGCGCCAGCTGGGTGAAGTCCTCGCGCTGCCTGAGCGGCTGGAGCTGGATGACCACGCCGGCCAGGCGGTAATAAAGATCCTCGCGGAACAGTCCCTCGGCGACCCGCGTCTTGAGGTTCTGGTTGGTGGCGGCGATGATCTGTACGTCGATGGTGCGGGTCTTGCCGGAGCCGAGCGGGCTCACCTCGCCGGATTCGAGCACGCGCAGCAGGCGGGTCTGCAGCACCAGCGGCATGTCGCCGATCTCGTCCAGGAACAGTGTGCCGCGGTCGGCTTCGATCAGCCGCCCGGGGCTGCCCTCGCGGCGCGCGCCGGTGAAGGCGCCGACGCTGTAGCCGAACAATTCGCTGTCGATCAGCGTCTCGGGAACCGCCGCGCAATTGAAGGCGACGTAGGGGCGGTCGGCGCGGCCACCCTCCTGGTGCAAAGCCCTTGCCAGCGTGTCCTTGCCGGTTCCGGTCTCGCCGAGGATGAGCACCGGAAGGCCGCGGCCATAGACGCGCTTCAGCAGCCTGAACTGGGTCTGGGCAGCGGCGGTGCTGCCGACGCATTCCTCGACGCTCGGCGGCGCGTCGGTGCGCGTGGCGTGCGGGCGCACGGCCGTCCTGACGGTGGACGTGGCGGTCGATGGCTTGGCAGTGCGTTGCGGAGCGGGCGCAATGCCGCTCGGCGCCTCGATGGCGAACAGATTGTCGCGACCGGCGCGACGCAGGCTGATGGTGCCGCCGCAAGCAGCGACGCGCGAGAGCGTGTCGGGATCGCGATCGAAGATCGACCACAGATCGGCCGGACGCAAGGCGCCGTCCTGCCAGTTGAGCCAGTTGCGCGCGGCATGGTTGGCGCCGACGACGAAGTGATCCCGATCCAGCGCGAACAGCACCGGTCCCTGGGTGCCCAGGCGCCCGGACAGAATGATCCCGTCCCTGAACGCCATGCGGAACAGCCGGTTGCTGAGTCGCTCGGCGACGCGGCGCACCAGGCCGGAAGCGAGCCGGAAAGTGGACGGATCGACGTCGGGATTGGCAGTTGCGAAATTCAGCACGCCGATCATCCCGGAATCCGGCGAGAGAATGGGAGCGGAGGTGCAGGACAGCGCGGCAAAGTCGCGGAAGAAGTGCTGGGTGCCCTGCACGTCGGTCGGCCGGCGTTCGATGATGCAGGTGCCGACGCCATTGGTGCCGGCAATGCCTTCGCCCCATAGCGAACCCGCGCGTTCAATGTCGACATTGCTGTCGGGATCGGTGCGGTAGTGGAGGATCAGGCCCGCCATGTTCGACACGCTGGCGATGAAGCCAACGTCGGACAGCGGCCCCCCTATATAGTCCAGTTCCTCTTCCGCCGCTGACAGGGTCTGCTCGACGGGCTCGCAATGTTCGCGCAGTTCCTTCGAGGTGAGCACGACGATGCGCTGCTTGGCGCTGGGATCGAAGCGGTAGCGATCGACGCAGCGGCGCCACGACGCCTCCAGATTGGCGGGGTCGCTCGCGAATACGCTGACGGGCGAACCGCTGTGCGGCGCCGGGGCGGGCAGTTGCGTACCCTTTCCGTCAGGCATCGGCTTTCCCAGATCTAGACAGTGAGCCCCTCGAATTTTGTGCGAATTTTAGGCCTGCCGTCAAGTTGGGCAGGATCGGCCGGTCTCGCGGGAAAGACCAGCCGTTTCACGCCGGGTTCGGTGATAGGGAGCCGATTTGTCGCGTAAATCGGTCCGCTTCCGGCCTGTCTGGAAGCCTGCCCGATTCACCCGGCGGATTTCACAAAATCCGCGCAGCGCTCACCGATCATGATGCAGTTGGCGTTGAGATTGGCGCTGACGATCTGCGGCATGATCGAGGCGTCGGCGACATAGAGGCCTTCGACGCCGTGCACCTTGAGGCGTTCGTCGACGACCGCCTGCGGGTCGCGCCCCATCTTGCAGGTGCCTGCCGGATGATAGAAGCCGATGCCGCTTTCGCGCACATAGGAGCGCCAATCCTCATCCGTACACACGTCCGGCCCCGGCTTGAATTCGCTTGTGACGAAGCGCGACAGCGGATCGGTCTCGAAGAGGGTGCGCAGGAATTTCGCGCCGATCACCAGCGTGTCGAGATCGCGTTCGTCATCGAACAGATTGGGTTGGATGAGCGGCTGCTCGCGATGGTCCGCGCTCTTCAGCCGGACTACGCCGCGCGAATGCGGGCGGTGCACATTGGCGAGCGCGGTGACAGCGGGCTTGTCGAACAGGATCGGGCCGTCCTCGGTCAGGTCGTAGCCGACCGGGGTGAAGTGGTATTCGATATCGCAGCGCTCGAGATCCGGGCGCGACTTGATGAAACCCAGCGCATGGGTGTCGGGGGTGGAGGCCGGCCCACGGCCGGTCAGCAGCCAGCGGGCGCCGAACCAGAGGATCCGGGGCAGGCCGGTCTGCACATTGTAGGTCGGCGTGTTCACCCAGGCGATGTGGCAGGTTCCGGGATGATCGTGGAAGTTCGCGCCCACGCCCGGAAGGTCGCATACCACCTCTACGCCCATCTCGCGCAGATGCGCCCCCGATCCGACACCCGACAACATGAGGATCTGCGGTGACGCCAGCGCGCCGGCGCAGACGATGACCGCCTTGCCGGCCACGGCGCTCTCGCGCTGTCCGCTGCGCTCATACTCGACGCCGCTGGCGCGCGTACCGTCGAACAGCACCCGCCGTACATGCGCGTTGCTGAGAATGCGCAGATTGCGGCGACCCATCGCCGGCCAGAGATAGGCCCGCGCCGCGCTGCAACGCCGCCCGCGCACCTGCGTCGCCTGGATGAAGCCGACCCCCTCTTGCGGCGGGCGGTTCAGATCGGACTTGAGCGGCAGGCCGGCCTTCACCCCCGCCCGGACGAAGGCGTCCGACACCGGATGCGTGACGCGCAGATTCGAGACGAAGAGTGGACCGCCGGCACCGTGGAGGTCGTCGGCGCCGTTCTCATTGTTCTCCGCCTTGCGGAAATAGGGCAGCACGTCGGCGAAACCCCACCCGCGATTGCCGAGCGCCTCCCAGGCGTCGAAATCCTCGGGCTGGCCGCGCAGATAGACCATGCCGTTGATCGAGCTCGATCCGCCCAGGACCTTGCCGCGCGGCATGTAATCGCGCCGCCCGTGGCGGGTCGGGTCCGCATCAGCCTTGAAGCGCCAGTCGAAGCGGGCATTGGCGATGGCCTTCAGGTAGCTCGCCGCCGGCATCTGAATGTTCAGACTGCGGTCCGAGCCGCCGGCCTCGATCAGCAGCACGCTTGTCCGCGGGTCCTCCGAGAGGCGCGCGGCGACAACCGATCCCGACGAGCCGGCGCCGATGACGATGTAGTCGTGGCTGGTCATTCAGTATCCTGATCGGTCATTTGAAGCGGGTCGGACTGAACGCGTGCAGCGGCAGCTCGGACGGCCGCCCGGCAACGATGTCGGCGACCGCCCGTCCGGTGGTCGCGCCCGCAGCGAGCCCGACATGGCCATGGCCGAAGGCGTAGACCACGTCGCGGCTGCGGCGCGAGGGACCGATCACGGGGAGCGAATCCGGCATGCTGGGGCGGAATCCCATCCACAGTGACAGACGCTCCTCGACATAGGCGTCCCGCAAGGCGGGAAACAGCCGCTGCCCAAGCGTGAGCAGCTTGCGGGCGCGGCGCCAGTCGGGGTCGGCATCGAGCCCGGCGAACTCCACCGTGCCGGCGAGGCGCAGCCCCATATCCATCGGCGTCGCCACGAACTTGCCGGCGGCATCGAGGATCGAGGTGCGCGGCACCGCCTCCGGATCCGTGATGATGACGTGATAGCCACGCTCGGTATCGAGCGGGATGGCATCGCCGAGTTCGACCGTGAAGGGCCGCGAGCGCGCACCGGCGGCGACGACGGCAGCGTCCGCGGGCACGTCGCCGGCATCGGTCTCCACGGCGACGAGGCGTTCGCCGGCGAGCGCAAAGCCCCGGGCGCCGGCGACCAGGATCTTGCCGCCGTCGCGCTGGAAGGCGTCGGCGAGGGCGCGCACCAATTGGTTCGGGTTCGTGGTGTGGCCATTGTCGGGGATGAACACGCCGAGCGCGTAGTCGTGGGAGAGGCTGGGCTCCTGCTGCCAGAGCGCATCGCGCTCCAGCAGGTCGAAGCCGATGCCGTTGTCGCGGCGCAGCTTCCAGCCGAGCGCATCGCCGGCGAAGTCCTGCTTCGTGCGATAGGCGACGAGATGGCCGTTGCGGCGCACGAGGTGTCCGGCGTTGGCGTCCCGCACCAGCGGGGCATAGGCACCGAAGGAATCCTGCAGCAGCGGACACAGCGCCGCGGCCTGGTGCGCCACCTTCTCGGGCGTGCCGGCCCGCGCGAAGGCAAGGAGCCAGGGCGCGATCTTCGGCAGATAGCTCCAGCGGATCGACAAGGGCCCGAGCGGATCCAGCAGCCAGCCCGGCACCTTGGCGAGGTTGCCGGGCATCGACATCGGCACCACCGAGGAGGCGTTGAGGCAGCCGGCATTGCCGTAGGACGAGCCCATGCCGATGCCGCCGGGCTCGATGATGGTGACGTCGTGGCCGTCGCGCAGCAACCAGCTCGCGGCACACACGCCGATGACGCCGCCGCCGATCACGGCAACCCGGCGGCCGGTCTTCATTGTCGCCATGACGGATGATCCAAGCTCAAGTAAGCGCTGCCGAGGGGGCGAAGGAGCGTAGCGCGTCGAAGCGCCCGTCCACGTAGAGCAGCGGCTGGATGGCGTCGTGCGACAGCTCGACCGCCACCACCTTGCCCAGGAACACGGTGTGGCTCTCCACGTCGAACGCTGTCTGCACCTTGCAGTCGAAGCTGGCGAGCGCGACGGAGAGCGCTGGCGCACCGGTGGTCAAGGCTCGCCACTCGCACTGCGCGAAGCGGCGCTCGCGATGGACGGAGGAGCTGAACAGGCGGGCGAGCTCGGCATCGGTCTCCGAGAGAAGATTGACGCAGAACGTCCCTGAGCGATGGATGGCGCCATGCGAGGAGACTTCGCGATTGACGCAGACGAGCAGCGAGGGCGACGGGGCGGCGCACACCGAAGTCACGGAGGTCGCGACAAAGCCCTGGGGTGTCGTCTCATCGATCGTGGTGACGATCGACACGCCGGAAGCCAGGCGGCGCATTCCCCGCTTGAAGAGATCAGCGTCCGTCATCGCACACTCCCGCAACAGCTTTTCTGATCGCCATGGTCCTGTCCTCATTCACGCACCGCCCGTCCGCCGGGATGACGGCGGCCGGTTGGCGAACAGGCTTGGCGCAACTGGCGTGCCAGAAGCCGGAAAGGGTGCGCGGGCGGGATAAACCGCCTTTCGTGTCGCAAGCCGGCGTCGATGGGTGTGAAAAATGAGACGCCCGTCTCTCGGCTGAGACGAACGGAGCGCCAAAGGCCCCGTGATCCCCGGCAAGTCGTGGAGTGCGAAGAGTTCGGAGGCGGTGGCACGCCCCTTGCCATCAAGAACCGGGAGTTCTTTCAAGCCACGAGGAAGATCATGAAACTATCTCTCTTCATGATGCCGATGCACAATATGAACAGATCCTACCCGCTGACGCTCGATGAAGACATCGAACAGTTTACGCTCGCGGATGAACTCGGATTTGAAGAGGCGTGGGTCGGGGAGCACTATTCGTCCGATATCGAGCAGATATCTTCCCCGCTCGTCTTCCTTGCGTTCATGGCATCGCGAACCAAGCAGATAAAGCTCGGCACCGGCGTGCTCGCCTTGCCTTACTATCACCCGGCGCAGCTCGCCTCGCATGTGGCGCTGGTGGACCAGCTCACCAAGGGGCGCTTCATCTTCGGCATAGGCACCGGGGCGCTGGGGTCGGACATCGAGGTGCTCGGTCTAGAAGGCGCCAACCGCCAGGACATGATGCTCGACTCGATCGATCTCATAAAAAAGATCTGGACCAGTGATCCGCCCTATGACTTCAAGGGCAAGTTCTGGAACATCAAGATCACCGAGAATGTCTGGCCGGATCTCGGCGTCGGTCCATTGCCGAAGCCGCTCCAGCAGCCCTATCCGCCGATGGCGATCTCCGTCAGCAGTCCGAACTCCAGCTCGATGCGCGTCGCCGCGCAGCTCGATCTGATGCCGATCTCCGCCAACTTCGTTGCGTCGTGGGTCGTTAAGACCCATTGGGAGACCTATCTCGACGAGTGCCGCAAGCTCGGCAAGGTGGCGGACGGGAGCAAGTGGCGGGTGGCCCGCAGCATCTTCGTCGCCGAGACCGACAAGGGGGCCGAGGCCTATGTGCAGAAGCCGGGCGGCGCCTATGACTGGTATTACGACTACATGTTCCAGGTCTATTCCCGCATGAAGGCTCCCGGTTTGCTGGCTCCCAGGCCCGACACCCCGCCGGAGAGCATCACCCACCAGATGGTACGCGACAATTTCGTGATCTATGGCAGCCCCGATACGGTGACGCGCAAGCTGCTCGCCCTCAGGGACGAGGTCGGCCCGTTCGGAACGCTGATGATGACGGCCCATGACTGGTCGGACAAGGCGATCATGCGGCGTTCCATGGAATTGCTGGCCAATGACGTGATGCCGCGCGTCAATGCCGAGCTGAACGCGACACAAGCGGCCTGAAGCCGCGTGCTTCGGAGACTTCGATGAGCGAACCGACTGTACTCGAGCCCGGCCGATTGTGGTGGAACTGGTTTGGCGAGCAGTATTTCGTCCCGCGCTACACGGTGCGTCCGCGCTCCGAGGGCGAGGTGCGGCAAGCGGTGCTGGAGGCGCGCAGGCTCGGCGTGCCGGTGCGGGCCAGCGGGGCGGGCCATTCCAATCCTGCGGTGGTGCCGACGCCCGGCGTGCACATCGATTTCGACGATTTCCGCCAGGTCGTCTCGGTCGACAAGGAGAAGCGGCAGGTCACGATCCAGCCCGGCATGCGGGTCCGGGAGGTCAGCCGCTATCTGCGCACGCAGGGCATGTCGCTCAACAATCAGGGCGACATCGACACGCAGACCGCCATCGGTGCGATCATGACCGGCACGCACGGCGCCGGCGTGAGCCTGCCCTGCATGTCCAACCAGATGATCGCGGCGCGCATCGTCACTGCCGACGGGGAGTTCCTCGACCTGTCGGCGGAGAAGGACGGGGAGCTGTTCCGCGCTTTCCGTTGCTCGATCGGCATGTTCGGCGTGGTGGTATCGCTGACCCTGCAGGCGGTGCCGTCCTACAATATCCACAAGAGATCGTGGAATGCCGATGTCGAGGATTGCCTGGGAGGGCTTCACCGGCGCCTCAACGACAACCGGACATTCTGGTTCTTCTGGCTGCCGATCCGGGAGTCGGCGGATCTCTACGAGCTGCCGGGTGGCAACGTGCCGTCGACCGCCACGCGCGACCACGATTTCTGCCACATGCGTACCTACAATGCGGTGCCGGTCGGCGAGGCGGCGCCGGTCCTGAAGGAAGGCGAGCAGTTCGACCACAGCTCGGTCATCTTCCCGAACAGCTACATCCCGAACTTCCGCGAGATCGAATATGCGGTTCCGTTCGCGCGCTTCGAGGAGGCGTTCGCCGAGGTGCGCGATCTCTTCCAGACCAAATACCCGACCGCGAAATACCCGGTCGAATGCCGGCCGGTGAAGGCCGACGATACCTATCTCAGCGCCTATGCCGAGCGCGACGGCTACGCGCTCTCGATTTCCGGCCCGATGGAACATGCGAGCTGGGCGATGCTGCAGGACTTCGACGAACTGCTCGACCGCTACGATGCGCGCCCGCACTGGGGCAAGCACCACTTCATGACGCCGGTACGGCTGGAGCGCATCTACCCCCGCTATGACGCCTTCAAGAGGATCCGCCGCGAGATCGATCCCGACGGCGTGTTCCTGAACGATCATCTGCGCCCGCTGTTCGCCTGAGGCGACGCGAGACAGAGAGCGGCGCGAAACAAAGAGATGTCACGATGAACACGACACTGAGCCTGCAAGGCCGTCCGGCGCTCGGCATCGGCGGAACGCAGAAGCTGCTGATCGACGGGCGTGAGGTGGATGCCCTGTCCGGCCAGGTGTTCGAAACCCGCAATCCCGCAACCGGCGAACTGCTCGCCCTCGTGGCCGAGGGCGGCGCGGAGGATATCGACCTTGCCGTCGCTGCCGCCCGCCGCGCCTTTGACGGCCCGTGGAGCCGCTTCACACCCTTCGAGCGTCAGGCGTGCCTGTTGAAGTTCGCCGATCTGGTGGAGGACCATTTCGAGGATCTCAGCCTGCTCGACGTCCTCGACATGGGTGCGCCGATCAGCTTCGCCCGCGCGCGGCGCCAGCGGGCGATTGGCCTGCTGCGCTTTTATGGCGGCATGTGCACCAGCATCCATGGCGAGACCCTGCCGAACTCGCTGCCGGGCAATGTGTTCAGCTACACGCTGCGGGAGCCTGTCGGCGTGGTGGGTGCGATCACGCCGTGGAACGCGCCGCTGACCTCGACGATCTGGAAGATCGGGCCGGTGCTCGCCAGCGGCTGCACCATGGTGCTTAAGCCCGCCGAGGACGCGCCGCTGACCGCGCTTCAGCTCGGCCGGCTGGCGCTCGAGGCCGGCATCCCGCCGGGGGTGGTCAATATCGTGCCGGGCCGCGGCGAGGTCGCAGGCGCCGCGCTCGCTGCGCATATGGACGTCGACAAGGTGGCCTTCACCGGTTCCGACGCCACCGGGCGCAAGGTGATCGAGGCGTCGAAGTCGAACATCAAGCGGGTGATGCTGGAACTCGGCGGCAAGTCCCCGGACATCGTCTTTGCCGATGCCGACCTCGATGACGCGGTCACCGGCGCCGGCATGGGCGTGTTCGCCAATAGCGGCCAGATCTGCAGCGCCGGCACGCGATTGCTGATCGAGCGCCCGATCTATGACGAGTTCGTCGCCCGTCTCTCCGAGTTCGCCAAGGGGCTGCGCGTCGGCAACGGCGCCGATCCGGCGACGCAGATCGGCCCGCTGGTCTCCGCCGCGCAGCTGGCACGGGTGACGGGCTATATCGATGTCGGCCTCGGTGAGGGCGCGCTCGCCACGGCCGGCGGCGGGCGCCTCACCGAGGGCGCCCTCGCCAAGGGGTATTTCGTCGCGCCGACGGTGCTGTCCGGCGTCGATAACGGCATGCGCATCGCGCAGGAGGAGATTTTCGGCCCGGTCGCTTCGGCGATCCCGTTCGATACGGCACAGGAGGCCGCGGCGCTCGCCAATGCAACGCCGTTCGGACTTGGAGGCGGGGTGTGGACCGGCAGCGTGAAGAAAGCCCACTTCATGGCGAAGGCCATCCGCACCGGCACGGTGTGGGTCAATTGCTACGGCCTGCTGGATCCGACCATCCCGTTCGGCGGCTACAAGGCCAGCGGATATGGCCGCGAATCCGGCCTGCAGCATGTCGACGAGTATCTGCAGACCAAGGCCGTGGTGATGCAGAACGGCTGAGCACCGGGCGGGCGACCATCCGCGCTGGGTTCACCGGGCGATTATCGCCCGGATGCTCCTCCGGAGTGGAGCGGCTGTGAACGCAATTCCCGAGGCGAAAAGATCAAGCGGAACGGTTCAACCGAGATTCCGGATTTATTTGTCGTTGTGCCCGCAGCCAAGGTCACAGTACGGTTCGGGACAATTGTTCCGAATGATATAAGCGATTTCCTACTGTCATAGTGGTGCTTGTCTTGACAATGCGAGGTTAGTACGACGTCGTGCTACCGATCAAGCTGGGGTGCCGCGATGATGGGTAAGGGCAAGTCGATACTGTTCTCGGAAATGACTCCGGGGCCTGACTTTGAGGCGGAGTTCAACTCCTGGTATGACACCGTGCACATTCCCGAGCGGATGGCCTGCCCCGGCTTCGTCAGCGGGCAGCGCTATCGTCGGCATGAAGGAGCCGGTTATCTGGCTGTGTACGAGATGGACGATCTCGGCGCGATGGACACGGAGGCCTACACCAAGGTCAAGACCCAGCCGTCCGAGCAAAGCGCGTGGATGCTGAAGAACGTCACCGGATTCAGCCGATATCTTGCGAATGAGACCTCGGTACGCGCCAGGGGCAATGTCGATTCCGAGGTAGATGCCACGGTGCTTTACGCCGTCGCGTTCAACGTGCCGGCGGAGGCCGCCGAGGACTTCGACGGCTGGTACGAGCAGGATCATGTGCCCCTGCTGATGGAGGAGCCCAAGTGGCTCATGGTTCGACGCCTCCGCGTCGCGGACGGCGTTCCCGAGACTTACACGCATCTCGCATTGCATTATCTTGCGGATGCAGAAGCTTTGAACTCGCCGGCCCGCGAGAAGGCGCATGAAACACCATGGCGCGCACGCATCTCCCGGGAGCCTTGGTTCAAGGGAACCTACATGGTGTTTGACCGGATGGGGCAGCGTCAGCACGCGAAAGCGTGACGGATGGGGGCGCCGGCACCGCTGACACCGGGAGCGCAAGCCTCCGGCACGATCGCAGGAGTTCTGCTCATGCGATCATGCCGAGGCGGCAGCGGCGCCCTGTCAAACCAGGCGCGTTTCGATGACGTACTATACCTTCAGCAGAGCGACCACGTCATCTGTCGACACGACGTCGGCGAAGGTAAGCATCATATTGTTCAACGTAATATTGTGCTCGAAGTCCGTATGTGTCGCCGTCCCATCCGATACGAACAAGACCTTGTAATTCAGCATCATCGCATCGCGCGCCGTCGACTCGCAGCAAATGTTGGTAGCGCAGCCGGTTATGATGACGGTATCTACATTACGAGCACGAAGGCGCTCGTGGAGATCTGATGATCCGTCGACAAAGGCACCAAATCTGAATTTATTGATGCGCATATCCCCGGATTCAACGTCGATATCCGGATGTAGCGCGTGGCCGGGTTGTCCGACCATGAAAGTCGAGTACATCCCCTCGCGCTTATCGGACGTCCAGAACGAATCGAACCAGTTGGACCAGCTGTTCTTGCTCTCTTCGCTGATCGAGTTCTGAACGAGCACATTGAGGGCGCCCGCCTTTCGACAGGCTGCGCTTATCCTGTTCACGTTCGGAATGATCGCCGCGGCCGGCGCGATCTCGGCTGGCGCTCCGGCGGTCATGAAGCCGACCTGCATATCAATCACCAGATGGGCCGTCCGCTTGGGGTCGATGTCCTCGAACAAGCGGAGCCGGCCGCGCCGTTGAAGAGCAATCTGCACGATGTCGTCTTCGAGCTTTATTTGGTGCACGTTGGGCTCCAATCGTGTCGGCCAATCGATTACAGACGGTCCAAGCGTTCCGCTTGTCGTAACGTGGGGATGTGGAAAGCTATCGCTCGCTCGCGGGCGGAAACACCCACTTGCCATCCTTGAACGGCAGGAAGCTGCCATCGTCCACACCCACCTCGGCGGCGATCAGGCCGTTCAGCTTGGCATTGAGAGAGAGGATGAGGTCACCCGATGCCTCTCCCTTCATCGCGAGATTATTCACCTCGTCCGGGTCGTTCTGCAGGTCATAGACCTCAAGATCGTTCATGCTCGTCAACTCCTCCCATGTGGTGGGAGTGTTGAAGCCCTGCGGCGCGAAATAGCGTGAAAAGCGATAGCGACCATCGAACACGCTGCGGATGGCGCAGCGCAGATGGAAGTCCGGCGGCTGCTTCTCCATGGCGGCGATGCGCTGGGCAAGCGGAACCGAATTGTCGGATTTCACGTCGAAATGTGCGGCCCACCGCGCATCCTGATAACTCAGCATGTTGTAGCAAAACAGCGCCCCCGGCCTCAACGTGTCCGCCTCGGCGGCGCCGGGAGTGGTAAGCAGAGCTGAGAAATCATGTCCGGGCAAGCCGTCCTTGGCCTGCTTCAGCTTGTCCGGTGCCGCCCCGGTAAGCGCGAGAATCGTGGGGGTCAGATCCACCTGCGAGGTCACGGCGTTGCAGGAAACTCCGCCAGGATAAGCCGGGTGGACGATCATCAGCGGCAGGTGGTTTTGCTGGCGATACGTGGAGTTGCCTTTGCCACGCATCTGGTGATGCCCGCCCAACTCGCCGTGGTCGGCGGTGAACACAATTATCGTGTCGTCCGACATGCCATTGGCCTTGATGGCCTCCAGCACACGATGAACCTGTAGATCGCAATCGCGTATACAATTGAAGTAATAATTCTGAAGCACTCTCCAGCGACGATCCTCGTCGGGCCACTGGCCGACAAGATAATCCATGACTTCCTGATAGATATGCTGCGCCTTGGGGCGACCGGGGGCGTCGAACGCCTGTGTGCGCGTGGATGGCAGGGGCACATCCCAGGTCGCGGCGTACAGGTCATTTGCCGGCGGGCGAGCGATGGGCATGGATGACCGCTTGCCCTGCACAGTCTGCCCCGGCAGATCCGAATTGATGTACATCACGTCATGCGGATTGACGAAGTTGACGGCGAGGTACCAGGGCTTTCCGGCAGCCTTCAGCTCCTGCCCTCTGGTCCGCAGCCAGCGGGTCACGAAGGCCGTGGTCGTGTCATCGTAATTATAGCCGCCGAGCGTGCTGTCATTGATGTCGCCGACGCCGAAAAAGTCGTCGAAGCCATAGCTTTCGATGATCTCGCGGTATTGCGCGAACGGCGCATCAATAGCTTCGCTCACTTGATCGAGATTGATGGAGAGATGCCACTTTCCCTGGTACGCGGCGTGATAGCCGAGCTGGGCGAGGCGGTGGCCTACCGTCTTCACGTCTGTCGACATGTCCGGCTGCCACAGGGCGTTAGCGTTGTCGAACACACCGGTGTGGGGAATGTGTTGCCCGGTGTAGAGCGTCGAGCGGGCCGGCGAGCAGACGCAGGACGCGGCCTGATGATTGTTGAAGGTGATGCCGTTGGCCTTGATCCATTCGCGGCCCGGTACCGGAAACGGCCATGCGTCGAAGAAGTGCTCCTGATCCACCAGGATGAACAGGATGTTATAGCCACCGGGTGGGGCGTCGGGTGCTTTGATGGGGGATGGTGCCCGGGAAGGCATGTTTCCCGCCTCTGCCATCTTCGGCAGCAGGCTAGCTCCTACTAGAGCGGCACCGGAAGTGAAAAGCTCCCGGCGGGACGCAACAAGCTTATTCTCAGGCTGCTTTTCCACTTTATCCCCCCAAACACTGCTTTGAGAATTATTAGGTTGGAAAATTTTCCTCGACAAGGGAAACAGTCATAATGAAGCCAGATCTCGAAACGCGCATACGTGAAGAGCTCTTCCGCCGCTGGCTCCCATCAGCGTCGGTCCACCGCGAAGTCCGGGAAGTAGTTTCCAGAGGAAATAAACGCGTCCAGGTCATCCCGTAGGAGCCCACTTCTCATCGATCTTCTGCCACTGTAAGTTCCCAAAGCTTAGCCCAGCACTGTGGAGCCGTCGTGAAAAAAATCGCCCTTGAGGAGCACTTCATCACGCCGGGGCTCGAGCCCCACATGCGGGCAGCGATGCCAAAACTGTCGGCGGAAAGCGCCGACCACCTTACTCAGCTTATGATGGACTTTGGTGAACGCAGGCTCACGGCCATGGACACGGCCGGCGTTGATATTGCGGTTTTATCGATTTCCGGGCCCGGGGTGCAGGCCGAGCCTGATCCGGCGGTGGCTGTGAGACTTGCCCGCGACGCCAATGACAGGCTCGCCGCAGAGATCGAAAAGCAGCCGGCCCGATATCGCGGTTTCGCCCACCTGCCTATGCAGGACGTGCCGGCGGCGATCGCGGAGCTTGAGCGTTGCGTAAGCGAGCTCGGCTTTGTCGGCTCGATGGTCAATGGCCACACCCACGGAGTCTATCTGGATGACCCGAGATACGACCCGTTCTGGGATCGCATGCAGGCGCTCGACGTGCCGCTCTACCTGCACCCGACAGATTCCTTCGTGCTGCCTTATGTGCTCGAGGGCGCGCCGGAGCTGCTAAAGCCGACCTGGGAGTGGAATTTCGAGACGTCCTCCCATTTTCTGCGGCTGCTCTTCTCGGGCGTGTTCGACCGCTTCCCCAAGCTCAAGATCATCCTTGGGCATATGGGCGAGACGATGCCCTATCATCTGTGGCGCTTCGACAGCCGCGCTGCACTCATCATAGGCAAGCGCCCCCTTGAGGAGGTGCCCTCATTTTACCTGAAGCGGAACCTGTTCGTGACTACGTCCGGCCAGTTCGACAATGTTCCGTTGATTGCGGCTCTCTCTGCCCTCGGGACCGACAGGGTTCTGTTCTCCATCGACTATCCGTACGAGGATTCGGCCACAGCCGGCCGCTTCTTCGACGCCGCGCCAATCGACGACACGACGCGCGAAAAGCTTGCTCGCCTTAATGCCATCTCGGTCATGAACATCAGGATTTGAGAAGCCAGCGGACGTGTGGGGACACCAACCGCGGCTCGTATCGACTGACCGGCGCCTTGCGCCGGTCAGAGCACACGGAAATCTGCTGCTTGGTGCCGGCCATCGAGCGGTTGCCGGCACCCTGACCCGTTCTCGACTGGGAAACATTCGATCAGCGGCAGGGCTTGTCTTGCCCGATCTTTGATCCTGCGCCCTGACACCAACAGCAGCTATCGGCCTGTCATCAGCGCAACCGTCAGCGAGGCCGACTCTTCTGCTGGTGCTTCGTCCTCCTCTCCCCAGCGGGGAAAAGCCTTAAGGTCCAGATCGAACAGATCGAGGACCCGTCCGATCGTGTGCGTGACCATGTCGTCCAGCGACTGTGGACGCGAATAGAAGGCCGGAACGGGCGGCGCAACGATGCCGCCCATTTCGGTAACCGCGAGCATGCTCTTCAGATGGCCGGCATGAAGGGGAGTCTCCCGGAGCATCAGCACGAGCCGACGACGCTCTTTTAGACAGACGTCTGCCGCCCGGCTGATGAGACCGGAGGTCACGCCATGCGCGATGTCGCTCATGCTGCGCACCGAGCATGGCGCCACGATCATTCCCATGGTTCGGAACGAGCCGCTGGAAATCGGCGCGGCGATGTCGCTCGGCGAGTAGACGACATCCGCCAGGCTGCGCAGCTCTTCCGAGGACATGTCCGTCTCGTAGGCGCGCGTCATCTCGCCCGCCTTCGAAACCACGAGGTGGCTCTCGATCTTCAGCTCTCGAAGCGCCCTCAACAGCCGCACGCCGTAGACGATGCCGGTGGCGCCGGTGATTCCCACCACCATGCGCCGGGGTACATCCCCCATTGTCAATTTCCTCGCACGATGGTGTTGCAGTTCTTGCTGATGACGGTGTCGCGGTCGGGCATGTAGCGGAACGCCATGGCGGCGAGCACGGCCTGGTTCGAATAGGCGTTGGCGAGCACCGAGAACTTGCAGTCCTTGATCTTCTCGATCAACACCGCCTTGGTCGGATTGGCCTTGAGGGTCTTGGGAATCTGGTCAACGCGGATTTCGTCGGTGATGCGGACAAGAAATCCGGCGGCGTCCATGGCCTGCACGAAATCAAGAAGCGACTGCTGGGACGGCATGTGGGACGGCTCCGGGCCGAGTTCAGGAAAAGGCCGGGTCTGACACGCCGGACTCGACGTATTCGCGCAGATGATCCATCAGCGCGCCCCATATGGTGTTGCATTTGATGAAGTTGGCTTCGTCATGAGGCCAGCCACCATGGGTGACGCGGACCTGGGTCCGGCCATCCTGCGTCGAGACGAAGGTGAAGGTCGCCGTGGTGCCGACGGCATCGCCCGGGCCCTTGGTGCAGGTCCATAGGATATCTTCCGGATTATCCTCGTCGACCCGCCAGGAAAATTCGGGCCGACCAGAATATTTCAAATTCCACAGCGTTCCGAGTTCGCCGCTTCCCTCAACTTGCGGAGTATTCCAACCCCGGAGGCCCTCGGCGGTGCTTAGCGCTTTTCTTACTTTTTCTGCGTCTGCCGAGATGAAAATTTCATGCTTCAGTGAATGTGCACCAGCCATTTAGGCCTCCCTCTAGGTGGCGAGATACTGATCCGAATGATGCGCGCAAGGCAAGTACTCTGGCCAGCCGCGAACAAACTGTATCGTTAATCGTCCTTGGCCCGGCCCCGGGCGAGAGCAGTCGCGCAGACGGGAAAGACTACAACTACTGTTATCAAAAGCGACCGAGCGCACGTTCTACGCCTCGCTGTCGATGCGCCGTGCGGCGAGATTCGCGAGGATTGCCGACCATGATCGCCGCGAGAGCAATCACAGCTCCGAGCCCGGCCTCGACCAGATGCTCGAGCAATGGCGGCGACCAGGGCAGATTGCGGCCAAGATTGCTCATGCCGATTGCCAGTGGCGTGATGAAGAGAAGGGCAACCCCGTAGCTGCGGGCCATGAAAAGCTCCGCCACAGCCTGACATAGTACAATAATGATGATGAGCCCGAGCGGACCGGGCTCCTTTGCAAACAACACTGCGCCGATGCCCATCCCATGACGGTTCCGAGCGTTCCTGCCGCCACGACCACGACCGCGAGGAGGACGGGTAGCAGCCACTCCGGCCCTTGTGCCGCGGAAGAGATCGCGGCGAGGGCGAGGGTGGCGACGAGTGCGACGCCAACCACGACCTGCGTCTCGACGCGGCGCTGCACGGTCTTGCTATGACCATAGAGCGAGGTCAGCGCGCCGAACGCCGCATAGACGGCAAAGTGAACATGCCCCGAAGCGTAGATCGCCAGGAGAGGCAGACCTACCGAGGCGCCGTCGCGAAGTGCGGCTCGAAGATGAGATGTCTTTACCTTGAAAGAAAAGCTGCGCATTAATCACGGATCGGCGGGCGGTAAGAACGGTGGACCATGCCTTACAAAGACCTTCGAGCTTTCCTTTCGGCCCTACGGGAATCCGGCGAACTCGTCGATATTACACGGCCCATTGCCTTGCAGTATGACGTTGCCAAAGCTCTCGCCAAGACTAGCGCGTGCGACGGGCCGGCGCTGATGTTCAAGGACAATGGCACAGTATTTCCACTGGTCGGAGGTCTGTACGGCAATCGCAGACGTGCTCTGATCGCCTTCGAGGCGACCGACGAAACCATCCACGAGCGCGTGACCAAGGCCATCGACAATCCCATCGGCCCAGTCGACTTTGCCGGTCCGGCGCCCTGCCAGGAGACCGTGCTCACCGGGGACGAGGTCGACCTTACCAAACTCCCGGTGCCGACTTACAGCCCCAAGGATGGCGGGCCCTACATCACCGCCGGGATCGTGGTCTCGGAAGATCCTGACACCGGCATTCCGGACATCGGCAATTACCGTTTCCAGCTTCACGATTCGAAAGTGCTTGGAGTGTGGGCCGCACCGAGCCACCGCTTCGGCAAGAACATGGCGAAGGCCATCCAGCGCAAGGTTCCGCTGCACGGGGCGATCGTTATCGGCGTCGATCCCATGACGGCGTTTTCCTGCCAGGTTCAGTCTGGCGATGCGACGAACGACTGGTTTGTCGCTGGCGGATTGCGCGGCGCGCCGGTCGAACTAACCAAGGCGGTGACCAGCACGCTCAAGGTGCCCGCGCATGCGGAATTCATCATCGAATTCGTGGTGGATGCAGACGATCAGCGCGACGAGGGCCCGCTCGGCGAATATACCGGCTACTACACGCCGGTCTCGCCCAAGCCGACCGCCAAGGTCACGGCGATCACCCACCGCAAGGATGCGATCTTCCAGGGCCTGCTGACCGGCAAGCCGATCACCGAAAATCACGTCCTGAAGCAGATCCCGTTCGAGGCGTCGATGCTGCGCCAGCTTCAGGCGCAGTTCCCCAGCATTTCCGACCTGTCGATCACCAGTTCCGGCGGCGTGCAGGTCTATTTCGTGATCGCTATGACGCCGCGCTATGAGGGCGAAGCGCGGCAGGCGATCCTGGCGGCCATGGCCTCGAACCTTCATCCGAAATGGGTCGTGGCCGTGGATCCCGACATCGACATCCGCAGGTCGTCGGAAGTCGAGTGGGCGATGTCGTTCCGGGTAAAGCCGCGCGAGGATGTGTTCGTCGTCGACCGCACGGCGGCAGCGCCGCTCGATCCCTATACCGACGGCGGTTATTCGTCTTCCGTCGGCATCGACGCCACGCGCCCGTTCGGGGCGGAATTCCCCGACGTCTCCGAAGTGCCGGACTGGCGATCGTTCGATCTACCCGAAATCAACCAAAATAAGAGATCGAGCAACTGAATTATTCAGATCGATGACTATCCGGGTTAGGGTTGCGTTCGAAGCTGGCGGATTTCGGTCGTACGACGGGCATCAGGGATAATCATGCAATGATAGCCGGACGCAAAACCTCATATGTCTTTTCGAGGCTTGCCATATTCTGCGCTCTACTCAGCGTTGAGGTGATGCTGGGCGGCATACCCGCACGGGCTCAGAGCTGGGAGAAGTGTGTCGAGGCCATCGCGACTACGCAGCAAGAGCTGAAGCAAGTGGAGCCGAAAACCGCTCAGCCGCAAACGCAGCAACAGTCTATCGCCGCGCAGGACTCCCATGAACCGACGCCAGGCTCCCTGGCGGCCGCTGGTCTCGAGGCGCCGGTCTCGGGACCCGCAGGAGCTCTGAACGAGGCGCAAAACCTGCAGGCGGCCGGAGACGAAGCTGGCTGCATGCGGGCGGTTGCCAAGGCACGCTCGCTTGCAGGGCTGAAGTAAGCCGGGGACAGCCTATTCCCCGGCCGAGAACAAGCGCGGATCAAGGCTGAAGGGATCGGCTGCAGTGATCGTGATTCTGCCGGCAGCGGGATGGCGATGATTGATCAGGACATTGACGTCGGGCGAGCCGTCGATCGGCACGATGGCCGACGGCACGCGGAGCAACGGCGCATTGAGGGAGCGGTGCCAATCGTCGCCACGCTGCTGCGTCAATGCTTCCTGACGGCGCCAGTCGGCCGGCAGTTCGGCGAGCGCGACGGCGTCCATGCCGAGTTCGTCGGGCACGTCGTATTGCATCATCACGAGGTCGGGCAGAAGAGCCGGATCCTCGACGTGAACGAGCTTTTCCAGCACGCACAATGACGGTGAGGTCGCGCAGTAGGTGACTGCGTGTCCAACGGTATTCCAGCGACCATCGAAGAGCAGGCCATAGCCGCCGTCGAACGCCTGCGCGTGCGGCCGGCCCGACAAACGCCAGAGGATCATCAGGCGGCAGCACCCCAGGCGATCTTGCCGAGAATGGTCTCGATGACGCGGGCGCCGGCCTCCGTCTGGGCGACGTCGAGAGGTGTCTCGCCCCCGAGTTCAGCAAGCTGGCGGCGAAGCCAGCTATTGGCCTTCTCCTTGGTACCGAACGTCTCTTCCGCAACGGTCTGGATCCGTACCAGACGGACGGCGCGATCGGATTCCTCAACCGTGAGCGGCTGATTCCTGTCGGCCCGGTGGCGTCGCGTTCGCTGCGGAATGACGAAACGTTCGATTTCCTGGTCGGTGAGCCCGGCCAGCGATAGCCCTTTCAAAGCGGCCAGGGGCAGGCGCCGGCGCACCGCCAATGCGAGGTCGGCCTGAGAGCGCACAACGCTTCCCAGTACGGATTGTCCGCCGAGTTTGCGAGCAACTTCCTCAACGACCATCGACATCATGCATTCCTCTTGCGGCAATCTGCCATGAAAATAGCGGCAGTTTGCCGGAATGCAAGGGTCGGCCTCGGTGGAGCTGCCAGGCGCGAGGGCAGCAGCCGGGATCGCGACGACGCAGAACAGCGGAACGGCTCCTTCCAAGGAGGTCACTGGCGTCGTGGCATTCCCCAGCTTTATTGCGCTTCGACGTAGCGGATTTTCTGGGTTTCATCCAGAATTGCGCTGCAACCGGAAGCGCAACTTCGGCAGCTAGCCTTGGCGCCACAAATGAAAAGATGAAGGCGCCCACCGCGGGTCAGACGAGGGGGATCATTCGATGGACTTCGGCACGCGGCTCGATAGCGTCAGGAAAGTTGCTTCGAAACTCCAGACAAAATTGGCGGTGCCATACCCCGCGTTCACTCTCTTCTTTTCGGTAAGCGACGGGGCCGAGCGGGCGCACGTGGTCCATGCCACCGGCGCCTCCTTCGATGCGGCATGGCAGAAGGGCGCGTCCGATGTGCGCCTTCTCATGACGCGGCGCCGTCTCGAAGGACGGTGGTTGCGCGTCGACTGGGCCACGGGCGTCGAGGCCATGAGCATCGCCACGCTGAAGACCTGCCTCGCCGGCACGAAACGCAATTATTTCCGTCTCGGCCTCGCCTTCGATCCGGAATTCCGCACCGCCTTCCTCGAGCAGGAACTGAACGCCAATGCCATGCTCTATGGCGGCAACACCATCGAGCACGCGGTGCTGAACGAGCCGAACGTCATGGTCTATGCCGCGCGCCGGTTCGGTCGCAAACTGACGATCGACGTCTCCGACGAGAAGGAGGTGTTCGTCCTCTCGAGCCGCGGCCTGTTCTGCGACGAGAAGGGCACGATCCACGAGCTCCACGGCTCCGGCCTCGATGCGGGGCGCAGACGGATCGAGCGCCTCACGCATGAGGATGTCCGCTCGCTCGTCGATGAGGGCTCGCGCTACCTCTCTCGCCAGGTGAATGCCGATGGCTCCTTCGTCTATGGCTATCACCCCTGTTTCGACCGCCGCATCGACACCTACAACACGCTGCGCCACGCCAGCACGACCTACGCCATGATCGAGGCGTGGGAGGTGACCCGCGATGCCGGCCTGAAGCAGGCTATCGACCGGGCCCTCGCGCATCTCGGAACGCTGATCCGAGAGGTCGCGCTGCCCGACGGCCGCGAGGGCGCCTTCCTCGTCGATCTCGGCGGCGAGATAAAGCTGGGCGGCAATGCCGTCGCGGTCCTCGCCCTCGCCAAATATTCCGAGGTCGCCGGAACGGTCGAGTTCCTGCCGCTTCTGGAGAAGCTCGCTTCCGGCATCCTCGTCATGCAGGACGCGAAGAGCGGCGCCTTCTCACATGTGCTGAACTTCCCGGACCTGTCGGTCAAGGCACCTCATCGCACCATCTATTATGAGGGCGAAGCCGCCTTCGGGTTGATGCGCCTCTACAGGCTCACCCGCGATCCGCGCTGGTTGGCTGCGGTCGAAAAGGCCTTCGCGCACTTCATCGCCAACGACTATGCGCGGCATCACGACCATTGGCTGAGCTATTGCGTCAATGAGCTGACGCTCTACCGGCCGGAGGAGCGCTATTTCCGCTTCGGCATCGAGAACTTCAAAGGCTATCTCGATTTCGTGCTCAGCCGGATCACCACTTTCCCGACGCTGCTCGAACTGATGATGGCGGCGCGCCAGATGCTCAGCCGCATCGACACGCTTCCCGCCTGCCGGCATCTGCTGGCGGACGTCGATCTGCCGAAGTTCCGCGAGGCGCTGGAATTCCGCGCCCACTATCTGCTCAACGGCCATTTCTGGCCGGAGACGGCGATGTATTTCCGTGCGCCGGAACGGATCGCCGGCTCCTTCTTCATCCGCCATCACGGCTTTCGCGTCCGCATCGACGATGTGGAGCATTATCTTTCGGGCCTCGCTGCTTATCTCGGATATCTCGATGTCCGTGCCGAGTTCGAGCGCATCACCGCTCCGGAGCCGAGCATCGTGGCCACCCCGGAAGCGGCCGCGCCCGGCTGGACGGCGGCCGAGCTCGCACAGGCGACCGGCGGCAGTTGGATCGTGGCACCGCCGGAAGGCTGGTCGGCGACGGGCCTCTGCATCTATGCCCCCGCGATGCAGCCCGGGCACATGGTCGCGGTGCGCCAGGGCGAAGGCGGACGGGGCGTGCTGCCGCTGATCGTGCAGCGCATGAAGAGCCCCATTGCCGGCGTGATGGTGACCGAGGCCGATCCGCTGCCCGTCCCCGGAGCTCCGACGCTCCTCGTGCCGGAGATGGGAGAGGTGATCCTCGCAATGGGCGATTATGCCCGCAGCCGGATGACCGGCAAGGTGCTGGCGGTCACCGGCAGCGCCGGCAAGACCACCGCCACCGCCATGCTCGCCCACGCGCTCGCCGCCTTCGGGCCGGTCGCGCGCAGCGCGCACAATGCCAACCTGCCGCATGGCGTCGCCTGGAATCTCGCCTCCATCCCGCGGGACATGCCCCATGTCGTGCTGGAGATCGCGATCGGGAACATGGCCCGCAGCGCGCGCATGGCGCGGCCGCATGTGGCGCTGTTCACCAATATATTGCCGGCTCATCTCGGCGCGCTCAGCACGGTCGCGGACGTGGCGCGGACCAAGGCGGCGATCTTCCGGGGCATGTCGCCCGGCGATGTCGCGGTGCTCAACCGCGACATGATGGAATGGCAGACCGTCCATGACGCCGCGCAGGCCCGGCGACTCAAGATCATCCACTATGGAACCGGTGCGGAGAGCGACGTCCGGCTTGTCGACTACATTCCCGCGGAGCAGCTTGTGGTCGCAAGCATCATGGGGCGCAGCGTGCAATACCGCATCGGCGCCGCCGGAACGCACATGGCGCTCAACAGCCTCGCCGTGCTCGCCGCGGTTGCATCGCTCGGCTTGCCGCTGGAGCCGGCGCTCGAGCAGATGCAGACCTTCTCGGCGCTCGCCGGGCGGGGCGAACTGCTCGAGATCGAGCTCGACGGCCGGCGCCTTACCGTGATCGACGACGCCTATAACGCCAATCCGGGCTCCATGCGCGCCGCGCTCGAACGCCTCGGCCAGGAAGAAGGCGGCCGCCGGCGGGTCGCCGTGCTCGGCCAGATGGCGGAGCTCGGGCCGAGCGAGAAGCAGCATCATGCCGAGCTCGCGGATTTCATCGGCGAGCGCCCGATCGATCGGGTCCATGTGACCGGCGATCTCTACGCCGAGTTCTGGGACAGGCTGCCGGCGAAGCGGCGAGGCAGCTACCAGCCGAGCCTCGACGATCTGAAGCGGGTGCTGCGCGAAGAGTTGCGCGACGGCGACATCGTGCTGTTCAAGGGCTCGCACAGCACCCGCATCCACCAGCTGGTCGACTGGATCAAGAAGGCGGCCGCCAGCGGGGAGGGCCCAAGCGCAGCGGATTCCCCCGCAGGTGCCGCGCCGACCCCAAGTCTAACACCTGAACTGAGCGCGCTGCTCTACGATACCGGCGAAGACCGTATCGTGTTCTCTGTCGGCGACACCAGGCCCCACCCGCCCGCGTCGATCACGAAACTGCTCACGCTTTGCCTGGTCGAGGAACGGCTTAATGAGGAGGACGTCTCCCGCCGCACGGAGATCGTCATCTCCCCGAAGGCGGCGCGCGTGAACAGCTGGTGGGGCTTCAACGCAGGCGAGAGGGTGAGCATCGACGTCTTGATGCGTGCCTGCGCTGTCGTCAGCGCCAACGAAGCGGCAAACGCGCTCGCCGAGTGGCACAGCGGATCCGTGGAACGCTTTACGCGTGCCCTGAATGAGCGTTGCACGAAGCTTGGAATGCTCGGGACGCACATTTCGTCGCCAAGCGGACTTGGACGCGGGCAGACTACCACGGCGCGCGATACGCTGGTTCTAGCCAGGCATATTTATGCGCAGCACCCCCACGTCGCGTCGCTCTGCGCCACCAGTAACTTCGAATGGAAGGGCAAGGTTCACCGCAACACCAACCAGCTCTTGGGAACGCTACCCGGAGCCGACGGGCTGAAGACAGGCACCTTGCAAGGTCATGGCAACCATCTCGTGCTTTCGGCCCTGCGGCAGGAAAAAAGATGGATCGCCATCGTATTGGGCGCGCCGACCAAGAGCGACAGGGATCGCACGGTGGCGATGCTCATGGACCGTTACGCACCCGCCGAAGCAGATTAACCGGCCGCGGCTGCCTCACTCCAGGTTCTCGAGATCGATTTCGTCGAGGGCGCGTCTGATCTCCTTCGCGCTCGCCTTCCGCGCGATCAGCGCCGCCGCTGTCCGGGCGTTACGGAACAGCAAATGGTGGTTGTCGTCGCCAGCATGCGCATAAATGTGGTGTGGCTTGAGCCCGGCCGCGCGCAACAGTCGGACATAGCGAAGCTGAGTGTAGAACGGCACATTCCTGTCTTCCGGGTCAGAAATGACATAGATCTGCGGCAGCGGATCTTTGCGGATCTTGTCGATCTCGGTAATCGGATCGTAGTAATGATCGACGTCATAGATCATCGAATCAGGAACTTTTCGCCGTCGCGTCCAATAATCGACGACCTGCCGGACTGACACCATACCGGACGAGATGATCGCAGCGTCGATGTCGTTGCGGCGGTTCAGCAGCGAAGCGACGATATGGCCGCCTCCGGAATGGCCGACGAGGATGAAGCTGGTCGTATGAAAGCGCTGCTTGAGCAGATCGAGCGCGGCATCCATCAGGTCGATCTCGATCGGAAGGCGCCGCCTCAGGTGGCTGCCGGAAGAGCCGGACATGCCGGGGCGTGCGAGATAGATGGTCGGCTGGCCGGCCTCGCGCGACCACTCCTGCATCTCCGCCTGCAGGCTGTCGGGCGAGCGCCCGTAATAGGCCTGAGAGACAAAGCGAACGCCCGCCGAAGTCCGGTTGATGACGTCACCGCTGAAATAGACCAGCAGCTGCGGCGCGGCCTCGCGCTCGATGCCTGCCGCGTAGTAGCGGATGCATTCGCCGCCGCTGCCTGCCTCCGCCCACAGGCCGTTCGGCACGATGGCGCACTGTTCGGGTGAGCTGTAGGCACCATGCAGCGCTTCATAGACGCTGAACGTCTGGCTGCCGACCGGCACCGCAAGTTCGCGCGGAGCCGGCTTCTCGATCGGCCCGAGGCGCAGCTCCTCGCCCTCGGCGCCGCTCGAGGTCAGGCGCAGCGAGACGAAGACGATGATCCATTTGAGCAGCCGGGGAAGCCGAAGCCGCATGGTCGCGATCACCTCTCCCGCAGCGCCTCGCCCGCCCGGTTCAGCGGTTTGATGAGATAGTCCAGCACCGTCTTGCTGCCGGTGTGGATATCGACGGTCGCTATCATGCCCGGCACGATCGGGAAACGCTGCCCCTTCTTGTTCACAAGCGCGTCGGTCTGCGTCTTGATGAAGACGCGATAATAATGGATCTCCGGCTTGGCTTCGTCCTGGATCGTATCGGGCGAGATCGACACCACGCGCCCTTCAAGCCCGCCATAGACGGCATAGTCATAGGCGGTGATCTTCACCGTGGCGCGCTGGTCCGGATGGATGAAGGCGATGTCGCGCGGCGACATGCGCGCCTCGATCAGCAATTGCTCGTCGAGCGGGATGATCTCCATGAGCTTTCCATTTGGCGACAGCACGCCGCCAACGGTGGAGACCTCGATATTCTTGACGATGCCGCGCACCGGCGAGCGCACCGTGGTGCGCGTGAGGGAGTCCGTTCGCCCGTGCACGACCGGCGACAGCGACTTCACATCGGCATTCGCCTTGGCGAGTTCTTCCCGCGCCTGGACGAGATATTGGGATCTCACTTCCACCTTCTTGAGCTCCAGCTCGACCATCTGCCGGCGCAGCCGCAGCACCTCCACATTGCTGGCGGCGCCGAGCCCCTTGAGCGACTGGCTGATGGCGAGTTCCTCCTGCGCGGTCTTCAGCGATTCTTCGAGCCAGTTGAGCGACTCTTCGAGGCTCTTGCGGCGCGCCTCGAACAGCTCGGTCTCCGCCGCCTTCAGCTCGGGATGGGCGTCGAGTTCCTTGGCAAAGGTAAGCTCGGTGCGGTTCACCTCGGCCTGCAGGCGCGCGCTGCTCGCCAGCGCCGCGCGGTATTTGGCGGCGCTCTCCTCCACCTCGGACGCGGCGAGGGTGGGATCGAGCTGCGCCAATATCTGGCCCGGCTCCACCACATCGTCCTGGCGCACATAGATACTCGCGAGGATGCCGCCCTCCAGGGACTGGATGACCTGCTCCCGCATGGTCGGGACCACCTTTCCCGAGCCGCTGGAGACTTCGTCGAGCACCGCGAAATACGACCAGATGCCGAGGATGGCGAGAACGCCGAAGGCAGCGCCGACGAGGCGCGTGGAGCGGGTGAGCCGGACTTCGTCGGCATCGCCATACACCCAGGACGAGCCATCCCTGTCGTCGGCGGACGTGTAGGCCATGTTCGCTCCCCCTTCGCGCCTGGCGCTTCGTCTCAGGAAGGCCGCGCGGTGGTGACGTTGGCGAGTCCCCGCAGCGTCTTCAGGCCGTTGTCCTTGGTATCGTCGAGCGCGATCTGGCCGTTCTCGATGACCATCAGGCGATCGACGATTTCCAGCACGCGCATGCGATGCGTCGCGATGATCACGGTGCGACCGGCGCTCCAGCCGAGGAACTGCCGGATGAACAGCCGCTCCGTGGTCTCGTCCATCGAGGCGGTGGGCTCGTCGAGCAGCAGCACCGAGGGCTGGCGGATCAGCAGCCGCGCCAGCAGCAGCGACTGGCGCTGCCCGCCGGAGAGGCCGTGCCCGCCCTCCAGCACGATGTGCTCGAGCCCCTTAGGCAGCTTGCGGATGAACTCGTCGGCGCCGACCATCGTCAGTGCCGCGAGGATCTCCTCCTCCGAAGCCTGCGGATAGCCGAGGGTGACATTGTCGCGAATGGTGCCGTAGAACAGGCGGGCATTCTGCGTCAGCAGGCCGACATCGCGGCGCACATCGGCAGGATCGATTTGCGCGAGCGTCATATTGTCCAGCAGCACCTCGCCCGAGCTCGGCTCGAGGAGCCCCGAGAGGGCCTGTAGCAAGGTCGACTTGCCGGCGCCGTTCTTGCCGAGGACGGCGATCTTCTCGCCGGGGCGGATGCGCAGGTCGCGCACCTGGAGAGCGAGTGGCGAAGCATCGTCGCCATAGCGGAACACGGCCGATCTGAGCTGGTAGTGACCGGCGATCTTCGAGCACTGGATGCGGGTTTCCGTCTCCGGATGATCGACCGGCATCTGCATCAGCCGGTCGAGGCTCTGCATCGCGACCTTGGCCTGCTGGGTGCGGCTCATGATCTGGGAGAGGCTCGCCATCGGCGCGATCATGCGCGAGCCGAGCACCGAAGAGGCGACCAGAGCGCCCGTGGTGATGTCGCCGGCAATGACCATCGGCGCGCCGACGAAGATGGTGAGGGCATAAGTGCCGGTCTGCACATTGTGCGCCCACAGGCTCAGCGAATTGGTGAGGCCGCGCTGCTTCAGCTGCGCCTCGCCGGTCACCTGGTTGAAGTGGTTCCATTGCTGCTGGAACCGCTCCTCCGCCTGCAGCGTCTTGATGTCCTCCATGCCATGGACGGCTTCGACCAGCATGGCGTTGCGCAGCGAGCCTTCGCGCATCGCCTCGTTCGCGTGGCTGCGCAGCTTGCCCTGCACGAAGAAGCCCGGCGCCACCAGCAGGATCAGG
The DNA here is from genome assembly GCA_029266425.1 of Xanthobacteraceae bacterium. Lineage (GTDB taxonomy): Bacteria > Pseudomonadota > Alphaproteobacteria > Rhizobiales > Xanthobacteraceae > Ancylobacter. The sequence continues at coordinate 55,412 of JAQSWY010000027.1, forward strand.
GCGCCGATCGGCACCAGCACCAGCACGCCACCAATGTACCAGAACAGCACGAGGAACAGCAGGAAGAACGGCACGTCCGCCAGCGCGGCGACCGTCGTCGAGGTCATCAATTCGCGCACCTGCTCGAGGTCGCGGAGCTGGGCGATGAAGGCGCCGGTGGAGGCCGGGCGTGCCCGGTTGCGGATCCGCAGTGCGTGCCCGAACACGCGATCCGACATCCGGAGGTCGGCGCGCTTGCCGAGCATGTCGATGATGCTCGTGCGAAGCCGCCGCATCATGAAGTCGAGCCCGATCGCGAGCAACACGCCGCTGAACAGCACATAGAGCGTCGGGAACGATTCCGCCGGCACCACCCGGTCATAGACCTGCATGGAGAAAAGGATGCCGGCGAGCCCGAGCACGTTGGCGATCAGCGACGCCAGCATCACGTGGCCGTAGGGACGCAGGTCGCGGAGCACGAGGTCCCGCAGCCAGTGCCTGTCATAGGGCCGAATATATGCATCGACCCTGGCATCCGGGATGGCGCGGGCGGGGCGCGCTATGGCGACGAGGTCGACCGCGTCCATCAGTTCGTCGAGCGGCAGCGACCATTCGAGCCCGCCATCGCCGCTGAAGCTGATGCTGACCTCGCCGGAGGCGGCGAGCGCGGTGACGACGGCGATCTCGCCGGCCTGCGTGCGTACGATCAGCGGCAGATGCCAGCTCGACAGCTTCAATTCCCGAGGCGTGGTGAACTTGACGCGCAGGCCAACCTTGCGCGCGAGCGTCCGGATCTTCTCGCGCTCGCTGCTGCGGGCATCCCATTGCGCCGCCTGGCGGGCCGACTGCGCCGACATGGAAAGCCGATAATGCTGGCCGATATGGCGCAGGGCTTCGAGCCAGGCCTCCATTTGGAATGGAGCCGGCTCGCTATTGCCTGCGTCGATGGTGGCCTCGTTGATCGGCATGGTCATGTCGTTCGCCATGTTCAGGGCTGCAACGGCGCGCCGCGCACCATGGCGCCGGCGAGTCCGAACGCCGTGCGGCTCGCGCCGGAATTGTACATGCAGTCGATATTGAGCCGCCGCAGGTCGTGCGCGGTGTTCACCGCATCGAATTGCGCGGCATGCAGTTCCTGCTCGGCATTGAGCAGATCGAGCAGGGTTCGCGTGCCGAGGTCGAGATACTGCTTGCGGTAGAGATTCCGCGTCTCGTTCATCATGACCGTGCGCGCCGACAGCGAGGTCAGCAGCGTCTGCAGGTTGCCGATCTGGTCGCGCGCTTCCTTCAGGCGGCGCATTGTCTCCACCATCGCCGTGGCGCGGGCGGCATCCGCCGCGCTCAGGGCGTAGCTCGCCGAGCGCGCGCGCGAGAATGTCGCCCCGCCTTCATAGAGATTGCCGGAGACATTGAGGCCGACCGTGTATTCCGGTCTGTTCGACGACTGGAAATCCTCCGCCGACGGATCGCCGAAATCATATCCCGCGCCGGCCTCGACGGAGAGGGTGGGAAAGATGTCGGCCCGGCTGCGGGCCAGCAGGGCGACAGCTTCCTTCCGCCGCGCGTCCGCCTGCAGCATGCTCGGCACCTGTGTCCAGTCGGGCTGGCCGGAATTGCACTGCCGCGCGAGCCATGGCGGCATCTCGGAAACCGGCATGACCGGGCCGGTGCTGCCGATCATGGTCGCCAGCGTGCCCATCCAGCGATTCAGCTCGGCGCTGATCTGCAGCACGGTGGCCTGCGCGCTCTCGACGCGCGCCTCCGCCTGCATCTGGTCGGAACGGGTGCTCGCCCCCTTGTCGCTGCGCTGGAGCACCAGGGCGGCGATCGCTTCGACGCCTTTCAGCTGGTCTTCGGCGACGCGGCGCAGCTCGAAATTGCGCTGGATCTCGACGACCGCGACGGCGGTCTCGCGTATCAGCGTGTCGACCGCCAGCAGCAGCTCCGCGCGGCTGACCTCGGTGCTCGCGGCCTCGGCGTCCACCGAGCTCGCGACCTTGCCGAAATCATAGACCATCTGCGAGGCGGTGACATTGAACTCGGGCTGCCAGGCGTCGCGTTGCTGGCTGTCATAGCCCGAGTTTATGCCGCCGCGGACCTTCGGATAGTAGCCGGCCTTGGCGACATTGATCTGCTCGGCATGCTGGTTGACCCGGCCGACCGCTTCGTCGACCGACGGATGCCAATCCACCGCGCGACGTACCGCCGCCTCGAGCGTGATGTGCGGCCCCAGCGCTCCTGCCGTGAGGCTCCTCGTCGCCGTGCCGGTCACCGGCTTGCCATCGGGCGTGAGCAGCCTTGTCGTGGAGGCTTCGGCAAAGACAGGGACGGGCGAGGAAGAGGCGAGCGCGCCGGCTGTCGGAGCGGCAGCCGGCGGCAGCTCGGTCATCGACCCCGTCGTCGCGTCAGCCGGCGCCGAGGCGATCGGCGGCGGGAGCATCTGCTCCGATTTCATCGGACCGGAGCACGCGGCAAGCGGCAGGCATGTGAAGAGAGCCGTAAGCACGACCGGTAAGTCGAAAGACCCCTTCCCCCTCAGACTGCGCGGCATCCCTGTCGCTCTGTTCTTTTGTGTCTCGGGGGCGGCCCGTCCGCACGGGTCGCCGCGAGAGGAGCCGGACTCCTTGCGGAGCCCGGCAAGGCGCTCGGAAGGCACCCGGCACTCACAAGGCCGAGTGATGCGTCTGTTCCTCTTCGTTGCGCGACACGAGCGCGAGCGGCTCCTGAACGATGAGCTCGGCGAGGTCGGGCAGTTCGATGTCCGGGGAGGGCGGACGCTCGTCCGGCGCGTCGGAGTCCCCCTCGTTCTCGCGATCTTCGAGCAGGTCGCCGAGTTTGAGCTCGAGCGTCTCCTTCATCTCGTCCAGCAGGTCGCCGATCGGCGAGACCTGGTGGAACGCATCCCAGAGTTCATCGAGGGCACCACCGAACTCTCCGAGAGGAACGGTGTCGTCGGCGATTGCTTCCTCCGGCGCAGCGGAGAGGCTGGAGGCCGCCATCACGATCGGCTCCGCCCCGGTCTCCTGGATCTCGATCACGAGGTTCGCCGTGACCGCATCGCCGTTCGGATGGAGGAGCTGGTAGGTGAAGGTGTCCGTCTGGCCGATGGCGGCGAGGTCGGCGTTGGGCGTGTAGGTATAGCTGCCATCGGGATTGATGGTGAGCTGACCATACGTGCCCACGACGGTCGTTCCGCCTTCCGCAACCTCGACGAAGGTGCCGCCGTTCTCCACCAGCAGTTCGGTGAAGCTCGATACCAGGGTATCGTCGTCGAGCACGTTCCCCGTGGCGGGGGCGATTGCACCGGCGACGAAGGAGTCGAGGTCGGTCGTCTCGAAGGTCGCATCTGCCGTGATGGTCGGGAAGAGACCTAGGCCAGAGTTGCTTACCTCGAGGCGATACTCTCCAGCTGGGAGCCCGTCGATAGTGGCCTGAATCGCGTTGCCGCTGATGCCGACGAGGTCGATTAACCCGCCGTCTTCGCCGGAGGAGATTAACACCTCTTCCCCGTCTACGATCTGATAGAGGGCGAAGTCCAGGCTGGTGAGGAGATCCAATATGCTGCTGGAACTTACATCGAAAGTGATGTCCGCGGTGGTGCCCGGGGCGATGGTGAAACTATAATCGTCTTCGCCACCGAGTAGACCACTGGTGTACTGGATTGCGTTATCCACTTCGGTGGTGGCCACCTGGTTGACCACCTCGATCCCGGCCGTGTCCGTGTCGTTCGTAGCCGATATCGGCACGGTCGCCGGCTGGCTCGGGTCAGCCTCGTTCCAGACCAGTCCCTGACCCTCGCTGTCGATCTGGACATGGAGAGTTGCCGTAGAGGTCTCGCCGGTCTCCGGATCGAACAGCGTGTATTCGAACTGATCGACCTGGCCGATGCCCTCACCATCCGCGTTAGGCGTGTAGGTATAGCTGCCGTCCGGATTGATGGTGAGCGAGCCATGCTCGCCCTCGATGGGCGTTCCCCCCTCGGCGACAGACACACCATTGACGCTTTGCACGATCGTGCCCGGGTTGACGTCGTCAGCCTGGCCTTCTGCATTCACGTCAGTGATGACATTGCCGCTCACCGGCTCGGGATCGTAGCCGCCAATCTCGGTGTGGTCGAAGTCGGTGCCGGTCACCTCCAGGCTGCTGAGAACGGAAAGACCCACGCCCTCATAGGTGAGGAATGCTCGATAGGTGCCAGGGTCCAACTCCTGCTCGACGCCGAAGGATCCGCCGCTCAACAGGCCGATTTCGAGGATCGTGCCGCCTTCAGCCGAGCCGTCGATCGTGGTCCAGGACTGGGTGGTCTCATCCCACTTCTGGACGACCACTTGGTACTCGCCGAGCACGTCTGCCGAAACCAGTGCGTCGAAGGTGAAGGTGAGATCCTGCGTATGCCCCTCTTCGACCTCGAAGTTCAGCGAGTTCGTACCAAGAACGGTCGCCTGCAGATCCAGCTCGGCTAGCGAGACGCCGGCTCCCAGCAGGTAGCCCACGCTGCCGTGATCGACGTCCTCCTCGACCGGGAGGATGTTCACCTCCGCCGTCGCGACGTCGTCGAAGGCCTCAATATCGGCATCCGCGTCGGCATCCGCGTCGGCATCGGCATCCGCGTCCGCATCCGCATCGGCGTCAGCATCCGCGTCGGCATCGGCGTCGGCGTCCGCATCGGCGTCAGCATCCGCGTCCGCATCCGCATCGGCGTCAGCATCCGCGTCGGCATCGGCGTCAGCATCGGCGTCAGCATCGGCGTCAGCATCCGCGTCGGCATCAGCATCGGCGTCCGCATCGGCATCCGCATCGGCGTCCGCGTCGGCATCAGCATCGGCGTCCGCGTCAGCATCCGCGTCGGCATCAGCATCGGCGTCAGCATCTGCGTCGGCGTCAGCATCCGCATCCGCGTCAGCATCGGCGTCCGCGTCAGCATCCGCATCGGCGTCCGCATCCGCGTCGGCATCGGCGTCAGCATCTGCATCGGCGTCAGCATCGGCATCCGCGTCAGCATCGGCGTCCGCGTCGGCATCCGCGTCGGCATCCGCATCCGCATCGGCGTCAGCATCGGCGTCCGCATCCGCGTCAGCATCGGCGTCCGCGTCGGCATCAGCATCCGCATCCGCATCGGCGTCCGCATCCGCGTCGGCATCGGCGTCAGCATCGGCGTCCGCGTCGGCATCAGCATCCGCGTCCGCATCGGCGTCCGCATCCGCATCCGCATCGGCGTCCGCATCCGCATCGGCGTCCGCATCCGCGTCGGCATCGGCGTCAGCATCGGCGTCCGCGTCGGCATCCGCGTCCGCGTCAGCATCCGCATCCGCGTCGGCATCAGCATCGGCGTCAGCATCGGCGTCAGCGTCCGCATCGGCGTCAGCATCCGCATCCGCGTCAGCATCGGCGTCCGCGTCGGCATCCGCATCCGCATCGGCGTCCGCATCCGCGTCGGCATCGGCGTCAGCATCCGCGTCAGCATCCGCGTCGGCATCCGCATCGGCGTCAGCATCCGCATCCGCGTCGGCATCAGCATCGGCGTCCGCATCGGCGTCAGCATCCGCGTCGGCATCCGCATCGGCGTCAGCATCGGCGTCCGCATCCGCGTCAGCATCGGCGTCCGCGTCGGCATCAGCGTCGGCATCCGCATCCGCATCGGCGTCCGCATCCGCGTCGGCATCGGCGTCAGCATCCGCGTCAGCATCGGCGTCCGCGTCGGCATCAGCATCGGCGTCAGCATCCGCATCCGCATCGGCGTCCGCATCGGCGTCCGCGTCGGCATCAGCATCGGCGTCCGCGTCAGCATCTGCGTCCGCATCCGCGTCCGCATCGGCGTCAGCATCCGCGTCAGCATCGGCGTCAGCATCCGCATCGGCGTCGGCATCCGCGTCAGCATCTGCGTCGGCGTCAGCATCCGCATCGGCGTCCGCATCCGCGTCAGCATCGGCGTCCGCGTCAGCATCTGCGTCCGCATCCGCGTCCGCGTCGGCATCAGCATCGGCGTCCGCGTCAGCATCGGCGTCCGCATCCGCGTCGGCGTCAGCATCCGCATCGGCGTCCGCATCCGCGTCAGCATCGGCGTCCGCGTCCGCATCGGCGTCAGCATCGGCGTCCGCATCGGCGTCGGCGTCCGCATCGGCGTCCGCATCGGCGTCAGCATCCGCGTCGGCATCCGCATCGGCGTCAGCATCCGCATCGGCGTCCGCATCGGCGTCAGCATCGGCGTCCGCATCCGCGTCAGCATCCGCATCCGCGTCAGCATCTGCGTCGGCGTCAGCATCCGCATCGGCGTCCGCATCCGCGTCAGCATCGGCGTCCGCGTCAGCATCTGCGTCCGCATCCGCG
>JAQSWY010000128.1 GCA_029266425.1 Xanthobacteraceae bacterium
CTTCGGTGACAAGTCGGCTGATCGCCGGGATGTCGCCGACAGTTTCGTTGCGGATCAGCATGCCTTGCCCCTGATGGTCGAGTTGCGCGCGGGAGTGGTGCGGCGAGAAACACCTGACGACGCTGTACCAGATGCGCTCCCGGAAGGGGCCATGAAGCGGCCGTTCCTCGACCAGGGACTCAGGCCAGTCCGAGCTCGACGAGGTGCAGCGTGACCCCGCTCTTTGCGGTCACGGCGGCGAGGCTGCCGGTCGGCGCGGCATCGGTGACGAGGATGTCCACATCGCGGAGCGAGCCCAGACGAACCAGCCCGCGCCGGCCGAACTTGCTGCTGTCGAGCGCCAGGATCACGCTGCCGGCCTGCTGCATGGCCGCCCGGACCCGCCACCGTCCACCTGGCGGACGAAGCCGCCGGGCACCGCGACCGTGAAGTCGGTACGCTCGCTCAATGTCGTGGCGACGCGCAGGCTGTAGGTGACGACGCGCAGGCCCTTGTGGTCGATGAGCGCGCGGGCGACGGCCTCGCAGGTCGTGCCGGTGTCGATGAAGACGGATGCATTGTCGGGCACGATACGGGCGACGGCGCTTCCGATGGCATCCTTCGCCGGCGCATTGGCGATGCGGCGCTGGCGATAGACGGTCGGATCAATCGGCGTCGAGGCGACCGCGCCCCCGTGCAGGCGCCGGACCTTGCCTTCCAGCTCCAGCGCGACGATGTCCCGGCGGGCGGTCTGCGTGGTGACGGAGAAGCGGCTCGCGATCTCTTCGATCGAGATATGCCGGTTCTGCTCGAGATATTTGACCAGGAACGCGCGGCGCCGCGCCTTCTTTCCCTCGTCATCCCGCTCTTCGTGGCGAATCTGCATCTCGGCTCTCGGTAACGCTGGTAAAAATAACGATCGATCCATGGGGCGTCCATCCGGGCGCTCCATGGATCGAGCCGTTTCGGGGCCTGCCGGGCAGACGATGCCGGCAGGCGGTGTAGTGGAATCGGGTACCGAGCGGCGTCAGAACTTCACGCTCAGCCGGCCGGTGACGCCGTTGTCGCCGAGGCCGGAACCGAACTGGCCGGAGTAGCTGACGCCCAGCGTCGCGTTCGGCGTGGCCGCGAAGTCCACACCGGCGCGGATGATGGCGACGTCCTCGGCGATCGGCGTCCCACGGATGCCGAAATCGTCGCCGCCGGCGAACGCCAGCACCGCCTGCGGAACCACGTCGCCGGAGGCGTGCTGCCAGCCGAGCGTGCCGTGCAGGGTAGCCACCGTCGAGCCGATATCGAAGCTGGTCGAGGCGCGGGCGCCCAGCGTGGTGAACAGCGTGTCGAGATCGCCGGACGCACCGGTGAGCGCGGCGGCGCCGCCATCCTCGACGAAGCCGTCGGTGCTGAAGCGGACATAGGCGAGGCTCAGGAACGGCTCGATCGCGCTGCGTGCCATATCGAACCGGTAGCCGAGCTCGCCGAAGACCTGCGTGGTCGACGCGTCATAGTCCGACGAGAGGTTCTCGTTGAACCCGGTAAAGGCCACCTGACGCGAGGTCTCGATGCTGTGCCAGGTGTGGCCGACGCCGAGGCGCAGGCCGAGCGGGCCGGAGCGCGACCCGGCATAGAAGCCGATATGGTAGTTGTCGGCGTCGCCGCTGGAGACGAGATCGTCGAGTTCGACCGAGGTCCGGCTGTAGCCGGCGAGCAGGCCGACCCGCCAGGCATCGCCGACCGCCGCGTCCGCGCCGGCGAGCAGGCCGCCCACAGTGCTGGTCAGGCCGGAGGCGTTGCCGTCGCCGTCGACGTCGCTCCACGAGCCGAAGGACTGGCCCCATACCGCGAAGCGGTCGGTGTCGGCGGCCACCGGTGCCGGGCCGGCCTTGTCATAGGCCAGCACCGACATGTCCTGGCCGGCCAGCTCGCCGCTCGCGGCGCGCAGACGCTCGTTCGCCGCATCGCGCAGGAAGCGGCTGTCGTCGATCAGGACGCCATAGGTCGAGGCGTGCACCTCGCCGCCGATCTGCGTGAAGGCGGTGCGGGCGCTGGCCTCGTCGAGCATGACGATGGCGTCGTAGAGCGGCGCGCCGTAGCCGAGGCTTTCGGCGCCGCGGGCGGCGGAACGCTGGTTGAAGGTGGTGCCGATGCGGTCGAAGGCGGTGTCGTTGCGCGCCAGCGTCAGCACCACGTCGGTCGCGCCATAGTCCAGCGTCGGGTCGAGGAAGGCGAAGCTGGAGGTGACATCGCCGAAGGCACCCTCGATGCCGCCGGCCGAGCGGATGATGGTGTAGCTGGTCTCCGGCTTGTACTCCCCGGCGGTGCCGATGCTCATCAGCGTGCCGCCCTCGATGGTGGTCTTGCCGGTCACGGCGATCAGGTCGCTCGCGCCTTCGGCGTTGAACTCAACCTCATAGGCGGAGCCGCTTTGAAAGGTGAGGTTGCCAGCGACGTTGAGCGTGCCGATCGAATTGCCCGGCGCGACGACGCCGCCCGACGCGATCTTTAGATTGCCGACGGTGCCGGTGCCGGAGAGCGCGGCGCCATCCAGCACCGTGGTCAGCGCGGAGCTGGCGATCGAGCCGTTGACGACGAGGAGGCCGTTCCTGACGAACGTCTCGCCGGTATAGGTGTTGGTGCCGAACAGGCCCAGCGCGCCTTCGCCGAGCTTGGTCAGGCTGCCTTCGCCGGAAATCGCCCGGCCGATGGCGACGGCATTGGCGGCATCGGCGATCTCGATGCCGCCGCCGCCGGCCTCCAGCACCACGGAGCGGTCGAGGACCGCCATGTCGGTGCCGGCGATGCGCAGCGTTCCGTTGTCGAGGTGCAGGCTTGCCGCGGAGGTGCCGAGCGCGGCGTCCTCGTCGACGATGAGGGTGCCGCCGTCGGTCACCAGCGTCTGGCCGATGAAGCTGTGGTCGTCGATGCAATAGTCGACGATCGCCTGCTGCAGGCGGGGATCCGTGCTCTTGCAGTCGAGCAGGGTCTTCTTCTCCTCCTCGGTCAGGTCGGTGAGGATCGGATTGCCGTTCTCGTCGGATATCTGCCCGAGATAGATGTCGGTGCGCATGTTGTTGCGCGTCAGGTAGAATTCCTTGTCGTTCTCCTCGAAGGTCGTGGCGTCGGCGCCCCAGACCAGCCGGGTCTTTTCGACCGTCGCGTCGTCGACCGTCTCCGTATAGGTCTCCAGCGCCGGGCCGATCCATTTCAGCGTGTGCGCGACCGGCTCATGGTCTGAGAGCGGACGGCCGTCATTGGTATAGCCGACCTCGTCGGCCACGCCGGTGTAGGGGTCGTTGGGATCGTCCGCGAGCACGTACCACTTGCCGAAGGGGCGCGAGACGAGGAAGTGGTCGATGGTCGCGCGGTCCCAGCTCGTCCAGGTGTTGGTGGCGTCCTGGCCGCGATTCCCTTCGCCATCATATCCTTGGCGACGATCTCTTCCCACTGGCGCCAGCTCAACTGCGAGATGTTGGTCTTGCCGGGAAATTCGCTGCGATGGGCGTTGAAATAGTCCTGGATCACGTTGCGGTAATGCGCCTGCCCATTCGGGTCGGTGGCCTTCATCGAGGCCGCATAGGCGGCATATGCGTCTTCCTTGCCTTCCGGCGTGTATTCCTCGGCCAGCTGCTTCCACAGGGCGGAACTGCCGCCGTCGACGATGGTGCGCGCGAACAGATAGGATTGCTGCTCGGCGGAGTGCAGCCCGCGCTCGGAGACGTCGCCGGCGTTGAAGTCGCCGACCAGGATGATCGGCTTGTCGCTGTCGCCGGCCCAGGTGTTGAGGGCCTGGGCTTCCTTGATGCGCCCGTCCGACGTGTCGGCATAGTCGAGATGCACCGTGCCGATCAGCGTCTCCGGCCGCCCGGCTTCGCCATCCGCGACGGTGAAGCTCACATAGCGCCCCTGGGTGGTGACGCCGGGAAGGGTGTAGGTGCCGAAGCTGCCCGGCAGCCGAGAGATGACGCCGACATCGCCGATCAGCACGCCGCCATAGGTGCCGCGGCCGGCATCCTCCAGAATGCCCGGAATGTCGCTCACATAACGGCTGCCATTGGCCTCCTGGAAGGCCAGCACGTCGTAATTGCCGTTGATCATGAACTCGGAGGTGATGCCGGGATTCTGCTTGAACTGGTTCCAGATGTTCAAGGAGAGGATGCGGAGCGTTCCGTCGTCCGCCCGGCTGGCGGTTGCCCCGAGCACGGCCAGGGCGGCGCCGCAGAGCAGCCGCGACGTGATGCCGGCGAGGCTGGGGCCACGCCGGCGGCGGGTATTCCTGATATTCATCGTGCCAATCCCCATACGCCCGAATTTTCCGTTCCCGGCCCATTCCACATGGACCAGGCCCCCGGACCTCGGTCGGCGCTGTTTCGAGGATTGTTGCTTTCACATATCAGTATGTCACTTAGATAACATTTCTCCGGGCGCATTCCGTTGAGGTTAGTTTTGGGCATGCTTGCGAGCGCGCGGAAGTCGCGCGCGCCGCGGCAGTTCCTCGATATGTCGCCGGAGACGGGGCAGCGTGCTGCAGCTGCAAATATTCACGGCTGCTCATTCAAATGAAAATCGTCTGATTCATCGGCTATTATTGGATAATTTTCGAGATGGGCTCGTCTCGCGCGGCTGACTGCATCGTTGCGTCAGGCGCGGTCTGCCGGCGGCAATGCCGATTCATCCGACGAGTGAAGTGGGAATCCCGGAAATCGCGGGGAGTATAAAGTGCCGCCCTTCACCCGTTAGTCGTTCGATGATGGAACGACATGCCGCCTTTTGCGGGAGAAATTGTCACATAAGGTACATTTCTCGCCGGCATCGATTGGCGGTCGGGACACTTCCGAAGCCGCTGTCGCTGAGGCAGTGGGGGCAGTGATAGCGCGATAGACCCGCTCGCGATCCACCAGATCGACCGAGGCTTCCTCGTCGAGGATGGTCTGCGCCTCGATCTCGCGATCGGCAGGCACCCGCGCGGAGACGAGCGTGCCGCCGCGGCGGACGCCTTCGGCGTAGACGTGGGCCCGGTCCTCCGGCACGCCTTCCGAAGTCAGCGCGCCCACGAGCCCGCCGACGGCACCGCCGGCGGCGGCCCCGGCGACGGC
>JAQSWY010000129.1 GCA_029266425.1 Xanthobacteraceae bacterium
TCGTCGAACTCGTCGGTCATGGTGGAGATCGAGGGAGCGAAGGTCGCGAGCATGCCGATCTTCTCGCCGCGGGCGATGGCGGCGCGGAACATCGCCTCGTTCGGCTTCAGCACCGGGATGTGCATCTCCGCCGCCAGGCGCTCGATGGCGGGGCCGAAGGCCGAGCAGGTGACGAGGATGCCGTCGGCGCCGACGCGGGCGGCATAACGGCCGAGCGCGAGGAAGCGCTGGGTCATCTCCTCGGTGATGTCGGGGCTTTTCGCGCGGTCGGGCGACAGCGAATCGTCCAGCAGGTTCACCGTTTCCGCCTCGGGCCACGAGGCCGCGAAGGCTGCGCGGATCGGCTCGACCGCGACGGGTGTCGCATGAAGAAGGACGATGCGGGGGGATGCCATGGCAGGAACCTCAGTCTGTGCCCTGAAAGGCAAGACGCGACACCAGACCGCCGCGGCGATAGGCGCTGTCGGCGTCGCGGCTTACGAGCGTGGCAAGGAAGGCCGCGGCGTCCTCGGGACTGGCGGCATCAGTGAAGATCGCCGCCGAGAACGGGGTCGCGACCTGCACCTCGTCGGGGAACGGGCCAACGATGTCGACGCCTTCGACCGACATCAGCTCGCTGATCTGCTGTACGGCGAGGTCGGCCTCGCCGGTCACCAGCTTCTCGGCGGTGAAGCCGGCGGCAATGGTGGTGGCGCGGGCGTTGACCGTTTCCGCCAGTCCCAGCCGTTCGATGAGGCCGCCGAAATAGATGCCGCTCGCCCCGCCGCGCGAATAGGCGATGGAACGCGCATCCGTGAGCGCGGTCTTGAAGGCGGCGAGGGTGGAGATGTCCGGCTTCGGCGCGCCTTGGCGCACCGCGAGGCCGAGCACGGCGTCGGCGAGCGACACCCGCGTCTGCGGCCGCACCAGGCCCTCGGCGACCAGCTTGTCCATGGAGCTGTCGATCAGCACCACGACATCGGCGCGCTCGCCCTCGCCGATGCGGCGCATCAGCACGGTGGTCGGATCCCAGACGATCTCGACGGGGCGGCCGGTCGCGGCCTCGAAGGCCGGCGCCAGTGAGCGCTTGAAGGCAAGCTCGACGGCCAGCGCGCTCATGACGCGCAGCGGAGCGGCCCCGGAACGGGCGGAGGAAGAGCTCATGACGAAATCCGGCGGTTCATCGCGGCCCGGCCTGCACGACGGCGCGGCGGCCGTTACCGGGCGACGAAAAGGCACATGCGGGAGAACCCGCGGGAAGAACGGCGCCGCATGGACGCGGCGCCGCCAGTCACGGTCGCTGCGGGAGTCAGTCGACCTTGATGTTGTTCTTCTTGATGAGATCGGCCCATTTGGCGATCTCGGCCTTCTGGTATTCCTTGAATTCCGCCGGGCTCATGCCCGAGGGCTCGACGTTGATCTTGCGGTATTTGTCCGCGACCTCCGGCGACTTCAGCGCCTTGGCCATGTCGGCATAGATGCGGTCGATGATCGGCTGGGGCGTACCGGCGGGAGCGAACACCGCCTGCCAGGCCACCATCTCGTAGCCCGGCACCGTCTCGGCAACGGTCGGCACGTCGGGCAGGCTCGCCACGCGCTCCTTCGAAGTGACGGCGATCGGGCGCACCTTGCCGCTCTGAATGTACTGCATCACCGAGGGGCCTTCGAACATCATCGGCACTTCGCCGCTCATGACGTCGGTGATCGCCGGGCTGCGGCCATAGGGGACATGGGTCAGCTTGATGCCCGCGAGTTGCTGCAGCAGCTCGCCCGAGAGGTGTTGGGTGGTGCCGGTGCCGGTCGAGGCATAGGACAGCTTGCCCGGATTGGCCTTGGCGTCGGCGATGATGTCGGCCAGCGTCTTGTACGGGCTGTTCGCGGGAACCACGAGCACGTTCGGATTGGTGCCGAGCACGGTGATCGGCTCGAAGCCCTTCGCCGAATCGTAGTCGATGTTCGGGAACAGGCTCTGGTTGATCGAGTGGGTGGCGATGCTGCCGCCGAGCAGCGTGTACCCGTCCGGCTTGGCGCGCGCCACATAGGACGAGGCGATCATCCCGGTAGCACCCGGCTTGTTCTCGATGACCACCGGGACGCCCAGCGATTCCGACAGCTTCTGGCCGACGATGCGGCCGAGCGTGTCGGTGTTGGAGCCCGCGCCGAATGCCGCGACATAGGTGATCGGCTTGGTCGGCCATGCATCCTGGGCCGCGACGGGCCCGGCGGCCAATCCCGCCGCCAACGCGGCCGTCAGTACAAGCGACGTGACTTTCATTCTGTTTCCTCCGTGCGCGTGCGCAGTGTCGGGCGAGGCTTCAACCCCGCGCCATCACCTCGCCGGTTCGCCAGGCACAAGTCTTCTTAGGGCCAGCCTACAGCCTGCTTTTATGTAAGCGCTTACATTGTTGTCACCAAGCTGTCGGGTCGTCAACCCACGCACATACGAATCTTGAAGCGCTGGCGTCGCCCCGCGCCGGGGTCAGACCGGCCGCTCGCGGTCGGGTGGCGGAGCGGTGCTTTCGCGCACGATCAGTTCGGCGGCGATCTCGGTCACCCGCACCGCCGTTTCGCCGCGCAGGCAGGCGGCGAGATAGTCGGCCGCCGCCTGGCCGATCTCGGTGGCGCGGATGCGCAGCGTGGTGAGCGGAGGCGAGAGGAAGGCTGTGTAGTCGGCGTCGTTGAAGCCGGTGATCGACAGGTCGCGCGGCACGTCGAGCCCGCGCGACTGCGCCTCGATCATCACGCCGAAGGCGAGCTGGTCGGTGCCGCAGACGATGGCGGTCGGGCGTGGAACGCCTTCCGCGCCAAGGATATGACGCATGGCGTCGCGCCCGGCGCCGATGCCGTAGGACACGATGACGTCGTGCGCCGGATGGATCGACAGGCCGCGCGCGGCGAGCGCGCTGCGCACGCCCTCGACGCGGCTTTGCGCGCGATCATTGTCGCGGCGACTGCCGGTGACGACGGCGATGTGGCGATGGCCGAGGTCGAGCAGAAACTGCGCCGCCCGCCGGGTCGCCGCCACGTTGTCGAAGCCGACGCAAGGCCGCGCCGCCGACAAGGTGAAGGTCTGAACCAGCGGCACCCCCATCCGTTCGCTCATCGCGAACAGTTCCGCACGGTGGATGTCGCCGACCAGCAACAGGCCGTCCACGCCGCGTGACAGAAGTGCCGTCGCCTCGCGAAGCTCGACATCGAGGTCGTAGCCGGAA
>JAQSWY010000130.1 GCA_029266425.1 Xanthobacteraceae bacterium
GCTGAGCCGGCGGGACAGGATGAGCTCCATGCCCGCCACGATGAGGAAGGCGGCGGCATAGATCAGGATCGCGCCGATGACCGGCGGCGGGATGATGGTGAGCGCGCCGATGAGGCGCGGCGAGAACGCCGCGAGCAGGATCAGCGCGCCGGCGACGGCGCCGACGCGCCAGGCGGTCGTGCCGGTGGCGAAGGCGACGCCGATGGAGGCGGAGGAGGAGGCGCTGGCGAAGCCGCCGGTCACCGCCGCGCCCATGTCGGCGACACTGTTGGCCTGGATGGCGCGGCCCGCCTGCGCCATGTCGGCGCGCCGCCAGTCGGCGTCGTCCAGCCGCTGCATGGAGACCACCGTGCCGATCATGTCGACGGCGGAGATGATGCCGGTGAGCACGGCGGCCGGCACCAGCGCCCAGGAGAAGGCGAGGCCGGGCCAGCCGAGATGCGGCAGGTCGACATAGGGCAGGGCGGAGAAGGTGTCGGCCGGCTCGGGTGCGATGCCGACGAAGGCGGCCAGCGCCCAGCCGACCGCCGCACCGATCGCCACCGCGAACAGGCGCAGCAATCCGCGCGAGAAGATGGCCAGCACGATGATGATGGCGAGCGCGACGAAGCTGACCAGCGGGTGCATCGGATCGATGTGCGCGGCGGCGTCGTGGCTGAGGCCGAAGGCACGGCGCAGCGCCGGCTCGGCCAGCGCGACGCCGAGCATGGTGACGGCGACGCCGCAGATCTCCGGCGGGAAGACGGCGCGCAGCACGCCCATGAAGCGGGTGAGCGACAGCTGCGAGACGGCGGCGATGAGGTTCATCGTGGCGTAGACCGCCGGTCCGCCGGCCGACATCGACTGCACCGCGAGCGGCAGGTGCGCCATGTTGGGGATCTGCACCAGCAGCATGCCGGCGCCGGGCTTCGGCCAGCATTCGATGATGGTGGCCAGCCCCATGAAGATGATGCAGCTGGTGATCAGGATCTGCGTGTCGTCGAAGGACAGGCCGGCTTCGGCCGCGGCGACCAGCGGGTAGACGAGGAAGAGCAGGGACAGGGTCGCGTGCTGCACACCGAGGATGAGCAGGGTGCCGAGCGGTGGCTTCTCGTCGACGGAATAGAGGATGTTGGACGGTTTACGCGACATTCGGGAGGCGAACCTCGGGCGGGACACGACGGCGCTGTCGCACCCGCCGGGAGGAGCCGCAGGGTCGTCCGGTGCGCCGCTAGGGGAATCCGGTTGCGGGACTATGGAACCTTGCCCGGCAGCGGGCAAGCGCGACCTTCGTCCTTCGGGGCGGCTGGGGCAGCTATCGCAAGTGCCTCACGTCAAGTGGGATCACGCGCTGCTCGCGGCCTCTTCCATCCGCGCCAGCAGGTCGTCGCGCGCATCGAGGCAGTGCTCCAGCGCGACGCTTGAAGCGAGCACGGCGTCGCCGGAGCGGATCGCGTCGACGAGGCGGCGATGCTGCTCGATGATCGCGGCGATGCGCGAGGGGCCGAACCCGTAGCGCTGCCGGATGCTGACGACGAGCTCCCAGCCCTGTTCCATGATGTCGGCCGCCACCGGATTGTCGGCCAGGACGGCGATCCGGCGGTGCAGGGTGAGGTTGGCCTCGACCATGGCAACAGCCTGGCCGCCGGCGGCGGCCTGTTCATAGGCCTCGGCGAGGCGGTCGAGCTCGTCGGCGCCGGCCGGGGTGATCCGCTCGGCGGCATTGCGGACGAGCAGCGTTTCCAGTGCCGCCCGCGTGTCGTGCATGTCGCGGACGAATTTCGGCGTGACGCCGCGCAGGATCGCCCCCTTGTGCGGGTCGATCACCACGAGCCGGTCGCCTTCGAGCTGCCGCAGCGCCTCGCGTACGGGGATATGGCTCACTCCGTAGCGGGCGCTGAGGTCGGCGACGCGCAGGCGCTCGCCGGGGGCGATGAGGCCGGCGACGATGTCGCGCCGAATCGCCCGTTCCACCCGCGCCGTCATCGTCTCGTGCTGCACCATCTGGTTCACGCGGGTGGCTCCTGCCTTTGCGCCGTCACGACCATCATACCACGGCCCTTAGTGCTTTTGATATTATATACAATCGTCTTGCCTCGGGTCATTATATATAATATCTAAATCGACATCGGCTGACCGGCCGCACCTTGCAGCGGGCAAAGATCCGCGCTCCGGGAGAACGCCAATGTCTTCCTTCGATCATCCGTCCGCGTGGATTCCCGCGCGCGCCATCCCCTCGAATTCCTGCCCTTCGAATTCCTGGCTTCCGAGCCGTCGCGCCCTGCTGGCGACGGGGGCTGTCGCCGTGCTCGCCACATCGCTGCCGACCTCGCTCCCGGCGCAGGACACGCCGAAGAAGGGCGGGGTGCTGAAGGTCGCGGCCCCGTTCAATCCGTCGAGCCTCGATCCGCTCACCGGCGGCGCCGGCTCCGACCACATGCTGCTCTATCCGCTGTTCGACACCCTGGTCGATTTCGAGCCGGCGACGCTGGCGCCGAAGCCGGGCCTTGCGACCTCGTGGGAGTTCACCGATCCGAAGACGCTCGTGCTCACCCTGCGCGAGGGCGTGCGCTTCCACGACGGCGAGCCCTTCGACGCGGCGGCGGTGAAGGCGCATCTCGACCGCGCCAGGACCGATCCGCGCTCGGCGGTGAAGGGCGACATCGCCTCGCTGGAGAGCGTCGAGATACTGGCGCCGAACAAGGTGGCGCTGCATCTCAGCCGTCCCGACACCGCGCTGCCGCTGATCCTGGCAGATCGCGCGGGCATGGTGTCCTCGCCCAAGGCCGTCGCCGCCAAGGGCAGGCAACATGACCGCGAGCCGGTGGGCACCGGGCCGTTCAAGTTGGAGAAGTGGAACGACAACGACGTGGTGGTGATGGTCCGCAACCCGGACTACTGGAACAGGGAGCTGCCCCATCTCGACGGGCTCACCTTCCGCATCATCACCGATCTCAATACCGGCCTGCGCTCGGTGATCGCCGGCGAAAACCACTTCGCCTACCGTCTGAACCCGCAGCAGAAGGTGGTGGCCGACCGTACCGGGGCCGGCAAGGTGACGGTCGTCTCCAACCCGACGATCGCCGACTACCATCTGGTCTTCAACTACAAGCGCGCGCCGCTGAACAATGTGAAGGTGCGCCAGGCGATCAACTACGCGCTCGACCGCGAGGCCTTCAACAAGGCGGCGCTGCTCGGGCTCGG
>JAQSWY010000131.1 GCA_029266425.1 Xanthobacteraceae bacterium
TCCATCGACTGGTGCGTGAGGATGCCGGACGGATAGGGCTTGATCGACACGCCGGGGCTGACGATGGTCAGCGGCGCGCCGAAGCCCTGCGCCGCCTTGGCCGGATCGAAGCCTTCGCCCATCACCGAGAAGAACCCCCAGGGGCCGTCCAGCGCGGTCGGATCGGCATCGAAGCCGCGCGCCGCCAGCAGCGCGGCTGTCACGCCGTTCTCGCTGGCGCGGCCGACATGCAGCGGCTTCGTCATGGTGCCGAAATTGACCCGAATGCCGGCCGCGAGGCTCGCGGCGATCCCCAGGGCATGAGCGAGGCGCGGGCCGGTCAGCCCGAGAAGCTTGGCCGCTGCGACGCAGGCGCCGAAGGTGCCGACCGTGCCGCTCGAATGATGCCCCCGCCGATAGTGGCGCGGCAGCATCCATTCGGAGATCTTGCACTCCACCTCGAAGCCGAGCTGGAAGGCCAGCATGATCTCGCGCCCGTCGCGCTGTCCGAGCATGTTGGCGACCATGAGAGCAGCGGTTAGCGGTGGAACAGTCGGATGTGTCAGCAGGCCGTAGACATGCGCGGGATCGTGCGAGACCTGCGTGTCGTCCCAGTCATGCGCGTGACCGGCCGTGCCCCAGACGCGGGCGGCGAGGGGGGCGGGAACGCGCCGCTTGCCGGCGACCGGCAGCGGCGCATCGGCACGTCCACCCTGATCGAGCGCGTCCTCGATCAGGATACGCACGGAAGACTCCCGGCTGCCGGCGAGATAAAGGCCCAGGGCGTCGACGATGCAGCGCCGACCGATGTCCAGGGCCTCGGCCGGAAGGTCGTCATAGGTCGTCGTCTCGACGAACCGAAGCGTCGCGCTGGTGATGCCGGTCTCGGCAGCATTCATGAAATCCACTCCTGAAGAAAGCTAGGCGAGATTGGAACCGGCGAGCAGGCGCTGCTTGGCCGACATGACATGGGCCATATGCGCCGCCTGTGCGCGGTCGGGGTCGTGAGCCGCGATGGCTTCCACCATCTCGTGGTGCTCGTGATTGGACTCCTGCATCGAGCGCCCCATCATGAGGTTGCGGGCGCGGTAGAGCTGAAGTTGCTTGATGAGCGATAGGTACTGGCTCGCCAGGACCGGATTGGCCGCGTGGGCGACGATAAACTCGTGCAGCGCGAAGTTCTCTGCCAGGTAGCGCTCCGTCTCACCCGCCGCGATCGCCTCGTCCATCGCGGTGACAAAGCCGCGCAGAGTGGCGATCTCGTCGTCGGTGGCGCGGATCGCCAGCAGGCGGCCGGCGAGGGCGAAGAGAAAGGCCCGCACCTCGTAGATCTGCGCGGCCTGATCCGCCGTCAGCCGGCGCACGAACACGCCGCGGTTGGGGATCTGTTCGATCAACCCGCTCGCCTCGAGCGAACGCAGCGCCTCCCGGATCGGCCCGCGGCTGGTCCCGAAACGGAGGGTCAGCTCCTTCTCGTTGATCCGGTCGCCCGGCGCGTACTCGCCCCCGAGGATGACCCGCTGGATTTCCTCCTCGATAAGCATCGGCAGGGAGCGGGATTTCAGCAGTTCGATCGCGGGCGTCGGCATGCGCTCCTCCGTCGTCGAAGGCGATCCAATGCCGGTTTTGTCTGCATGTCAATTGTCGATTGTAGGACAATTGACGCTACCAGCGTGAAACGTGAGGGCATACATCGAGCGCTCCTTTCGGCGCCACAGTTTTCAGGCCTCCGTCGTGTCGTTTGCTCCGCGCCTGCGAACGCGAGATGGCGGCTGCTTCTGCCGTATTTATGGCGTTCGGGGCCAGCCGACTCACTCGCGATCAGCTGTGCCTAGATTGTTGACAGTTGTCAGTTATGCGATAGACCAGAGCTGCCTGGAATGGAGGAAGCACCATGGCCGTACTGGAAGCCGTACCGGAGCTCGTGCCGTCGACAAGATTGATGGAGGGCTTCTCCTTCCAGCGCATCAAGACGCGGGGCGCTGAGATTAATGTCGCCACGGCGGGGGAGGGGCCGCCTCTGCTTCTGATCCACGGCAACCCGCTTACGCTCGTGAGTTGGCACAAGATCGCGCCCTCGCTCGCCCGGGACTTCTCCGTCGTGGCGATTGATATGCGCGGCTATGGCGACAGCTCGAAGCCCTATGGCGGCGAGGACCACTCGGGCTATTCGTTCCGCTCCATGGGCGAAGACGCCTTCGACGTAATGGATGCCCTCGGCCACAAGACCTTCGCGGTTGCCGGCCATGACCGGGGGGCGCGCGTCGGGTTCCGCATGTGCCTCGACCAGCCCGAGCGCATCACCCACTACGCGGCGCTCGACATCGTGCCGACCCACCACGTGCTGAACAACATCACGGTGGGATGGGCGCGCGAAAGCTACCACTGGTTCTTCATGGCGCAGAAAGCTCCTTTCCCGGAGAAGCTGCTGGGCGCCGATCTCGACTACTACATGCGCTACAAGCTCAACAAGAAGGGCGTCGGTCTCGACATCTTCACGCCGGAGGCGATGGAGGAATATATACGCTGCGCCACGTCCGAGCAGATCCACGCGGTCTGCGAGGATTATCGCGCCACCGTTACCGTCGATCTCGACATGGACACGGCGGATTACGGCAAGCGGCGTATCACTTGCCCGACTTTGGTGATCTGGGGTGACAACAGCCATTGCGGCCGCCATTTCAAGCCGGTCGAGGCGTGGTCGGAATGGGCCGACGATCTGGTCGGCTTCTCCGTTCCGACTGGCCACTATCCGGCCGAACACCGGCCGGATCTCGTCTATGCCGCGTTCTACCGCTTCTTCCGCGGTGAGCTGGTGGCATGACCTTCACTCGCGTGACGGCGGAGACGGCAAAGAGCCGTCTCCATGCCGGAGACGAGGTGGCCTTTCTCGATGTGCGCGAGGCGGCCGCCTTTGGCGACGGGCACGCGCTCTTCGCGATCCCCTGTCCCTATAGTCGGCTGGAACTGTCAGCAGTTTCGCTGGTCCCACGCCCGGACTGTCCGGTTCTTCTTATCGACGATGGCGACGGCGTGGTGGAGAAGGCGGCGCGGCGCCTCGCCGCCTGCGGCTATACCGACATAGCGGTCGTCGAGGGCGGCATGCCGGCCTGGACAGCGGCCGGATTCGGCGTCTTCGCGGGCGTCAACGTGCCCAGCAAGACGCTCGGTGAACTGCTCGAGCATGATCATCACCCGA
>JAQSWY010000028.1 GCA_029266425.1 Xanthobacteraceae bacterium
CGTCATCGAGAAGAGCTTCGGCGCTCCGCGCATCACCAAGGACGGCGTCACCGTCGCCAAGGAGATCGAGCTCGAGGACAAGTTCGAGAACATGGGCGCGCAGATGGTGCGCGAAGTCGCCTCCAAGACCAACGACACCGCCGGCGACGGCACCACCACCGCCACCGTGCTGGCGCAGGCCATCGTGAAGGAAGGCGCGAAGTCGGTCGCCGCCGGCATGAACCCGATGGATCTGAAGCGCGGCATCGACCTTGCCGTCGAGGCGGTGGTTGCGGACTTGAAGAGCCGGGCGCGCAAGGTCACGAAGAACGACGAGATCGCTCAGGTCGGCACCATCTCTGCCAACGGCGATGTCGAGATCGGCCGCTTCCTCGCCGAAGCCATGCAGAAGGTCGGCAATGAGGGCGTGATCACCGTCGAGGAGGCCAAGACCGCCGTGACCGAGCTCGAAGTGGTTGAGGGCATGCAGTTCGACCGCGGCTACGTATCGCCCTATTTCGTTACCAATGCCGAGAAGATGCGGGTGGAACTGGAAGGCCCGTACATTCTCATTCACGAGAAGAAGCTCTCCAGCCTGCAAGCCATGGTGCCGCTTCTGGAATCCGTGGTGCAGACCTCGAAGCCACTCCTTATCATCGCCGAGGACGTCGAGGGCGAGGCGCTGGCCACGCTGGTCGTCAACAAGCTACGCGGCGGCCTTAAGGTTGCGGCGGTGAAGGCTCCGGGCTTCGGCGATCGCCGCAAGGCCATGCTGCAAGACATCGCCATTCTCACCGGCGGTACCGCCATCGCCGAAGATCTCGGCATCAAGCTGGAGAATGTCACCCTAAACATGCTCGGCCGCGCCAAGAAAGTGGTGATCGAGAAGGAGAACACCACGATCGTCGATGGTGCCGGCTCCCGGGAGGAGATCGAAGGCCGCGTTGCGCAGATCCGCGCGCAGATTGAGGAGACCACCTCGGACTATGACCGCGAGAAGCTGCAGGAGCGTCTTGCCAAGCTCGCCGGTGGGGTCGCAGTGATCCGCGTTGGCGGCGCCACCGAAGTGGAAGTGAAGGAGAAGAAGGACCGCGTTGACGATGCACTGCACGCCACCCGCGCAGCGGTCGAGGAAGGTATCCTGCCAGGGGGCGGCGTCGCGCTATTGCGGGCACTGAAGGCCATCGAGGCCGTGCAGCCGGCTAATGAGGATCAGAGGGCCGGTGTCGCCATCGTGCGGCGTGCCATCCAGACCCCGGCGCGGCAGATCGTCAGCAATGCTGGCGAGGACGGCTCCGTCATAGTCGGCAAGCTCCTGGAGAACGACGATTACAACTGGGGCTACAACGCCGCCACGGGGACGTATCAAGACTTGGTCGCCAATGGCGTGATCGACCCTGCCAAGGTCGTGCGCACCGCGCTCCAGGACGCTGCCTCAGTTGCTTCGCTGCTGATCACGACCGAAGCTCTGGTCGCCGAAATGCCGAAGAAGGAAGCCGCGCCCGCGCTGCCCGCTGGCGCTGGCATGGACTTCTAACGCGCAGAGAACAGGCCCGGCGGAACCCCGCTGGGCCTTTCCCAAATGATCGTCCTGGACAGGAACGCCGTCCTCACGCGCATCCGCGGCGCCACGTACCTGCATGACCGAACCACCACTTGATGCGGAGCTCTTGCCAATGAAGATCGCCCAGATCGCTCCACTCTCGGAAAGTTGCCCGCCTAAGCTTTATGGCGGTACCGAGCGCATCGTCTCCTATCTCACGGAGGAGCTCGTGCGGCAGGGGCACGAGGTTACGCTCTTCGCCAGCGGCGACTCCGTCACGTCCGCAAAGCTGGTGCCTTGCTCCGAGACGGCGCTCCGGCTCAATCCCGCCGTCAGGGATCCAATCCCCCATCACGTCATGATGCTGGAGCAGGTCCGCCGGCGTATCGACGAATTCGACGTGCTGCACTTCCACATCGATCTGCTGCATTGTCCGCTGGTCCGAGATTTCGCCGACCGCACGCTCACGACCTTGCACGGTCGCCTCGATCTGCCGGAACTCGGGCCCTTCTATGCGGCGTTCCCCGAGCTTCCGCTGGTGTCGATCTCGGATGACCAACGACAGCCGATGCCGAATGCAAACTGGATCAGTACCGTCCATCACGGCCTTCCGAAGAACCTGCTGCCCTTCACCGTCAAGCCTAATGGGGACTACCTGGCCTTCCTCGGCCGCATCTCGCCGGAGAAGCGACCGGATCGCGCAATCGAGATCGCCGCCCGCGCCGGGATGAAGCTCAAAATGGCGGCAAAGGTCGACAAGGCGGATCAAACGTATTGGGATGACATCATCTCTCCGATGATCGCCGCACATCCAAACGTGGAATTTCTTGGTGAGATCAATGAGCACCAGAAAGCCGAGTTCCTTGGAGATGCAACCGCGCTCCTGTTCCCGGTCGATTGGCCAGAGCCGTTCGGCCTGGTGATGATTGAGGCGATGGCATGTGGCACGCCTGTAATCGGATTCCGGCGCGGTTCAATACCGGAGGTGATCATCGATGGTGCCAACGGTTTCATCGTGGACAACGTTGTAGAAGCGGTCGCGGCCGTGCATCAGATCCCGAGACTCGATCGCGCGGAGGTGCGATCCGCCTTTGCGCGACGCTTCACTGCCGAGCGCATGACTGAGGACTATTTGACAATCTATCGTGGGTTGTCCGGAGTTCGTCGTGATGCAGCGAGGATGAGACGCTCTAGCGGCAGAGGGAGTATCGGCCTTCATGCGGTGGCTTGATGACTATCCAAGTTCTTCGAACGCAATTGGAGAGTAGCGGACCGGCTTCTCTGGACTTCAAAGTGCTGGAAGCGTGTATTGGAACCGGTGCGAGACTTATCGCGCGCCAGCAGGAGACCATCCGACAGCTGCGCTCTCTGAACTGTCCCACGGTCACCGCTGAGGCGTTTCTGCACGCACTTGAGGAACACCAGGCGGCGCGGTTTGAAAAATGGCGCGCGATGGCCCTCGCAAACCCGCACCTGGCGAGGTGCGTCTCGGAACAAGAAACTGCATAGGGCACTGCGGACCTGGCGGCGCGTCGTTTTTGGCAACCTAAATGAGGCTTCCGAGTTGTCCGCTCACTCAATGTGGGAGCGTTATGAGCGCCATGGACGAGTTAGGGGACGGGGAGCTCGCCAGGATCTCGACTGGCAATGCTGGGCTGGATGACGTTCTTGCCGGCGGAATTGATCCCGAACGGATGTATCTGTTCGAAGGTCATCCCGGCTCAGGCAAGACAACCCTTGCCTTGGAATTTCTCCTGGAAGGCGTTCGCAACGGCGAGCCAACGCTCTACATCACTCTGTCGGAATCGGAGCGGGAGCTGCGCCTGGTTGCAAAGCGGCACGGCTGGTCGTTAGAGGGGGTGACAGTCTTCGAGCTTATTCCGGCAGAAACGAGCCTGGACCCCAGCCAGGAGCTCACGGTCTTGCAGCCTGCCGAAATGGAACTTAGTGAAACAACCCAGATGATCTTCGAGCGGGTCGAAGCACTTGCGCCCGCGAGAATCGTAATTGACAGCCTTTCCGAGCTTCGCCTGCTCGCTCAGAACCCGCTCCGGTACCGCAGACAGATCCTTGCGCTGAAGCACTTCTTTTCAGGTCGGAGATCAACAGTCGTCCTCCTCGACGATCTGTCTTCTCAACAGAATGATCTTCAGCTGCATTCCATCGTTCATGGGGTCGTAATGTTGGAGCAGCTGGCAATTGACTATGGAGCTCAGCGGAGGCGGTTACGGGTCGTAAAGATGCGTGGCATCGAGTTCAAGGGCGGCTTCCACGACTTCACGATCCGTAAAGGTGGCCTGAAGATTTATCCTCGTCTCGTCGCAGCGGAGCACCACGAGAAGTTTGAGCCTGACTTGGTGCTGAGCGGAAACGCGGAGCTCGATACCCTGTTGGGTGGCGGGCTCGAACGCGGGACAAACGCGCTCCTCATCGGTGCGGCCGGGGTGGGGAAGTCGTCCTTGGCATTGACCTATGCGATCGCTGCGGCAGCTCGGCAAGAACGTTCGGCAATCTTTGCCTTCGATGAAGGCCGCGGCACTATGAGCGCGCGGGCACGAACCCTCGGCCTTCCACTCCAAGAGAAAATCGATCAGGGCCTTATCGACGTCCAGCAGATTGATCCTGCCGAGATGGCGCCCGGCGAATTTGCGAGCGTTGTGCGCATGAGCGTTGAGCAACGTGGCGTTCGGGTCGTAATCATCGACAGCCTCAACGGCTACCTTAATGCCATGCCTGACGAGCGTTTCCTGATACTCCAGATGCACGAGCTTTTGAGCTACTTAAGCCAACGGGGTGTGTTGACTATTCTGGTTTTAGCTCAACACGGGTTAGCGGGCCCGATGGAGACGCCGCTCGACATCAGCTACCTCGCTGATGCCGTCTTGATGCTCCGCTATTTTGAGTTCGACGGAAGCGTTCGGCGCGCACTTTCGGTCGTCAAGAAACGCAGTGGTCGCCACGAACACGCAATCCGCGAGTTCAATCTAAGTAGCCAGGGAATACGTGTCGGCCCCGCGCTGAACGGGTTCCGCGGAATTTTCAGCGGTACACCCATGTACGACGGAGAGGAGGCGCCGTTGATGGCGCTGGATCCTCATGAACCAAGATGAAACGGGTATAGTACTCGTCCTGACGCCGATAGGACGTGACGGTCAGACAGTTGCGGGGCTGATCGAGCGCGCCGGCCTGAAGCCGGTTGTTTGCACTACCACGGAGGACGTGGTTGCGGAGCTCGAACGCGTTGTTGAGGTGGCTATAGTGGCTGAGGAGGCTCTCTACGGCAATAACGTTGCTGTACTCCAACAGTGGGTTCGCAATCAGGCCCCGTGGTCGGATCAACCCTTCGTCATCCTGACAAACCGAAACGAAGGCTTAAGATTTGCGGCATTCCGAAAAGAGTTGGTGAAACGCTTGGGCAACGTGACGTTCCTCGAACGTCCGCTGCAGGCAATCACTCTTCAGGCGACAGTGCTGTCGGCTGTGCGAGGGCGCAGGCGGCAGTACGAAGCCCGGGCTTATCTGGAGGAGCAACGGGGAGCTGCCGAAAAGCTCGAAAGGCTGGTGGCTGAGCGAACCCGAGACCTCGAAGAAGCAAATGGTCGGCTCCGTGCGGAGATTGTCTCCCGGGAACGCGCTCAGGCCGCGCTTATCCAGGCGCAAAAAATCGAGGCGCTAGGTCAACTGGTGGGGGGCGTCGCGCACGATTTTAACAATCTCCTCATGGTGATCCTTGGCAACCTTGATCTTCTCTCGAAGGGTCTTGGTCAGGATCCCCGACTCCGCAGGCTGCTCAGCGGGGCAATGGAGGGGGCCCGCCGAGGCGCCACGCTCACCCAGCGTCTTCTTGCCTTTGCCCGCAAACAGGAGCTTCAGGCCAGAGCAACCGATCTCCGGGCTCTCTTGGCAGACATGCGGGAATTGATCGACCGATCGGTCGGCCCAATGGTTCGGGTAGATGTGGTGGAAAGTAGCGAAGTTCCCGCGGTCACCATCGATCCAAGCCAGCTCGAAATGGCGCTACTAAATCTTGCGGTGAATGCCCGGGACGCAATGCCATCGGGAGGCACTTTGACAATCCTCCTACGCAGCGAAGAAGTGGCCGCAGGCGCTGACTCGGATCTCGAGCCGGGGCGTTACGCTGTTCTCTCGGTGAAAGACACTGGCGAGGGAATGAGCAAAGAAACGCTGGCCAAAGCGGTTGAGCCATTCTTTTCAACCAAGCCACTCGGGAAGGGTACTGGACTGGGGCTTTCGATGGTATTTGGTCTCGCCGAGCAATCAGGCGGTGCTCTTCGCCTCGAGAGCACACCCGGTGTGGGTACGACAGTGAGCTTATGGCTGCGCGCCGCCGATGCACAGCCTGTCGTTAGTGGCGTGGATGTCGCTGCACCGACAAAGGCTGCTTCTGCGGCTAGGATTCTTTTGGTGGATGACGATCCCTTGATCGCAAGCAGCACGCTCGCCCTCGTGGAAGACCTCGGGCATGAAGTCGTGGAGGCAAACTCAGGGCGCGAGGCTCTTGAGCTTCTGGATGGCGGCTTTCGCCCCGACTTGATGATCACCGATTTCGCTATGCCGGAAATGACTGGTTTGGAGCTGGCAGACGAGGTGCGGCGGCGATACCCCGCGCTTCCGATCCTGCTAGCGTCGGGATTCGCCGACATGACGGAGATCAAATCGATCGACCTTCCACGATTGGCGAAGCCATATACGCAAGATCAGATTGCGGCCGAGATTGCCCGCTTGCTTCCGAGGAGCCAGCCCCTAGGCAGCGAACCTGGTGACATATCGAGGGAGTGAATCTGGGCCACGCGATCCGTGTGGCGTCGACCGTGGACACCTGCCTGCGGCATGTGCCTAGCGGTGGAACACAGATGCCCCGCGGGACATGTCCTCGATTGTCAAGCGGAGGCCGCGTGCAGCGGGAAGCAGTAAACACATCTGCGTGCGCGGACCCTGCGCCTGGGAATAAGTCTCCTGGCCCATTCGTTTTCACGATGATGATATTGACTGCCGCTCTACCAAGTGCGGAGTGGACAACCTGTGAGTATAACTGCAGCGTATTTCACCTTGAGAAATATAATCTTAGATGTATTGCTTATTCACTGCCAATTTCTGGAGTATAGGTATGAGTAATTCTGCGTTTGCCGCACGTGACCGCACATAGGAGGAGTCGATGCGAAAAGCCTTGCTTGCATCGGCGGCGATGATGTCTGCCCTGTTATTCGCAGCGATCGCAGCCACGACGCCGGTGCCGAATGAGGCAACGCAGACCGGATATGGGGTCTATGCGGTGCGCGCAGCCCAGCGGTAGCACAACAATCAATTTGGTTGCTCCCGATGAACCCGCGGAAGCAGCCAAGAGCCGCCTGGTAACCACCCCTGCACAATACCAGGCGGCTCGCCCCGCTTTCAAGCAACTGCATTACCGATGAGGTGCTGGCGTTGACCCAGCAAACCAGGTGCCCGCCCCAGGCTCCGAGAGGGCCGCGCCAGCTCCCCATCGGTGATGCATTTGTGTGTGTGGCGCCGGGATCAAACCGCCAATCCGGACGTTATCCGCGCTCTCTCGCCCAGTTGCGCGGAGTCTCAAAGCCCCATGCCAGCACGACGCAAGACAATCACGTTCGCGCTCATTTTGGGTATCGCGACCACCTTCCTGTGCCTGAAGCTGGTCGTACGCGACCACGCGCTCACCTTGGAACCGGGTTTCGCGGCCGCGAAAGGTGGAAGCGGCGGCAATGGAAACGGAGGTAGCAGTGGCGGTGGCCGGGGCAATGGCGGATCCCGCGGCGGTGACAACCGCGGCAGCCACGGCGGGGGCGGCAATGGCGACAGTGGGAACAATAGCGGCAGTGGCAGGGGAGAGAACGCGAAGTCCGGAGCTGGCAATAAGAGCGGAGAGGACGCAGGTAATGTCGCCGCGGCGTCTCGGAACGCGAATGCGTCAGTAATCTCGCCGTCTGCCCAGCTGTCCCAGACCTATTATCCGTTGCGCGGGCCGCGCCACACTCGCGAGAGGCAATTGCGGAGGCAGTCCACGACCCGCGCCGAGCCGGCTACCGCGGGGCGCCGTAGCGCGAAGACAGCCGCATCTCGTCAGGGCGCATCTCAGTCCAACAACGTGGGTATGCGGTCGAGCACCAAGGCGGCGGGCCGTCAGCACCAGGTGAATCGGCGAGCCGTAGTCGTGTCGGGACTTACGGACGCCGACATCGGGCGGCTCTCCTCGCAGGGCCTCCGGGTCGTCTCTCGTTCGGCGGCAACCTCATCACCAGTTGTGAAGCTCGCCTTGCCCCGGAAGGTGACGCCCGAGACTGCGCGGCTGATAATTTCCAAGATCAACAGCCACGCGGTAGCGGACGTGGACGCGATCTACCGTACCGATGCCGGCCTGGGCGGTTGCATGGATCGCACCTGTGCGGTCGCGATGATTCAGTGGCAGGCATCCGGCACCTGCAGCACGCCCGCGGTCGTGGGCATGATCGACACCAAAATCGACCTTCAGCACGACGCGTTGCGGGGCCAGAACATCGAGGTCGTGACCCTCGTGCCTACGCCGTCATCTTCTTCACCGGACCATGGCACGGCCATCGCGGCGCTGCTCACCGGGCGAGCCGGCAGTGATGCCGAAGGCCTATTGCCTCAGACCAGGCTTGTCGCAGTCGATGCGTTCGGGATCGAGAACGGCGAGGAGCAGACCGACGTGGTTCGGATTATCGCCGCCTTGGAGGAACTCGCGCGCCGCAATGTCCGTGTGGTGAACCTCAGCTTCTCCGGGCCACCAAACGAGGTCCTCGAGCAGGCGATCCAGCGGGCGCAGTCGCGCGGCATGGTTCTGGTGGCTGCAGTTGGCAATGGCGGGCCGAGTGCTGGGCCGTCCTACCCTGCGGGCTATCCCGGCGTTATCGCAGTGACCGCGGTCGATCGCGAGATGAGGATCTATCCAAGGGCGACACGTGGCGATTACGTGGTACTCGCGGCACCTGGCGTCGGTGTCCCGACTGCGAAGGCCGGAGGCGGCGAAGCTGTCAGGTCAGGCACGTCGTTCGCGGTCCCGTTCGTTACCGCCGCTGTGGCGCGGTTGATCGCGCGACAGCCGACCACAAATGAGACGCAGGTTGCGGAAGCACTGACTTCTGCCGCACGCGATATTGGCAAGCCCGGGCGAGATCCGGAATTTGGATGGGGCCTCCTACAGACGGCAAGCCTGTGTGAGCAACCGCCGAATGAGCCGGACCGGGACGTAGCCGGCGGGTCGCGGCGCGAAGCTTCCGGAGAACGGTCACTGTCCCGCCGTGATGAATGATTGGTCCTCAGCCGGCATTGCCTGCCTGACCCAGTTCCCGGCCGAGCGAGTGTGCCACCGCCTTACAAGCCTTGCCACCGACACGGCGGCCCCATTTATCGTCACAGGCAAGAATGCCGGCATTTTGTCTCTCCGGCGATGCCCTCAGCAACTTCGAGCGCGGCGCCGCGTTGCAGACGCGGGAGAGAACACACATGGCGGCGCGAATCGACGAGACCACGACCCTTCATCAGCCTAAAGACCTGAACAGCGTATTGGCGCGCAATGTGAGGGCGCTAGCTGATCGGAGCCGAAAGGAGGCTGAGCGTGCAACGGTGGGGGATCGATTGTCCGAGGCAATCACCGCCTTCACCGGAAGCATGACGTTCGTTATCCTTCATCTTATCGTCTTGATCATCTGGGTTTTGATCAATCTCGGGTGGCTTTTCGGCATTCGCGCGTTCGATCCTGACTTCATCATTCTCGCGACGGCAGCATCGGTAGAGGCGATCTTCCTCTCTACCTTTGTTCTCATAAGCCAAAACCGAGCGGCCGATGCGGCCCGGCACCGGGCGGAGCTTGATCTGCAGATTAATCTTTTAGCGGAGCATGAACTGACACGTTTGATTGCCTTGAATATTGCCGTCGCGGAACATCTTGGCGTATCGGCAGCAGATGACCCCAGCCTTGCAGAGCTGAAGAAACATGTCGCACCTGAGAAGGTTCTCGATCGCATTGCAGCGGAAAAGGAGAGCTAGCAAGCTCAAGGAGGCCTGCCCTTCTTATGCCTGCGCAACGAGGTTGGTAGTTGGCAACTCCAATACCGAGCCCTGGCGTGGATTTTCGTCTTCCAGGACGAACCAGGAGGTGATGAAGTAAATCACTGCCATGATTGCTATGGCGCCAACCGCAATCGCGAGAACCAAGCGTGCTCCGCTCATAGTTTCGCCTCCTCGCAACTAGTGAAAACGGGCGCTGTTCCCAGATCACCCCGCCGTTGTCCTCAGTCAGGCCATAGCAGTGCTAGGGCCCGTGCCGATCCAGCACGAGGGCGAGCGTGCTGAAGTTCGAACGCATCACGCCACGCCTTGGCTGTTGTCGCGCCGCACCCTTCCAACACGAAGAGACGTATCGTGGAGGACTGGCCACCATGGGTTCTGCCGCGATTTATTTCGGTAACAATGTCCGACAGAGTCATCCCCTTGGATCGAGCGATTTCTTTGAGAGCCTGCCAGAATTCCTGTTCGGCACTTACGCTCGTCGTTCTCCCATTCAGAGCGATTGTACGCTTCACAATGGGGCTTTGGGGCCGAGCTTGCATTCCGCTAGGTTAGACATCCAGTTTAGTCATGGCTGATCCCCAACAACTTGTCGCGGTCTGCCGCCGGACGACACACTTGCTGCCGAGATCTAGCATCGACGACGTGTCATCAGTGACGGAGCCAACCAGTCGCGCCACTTAAGGTTCCTTGCGCGAAGTCAGGCGGCGACATTTCTCCCGAGGAAAATGGCTCGCGCCGCACTCCATCGATTAGTCCTCGCGATGGGTCGCGATGTCCCAAGCGTCGATGATGATTGTGCGTTGAGGTACGCGGCACCATTCAAGGCGCTCGATCGCGATGCCTTCCAAGAAGCGGCGATGCTTCTCTGATGGAGGAGTCTTTGAGACGCCTAGCGCCTCGCACGCGTCATCGGTGACGAGACAGTCAACCTCGCTGGAACCGTGCTGCACACGAAAATGGAATGCGGGAGATACCGTGTTGCCTGACGTCATGCTGCACCTTTTGAGTTTCATTTGGTCCAACACAACGCTGTCTGATGTGCCGGGTTTCTTCACGTCTCAAATACATCGCAGCAGTGCGGCAAGCGTCGGCATCAAGAGGCAGACCGCGCGGCTAGCTCCATGACCTCGCCGTGGTCCGGCTCGCGCAGGCCTTTGTAAGACGGGTGCCGCAACTTTGCCTCATCAGTCTAACCGCGGAACTCGGAGCCGGCGCACTGAACCAACCTCAAGGACAGAGTTGAATGGTTTCAGGAGGACTAGCTATGCCTGCCGCCTTGCGCTGTGCTCTGATCATCGTCTGCGCGATCGCGTTCGGCAATTTGCACGAAATTGGCCGGGTTGCGGCACAGGAGGAGGGACCGGCAGGAGCATGTGCCAAGGGCACCGACCAATCGAATGCAACGCTCGCGACGGCCTACATGAACGCCTTCGCTGTCGCCGAAGATAAGGTGTTCGATGAGATCCTCTCCGTGGACTATATGCACCATTTTGGGATCGGGAAGGATGCGTCCAAGATTGCCGAGAGTTGGAACGAGTCCGGTCATCTTGGCCGCTTACAAGCGGCCGGCGTGCTCACGAGCGATAAGCTATCCACGCCGTCGAGATAGCCCTGAGGCTCTCATCGCGCCTTCGAGGTCGCCGACAAGCAGGCTTCCCACGGCTCCAGCCGCACTGCAAATCTCACTGTGAGTCCCATCCTTTGATATAGCCTCAAACG
This sequence comes from Xanthobacteraceae bacterium, assembly GCA_029266425.1. Taxonomy (GTDB): domain Bacteria; phylum Pseudomonadota; class Alphaproteobacteria; order Rhizobiales; family Xanthobacteraceae; genus Ancylobacter. The sequence continues at coordinate 11,312 of JAQSWY010000028.1, forward strand.
GAGTTCGGCGCTCTCTCCCTTCCAGGGAGGACGCAATGCCGGCATGGCCGATCCAACGAGCAGGACAGCGAGGTTCACGCCACGGGCACGCGCTCTTTTGGCTTTGGACCCGTCTTGGCCGAGGGCTTTCTTCCCGGCATGGCGCGTAAGGCTGCGGCGACCAAATCCTCATGCGAGGACGCACCATTGTCACCCGCGTGCCGGACCGCTCGCGCAACCAGAGCTGACAGGTGGCTCGGCTGCGGCAGCAGGTGCAAGGAGGGCTGCTGAGAGCACAATCTCTCCCAGGCATCCTCGAACGCGGCTTGCTGATGAATCGACAGCACCGGCAGAATGATTTCTTCAGGTAGGACCTTCATCAGGCCTTTTGTATTTCACCTTGCGGCTTGGCGCAGCATCAATTGATAGCTCGCCTGCCGTAGAGGCTCATCTGAAGAATTAACTCCGCCCAATTCTCGCGGAGCGGGGTCGGCAATCAAAATGCCGCATTGGTCGGCGCTATGAGGTCTCCGTAAAGTCCAGCAACCGTTTGAATGACCTGAGGTAAAATCGGCTTTTCTCAAAACAGGTAATGTGTCGACGAAACATATGATGTTGCTCGGCCTGCCTGCGTGTGAAAGACTCTCTCATCGTCAGCAAGGTATGACCTGGGCGTCGACGGCTGAGAGTTTGGTGCTCCCGCCTACACAAAGGGGAGCGCCGTGGAGAAGTCCCACATCACCAGTCTGCTGCGGAAGATCGATCCGGTCGACCTGCTTTCGGAGGCCGACAAACACGCGCTGTTGCAGCTCCCGATGCAGAAGGCTCCCGGCACATCGCTACTGTTCGCTTTATCGCAACGCGTTCAACGCAGTGATCTGCCGCTCGCGCTAGTTTGCCAGCCTCTTGCGAAACTCCGGCAGTGACCTGAGCGCGAAGTCGATCAGTTCAATGCGATTACCGATGTCGGCCTGGGTCCCTCTAACAGCGCAATGGCAAGCCGCTGTCTCAGTTCCTCGCTGGGCAACGCTCCCGTGGCGGTGCAGGCCGCCTCGGTTGCAATATCGAGGCATTGCTGCAGGAGGCTGATCGCTTCTGGATCGTATCCCTCGCATTTGAGTGGCATGGCTGTGTTCCCAGATCGTCCCAAGCCCAGATTTGCAACGGCGGGTTTCTCACGCAATTACATTTGACATGAGAGGGCCAGCGAACTGTCGTGCAGCTTCTCTTTCGTCGCGCTGACAGCCGCCGCTGGCTGCAGGATCAACGGAGCGTTCCATCGTGCACAAGACCGCGCTTCAAGATTTCGAATTCAACCAAGGCGAATGGATCGTTGAACACCGGCGTCTTCAGGAGCGGGGAAAAGGAAGCGACACTTGGAACGAGTTTGAAACCCGCACGCACGCGCAACTGCTAATGGGTGGCAGCGTTTCAATTGATGAAACTGACTTTGCCCACAGCGGTTTCAAGGGGATGACACTGCGTGTGTACGATCCCATCCAGGACCGCTGGGCAATTTATTGGATCAACTCGACGGATGGCGTGCTGCAGCCGCCGGTATACGGCCGCTTTCACGAGGGCTTGGGCATATTCGAGGGTGACGACCTCGATGGGGAACGCCCAATCAAGGTGCGTTTCGAATGGGACGCCAGAAGCCCGGCAACGCCGCGCTGGAGCCAAGCGTTCTCCTACGATGCCGGAACAAACTGGGAAGTGAACTGGATCATGAATTTCAGGCGGCCGTAGCGAAAGGAAGTTGTCGCGCGGCACGAGCGAGGCAAAGCTGCCCCCGGTGTGACTGCTGGGTGCTAAGCCGCGCGATGCCGCGTTTAGCTATTTGCCCGATGTCGCCATGGCTGACTCGACCTCAGCGGAATCAGTTCACGGAAGCTGGCAGTGCGCGCGATGCTCGGACTAACAACCTCATCCCGGGTGTCGCTGTAGCGGTCGATGCCCGGGGCTTCGGATGATCTGTGGCTTCTGCATGGTCGTTTTCCATGCGTCCGTATTCGCCGTTACACTCATTTGATGTTGGAGGGGTCCCCAGACGATGCGATAAACCCGCGTCAATGTCAGGGAGCCCTCATGGCATCTCAGTCTTTCAAAGAGCCCCCGAGGCGAAACCTGGATCCTGGACTCAAGACCAGCCTCGCTGAAGCCACCGAAACAGCTAAAGCTGATGAGAGCGCGCGGCTTGCGCTTCACTCCGAACGCACTGCTCGGTTGCGTGCGGCTCGGCTGGCAAAGGTCAGCGAGGAGGAAAGTTAGCAGCGTGGGCAACGGCTCCTCACACTGCAGAATCCGGACGCTCCCATTGAATCGCGCGCACATGAGCGAAATTACCTCCTGTCTTTCATAAGGCTAGTGAGCGGTGTCGTGAGGTGAAGTAGTTTAGCACCAATTGACGGTAATTTAGCGCCCACAACTTTCATGATGTCCGATTGTTCCGGCGTATAGCAGGAATCATTCTGTTTGACGGGGAAGCGCGAGGCGGAAACTATTTCCGGAATCAGGGAGGCTCGCCATGTTTCTTCGCGTCGACAAGCTGCAGATCGAAATACCTGCACCGTCTCAGCAGGATCCGAATGCCGGTGCAGCCCTTCAGGAGCTGCTCGGCGGCAAGTACGGGGAGATGTCAACGCTCGGGAACTATCTGTTCCAGAGTTTCAATTTCCGCTCGAAGAGCAAGTTGAAGCCGTTCTACAGCCTTGTCGCGGCAATTACCGCCGAAGAACTGGGGCACGTCGAGCTCGTGAGCAACGGTGTCGCCATGCTCAATAACGGGCCCGATACGGGTGAAGATGAGACCAGTGGTGGCGACATTTCGAATGCACCTTTTGAAAGCATGACGGATATCCGTCTGGCAGCTGGTTTCTTTTCTCATGCTGGCGGTGCCACGCCGGTGAACAGCAACGGCATCTCATGGAACAACGACTTCATCACGACAACTGGCAATGTCGTATTCGACCTGCTTCATAACTTCCACTTGGAATGCGGCGCTCGACTTCACAAGCTGCGGGTATATGAGAGCGTCACCGATGCAACCGGGCGCGAAGTGTGTGGCTATCTTCTCGTCCGCGGCTCAGTGCACGCTCATGCATATGCGCTCGCCCTGAAGAAGATAACCGGAGTTGAAATAGAAAGAATGTTGCCGGTGCCGAACATTCCCCTAGGCAATATTCCCGAATGCCAGAAATATCTTGCCGAGGGCTCGCACCGTCGGCTCTATACCTTCAGCCCGGACGACTACCGAGAGATGAGCGGCATCTGGGGCAATGGTGAAGTCGCTCTTCCGGACGATCCTCCTGGCGAACTCACCGTCGTCGATGGAATGCCTGACGGAGGGAAGATTCACGAGCTCGCCGGCGTACCCAACGTCTTCACCCCGAACTACGCTCCGGAAGAGATGCTTGAGATAGCGAGTAAGCTCTACAGAGCCTCCCGGTAGCCCGGCAAAAATTGATTTGGGCGGGCGGCACTCGCGCCATGTCGCCAACCCGCTACGGCGAGCGCGAAAAATCTGCGCGTGAAGTTCTTGCTGAGGAACAACGCAACGCCGCCAAGGTTGGTCAGGCAGTGCTCAGGAGTGTACTCGCCATGGCTACTTATCTCGACGCCAAACCAGAGGCTGAAGTAACCGCAACCACGCCGGCAGATGATGCGCGCACTGTATTGGTGAACCGTGTCGCATGGGGTGCTGTTCTGGCCGGCGTGGCGACATCTCTCGCCATCCAACTGGTGCTGAACATACTCGGCGTTGCCGCTGGCATGGCAACGCTTGATCCCCTGACGACAGACAACCCTACGCCCGGCGCGTTCACGATGGGAGCGGCGCTCTGGTGGACTATTTCCGGCATCATCGCCGCAGCCGTCGGCGGCTATGTCGCCGGGCGCACATCAGGCTCCCCAAAGGAAGAGACGGCAGGGTGGCATGGCTTCACTGCATGGGCTGCCACCACGCTCGTCATATTCTTCATCGCAGCGTCATCGGTCGGGGCTGTCCTGGGTGGGGCATTTAGCGCTCTCGGGAGCGCGTTCGGTGGAACGGTTCAGACTGCGGCGACGACTGCAGCGGCCGGCGCCGCGGCTCGTCCTGACGCTTTTAGCGGCCTTGAGCAGCAGATCCGGGCGGCGTCCGCTGGAAATGATCCGGCCGCCCTGCGAGACGCGGCAGTGTCCTCTGTCCGTGCTGCCCTGACTGGCGACGCGGCGCAGGCCAACGATGCAAAGGAACGGGCGGCGCAGATCGTCTCGCGCGCGGAAGGCATCAGCATCGAGGATGCACGCACGCGCGTGGGCGAATATGAGAAACAGTACCGCGACGCCGAGCAGCAGGCTCGTCAGAAGGCGACAGAAGCGGCTGACACGGCAACGAAGATTTTGGCGCGCGGCAGCCTGGTGATCGCCATTGCACTCATGTTCGGCGCGCTGGCTGCCTGGTTCGCCGGATCTGCAGGTGCTGTGGCGCCCACAATGACCGCAGCATTCTTCGGTACACGGCTGCTTAGATGACCGAGCGCGTTTGAACGTGAAGGCTGCGTGTGCTTGAGCGCTCAACCCCGCGGAACGGCGTGTAATGCACAGCGTTGATGCTCCATTGTCGTCCCGCCGGAGGCACAGATGCGCCGCCCTCATTTTGGAAGGGCTATCTTAAGTACTTCGCCTCCTTGGTCGCCCGTAGAGGCTGGGAACGGAAGCCGGGCATCGAGAATTTACTCGTCGCAAGTGCAATACCTGGCCCACCCCAGCTTTGGGCGGTGTGGGACGATGTTTTCGGTGTCGAGGTCACGTGTATGGAGCGCTGGAAAATCATCGAACTCCTGCGAAATGCCGAGCGGGACATCGAGGAAGGAGAGAAATTGTTAGCTACCCAGCGCCGAGCTGTGGAGGAGCTGGAACGCAATGGTGAGGCTACGAGTGAAGCGGCCGACCTCCTTCGCACCTTCGAGGAATCTTACACGAGGCACCTCGCTGAGCGCGACCGGCTACGGGCCGCGCTCAACCTTGCACCTCCTACGCCGGATATAAATCAGATGTCGGAGTATGCGGCACCCTAGTCACGCTCGGGTTGGGGCGCGCGGCAGACCAACCCTCCGTGGCGCACAACGGTGGAGGCCCTGCCGTCACTCCCCCGAGGGTGACCCACTCGGTTCAGCGCCTTCACCGCCTCAACTGTTTATAGCACGTTGGAGTCACTCACCCGGCCTGTGGTGCGCAGGCCGGGTAGCCGCGTGGTCCTCGTAGCCGAAGTACGACTTATTCACGGTGATGACGAACGCAGTTCGTCAATGCTCTGGATCACCGCCTTCGACATCACGTGATAGCCCGAGCGGGCAGGGTGCATGCCAGAGAACTTGCACACGACGTCGCGGGCTTCCGGGGCGGTGAGTTGCCTCGATCGCTCATGGCGAAGATCCGTGATGCGGTCCACCTCGAGGCTACAAAATCGAGTGTTGCGGCAACGTCGGTTCAGTCGGTCGGTTGATCAGGGAGCGAGCGGTCAAGGAAGATCGAACGGTGGAGAGCTCGAATGGGCGCAGGGGGAAATCGTTCCAGGCGAGACGTTCTTGCCGCGATAACTTCCGCGTTTAGCCTCGCCATTACGCACGCAGCTGGGGCCGAGGGGAAGTCGACAATGAAGCACGTTGCCTTGCTCGGAGATTCGGTATTTGACAACTCCGCTTATATTGCGGGCGGTCCGGACGTCGTCACCCACTTGCGGCAACGACTGCCACCCGGATGGCGCGGGAGTCTCCTCGCCAATGACGGCGGCGTCATGAATGATGTTCCTGGGCAGTTGGCGCGTCTCCCCTCTGACGCGAGTCATCTCGTCATCAGTATCGGCGGGAATGATGCGCTTCGACAGGCTTGGCTCCTCAATGAGGCTTCCCATTCAGTTTCCGATAGCTTGACCAGACTTGCCGCAGTCCGGGAGCGATTCAAGGCAGAATACGCCGGGATGCTTGAGACAGTTGCACGTCGAGGACTTCCAACTGCGGTCTGTACAATTTACGACCCACGCTATCCCAATCCTGCGGAGCGTCTCGTAGCGCTCATGGCGTTAATGGTCATCAACGACTGCATCATACGCGAGGCTGGAAGTCGCGGTCTTCCGATCATAGACCTGCGCGTCGTCTGTGATGACGACGCGGACTTCGCAAATCCGATTGAGCCGTCGGTAAAAGGCGGGTTCAAGATTGCGGGCGCGATTGTTGCGCTCTTGGGTACGCATGACTTCAGCCGATCGAGATCGGAAATATTCAGCCGATAGCAGCGGGAGGGCGTTTATCCTGATCGGCCCTCACTAGTGAGCATCCTGCGTTCCGTCCGCTTATTAAGATTTCCCGAGCGTAGAACCTAGACGTCCATCTGTGCGCGCGGATCATCCAAGGAACTGCGCAAGCATGAAAAGCGGCCGAAAGTCTAATTAATTGAGATAGTTGGTGGGCCCGGCAGGACTCGAACCTGCAACCAGACCGTTATGAGCGGTCGGCTCTAACCATTGAGCTACAGGCCCGACCTGCCTCGCGGCGGCGCGGTGCGCGGGCGGAAACTAGCAAAAGCAATCCGGCGCGCCAACAGGGGGCGACGCGTCGTCCCCGATCCCGAACGGGTTGGGTCCGTCACGACGGGGAACGGTACGCCATGCCGGTGCGTTTCGCCGCAATACCGCCGCCTTCGCGAAGTGGTGTGCGCTCGCCTTGCCGCTTCGTCAGCCGACGTGCGGCGCATCATCCAGGAAGCCCGCCATGCAGCCGTTCCGCACTCTCGTCATCGCCGCCGTCCTCCTCAGCGCGACACCGCTCGCGGCGCAGGACGCGGCGTCGCCGGCACGGCGTCCGACGCTCACCGTCGGCGGGGAGGGCATCGTCACGGCCGCGCCGGATCTCGCCAACTTCTCTACGGGCGTCGTGAGTGCCGCCAAGACCGCACGCGAGGCGCTCGACGCCAACACCAAGTCGGTCGCCGACGTCATCGCCGCGGTGAAGGCCGCGGGGGTCGAGGCTCGCGATATCTCCACCTCCGGCTTCTCGGTCCAGCCGCAATATGTGAACGTCAAGCGCGACGGCACCGAGGCGCCGCGGATTGCCGGCTACGAGGTGCGCAACACAGTCACCGTGCGGCTGCGCGATCTCACCAAGCTCGGCGGCCTGCTCGACGATGTGGTGACCAAGGGTGCCAACCAGATCGGCGGCATCGCCTTCGATCTCGCCGAGCCGTCCAAGCTCGAGGAGCAGGCCCGTATCGCCGCGGTGAAGGATGCGCGTCGCCAGGCCGAGATCATGGCCGAGGCCGGCGGGGTGCGGCTGGTGCGGGTGATCTCGATCGCCGAGGACGGCGCCGGCCCGCCCATGCCGCGCATGATGGCGGCGCCGCAAATGGCGAAGCGCGATTCGGTGCCGGTGGAAGCCGGCGAGACCGAAGTGCGCGCGCGCGTCACCATCGTCTACGAGATCGAGCCGCGCTGAGCCTCTTCAGGCGCCCGCGTCGTCGCTTCGGCGCGGCATCAGCAGCGTGAGCGCGGACGGCTCGATGCCGTAGCGCAACGGGATGCGCTCGCGCGACAGCTCGCCGTCGGTCGACACCCAGCTCCGGCTGCGCTGCCGTCGCAGTTCGATGTGCCGGCCGGTCAGGCTGACGATGCCGGGGTTGCCGCGCCAGGTATCGGTGACCATGTCGGCGCCTGCCTTGAGCTTGGCGAGCGCGCCGCGCTCCTCGGCGATGTGGATCTCGAGCACGCCCGCATCGAGCCGGGCGCGGCGCCAGCCCGGGCCGCTGAAGCGGTTCACCGTGACCAGGGCTGCGAAGGCCTGGTAGCTCTCCGCGCGTCCGTCGATCCTGATGTCGAGCCCAAATCGGCCGGCGCGGCGCAGCGCATAGAAGGCAGCGATGCCGACGACGAAGAAGCGGCCGAGCTTCCAGTGCCGGGCGGCCTCGCGCGCCCGCGCCATCTGACTGAAGAAGCCGATGCCGGAAATGGTATGGAACAGCCGGCCGTTCATGGTGGCGAGGTCGATCCGGTGCGGCTCGGCCTCGTCGAGCACGGCGAGCGCCTGCTGCAGATCGAGCGGCATACCGATGTCGCGGGCGAGCAGATTGAGCGTGCCGAGCGGCAATATGCCGAGCGTCTTGTCGCATCGCGCGAGGGCGCTGGCGGCAAGGCTCACGGTGCCGTCGCCGCCACCGACAATGACCGTGTCGTGCGCGCCGTGCCGTGCCGCCCCGATCGCCTCGACCAGTTCCCGGCCGGAGATGAGGCGCAGCTCGATCTCGCGCCCGTTCTGGCCGAGCTCTCGCCGGACCAGGTCACGGATCGCGTCCGCGCCGCGATCGAGCACCGTGCCGGCATCGACATTGAGAAGGACCAGTATTCGGCGCATTGGGTTTCCGGCTTGCTGGTGCGCAGGAGAGGCCAGCGACCATGTGAGCGTCAAGGCCGGCGAAGGGCCAATGTCGCAGCCTCACCGGCCGCGTTGCGTGTCCGCCACGGATCGGGCAGTGGAAGAGGGATGAATGCGTGGGCGGCGCGGAGGATGAAATGAGTGAAGCGGGAGGCGGCAGGAGGCCGTCCATCATCCGGTTCCGGGCTGGCTTCCTGGTGCTGCTGGCGCTGCTGATCGTCTCCGGCATGGCCGGCCGCTGGGTGGCGACGCTGTTCTCGTTCGGCCTCGGCTGGGCGGCACTGATCGGGCTTGGCGTCGCGGTGCTGGTCGGCGCCGTGCTGAGCCGGCTGAGCGCGGGCGCCTATATCGGCCTCGCGGCGCTTGTCTGTGCCGTGGTGATGTACACCGCCTTCGATTTCGCCCGTGGCCCGATCGATTGGTCCGACGGTTGGGCGGCGGGGCTCGCGCTGCTCGCCGGGCTGCTGTTGGGTGCCGCCTTCTGGGATTTCTGGCGGCTGACGCACGAAGTCCGCGTCTGGGCGCACGAGCGCGACTGACGGGCTCCACGGATCGGGCAGCAAAAAAGCCCGCCCGGAGAGATCTCCGGGCGGGCCTTGTCTCAGATCAGACGATCAGCCGCCGACCAGGTCGCGGCACAGCGCGACGATGCCGGCGTCATAGGAGCGCGTGTCGGACAGCACGCCGGTGCAGCGCAGCTTCTTGGTCGCGAGATCGCCGTTGCTGTTGTTGCCGCCTGCAAGGCCGCCATTGCCGTTGCCGCCATTACCGGCGCCGGGACCGCCCGGTCCGCCGGGACCACCCGGACCACCAGGGCCGCCCGGACCTCCGGGACCACCCGGACCGCCGGGGCCACCAGGACTGCCGGGATTGCGGCCGCCGCCGCCGACGCTCAGGCTGACGTCAACCGAAGCGAGGCTCGGACCACCGACCGTGGCGCCCACCTTGGCCTTCAGGCCCTTCTTGCCGCCGAGCGTCGCCTTGGCGTCGACATCGGCGACCTTGCCCCTGCCGAGAACCGTCGCGTCGACCTTGGCCTTGAGGCCCTTGTGGCCGCCGAGCGTCGCCTTGGCGTCGACATCGGCGACCTTGCCCCTGCCGAGAACCGTCGCGTCGACCTTGGCCTTGAGGCCCTTGTGACCGAACGCGGAGACCCGCGCATCGGCATCGAGCAGCCCCTTGCGGCTGGCGAGCGAGGCGTCGATATCGGCCTTGATGCCGCGATGGCCGAGCACGTTCACGTCGATATTGGCGAGGTTACCCTTGCCGCGGTGGTGGGGATCCACGTCCAGAAGTTTGCCGTTCCTGAGCACGTCGACCTGGAGCCCGAGCAGCTTCTTCTTGCGATAATACTGCTGCTGATGGACCGGCATGCCGGCCATGGTGGCGGTGGGCGTGCTCGCCGTCGAGGCGGTACCGGCCGGGCTGCCGGCGGTCGAGCCGAGCGCACCGCCCGTCACGCCGCCCACGGCACCACCAACCGCCCCGCCGACGCTTCCAACTGCGCCGCCGACCGCGTCGCCGACGCCACCCACCGTGCCGCCAACCGCACTACCGACACCGGACACCGTGCCGCCCACACCGGAGACGGCTCCGCCCAGCCCGCCGCCGATCGCGCCGCCGACGCCGGAGACTGCGCCGCCCACGCCGGACACCGCGCCGCCGACCGAGCGGCCGAGGCCACCCAGCCCGCCGCCGAGGCCGCCGCTCTTGCCGCCCGAGCCACCGCTCCTGCCGCCGAGACCACTGCTCTTGCCGCCGTCCCCACCGCCGATGCGGGCATCAGCAGGCGCCGTGGCGAGCGCCATCGACAGCGCGATGGCTGCCGTGCCGAGGAGATAGGGGATTCGACGATAGTGCGAATTTATACGCATTTCCTTCGCTCCTCTAAATTGTGGCATCTAATTACCGAACAAGTCTATTTCGCCGACCGAGTATAACTAGGCTAATCGTATTTTGATCCGCAGTATCCGTTCTTCAGTGCTGAAAAGATAAGATAGTAAACGCTAATTTACATAAACTTTGTCCTAGTTTGCCTTATTTGATATTTGGTCGACCGCATTCCGATGCCGCATCGACCAGCAATTTTACGATTTTCCGGTAAGTGGATGGCGCAATCGGAGGGCAATCCGGTGAATGTGGCGGGTCAAGGGTTGTCGGCTCGACCCGCCGCGAACCAAAGGTTCGCTTGTGCACGCTTAAATTTTCGTGCGTACGCAAATTTGCAGGCAGGCTTCCTCGGGATCCGGCACGCCGGCAAGCCCATCGGCGAGGGCCGCCGCATAGGCCCGCACGTCATGCGCCTCGCCGCTTTCGCTCGCGCTGCAAGGCCGCAAGGCGATGGCGCGCAGTGCGGGATGCGGATTTCCACCGAGGCCGCGAGCCGCCTCGCGGCAGAAAGCCGGCACTGCCGCTTCGACGGAGCGGGCGAACCAGTCGAGCGCATCCTCCGGCTGGCCGGCCTCGAGCAGCAGCCGCGCATAATCGAACTGGCCGCGATAATCGCCCCCTCGGCCCCGCTGACCGCTACGGCGTCCTCGGATCGATCGGCTTCGGTCTCGCACCGACGAGACTTTGACCCTCAACTATCTCTATCAGTCGGGCGAACGCAAACCCGACATGGGCGTGTCGATCGCGACGCCACCGGCGGCCTATCAGGCCAAATGGGGCTCGCTGGGCCGGCCGGTGACCGAACAGCCGGGCGTCTCCCGCTCGAACTATTACAGCAAGGACACCGATCTCGACGACTATACGGTCAATATGTTCACCGCCCGCTATAGGAAGGAGGTGAATGACTGGCTCACCGTGACCAACGACACCCGCATTGCCGGCTATACCCGCTATTTCGCGCAGACGGTGACGAACTGCAACGCCACCAACAATGCCGAGAATGGCGGGTCGAGCTGCGCGGCCAATCTGTTCGACGACGATCCGGCGACGGTGCCGGTCTATGGCTTTGGCGGCCCGGCTGGGTTCGACCAGGACATCTGGGGCATGGAGAACATCACCACCGCTATCGCCCGCTTCCAGACCGGTGCGTTGCGCCACGAGCTGATCGGCGGCCTCGATCTGTTCTATCCGCACGACGAGCGCACCCAGCTCGCCAATTATCGCGCCAATGGCACGCCCGGCACAACCTGACGGACGAGCTGAACTACAGCGGCGGCTTCGGCAACCGCGCCGTGGTCGGACCGGGGCGGGCCTTCACGCTCACTGTCGGGGCGACTTTCTGACGGGCGATGCCCGTCGGATTCTTCATGATCGTCTCCATCGGGAAGGCCGGGACGCCGGCTTTCCCTGCTTTTCATTACGGACCCGTCCCATGCTGATCGAGATTCCAGACATCCTCGCGCCCGATGAGGTCGCGCACTGCCGGCGCGCGCTCGAAGCCTCGCAATGGGTCGATGGGCGCGTCACCGCCGGGCAGCAGGCCGCGAAGTCCAGGTTCAACCTGCAGATCCCCGCTGTGATTCGGCAAGTCGTTCCGCGCGATTGACGCCCGCATGGCGGCATGGGAGGTGTCGCCGCGTCGCGGAACGGCTCTCTCATGGCGCTCTCATCTCTTTCCATCGAAACTGGTCGGCGGCGCCGCAGCGCTGCTGACGACCCTGTGCTGGCTACCCCAGGCGCTGAAGCTGCTGCGCACCCGGGAGACCCGCGATCTGTCGCTCCTCGCCTATGTCGTCTTCTCGGCCGGCATCCTGCTCTGGCTGCACTACGGCCTGCTGATCGGAAGCGTTCCCGTGGTTGCGGCGAATGCGGTGACACTGGTGCTGGCGCTCGCCATAGTATCGCTCAAGCTGCGCTTCGGCTGAGCCCGAGCCAAGCTTGAGCATCGCCAGAGCCGAGCTTGAGCATTGCCTGATCATTGCCAAAGGAGACCGGATGCCCGCCTTGCCGTCCACGCTCACGCCGATCCTGCTGCTCGCCGCTTCGAACATCTTCATGACGTTCGCCTGGTACGGCCATCTCAAGCACAAGTCCGCGCCGCTCATCGTCGCCATATTGGTGAGCTGGGGCATCGCCTTGTTCGAATATTGCCTCGCCGTACCGGCCAATCGCTACGGCTCGGCGGCTTATTCGACGGTGGAGTTGAAGACCATCCAGGAGGTGATCACCCTTACCGTGTTCGTGGGCTTCTCGGTGCTGTGGCTGAAGGAGCCGCTCAGCTGGAACCATCTGGTCGGCTTCGCCTTCATTGCGCTCGGCGCCTTCTTCATCTTCCAGAAGTGGTGAGCATATTGCTCAGTCCGCCGGGGCGACCCTGAGCACGCGGCCCTCGCCGGGATCGTCGGTGAGCAGCCACAGCGCTCCGTCCGGCCCCTGCACCACGTCGCGGATGCGCTCGCCGAGATCCTCCAGCAGATCCTCTTCCTCGGTCACCCGCTGCTTGGTGCCGTCGAGCCGCAGGCGCACCAGCTTCGAGCCACTGAGCGAGCCGGCGAACAGGTCGCCCTTCCAGTTCGGGAACAGCCCGCCGGTATAGAAGGTGAGGCCGGAGGGAGAGATGGAGGGATCCCAATATTTCACCGGCTGCTCCATGCCGGGCTTTGCCGTGCCTTCGCCGATGGAGCGCCCGGAATAGTCGCGGCCATAGGTGATGACCGGCCAGCCGTAATTCTTGCCAGCTTCGGGGTGGTTCAACTCGTCGCCGCCGCGTGCGCCGTGCTCGACGGTCCAGAGCCGGCCAGTGGCGGGATCGAGCACGGCGCCCTGCACATTGCGGTGGCCATAGCTCCAGATCTCCGGGCGCGGGCCGTTGGCCTTGGCGAACGGGTTGTCGTCCGGCACGCTGCCGTCCGGCCAGATCCGCACGATCTTGCCGATGTGGGTGGAAAGGTCCTGGGCCTTCTCGCGCAGCGAATAGCGATCGCCGAGGGTGACGAACAGCGAGCCGTCGCGGGCGAAGACGAGGCGCGAGCCGAAATGGTTGCCGCCGCCGGTCGCCGGCTGTTGACGGAAGACCACCTGCACGCCGTCGAGCCAGGCATTGCCGGCCTCCTCCATCAGCTTGCCGCGGGCGACGCTGGTGCCGGCGGCGCCCTCGCGCGGCTCGGCATAGGAGAAATAGATCATTCGGCTATCGGCGAAGTCCGGGGCGAGCGCGACATCGAGCAGCCCGCCCTGGCCGTTGGCGAAGACCGGCGGGACATTGCCGATGGGCGCCGACACGGTGCCGGAGCGCGAGACGAGGCGCAGGCGCCCCGGACGTTCGCTCACCAGCATGCGCCCGTCCGGCAGGAAGGCGAGGCCCCACGGATTCTCGAGCCCGGATGCGACGGTCTCGACCTCCAGCCTGCCGGCGGAGGATTTCAAGATGACCGTCTTGCCGTCCTGGGCAGTGGCAGCGCCGGGCGCGACGAGCGCCAGTGCAACGCACAGCACGCCGGCCCGGCGAGGGAGCAGGTTCAAGGGGAAGCCTCCGCGTCTCGGATTAGCGGAGGGTAAGCATGTGGCGGCACGATGTTCTATGGGCGCTCGCTTGAAATGCGCGTGAGGGGCACCGATTCAGCCCTGGCGGCCGCGCGGGCGCACGTTGTCGGCGCTCTGCTCGGGGCCAAACGTGTCGCGCAGCATGAAGCTGGTGAGGACGCACAGGCCGGCGAACAGCGAGATCAGTACCGCGCCCATTGTCAGGCGCCCGTCATCCATGCCGACCGTCGCGTCAAGGCCGGCCGCGGCGGCGTGGTCGATCCCGAACGCGCAGGCAACGGCAAGAATCGCCAGGCTGAGCGAGAGCACGACGCCGGCCTCGAGCACGGCACGCCGTGCGAGGCGCGCGGCGGAGCGGGATTTGGCAAAAGGAGCGGAGATGTTGCGCGACATGGTGCAGCCTTCCGTTCGGACGAATCGCTTATCGGCGATAGGGGCAGGTTCCGAGGAGAACGCGGCCCGGCTTCGACCGCATCTGGGCCTCGCCGTGCGATTTCAAGGCGATTTCGCGACGAATTATTAAAACGGGATTCACCATGTCGGTACCGGCGGACATGTTTGCCCCACGTCATCCCTGAGAGGCTGACCGAGAACTCCTAGAGCGCCGTCATCCCCGGCCCTGTGCCGGGGATCTCGATTCCTGCCAGCGCATCAGAGGCCGAGATGGCCGGCACAAGGCCGGCCATGACGGCGGAAATGATTCACTTTTCCCGACGCAGGTGCATTTTGAGTCAAGCTTTCAGGATGACGCGGGTCTTTGGCTGTCACCCCGCCACGGGCAGAGCCATCGCATTCTCGGGTCGCCAGTCCATGCCGACATGATCGGGCTCGGCCGCGACGCGCGCCAGCCAGTCGCGCACGGCTGGATAGGGCGCAAGGTCGAAGTCGCCTTCCTCAGCGACATGGGTGTGCGCATAGAGCGCGATGTCGGCAACGCTGATCTGTCCATCGACGAAGAACGGCCGTCGCGACAGGTGGCGCTCCATCACGCCGAACGCTGCATGGCCTTCCTCCATCCAGCGGTCGATCTCGTGGGTGCGCAGTTCGCGCCCGCCGCGCACCAGCTTCAGCCAGAAGCGGGCGGCGGCGATGGCCGGCTCATGGCTGTGCTGCTCGAAGAACATCCAGCGCAGCGCCTCGGCGCGGGCGAAGCGGTCCTCGGGCAGGAGCGGCGTGCCCTCGGCAAGATAGAAGAGGATGGCGTTCGATTCGGCGAGCAGCCGTCCGCCGGGCAGTTCCAGCAGCGGCACCCGGCCTTCCGGGTTCTTGATGAGGAATTCCGGCGTGCGGTTCTCGCCGCGCAGCAGGTCGACATCGACGAGGCGGAACGGCAGGCCAAGCCCCGCCAGCAACAGCCGCACCTTGTAGCTGTTGCCGGAACTCTGCATCGAATAGAGCCTGAGCACGCCTGCAATCCTCGGAATCCGTCGGAAATCACGCTCCGGCGTCATCCTAACGCAGGCGTCCGATGGCCGGCAGGTGGGGAAGCGCTTGCGGGTGCGCAAGGCCTCGATTAGTTGTCGCGCGCAAAACTTCTCTGAACGGAGTCCGGCCATGAGCCTCCTGTCCGCCGCCATGAAGCGCATCCAGCCTTCGGCCACCATTGCCATTTCCAACAAGGCGCGGGTGCTGAAAGCGGAAGGGCGCGACGTGATCGCGATGGCGGCCGGCGAGCCGGATTTCGAGACGCCGGACAACATCAAGGAAGCCGCGATCAAGGCGATCCGCGACGGCCACACCCGCTACACCGCGGTCGACGGCATTCCCGAGCTGAAGGCGGCAATCGGCGCCAAGTTCAAGCGCGAGAACGGGCTCGACTACAAGGCGAGCCAGATCACGGTCGGCACCGGCGGCAAGCAGGTGCTGTTCAACGCGCTGCTCGCCACCGTCGATGCCGGCGACGAGGTCGTCATCCCGGCGCCGTACTGGGTGAGCTACCCGGATATCGTGCAGTTCGCCGGCGGCACGCCGGTTCCTGTCGAGACCAGGCTCGAGGACAATTTCAAGCTGAAGCCCGAGGCGCTGGAAGCCGCGATCACGCCGAAGACCAAGTGGCTGATCTTCAACTCGCCGTCGAACCCGACGGGCGCCGCCTATACGCGCGAGGAGATGAAGGCGCTCACCGATGTGCTGGTGCGCCATCCGCAGGTGTGGATCCTCACCGACGACATGTATGAGCACCTCGTCTATGACGAGTTCGAGTTCGTCACCCCGGCCCAGGTCGAGCCGTCGCTCTATGAGCGCACGCTGACCATGAATGGCGTGTCGAAGGCCTATTGCATGACCGGCTGGCGCATCGGCTATGCGGGTGGGCCGGAGGCGCTCATCAAGGCGATCGGCACGCTGCAGTCGCAGTCGACCTCGAACCCCAACTCCATCGCCCAGTGGGCAGCGGTCGAGGCGCTGAACGGCCCGCAGGACTTCATCGCCGCCAACAACAAGATCTTCAAGGAGCGGCGCGACCTCGCCGTCTCCATGCTCAACCAGGCGACGGGCATCAAATGCCCGAAGCCGGAAGGCGCCTTCTATGTCTATCCGTCCTGCGCCGGGCTGATCGGCAAGGCGACGGCGGCGGGCAAGGTGATCGAGAATGACGAGGCGTTCGCCTCCGAACTGCTCGATGCCGAGGGTGTGGCGGTGGTGCACGGCGCGGCCTTCGGCCTCGGCCCGGCCTTCCGCATCTCCTATGCGACCGCGACCAAGGACGTCGAGGAAGCCTGCCTGCGCATCCAGCGCTTCTGCGGCTCGCTGCGCTGAGCGGTCTTCATCTAACCGATCGGGGAGGGACGCGGCTTAACTATCGCGCCCTTCTCCCCTTCGGGCACCCCATTTTACCGATTGCGCAATGTTCGGTTTGGTGGCTCGATCCCGCGCGGGCAAACGCCCCCAAGGAGATTGGACCATGATCCATACAACCATCGCCCGCGCCCTCGTCGGCGCCGCACTCGTCGCCGGCGTTGTCGGCATTTTCGCCACCCCGGCCGCCGCACAGCAGTCGCGCCGCGTGGCCGCCGGCACGCTGGAGTGCCGCGGCAGCCCGTCCGTGGGCTTCATCATCGGCTCGCGACGCTCGCTCAACTGCACCTTCCGCTCGGTGCGCGGTTATCGCGCCGCCTATGAGGGCTCGATCCGCCGCTTCGGCCTCGACCTTGGCGTGACCGGCCGAAACGTCCTGCTCTGGAGCGTCCTGGCGCCCACTCGCGCACCGCGTCCGGATGCGCTGAACGGCACCTATGTGGGCGTCTCCGGCAGCGTTGCCGTCGGCCTCGGCGTTGCCGGCAATGCGCTGGTCGGCGGCTCGAACCGCACCATCGCGCTGCAGCCGATCAGTGTCGAAGGCCAGACCGGGGTGAACCTCGCGCTCGGCGTCGGCGACCTGACCCTGCGCGGCCGCTGATCCATCGTCATCCGGGACGGCCGAGGCCGTATCCGGGATCGCCTTCCGCACCTCGTCACGCGTTCCCGGCTCTCCGGCTGCGCCCAAGCTTGTCCCTGGGCGTGCCGGAGGCAAGACCCGGGAGCCGAATGACAACCAGGCGACGGCCCCGCGACTATGTCGCGGGGTCGTTTCTCACGTCTCGTTGCAGTGCACGACTGCTCCCTTGTGCGCCGGCTCCAATGGGGAGAGCATCAGCCCAAGGTCGACGCCAATCGACTGCATGCGCCGACCGATAAATTCGGCATCGTCCACCCGCGGTCCCGTGGGCTCTGGAGGTTGCCGGGCTAGGAGGCGACCCATGGAGACACCCGTATCCGCACCCGCCGCCGGAGACCGTCCGGTGCGGGCCAGAGCCGGGGCCGGCGGCGCTCGCGCCATCGCGCTCGTCGGCCCCTTTCAGACTGGCAAGAGTACGCTTTTCGAAGAGATACTGGCGCGTACCGGCGCCATTCCCCGAGCCGGGTCCGTGGATGCCGGCACCAGCGTCGCAGACGGTTCCGCCGAAGCCCGCGCCCACCGCATGAGCTGCGAGCTCACCGTCGCCACCACGCGCTATCTCGACGAGGACTACAGCTTCGTCGACTGCCCCGGTTCCATCGAGTTCATGCAGGAGATGCGCGGCGCGTTGCCGGCGGTCGATGCCGCCGTGGTGGTGTGCGAGGCCGATGAGCGCAAGCTGCCGCAACTCCAGCTTATATTGCGGGAGCTGGAGGAGGGGAAGGTGCCTCACCTGATCTTCCTCAACAAGATCGACAAGGGCGACAAGCGGCTGCTCGAGGCCCTGAGCATCCTGCAGCCGGCCTCGAGCGTGCCGCTGCTGATGCGGCAGATCCCGATCTGGAAGGACGGCATCGTGGTCGGCTTCGTCGACCTCGCCTTGGAGCGCGCCTATGTCTATCGCGAGCACACCGCCTCCGAAGTGGTGCCGCTCGACGGCGACGAAAGGCTGCGCGAGCGCGATGCCCGCTTCTCCATGCTGGAGACGCTGGCCGACCATGACGACGCGCTGATGGAGGAATTGCTCGAGGAGATCGAGCCGCCGCGCGACCGGGTGTTCGACGATCTCGCCCGCGAATTGTGCGAAGGCAGCGTCTGCCCGGTGCTGATCGGCTCGGCGCTGCGCGGCAACGGCCTGTCGCGCCTGCTGAAGGCGCTGCGCCATGAAGTGCCCGGCATTGCCGCCACCCGCACCCGGCTCGGCATTTCTACTGAGGCGCCGGCGGCCTATGTGGTGAAGACGGTGCATGGTGGCCATGGCGGCAAGCTCTCCATCGCCCGCGTGCTCGCCGGCGAGATCGCCGAGGGTGCCCCGCTGGTCGGCGAGAACGGCACCGCCGACCGGGTGTCCGGCGTGCTCACGCTTTCCGGCAATGGCACGCAGAAGCGCGGGCCGGCGGCAGCCGGCGAACTGGTCGGGCTCGCCCGGGTCGATCATGCCGAGACCGGGGAGATCATCTCCGCGCGTGCCGGGGCGCGTCGGCCGATCGGCCGGCCGGAGCCGGTGCTCTCGCTTGCCGTCGCGCCGCGCGAGCGCAAGGACGAGGTGAAGCTCGGCCTCGCTCTGGCCCGGCTCGCCGAAGAGGATCCCTCGCTCGTGGTCCGGCAGGATGCGACGCGCGGCGAGATACTGCTCGGCGGGCAGGGCGAAATGCACCTGCGCGTCGCGGTGGAGCGGCTGTCCGGCCGCTTTGGCGTGGCGGTGACGACGCGGCCGCCTCGCATCGGCTACCGCGAAGCCATCAAGCGCGGCACGCTCCAGCGCGGGCGGCACAAGAAGCAGTCCGGCGGCCACGGCCAATTCGGCGATGTCGTGCTCGACATCAAGCCACTTGAGCGCGGCGAAGGCTTCCGCTTCACCGACGCCGTGACCGGCGGCGCCGTGCCGCGGCAATATATCTCGTCGGTGGAGGAGGGGGTGAAGGAGGCGCTGCAGCGCGGCCCCCTCGGCTTCCCGGTGGTCGACATCCATGTGACGCTGACCGACGGCTCCTACCATACGGTGGATTCGTCCGATCAGGCGTTCCGCGCCGCGGCGCGCATCGCCATCGCCGAGGCGCTGCCGAACTGCGTGCCGGTGCTGCTGGAGCCGATCCACGAGCTCACTGTGGCGGTGCCGGGCGAGGCGACGGCCAAGGTGAACGCCATCCTCTCCGCCCGCCGGGCGCAGATCCTCGGTTTCGAGCCGCGTCCCGGCTGGGGCGGCTGGGACATGGTGCGGGCGCTGGTGCCGGAGGCGGAGATTGGCGATCTGATCGTCGAGCTGCGCTCGGCGAGCGCCGGCGCCGGCTTTTTCACCAGCCACTTCGACCATATGGCGGAACTGGCGGGACGGCAGGCCGAGGCCGTGGTGGCGGCGGCAAAGGCGGCGTGACGACGGCGCGAGCTTTCAGGGCCGGCTCCACGGGGGGCCGGCCCTTTTGTTGCTGCGCACGCCGAGTTGATGCCGCTCCTGTAACAATCCACGCACGCAGCCCGTATTGTCCGCATCGAGTTTTTTCGATGGAGACATCCATGCTGATCCGCCGCCGCCCGTCATGGCAATTGCCGGAGAGCGCCGCCACGCCGGAGCATCTGTTCTTCTCGCGGCGCGAGCTGCTCGGCGCCGGGGTCGGACTGGCCGCGTTCGCCGCGCTCCCCGGCACCGCCGAGGCGCAGGCCGTGGGCGATCCGGCCGGTGATCCGACCAAGGATCTCTATCCGGCAAAAAAGAACCCTGCCTATACGATCTCGACGCCGGTGACCCCCGAGGAGATCTCGGCAAACTACAATAATTTCTACGAGTTCGGTTCCGACCAGATGAATTATTCGGTCGCTCGCATCGCCGCCAAGATGCCGCGCCGGCCCTGGACGGTGAAGATCGACGGCCTCGTCGAGAAGGAGCGCGAGGTCGGCATCGACGAGCTGATCCGCGCGATGGCGCTGGAGGAGCGGCTCTACCGCCACCGCTGCGTCGAGGCCTGGTCGATGGCGGTGCCATGGACCGGTTTCCCGATGAAGGATCTGGTCTCCTATGCCAAGCCGCTCTCGGGCGCGAAATATGTGCGCATGGAGACCTTCGTGAACCCGAAGGTGGCGCCGGGGCAGAACCGCTTCGTCTACCCCTGGCCGTATATCGAAGGGCTGACCATGGCGGAGGCGACCAACGAGCTCGCCTTCATGGTCACCGGCATCTATGGCAAGCCGGCGCCGAACCAGTATGGTGCGCCGCTGCGCCTCGCCGTGCCGTGGAAGTACGGCTTTAAATCGGTGAAGTCGATCGTGCGCATCTCCTTCGTCGCCGACCGGCCGGTCGGGCTGTGGGAGAAGGTGCAGGGTCGCGAATACGGCTTCTGGGCGAACGTCAATCCGCAGGTTGCGCATCCACGCTGGAGCCAGGCAAGCGAGCGCGACATCGGCACCGGCGAGCGGCGCCCGACGCTGCTCTATAATGGCTATGGCGAGCAGGTGGCCTCGCTCTATGCCGGGCTCGAGAAGACCGAAAAGCTCTTCATGTGACCAGGAAATGACCTTCGCAAGTGCAATATAGTCCAGTCGAGAGGCGGATCAGCGCGTTTTTTGACTGAATTTCTCTTGCGACAGGCCATCCCCGATACCATTTTGCCATAAGAGTGCCGGACTATCCGTGGGCTCGTTCAGCGTAAACCCGAGCCCGAAGGGAGAGTCCGCCTCATGCCGCATCATGTGCCGTTGATTGCCACCATCTGCGTCGGTTTCCTGCTGGCGGCAATCTTCGGTTACTTTGCGACACGGCTGCGTCTCTCGCCCATTGTCGGCTATCTCGTCGCCGGCTTCGCGGTCGGCCCGTACACACCGGGCTTCGTCGCGGATTCCTCGCTTGCTTCCCAACTGGCCGAGCTCGGCGTCATCCTGCTGATGTTCGGCGTCGGCCTGCATTTCACCCCGCGCGACCTGATGCGGGTGTGGAACGTCGCAGTGCCCGGAGCGGTCGTGCAGATTGCTGTGGCGTCCGCCTTCGGCCTCGCGCTCGCTCTTTGGTGGGGCTGGAGCGTCGCCGGCGGCCTGGTGTTCGGCCTTTCACTCTCCGTCGCATCCACCGTCGTGCTCTTGCGGGCACTGGAGGACCGGCGCGAGCTTGAAACCGAGAATGGCCGCGTCGCCGTCGGCTGGCTGATCGTTGAAGACCTCGCCATGGTGCTGGTGCTGGTGCTGCTGCCGCTGCTTGGCAGCATCGCCAAGGGGGAGGCGACCGACCTTTCCGACCTCGCCGCCTCGATCGCGACCACCCTCGGCGCGGTGGCGCTTTTCGTCGCTATCATGTTGGTGGTCGGCCGCCGCGCCATCCCCTGGCTGCTGGCGCAGGTCGCGCGTACCAATTCGCGCGAGTTGTTCACCCTGGCGGTGCTCGCAATCGCGCTCGGCATCGCCTACGGCTCGGCGGTGCTGTTCGGCGTGTCGTTTGCGCTCGGCGCCTTCTTCGCCGGCCTGGTGCTCGCCGAATCCGATCTGTCGCATCGGGCCGCCGAAGGCTCGCTGCCGCTGCGCGACGCCTTCGCGGTGCTCTTCTTCGTTTCGGTCGGCATGCTGTTCGATCCGAGCATATTGATGCGGCGGCCGCTCGATGTGCTGGCGGTGTTGGCGGTCATCCTCTTCATCAAGTCGATGGCCGCCGTCGTCATCGTGCGGCTGCTCGGGCGGGGCGCCGGCATGGCCGGCCTGGTGGCGGCGAGCCTGGCGCAGATCGGCGAATTCTCCTTCATCCTGATCGGCCTCGGCGTCGAGGAGGGTTTCGTGCCGGAGGATGCGCGCGGCCTGGTGGTCGCCGGTGCGCTGCTGTCGATCGCGCTCAACCCCTTCATGTTCCTCCTGTCCGACCGGCTGCTCGGAAGGGGAGAGGACACCGGCGAGCCGGATGTCGAAGCGAGCATCGGTCCGCACCGGCCGCATGGCGACGGGCCGGTGATACTGGTCGGGCTGGGCCGGGTCGGTGGGGTGGTCGCCGGGCAGTTGAAGCAGGCGAAGCTGCCGGTGGTCGGCGTCGACCAGGATCGGATCAAGATCGAGGCCTGGCGCAAGGCCGGCGGCAAGGGCGTCACGGCCAGCGGGCCGCTGGACGAGCTGCTGCAGGATGCCGGGATCGACGGGGCGCGAGTGCTGGTGGTGACCGTGCCCGACGAACTCCAGGCCGGCGCGGTCGTCGCGGCGGCGCGCGCGCGGCGCAAGGATCTCTTCATCGTGGCGCGTGGCCACAGCGAGGAGGGCGTCGAGCATCTGCGAGCCTCGGGCGCCGATCTCGTGGTCTATGCCGAGCGCGAGGTCGCCAACCGCATGGTCGAGAACATTCTCGCTGGTTGAGATCTTCCCAAGGAATGTGCAGGGCACAAAAGAAAAAGCCGGGCTCTTGAGGAGCCCGGCAAGTCTCGCCGCTGACGCGGCGAACCTTCCAGAGGGGAACAGCCAACGCACAAGGTGCGCGGCTCGCCTTTGATATGCTCACCATTCGGGCTCATTGCAATGCAGAATGCCTGCATAGCAGGCATGCGCTGAGCGGGATGGTTCGATATCTGCGACATTTTGCCCAGAAATACATCAGTATGACCTGTTGTCTTTCCAGTCCCCCGCACGAGCGCTGGCGGAGCCGGTGGGTTGCGCCTAATGTCCGCTACGACAGCTTGGGAGTCTTGCCGTCCGGATGGAAACATCCGAACGACCGATGAGTGCTCCAGGTTCAATAAGCTGGAGCAATTCCTCTTCGATCAGATGATTCCATCTGATCGGGAAATGCTCCGGAGGCTGGAGCGGAGGAGCCTTTCATGATCCCGAAGACCGCTTGCCGCTCTCTCTTGCTTGCCGCCCTTCTGGCCGCCGCTCCCCACGCGCAGGCCGCCCCGCCACTCATCGTCGCCGTCCCGGATGTCGGCTTCTCGGATTCCTCCGGCGAGGTGCGCAATCAGGACGTCGATCACCGGCAGCGGCTCCATGCGCTTGCCGATGGGCTCAGGGCGGATATTGCCAAGGACGGGCAGGTCGCGAGCCTTGCCCTCGGTTGCGGCGCGACACCGTGCCGGTTTGACGGCGACGAAGTAGAACGATTGCGGTCCCGGGCAAGGGATGCCGGCGCTTCGCTCATCGTGCTCTGCGGCGTGCACAAGATGAGCACGCTGGTGATGGCGATGAAGGTCGACGTGTTCGAGGTCGGCAGCGGGCGGCTCGTTACCTCGAAGCTGCTCAGCTTCCGCGGCGATAATGACGAGGGCTGGCGCCGCGCCGGCGTCTTCGTGGCGAAGGAGGTCGCCGAGGCGATAAAGCCGGGTAGGGCGCCGCAGTGACTTCGTATCGTCGGCCGTCATCCCGGCCGAAGGCGTAGCCGCAGAGCCGCGATCACGACCAATGGAAGGACGAGGGGCTCAGAAGCTCCAGCGCTGGGCCTTCGCAACCAGGAAGTCGCGGAACACCTGGATGCGCGCCACCGAGCGCATCTCCTGCGGATAGACGAAATAGGCATCCAGCGTCGGGGTCGGGCGCTCGGCGAAGAGCTGCACCAGCGTCGCCGAATCCTCGAGCAGATAGTCCGGCACGATGCCGATGCCGACGCCACGCTCCACCGCACGCTTGAGGCCGAGCACGTTGTTGACCGAGAGCGCCGGCACGCGTCCATCCTTGCCGTCTTCGATTCCGGCTCGCTCCAGCCAGTTCAGCGCCTGGAAATAGGACGGGATCGGCCCGCCGAGCAGGATGATGCGGTGCTTGTCGAGTTCCTCCAGCGTGCGCGGATGGCCGTTGCGCTTGAGGTACTCCGCCGAGGCGAATGCGTGGAAATGCACGGTGAACAGCTTGCGCTGGATCAGGTCCGGCTGCACCGGCTGGCGCAGGCGGATGGCGACGTCGGCCTCGCGCATGGCGAGATCGAGCTCCTCGTCGGTGAGGATCAGCGTGATGCGGATATCGGGATAGAGCTCCAGGAACTCGCCGATGCGCGCGGTGAGCCAGTGCGTGCCGAGGCCCATGGTGGTGGTGACGCGCAACTCGCCGTTCGGCTTCTCGCGGCTGTCGGTCAGCTTGGCCCGCGCCGCCTCCAGCTTCATGAAGACTTCGTGCGCGGTCCGGTAGAGCAGGTCGCCCTGCTCGGTCAGGATCAGGCCGCGGGCGTGGCGGTGGAAGAGCGGGATGTTGAGTTCCTGCTCCAGCGCCGAGACCTGCCGGCTTACCGCGGATTGCGACAGGCCGAGAGCCTCGCCGGCGTGGGTGAATGACCCCGCTTCCGCCGCGACGTGGAAGACCTTCAGCTTGTCCCAGTCCATGTCTCGAGCCCGCGGCTTTGCCCCCTCCATGATCGCCCCTATTCCGCTGCCGCTACCAGCGGATGACGGGCGGCCAGGAAGCGCTCCGCCTCCAGCGCCGCCATGCAGCCCATGCCGGCGGCGGTGACTGCCTGCCGGAAGATGTCGTCGGTCACGTCGCCTGCGGCGAAGACGCCCTCGACCGAGGTGGCGGTACTGTCCGGCGCGGTCCACACATAGCCGCTCGGCTTCAGCCGGAGCTGGTTGGCGACAAGCTCGGTCGCCGGAGCGTGGCCGATGGCGATGAAGACGCCGTCGGCGGGAAGCTCGCTCAAGGCGCCGGTGACCGTGTCCTTCAGCACCACGCCGGTGACCTTGCTCGGCTCGTCCTGGCCCTTCACCTCATGGATCGCGGCGTTCCACACCACTTCGATCTTCGGGTTGGCGAACAACCGGTCCTGCAGGATGCGTTCGGCGCGGAAATGATCGCGGCGATGCACGACGGTCACCTTGGAGGCAAAATTGGTGAGGAACAAAGCTTCCTCGACCGCGGTGTTGCCGCCGCCGACCACCACGACCTCCTTGCCGCGATAGAAAAAGCCGTCGCAAGTGGCGCAGGCGGAGACGCCGAAGCCGCGATATTGCTGCTCCGAGGGCAATTCGAGCCAACGCGCCTGTGCACCGGTGGCGAGGATCAGCGTGTCGGCGAGCCACACCGTGCCGGAATCGGTCTCCAGCCGGAACGGGCGACGCGACAGGTCGGCCCGGGTCACGATGTCGGTGACGATGCGGGTGCCGACATGCTCGGCCTGGGCCTGCATCTGCTCCATCAGCCAGGGGCCCTGGATCGTATCGGCGTAACCGGGATAATTCTCGACATCGGTTGTGATGGTGAGCTGCCCGCCGGGCTGGATACCCTGGATCAGCACCGGTTCCAGCATCGCGCGCGCTGCATAGATGGCGGCAGTGTAGCCGGCAGGCCCGGAACCGATGATGAGCACCTTGACGTGGTTGGATGCCGAGGACGCCGTGGCAGACATGATTCACTCACGATGGCGCGGCCGCTGCGGCAGCCGGCGGGAAGGTATGTAACAGATGCAGACGACGAGGAGCCGCGTGCGCCAAGCCATGCGAAAATGTAGGGACTGGATCGGGCTCCTGCAAGGCGTGGATGTGTCATCCGATAGTTGTCCATAGGACTTTGCGCGAGGCGTCACGAAATATTATTGCGCCGGGGCCATGCTTCTCTATGGTGCGCCGCGTCGCGAGGGTGCTCGCTCGGGCATGTTCCGCAGAAGTTGAATGACTTTTCCGCCGGGGACATGCTCTAAGGTCTTGAAATCTGAGCCCTTTCTCATCGCTCGGACGGCACGGTCCGGATGGGGGGCACAAGGAGGTGTTCGTGGTTCGCCGGATCGACGCCATCGACCAGAACATCCTGCGCGAATTGCAGGAGGATGGGCGCATCACCAATGTCGAGCTGTCGAAGCGGGTCGGCATATCGGCGCCGCCGTGCCTCAGGCGCGTGAGGGCGCTGGAGGAGGATGGCATCATCCGCGGCTATCGCGCGCTGCTCGACGAGAAGAAGCTCGGCTTCGACCTGATGGCGTTTGCCATGGTGCATCTGGTCAGCCAGGCCGAGGCGGACCTTTCGGCCTTCTCCGAGCGGGTTCAGCGCTGGCCGCTGGTGCGCTCTTGCTGGATGCTGTCCGGCGAGGTCGATTTCCTGCTGCTGTGCGTCGCGCCCGATCTCAGGACCTTCCAGAATTTCGTGCTGGAACTCACTGCCGCGCCGAATGTGCGCAATGTGAAGACGGCGCTGACCCTCAAGCAGGCCAAGGACGCGCCCGTGGTGCCGATGGAGGGCGCCGCACCATGATCGTCGCCACCGCGACCGACCGGAATTATGTCGAGATCACCGGCGTGCTGCTGGCTTCGATCGCCGCCAATGCAGGCACCGACATAGACGGCGTGCATATTTTCGGCGACGGGCTGTCGGCCTCGGACAAGGACAAGCTGCGCGCCAGCTACGGCCTGCCCAATATCGCCTTCACCGACCTGACCGACGCGGACGTCGCAGAACTGTCGGTGCTGCCGAGCCATCGCCGGCTGCCGCGGACCGCCTATGCCCGCCTTCTCATCCCCGCCAAGCTCTCCGACTATGAGGGGCGGCTACTCTATCTCGATTGCGACACGCTGGTGGTGGCCTCGCTTGCGCCGCTCCGCGACCTCGCCCTCGAAGGCCATGTGCTCGCGGCGGTGGCCGACGACCTGACCGCCGACCCCGCCCATCATCGCGCCCGCAACGCGCTGATCGGACTTCCCGAGGGCATGCGCTATTTCAACAGCGGCGTGCTGCTGATCGATCTGCCGAAATGGCGCGAGCGGGATGTGAGCGGGCGGGTGCGGGCCTTCCGCCTCTCGCGCGACAATCTGCCGACCATGGACCAGGATTCGCTGAACGGCACCTTCCGGGGCGAGTGGCTGCCACTCGAGGAGAAATGGAACCTGCACGGCTCGCCGCACAAGAAGCCGGGGCTGGATTACTGGCGCAAGGGCGGGATCATTCATTTCGTCGGCCGCTACAAGCCGGACTACAGCGATTGCGACCACCCGGCGCACTCAATCTTTCTTGAATACCGCGCCCGCACCCCTTGGGCTTCCACCCCGCTCAAAAGCCAGCTACAGCGCTATGCCGCAAAGTATAAGCACACCGCGCGCCGGTTCGTGTCGCGGCTGACCGGTGCGTGAGGAGCTAGCCATACCGTGAAGTTGCTGCTGCTTCGCGACAAGAAGCCGGGCCACTTCCGCCAGGTCGAAGGGCTAGCGCTCGTCATTGCGCGCCTGACGAGCGTGGAGGTGGCGCGCCTCGAGGTGCGGCCCCGCGTGCTGGCGCAGGGCGAATTGCGCAAGCACTTCTCCAGCTTCTTCGCCGGCAATCCGGAACGCTGGCTACGCTTGCTCTACCGGATCGATCCGTCCGGCCTCGATCGGCCCGATGCGATCATCGGCTCGGGGCGTCCCACCATTTCCGCCGGCATCATGCTGTCGCGGCTGTTCGGTGCGCCTTTCATCTATTCCGGCCGCATCGAAGGCTACGACACCACGGACGTCGCGCTGCAACTCGTCAATACGCCGCGTTTCGCCCATGAACCGCGCTCCGCCTTCACGCCTATTCCTGGCATGATCGATCCGGACCAGCTGCCGCCGCGGCGGATGCTGAACAGCGCCGGCGACCTTGCCGGCGCGCGGGCGAGCCTGCTGATCGGCGGCAATGCGATGACCCACCGCTATGCCGCCACCGACTGGACGGGGCTGGTGGATTTCGTCCGCCAGAGTGCCGAAGCGCTCGGCCTACGCTGGCAGGTCAGCACCTCGCGCCGTTCACCGCAATCGCTGGGGCCCGCATTCGAGCACTTGCAGCGGACCGGTACCATCGACGCCTTCATCGATTATCGCGCTGCCGGGGCCGGCTCGGCGGATGCGCTCTATGGCGCCGACGTCGTCGTGGTGACCGAGGATTCCGCCAGCATGGTCAGCGAGGCCATTGCCGCGCAGCGGCCGGTCATCGTGCTGCGGCCGGCGCGTGCGGACAAGAGCGAGGTGATCACCGCTTTCGCCGCGCGGGGCGAACTTGCTGTACTGCCGATCGCGAGCGTGGGCGCCGCTTTATTTTCCAGTGCATTGCTCAACGTGCGCGTGTGCGCCGACGATCCCCGTGATACTTTGGGTAGGGCGGTGGCGCCGGTGCTCGGCCTCACCTCCGACAGCAATTGATGCCAACGAGGATGAGGCTCACCATACCTTCGGGAATGGCGACGCCTGGGTTAAGGGTAGGTACGCTGCCGCCTGCCGAGCCGATGGGGATTTCATGCCGCCACGCATTGTCGTCGCCATAACGACCTTGGGTCGGCCGCGCATGCTTGCCGAAGCGATCAAGGCCTGTGCCCGGATGACGAACAAGCACGGGGTCGATTTCAGTATCGTGGTCGTCGATAACGATGCGAGCGCCTCGGCGCGCGAGGTGGTCGAGGACATTGCGCGCGGCAGTGCCGTCCCGATTGCCTATGTGGTCGAGCCGCGCCGGGGCATTTCCGAGGCGCGCAACCGCGCGCTCGATTATGCGACCGAGCAGGGCGCCGACTATATGGGGTTCTGCGACGACGACGCCGCGCCGGCGCCGGGCTGGCTCGATGCGGTGATGGCGACGGTCGAGACCAAGGGCGCCCATCTCACCGGCGGACCGGTCTATTTCGTGCTTCCGGACGAGGCGCTGACCCGCAGCCAGGCGAGTATCGCCAAAGCCATCGCCGCCGCCGCGCGTCGCCGGGCCTGGCGCAACCTCCAGATCAGCCGCAGCAATCCGCCGGTCACCATCATCACCAACAACTGGTTCGCCGATCTCAACTGGCTCAATCAGCAGCAGCTTCGATTCGACCCGCGCTACAGCGTATCGGGCGGCGGCGACACCGAATTCTTCCGCCGCGTGGTGGGGCGCGGCGGGAACGCCGTGTGGTCGCACGACGCGGTGATGGAGGAGATCGTCCCCGCCTCGCGGCTCGGCCTGCGCTACCAGTTCAAGCGGCAGATACATTCCGGCATGGTGAAGACCGCTTGGTTCCGGCGCGAGAAGGGCCCGGCACGGACCATGCTGACGACGCTGCCGAAGCTGGTCGGCAATCTGTCGCTCGGATTGGCGCTGGTCGTCGCCAGCGCGGTCGGCGGCATTTCGACCTTTTATCCGGCGACCCGGCTGGTGGGGAAGGCGATCGGGCAGGCGGCCGGTGTGCTCGGGCTCGAGCCGGAGCACTATCGCACGGTGCAGGGCTACTGAGCTCCGGCGCGGCGGACGCGCAGTGCGTGGCTGTCGAGGCGTCCCCGCATCGATTGGAAATCCTTCCGGACATGAACCAGTGCGACGCGCGCCGGTCGCCGCTCGCCGTCCCGACGGCAGCGGGGCAGGTGAAGCAAGGTGCCGGGCGGGAAGAACGACCCTCCATACATGATGAAGGACAGGGCCTGGAGCGCGAGGTCGGGCTTGGTGCTGGTCGGTATGAAGCCCTGGACTCCACCACGAAAGGCGATGACGACCTCCTCGGCTTCCTCGCGATCGGACATTACGACCAAAGGGGCATCCGGAAATCGGCCCTTGAACTGCCTCAACCAATCCAGCGTTTCGGGCAGGGTCACCGATGTGTAGCCGAGATTGAGCATGCCGAGCGCGCAGACGATGCCATCCTCCATCAGCTCATAGCCGAGTGCCGGGTCGACGGGCCGAAGCTCCACATTGTGGGCGTCGGACCACCCACGCATCAGGCTGACCACTTCCGCCCGCCTCAGTTCCAGCGCGTCCGCGACAACCACGCTCGGGCGCCGGTCCAGTGCCGCGGCTTCGGATACGGCAGCCACTTGAGCTTCTCCGATTCCATATCGGCGCGCCGCCGGGGTCGCTCCGAGGTGGAGTCGAGGCGCTCATCCGGTTGCAATGCTAGCCACCTGGCCGCCAGCACTCTTCTGGCGCCGGAAAATTATAATTTATCGGATCGGGAATAAAACGGCCCATAAGTACTAATAGACGATAGGTGGCAATTCTGAGGGGTAATGCATCAAAGGTTCAACCTTGGGTACCTAGCCGTCATGGTGACGCGGCGACGTCCTCCCGGCCGGTATCGTCGCCAGCCGGGCTCGAACAGTGAGCGCCCTGTCGTCACGCTTGGCCGACGACGGAAATCGCCGGAATAGACCGAATGAGGCCGCCGTCGACCGTTTCATCGGCCCCATTGGCCGCAAGGTCCATTTCCATCGCACAAAGTGCCGCTTGGGTGCGATTGCACGCTCCGAGCTTGCGCATGATCTGGCGCACATGGACCTTGACGGTGGATTCGCACATGCGAAGCTCGCGTGCGATCCGTTTGTTGGACTGGCCCTGCTGGAGAAGCTTCAATACCGCGTGCTGGCGCTGGGTCAGCCCGTTGACCGAAAGCGAATTCGCCAGCGGGAGAGCATCTCGCCCGTCACCGAGACCTGGCAGATCGGACACCTCCAGCAACGCGTCGGGCGGAAAGAAGACACCTCCGCCGATAATGAAGTCCAGCGCCCGGAGCATCACGTGCGGGTCCATGCGTGAGCTGATGAACCCGCGTGCGCCGGCACGCAACGTTGCGATCACATCTCCGGAGCCGTCCCTGTCCGACATGATCACCAGCGGAGTGTCGGGCATGCGCTGGCGCAGTTCCTCCAGTTGCCCCTGCATCGCAGGATCCTCGACCGAGCTGGCCCCGACATTCATCACGACCAGGCATATGTCGGCCGCGATTTCGTCGAGCTCGTATATTGGTATGTGATCGAGGGTATCGAGAGCGAAGTGCGCCTCCGAAGCCCAAGATTCGAGGAATTTTTTCAGGCTTGCGCGCCGAAGTGCGAAGTCGTCGATCAGAAGTATGTGAAGCTCTCTTGTGCTCTCTTGTTTATTTGTGCTCATCTGACGTCTCCTCGGACCGCACAAAATCTCGCTATAGAACCGACGCATAGTCAAGATGTTCCCGGGATTAGAGAACGACAGATTGAATTTGCCTCCCCCCAGAGAATACCACAGGTGCATCCGGCGCCTGTCCTTGACGGACGACTCCTGAAGCCACGAGCCCATCTGATTGATAAGCCGCCACCACGTACAATGAAGGCTGGATTCGTGGCGCGCCCGCAGCGTGCCACCCTGCCGGCTCAGGTAAGTTCGATGGCGTGCATAATCGTACCTCGCTGTTCTTGTAGTCGGCACCACAGGACCAGTTGCTTTCCGGCGCTCCGGGCGTAAAGGAGGTATTTCGATATCAAGAACAATTTTAGATTATACACAGGTTTTCTTGCGGTGGAATAGCGTTTCGCCTGTTACTTGCTATCAGGGGAATTCTATTGTGATTGCCGAACTTTGCGCCCATTCCTGGGGCGATCGATGGTGCTGGATCACACCTCGCGGAAGCTGCGCCTCCATGCATCGCGGAACGGTTCGATGAGATAATCGATCATGGTGCGCTCCTGCGTGGCGATCAGCACCTCCGCCGGCATGCCGCGCACGAGGACGACCACGGAGCCGAGCTGTTCCATCTCGCTGCGGTCGAGCTCCACCCGCGCCATGTAATAGGACTGGCTCGACTCCGGATCGACCAAGCGGTCGGCCGATACGCTTTGCACCACGCCATCCATGCGGGCAGCGCCCGCTTGGAGAAAGCCGTCAGATGCACCTGGGCGGCACGGCCGGGATGCACGACATCGATATCGTTCGGCGAGACCCGCCGCGCCTCTGGTCGGCGCGTTCGGCGTCGGAGAGGCCGGCCAGTGCGCGAGGCTAGCCCCGCCACATCTGCTCATAGACCGCATTGATGCGGGCGGCCTCGCGCTCGATGGAGAACTCCTCCACCACGTGCCGGCGCGCCGCCTGCGCTATGGCTTCGCGCGCCGGCTCGTCGAGGTCCATGAGTTTTGCGATCGCCGCGGTCAGGGCAGGGCCGTCATCGACCGGGACGAGATAGCCGGTCTCGCCATCCTTCACCAGGTCCGGCGCGGCGCCGGAGCGGGCCGCGGCGACCGGGGTGCCGCTCGCCATTGCCTCCAGCGGCACGAGGCCGAAGCCCTCGAAGCGCGCCGGGATCACCGCGATCGACAGGCAGCGGAACCACTCCGCCATGCGCTCGATCGGCTGCTCGCCGAGGACCAGGATGCGGTCCTCCAGCCCGGCGCTCGCGATGCGCCGCTTCAAACCATCAAGGAAGGGCTGCTCGGTCGGCGTCGACAGGCCGATCACTACCGCGGTCCAGCCCGGATGGCGCGGCAGCAGTTCGGCCATGGCCTCGACGAACAGGTCCTGCCCCTTCTGGTGGCGGACCCGGCCGAACACGCCGATGCCGTAGTGGCCCGGCAGGCCGGTCTCGCGCCAGGCCGCCGCGCGGTCGGGTGCCGGGCGGAAGCGCTCGGTGTCGACGCCGTGCATGATGACGGTCGAGGGACGGTCGAGATAGGAGGCGGCCTGCGGCGAGGCGGCGATGATGGCGTCCATGCGCGCGATGAGGAAGCGCAGGAACCATTTGTGCCGCTTCTGCGCGGCGGAGGTGAAGAGCAGACGCACCGGTTGGCGCAGCACGTCGCGCAGCACGATGCCGAGCATCATCTCGTTGTCGCGGCGGGCGTGCCAGATGCGCCAGGGGCGGCCGTTCGGCCGGCGCCAGGCGCCGCGCCAGAAGTCGCGCCACGAGACTTGCGGAACATTGTCGGGCAGCAGCGGGCCGAGGGCGCGGATGCCCACATGCTTCGCCTGTGCCGGCACCAGGGCGATGACGGTGGCGACGACGCCGGAAAAGCGGCGCTTGAAACTGGGCGCAATGACCTCGACGGCCGCGAGGTCGACGGGGCCGCCGACAGGGTCTTGCATGAATTCATCCTAGCGGCCGGATGTGGATCGCCGCGGCCGAACCCATACTCAGAACGGCATCGCAACGCCACCCGTGAGCGTGTGCTGCTGCGCGGTCTCGGCGATGTCGCCCTTGTATTTCAGCGAGGTGCGCCAGCCGGAGGTGAAGGCGGCGTCGAAGCCGGCCTGGACGACCAGCGAATCCTCGGCGATCGGCATGCCGGCGGCGGCGAAGGTCTCGCCGTCGGGGCCCTCATAGATCAGGCCCGGATCAGTGTCGCCGAAGACGTGGCGCCAGCCGAGATCGAGCATCGGATTGACCAGCACGTCGCCGACATTCATCGCCCCCATCAGGCGTAGGCCGTTCCGCGTATAGGGGCCCAGGTCTCCTCCTGCTGCCCGGCGGCAAGATAGTCGCCGCCGTTCACCTTCTCGGTGAAACCGTCAACCTGCGCCCAGGAGACACCGGCCAAGAGATAGGGCTCGATTGCGGAGGTGGCGCCGACGGCCTGCACATAGCTCACCTCGCCGAGCGCTTCGATATGATCGGCGTGATAGTCGGCGCGCGCGATCTGCGTGTCGAACTCGACCGGGTTACGGCTCGAAAGATCGTAGCGCTCATAGGTGACGATGCCCTTGGTGCGCCAATTGCCGGAGGCGCCGGTCGCATAGAGCGAGCCGTGCCAGGCATCGGCATCGAGGGTGCCGGAATTGTCGTCCATGTCGAAGCTGGAATCGCTCCAGCCGCCGGCAACACCGACGCGCAGGCCCTCATTGATCGGCAGGTCGAGGCCGGCGAAGACGGCGCCGGTCTCGATGCTGGCGCCAGGCCCGCCATTGACCCCGTCATAATTGGCCCAGCGGCCGGCGCCGCGCACCCAGATGAGGTTGGGGTCCGGGATCGGGCCGGCGACGACGGGCGCGTTTGTAGCAAAGTCGGCGTTGCGGCCCTGTATCATGCGATCGAGGCTGGCGAAGGGGACTCTTTCTAAGGCCCGGACTGCCCGGCATAGCCGAGTGGCGCCGCACCGCCTCCGGTCTCGCCGGCCGGCGTCATCATCCGCTGGAACACCGTGGTGAAGAAAGGCGAGCCGGGCATGCCGACGATGCCGAGCGCCGATGCATTCAGCTCGAGCGAGCCGCAGGCACCAAGGTCCGGGTTCTCGCCGGGATAGTTCGGATAGTCGCCGCCTCCGGGCAGCGTCCTAGTGGAATGAGAATCGTTGAAGCAGCGATTGGCCTCTTGGGCATCGAGGCCCGCTGTCATCGCGCCCAAGCTGCACGTGACCACGCACAGCATCGATGCCCGACGCAGATACCACATCTGCCTTGTCCCCACACGCGCGGCGAAACTCAGAACCCCTCGCCGGGGCTGAAGCAACCACGCGAGCCGGCAGAATCAATGTGGTGTTAGGATTTCCTTAAGGAGTCCGGTATTTCGCCACCGCACGGGCGGGCGCGCTACATCAATGGCTTCGCGATAGTGGAGGGCATCAGAACGGGATGGCGAGGCCTGCCGAGAAGGTATGGAGTTGCGCGTCCCCGGCGATCTCGCCGATATATTTCAGCGAGGTGCGCCAGCCGGTTGAAGGCAGCAGGGCGTCGAGACCGACGCCGATGAGGAGGCTGTCCTCGGCAATGGGAATGCCCGAGACCGCGAAACTCGCCTGCGGCATCGTGTAGACGAGATCCGGCGTCACATCGCCATAGACGTGGCGCCAGCCGAGGTCGAGACTCGGCGAAACCACGGCGCCGGCGAGGTCGAACTGGGTCGTAAGCCGCGCGCCGAGAATGCTGTACGGCCAGGTATCGCTGTGCCCCTGGACGCCCCACAGCCCTTCCTTGCTGGCGCCCTCCGGCACGGTCTCCTGAAAGCCATCCGTATCGAGCCAGGAAATGCCGACAGAGACATAGGGCTCGAGCGCGAAGGCGCCGAACGCCGCGACGTAGCTGATCTCCGCCAGCGCCTCGACATTGTTGGCGGAATAGTCGGCCTTGGCCTCGGTGGTCTCCCGGCCGCGCAGGATCTCGCGGCGGCTTTCGAGGTCGTAATAGGCGTAGGTGGCGATGGCGCGCATGCGCCACGGGCCGTTGGCATGAGTCACATAGCCGGAGATATGGTAGCCGTCCGCATTCAGCTTCGAATCGGTGTCGGTGTCGAGGAGGGAGCGGCTATAGCCGGCAGCGACGCCGAAACGGGTCTGCGCATCATAGGGCAGGTCGAGGCCGATGAAGCCGGCGCCGCCATGCATGTCCACCGCGGGCGCGTCGCCCTGCTGCTGGCTCGAGCCGATGCGGGCGACGCCGCGCATCCAGAACAAGGACGGCTCCATGGGCGGCGGGAGGTCGGCGTTGCGGCCTTCCTGCACGTTGCCCACCGGCACTCCGCCATTCGCATCGCCGAACAATTGATCGAGCGCGCGGGCGGCGTTGGTGCGGGCGCGTGCCTCGGCGGCCTGTTCGGTGGCTTCCTGGACATAGGCGCTGGCGGCCGGAATCTGCCTTTGCTGCTCCTCGCGCTCGCTGCCGCTCAGCTTGTCATAGACCAGCGACATCAGCGGGGAGACCGGCGAGCCGAAGCTCGCAATGGCACCGATGGCCGGGCCGACGGGGCCGATCGGGCCGATGCAGCTATTCGCCTCGGGCGGGCAGGGGGCCGCTTGCGCTGGCGCCGGCACGGCACCGAGCAGTGCCAGCGCGGCACCCCCCGTGCCCAGCCAAAGCGTCCTGTTGCCCCGCACGAATCCGCTCCCCCAGTCCGCGTCAATCCCGCTTCAGCCTGCCGATTTGTCGATTTTCGGGCAATGACTGAAACTGCGCCGAATTCGAACGATCGTGTTCCGCGGGTTACAGAGCGGGCCGCGGCATCCCTCAACTAAAGCGGACGCCGGTGATCTCGTAGGATCGCGCGCCCTTGGGCGTCACCACCTCGACCGAGGTACCGGACTTCTTGCCGATCAGCGCGCGCGCCATCGGCGAGGAGATGGAGATGCGGCCGGCCTTGGCGTCGGCTTCCATGTCGCCGACGATCTGCCACACGCGCTCTTCC
Source organism: Xanthobacteraceae bacterium (assembly GCA_029266425.1). Classification (GTDB taxonomy): domain Bacteria; phylum Pseudomonadota; class Alphaproteobacteria; order Rhizobiales; family Xanthobacteraceae; genus Ancylobacter. The sequence continues at coordinate 47,253 of JAQSWY010000028.1, forward strand.
TCGGTGTCCTCGTCGATCAGGGTGACGGTGGCGCCGAACTTGACGATGTCGCCGGAGAGCTTGGCCACGTCGATGATCTCGGCGCGCGACAGTTTGTCCTCGAGCTCGGCAATGCGGCCCTCGTTCAGCGACTGCTGTTCCTTCGCGGCGTGGTACTCGGCGTTCTCGGACAGATCGCCATGGGCACGGGCTTCGGCAATCGCACTGATGATGCGCGGACGTTCCACCTGCTGGCGCTGCTTGAGCTCGATCTCAAGGGCGGCGTGGCCGCCGGCGGTCATCGGAATCTTATCCATAGGTCTCTCGACCTCCCTGAAACGCAAACGGAGCCCGGCGGGTGGAGCTTCCAGGGCCATAAGGCCGATGGAAACCCGCCCGCAAAGGGCTGCCGCATGTCTGCCAGACGCTGCCATTCGATATCGGAATGCCGATATCAGGGCCGCGTTACGCCGAAATAATCCTGCAGGGCGCGAACTTCCAGATCGCCGCCCAAATAGGCCTTGATCCCCTGCGCCGCTGCAATGGCACCTGATAGCGTGGTGTAATACGGCACTTTGTGCAAGAGGGCGGCACGGCGCAGCGAACGCGAATCCGCCAGGGCCTGCGCCCCTTCGGTGGTGTTGAAGACCAGCTGGATCTCGCCATTCTTGATGGCATCGACAATGTGCGGGCGGCCCTCCAACACCTTGTTGACCTTGGCGCTGGAAATGCCGTTATCCGCAAGAAAACGCTGTGTCCCCGAGGTCGCGATCACCTTGAAGCCGAGCCCGATGAGCAGGCGCACGGTCTCGAGGATGCGTGGCTTGTCGTCGTCGCGCAACGAGACGAACACGGTACCGGATTTCGGTACCTTGGTGCCGCCGCCGAGCTGGCTCTTGGCGAACGCCATCTCGAACGAGCGGTCGAGGCCGATCACCTCGCCGGTCGAGCGCATCTCCGGGCCGAGCACGGTGTCGACGCCGGGGAAACGGGCGAACGGGAACACCGCTTCCTTCACCGCGACATGGTCCGGCTTCATCGGGGTGAGGCCGAAGGAGGCGAGGGGTTCGCCCGCCATCACCCGCGCCGCGATCTTGGCGATCGGGATGCCGATCACCTTGGCGACGAACGGGACGGTGCGCGAGGCGCGCGGATTGACCTCGAGCACGTAGATGTCGCCGTTCTTGATGGCGTATTGCACGTTCATCAGCCCGCCGACCTTGAGCGCCAGCGCCAGATCGCGGGTCTGCTTCTCCAGCTTGGCGATGGTCTCGGGCGAGAGCGAGTGCGGCGGCAGCGAGCAGGCCGAATCGCCGGAATGGATGCCGGCTTCCTCGATGTGCTCCATGATCCCGCAGATGAAGGTGTCGGTGCCGTCGGAAAGGCAGTCGACATCGACCTCGATGGCGTCCGAGAGATAGCGGTCGAACAGCAGCGGGTTCTTGCCGAGCACGGTGTTGATCTGCCCGGTCTTGTCGTTCGGGTAGCGTGCCTTGACGTCGTGCGGCACCAGCTCTGGCAGCGTGCCGAGCAGATAGTCGCCGAGCTGCGAATCCTCATGGATGATCTGCATGGCGCGGCCGCCCAGCACATAGGACGGGCGCACCACCAGCGGATAGCCAAGCTCGCCGGCAATGAGGCGCGCCTGCTCGACCGAATAGGCGATGCCATTGGCGGGCTGGCGCAACTTCAGCTTGTCGAGCAGCGACTTGAAGCGGTCGCGGTCCTCGGCGAGATCGATGGCGTCCGGCGAGGTGCCGAGGATCGGGATGTCGGCCGCTTCCAGCGTATGGGCGAGCTTCAGCGGGGTCTGGCCGCCGAACTGCACGATGACGCCATGGAGGGTGCCGCGGGTCTGCTCGCGGTCGAGGATCTCGATGACATCCTCGGCGGTGAGCGGCTCGAAATAGAGCCGGTCGGAGGTGTCGTAGTCGGTCGAGACAGTCTCCGGGTTGCAGTTGACCATGATGGTCTCGTACCCGGCATCGTCCAGCGCGAAGGCGGCGTGGCAGCAGCAATAATCGAACTCGATGCCCTGGCCGATGCGGTTCGGCCCGCCGCCGAGGATGGCGACCTTCTTGCGGTCCGACGGGCGTGATTCGTCCGCGGCGGCGCCGGAGAAGGGGGCCTCGTAGGTCGAATACATATAGGCGGTGGGCGAGGCGAACTCGGCGGCGCAGGTGTCGATCCGCTTATAGACCGGGCGCACGCCGAGCCCGCGGCGGCGCTCGGAGACCTCGTGCTCGGAGAGCTTGGTGAGGCCGGCGAGGCGGCTGTCCGAGAAGCCCATGGCCTTCAGCCGGCGGAAGGCGCCGGCGGTGGTGGGCAGGCCGTGCGTGCGGATCTTCGCCTCGGTCTCGACAATGCCGCGGATCTGTTCGAGGAACCACGGGTCGATCTTGCAGCCGGCGTGGATCTGCTCGTCGTCGAGGCCGAGCCGCATGGCCTGCGCGACCTGCAGCAGGCGGTCCGGGGTCGGCGTGCCGATGGCGGCGCGAATGGCGTTCTTGTCGTCACCGTGGCCGAGGCCCTCGATCTCGATCTCGTCGAGCCCGGTGAGGCCGGTCTCCAGCGAACGCAGCGCCTTCTGCAGCGATTCCTGGAAAGTGCGGCCGATCGCCATGGCTTCGCCGACCGACTTCATCGAAGTGGTGAGCACGCGGTCGGCGCCGGGGAACTTCTCGAAGGCGAAGCGCGGGATCTTGGTGACGACATAGTCGATGGTCGGCTCGAACGAGGCCGGGGTGGCGCCGCCGGTGATGTCGTTGGCGATCTCGTCGAGCGTGTAGCCGACGGCAAGCCGCGCGGCCACCTTGGCGATGGGAAAGCCGGTCGCCTTCGAGGCCAGCGCAGAGGAGCGCGAGACGCGCGGATTCATCTCGATGACGATCATGCGGCCCGTTTCCGGGTCGATGGCGAACTGCACGTTGGAGCCGCCGGTCTCCACCCCGATCTCGCGCAGCACCGCCAGCGAGGCGTCGCGCATGATCTGGTATTCCTTGTCGGTCAAGGTTAGCGCCGGGGCCACCGTGATCGAATCGCCGGTGTGCACGCCCATCGGGTCGATGTTCTCGATGGAACAGACGATGATGCAGTTGTCCGCCTTGTCGCGGACCACCTCCATCTCGAACTCCTTCCATCCGAGCACGCTCTCCTCGATCAGCACCTCGTTGGTGGGCGAGGCGTCGATGCCGCGCTCCACGATCTCGATGAACTCGGCCTTGTTGTAGGCGATGCCGCCGCCCTGGCCGCCGAGGGTGAAGCTCGGGCGGATGATGGCCGGCAGGCCGACGACGTCCAGCGCGCCGAGCGCCTGGACCAGCGTCTTCACCTGCTGCGAGCGCGGCGTGTCGAGGCCGATCTTGGTCATTGCCTCGCGGAACAACTCGCGATCCTCGGCCTTGTCGATGGCCTCGGCGGTGGCGCCGATCATCTCGACGTCAAACTCGTCCAGCACGCCCATCTTCTTCAGCGACAGCGCGCAGTTCAGCGCGGTCTGGCCGCCCATGGTCGGCAGCAGCGCGAAGCCGCCCGGGACGGCGTGGCGCTCCCTGGCGATGATCTTGGCGACGATCTCCGGCGTGATCGGCTCGACGTAAGTTGCGTCGGCGAGATCCGGATCCGTCATGATGGTGGCCGGATTGGAATTCACCAGTACCACGCGGTAGCCCTCGGCCTTCAGCGTCTTGCAGGCCTGGGTGCCGGAGTAATCGAACTCGCAGGCCTGGCCGATGACGATGGGGCCGGCGCCGATGATGAGGATGGTGGAGATGTCTGTGCGTTTCGGCATCGGGTCCCGTGCGGCTCGCGCATTCAACCGGGCGCACGAAAAAGGACGCGTGGATGACGCGTCCTTGGGCGGACCCGGATCAGTTTGTTGGCGGAGAGGCTTCTCCGCGAAAGCTCATTAGGCGCAGTCGTTACGCTAGGCGTAACTCTTGGGCGCCTCCCATAAACCAGATTTGCCGGAGGGGGAAGGGCAGGCTTAGTCCGTCCAAAGGCGGGTAAGGGCACCGTCCGGCCCCGTCACCGGGTCGGATGTGGGCAGCGGCACGGCCTTGATGCGCGTTACCGCCTCATTGAAGCCTCCCGCCTTCGGTTTTTCGATCTCGTACTCCTGCCCCGGCGGATAGGCGCCGACGATCAGCAGATCCGGGCTGGACCTGATTCGCTTATGGCCGGTGCCGGCCGGCAGGATCACGATATCGCCCGGCGAAAGGTCGACCTCCCGGCCATCTTCGCCGCCGAGCAGCACGGTCGCGTTGCCGCGGGCGACCGCGAGCGTCTCGTGGGCGGTGGAGTGAAAGTGGTGGTAATTGAATATGCCGTTGCGCCACCGGCACTCCCAGCCGTTCTTGTTGATCAGCGCTTCGAACGTCCCGGGATCGGCCAGAAGCACCGCGCGATAGAGCAGAACGGGCAGATCGGGGTTGTTGGGAATCCCGCCGGAGGAGGTGAATTTCAGAATCTCGGGCTCCGGCATGTCGTTCCTTTCCTGCAATGTCGCAGCAGGAGAAGCCCGGTAAGCGATCATCTGTTCCGTGGCTGACGCGAAGGTCACGCCGCACGCTTCTCGACCATTGCCTCTATCTCCCTGAGGTCCCTCATGAAGTCGGCATAGGCCTGGCGCTTCGCAGTCTCGTCCGGCAGGCGTAGCAAATAGGAAGGATGCACGGTGATAAAGCCCGGCCGCCCCTGGAACTCGGCCGGCCCGCGGCAACGAGTGATGGGCAGCGGCTTGCCGGCGAGCGCCAGCACGGCGGTGGCGCCGAGCGCGACGATCAGGCGAGGACGCACCAACGCCAGTTCCTTGTCGAGCCACCAGCGATAATGCTTCACCTCGCCGGCGGTCGGCTTCTGGTGGATGCGCTTCTTGCCGCGAAGCTCGTATTTGAAGTGCTTAACCGCATTGGTGACATAGACGCGCGAGCGGTCGATGCCGGCCTCCTTCATGGCACGGTCGAGCAACTGCCCCGCGGGCCCCACGAACGGCCGGCCCTGCAGATCCTCCTGATCACCGGGCTGCTCGCCGACAAAGGCGACGTTCGCGCCGAGCGGTCCTTCGCCCAACACAGCCTGAGTGGCGCCGGGGACCAGCGGTCCTGCCTCCGAGATGATCCGGTTGAGCTCGGCAAGGGTTTTCGGATCTTGCTCCGACATGGCCGCCACGGCCTTGTCGGGATTACGCTTGATCGGCATGGCGGCCTCCCGTTCCAACATGTCCCTAACGCGCGAGGGCGCGGATCGGAGCAGATCGGGGATGGCCTGCGTCTCCGCCATATTGTGCCAATACTTTTTCGGCATCTCGGCGCGCATCGCTTCCGGATTGGCGCGGGCGGGATGGAAGGCGCTTTGATAATAGCCGAGCCAACCCTGTTCGACGTCGTCGCTGCCGGGTGCCTGGCTGCGTTCCGCCGCCGGTCCGACGGCAAGCTCTTGGCCATTCCAGTGCAATGAACCTATGGGCGTCAGGATCGACCATCTCATGCCCGGAAAGCGGCCGACGAAGAAGCTGGCCGTCGCTTCCAGGATGAAATGATCCGGCTCGAACCAGGCGATGAAACGCTCACCGTCTTCCGCCTCGACGCGCCGGAAGCGCAGGAACGCGTGCATCTTGTGGAGGTCGCGCCCAACTGCCTTCGCCATCATGTCCAGGCGATGCACGAGCGGGTCGCTTGCGACCTCCAGCAGCCCTCGCTCGCCGTGGGTGATGCGCCAGATCAGCGTGTAAAGCAGAGCGTAGCGCTCCGGGTCGCGGTGGCAGACGACCAGGTTTGCCAGTTCGCCGACCGCGCGCGGCAGCGCCACAGCCGGCGCGTCGGCCGCAATGGCCTCGCCGAACAGATCAGGCGAGCCTTGCGTCGCCCAGACCACCTCCTGCGGCGGCACACTTCGTGCGATCAGGCCGCGCACCGCTTGCCGGAAGCCGTCCGGATCGGCTCCTGGCCCGAGTTCGATCCGATGCATCATGAGAAAAGGCTCAACTGTGTGGCTGGCGGCGTCAGCCGCTCACGAAGATCGATACGGTCGGTGAGCCGCAGCGGATGATGGTCCGGCGTGATGAGGAACGGGCGGGCACGCCGCACGCCGCCGCTCAACCGGGCCACATCGTCGAGACGCAAGCGCACGTGCCGACGTGCGGCGATGATCTTGTCAACCGCGCGGGCGCCGAGCCCCGGCACGCGCAACAGCAATTCGCGGTCCGCGGCGTTGATGTCGACCGGGAAGCGGCCGCGGTGCTTGAGCGCCCAGGCGAGCTTGGGGTCGATGTCGAGATGGAGCATGCCGTTTTCGCCACCGGCAGCAATCTCCTCGACCGTGAAGCCGTAATAGCGCAGCAACCAATCCGCCTGATACAGCCGGTTCTCCCGCAAGAGCGGCGCCGGCTTTATCGGCAGGGCCGGGCTGGTCTCGGGGATCGGGCTGAAGCCCGAGTAATAGACGCGCTTCAGCCCATAGTCCGAATAGAGCGAAGCGCTGGCTTTCAGCACGGTTTCGTCCGTGGTTTCGTCCGCGCCGACGATCATCTGCGTGCTCTGACCGGCCGGCGCGAAGGCGCGGCGTTCCTCGCGCGCCTCCTCGATGCGCTCGCGCACCTGGCCCATGGTGGCCTTGATCCCGGGCGCATTCTTTTCCGGTGCCAGCTTCTTCAAACTGGCGTCGCAAGCGAGCTCGATATTGACCGAGATGCGGTCGGCCCAGAGACCAGCCTGCTCGATCAGCCAGGGGCTGGCCTCCGGAATGGCCTTGAGATGGATGTAGCCGGCGAAGCCGTGCTTCTGGCGCAGCTTCTTCGCCACCAGCATCATCTGTTCCATCGTGTAGTCCGGCGAGCGGATCACGCCGGAGGAGAGGAACAGACCCTCGATATAGTTGCGCTTGTAGAAGTCGAGGGTGATGCGCACCACTTCGTCGACGCTGAAGCGCGCCCGGCGTACATTCGAGGAGCGCCGGTTGATGCAATAGGAGCAGTCAAACAGACAGTAATTGGTAAGCAGGATCTTCAGGAGCGACACGCAGCGCCCGTCCGGCGTGTAGGAGTGGCAAATGCCGCTTGGCGTCGTCGAGCCGATGCCGCCTGTTGGAGCCTTGCGCGGCGTCGCGCCCGAGGAAGCACAGGATGCATCATATTTGGCGGCGTCCGCCAGGACACGCAGCTTGGTAACAAGAGTGTCTTCCACGCTCTCCTCCTGATGTTCACTATATGTTCTCATCAGTGAGTGAGCAAGCCCGCTCGCCAAAACTGGGCAAGCGGGCCGCAAGCGGGAATCTTCAGGCTGCTTTCTTGTTCTTCGCGATCATCTCGACGAAGCGGTCGAAGAGGTAGTGGCTGTCCTGCGGGCCCGGGCTGGCTTCCGGGTGGTACTGCACCGAGAAGACCGGCTTGTCGGTGAGCTGGATGCCGGCATTCGAGCCGTCGAACAGCGAGACATGGGTCTCGGCGGCATTGGCCGGCAGGCTGTCGCGGTCCACGGCGAAGCCATGGTTCATCGAGGTGATCTCGACCTTGCCGGTGGTCATGTCCTTCACCGGATGGTTTGCGCCATGGTGCCCCTGGTGCATCTTCATGGTGCGTCCGCCCACCGCGAGGCCGATCATCTGGTGGCCGAGGCAGATGCCGAAGGTCGGCACGCCGCGCTCGATGATGTCACGGATCACCGGCACCGCATATTCCCCGGTTGCCGCGGGATCGCCCGGGCCATTGGAGAGGAACACCCCGTCCGGCTTCAGGGCGAGGATGTCCTCGGCCGCCGTGGTGGCCGGCACCACGGTGACCTTGCATCCAGCGCGTGCAAGCAGGCGAAGAATGTTGCGCTTGATACCGTAATCGATGGCGACCACGTGATGTGCGGGCGCCTCCTGCCGGCCATAGCCCTCCGGCCACTGCCACGGCGTCTCGTCCCAGCTGAAGCGCTGCGCGCTGGTGACCATCGGCACCAGGTCCATGCCGACAAGGCCGGGCCACTCGGCCGCCTGCTGCTTGAGCGCGGCAAGATCGCACACGCCGTCCTCGGCATGGGCGATCACCGCATTCGGCATGCCCTTCTCGCGGATCAGGGCGGTGAGGGCGCGGGTGTCGAGCCCGGCGATGCCGATGATGCCACGTGCCTTCAGCCACTGGTCGAAATGGCGGGTGGCGCGGTAGTTCGACGGTGTGGTGATGTCGGAATGCAGCACCACGCCGCGCACGCCGGAGGCGCCGGCCATCGAGACGGTCTCGATGTCCTCCTCGTTGGTGCCGACATTGCCGATATGGGGGAAGGTAAAGGTGATGATCTGCCCGGCATAGGACGGATCGGTGAGGATCTCCTGATAGCCGGTCATCGCCGTGTTGAAGCATACCTCGCCCACCGCGCTGCCGGTTGCGCCGAGGCCGAAGCCCTCGAGTACCGTACCGTCGGCCAGCACGAGGAAGGCGGTCGGGAGGGGCTCGGCCCACACGTCGGCCTCGGCATCGTTCTTGGCGTCGCCGCTCATCTGATCTTGTTCCTGCGTCATGCGTGGCCTAATTAAACGTTCGCCGCGTCCGATGCCAGCGCCTAGGCTGCGCATCTGTCCTGCATGGCCCGAGGGGGCAGGGACATACCGGGACGCGATGAATGCCGCCGGGAACGTGGGGCGGCGGGGGTGATACCAACAGGAGCGGCGGCGCGGCAAGGCGGGAGCCTGCGCGCGACCAGCCGCCGAACATGAGAGATCAACGTGCTACGTGATTCGATCAATGCGTCCCTCAAGGATGCGATGAAGGCCGGCGAAAAGCTGAAGCTCGGGACGCTGCGCCTCATCAATGCCGCGATCAAGGACCGCGACATCGAGGCCCGCGGCCACGGCCGCGATCCGCTCGCCGATGACGAGGTGCTCGGGCTGCTGACCAAGATGATCAAGCAGCGCGAGGAATCGGCCAAGGTCTATGAAGAGGCTGGCCGCGTCGACCTTGCCACCCAGGAGCGCGACGAAATCACCGTCATCCTCGGCTTCCTGCCGAAGCAGATGAGCGATGCCGAGGCGCAGGCGGCGGTGGCGGCGGTGATCGCCGAGATCGGCGCCCATGGCCTGAAGGACATGGGCCGCACCATGGCGGCGCTGAAGGAGCGCTATACCGGGGTGATGGATTTCGGCAAGGCCAGCGGGACAGTGAAGGCCCTGCTCACCGCGGGCTGACGGCAAGGGCGACATGTAACGAAGCCTGCGCCGCCATGACATCGCCTGCCGAACAGCCGGCCCACGCTCCGGCCACCACCTTCACACCCGCGGGTATTGCCCGCGGGTTCCGCGAGATGATGCCGATCGCCATCTCGATCTTCGTGTTTGCCGCAGCCTTTGGGCTCACCGCCCGCAATGTCGGCCTCGATCCCTGGCTCGCCTGGCTGATGAGCGCCACGGTGTTCGCCGGCGCGGCCCAGTTCGCGGTGCTGGACCTCTGGCAGACGCCGGTGCCGTGGGTGCCGCTGCTGCTCGCGACCTTTGCCGTCAATGCGCGGCACCTGCTGCTGGGCGCCTCGCTCTACTCGTGGTGCCGCGGATTGCCGCCGTGGAAGCGCTATGTCGCGATGACCATGCTCAGCGATACCAACTGGGCGCTGTCCGTTGCCGCCCACGGCAAGGGTGAGCGGGATTTCGGCCACATGTTCGGGGGCGGGCTGCTGCTCTGGGTATCCTGGACCAGCGGCACCATTGTCGGCGCCGCCGTCGGCGGCTTCACGCTCGCCGATATCCAGCGCTACGGGCTCGACATGGTGTTCGTGGTCTTCTTCGCCTGCACCTTGCTCGGACTCCGGCGCGGCCGGATCGACGACCTGCCCTGGCTCGTCGCCGGCATCGCCTCGATCGCGGCGGTGTGGTGGCTGCCGCCGAACTGGCATGTGCTGGCGGGCGGCCTTGCCGGCGGCGTCGCCGGCCTGATCCAGCATGAGCGCCGGCGTGGGGCGGCATCGTGAATACCGGGGACGCGCTTCTGGTCATTGCGGCGATGACGCTCGTCACCTACGCCACGCGCGCCGGCGGCATCTGGTTCATGGCCTTCATGCCGATGACCTCGCGGGTCGAGGCTTTCCTGCGCTATCTCGCCGGATCGGTGCTGGTCGCGCTGCTGGTGCCGGCGGTGGTGCGCGGCGGAAACGCCGCGTTCGTCGCGGTCGGCGTTTCCGTGGCCGCTCTGCTCGTCACCCGCAAGTCGCTGCTCTCGATGGCGATCGGCGTCGTTGCGGCCGCCCTGTTCCGCGCCTTCATCGAGGGTGGACCTTGAACGGCCGCACGGGTGTGAACAACGGGGATAACGGACCGCGCGATCCACGGCGGTCGCCGTCTCCGGCTCCTGCTATGATCGTATCCCAAGCGTAGGCAAACCGAATCACCATGCGCTTCCCGCCCTCGTTTCTCGACGAGATACGCACCCGCCTCCCGGTCTCGGAGGTGGTGGGTAAGCGCGTCGCCTTGAAAAAGCAGGGCCGCGAGTGGCGCGGGCTCTCGCCCTTCAATCCGGAGAAGACGCCGTCCTTCTACGTCAACGACCAGAAGGGCTTCTATCACTGCTTCTCGTCGGGCAAGCACGGCGATCAGTTCGACTTCCTGATGGAAACCGAGGGCCTGCCGTTCCCCGAGGCGGTGGAGCGGCTCGCCTCCATGGCCGGGGTGCCGATGCCGGCGATCTCGCGCGAGGAGGAGGTCCGCGAGAACCGGCGCAAGACGCTGCACGAGGTGATGGAACTCGCCACCAAGTATTTCGAGGCGACGCTGCAGGGGCGCGCCGGGGCCAAGGGGCGCGGCTATCTCGCCGATCGCGGCCTCGGCCCGCCCACCCAGGCGCGCTTCCGGCTTGGCTATGCGCCGCCCGACCGCTTCGCGCTGAAGGAGGCGCTCGGTGCCAAGGGCGTGCCGGTCGAGGACATGGTCGAGGCGGGCCTGCTGATCGCCGCAGATGACATCCCGGTGCCCTATGACCGCTTCCGCGACCGGGTGATGTTCCCGATCACCGATCTGCGCGGGCGGGTCGTGGCATTCGGCGGGCGGGCGCTGGAGAAGGACGTCTCGGCCAAGTACCTGAACTCGCCGGAGACCTCGCTCTTCCACAAGGGCTCACTGCTCTATAACGGCTTCAATGCCCGCGCGGCGGCCCACAATGGCGCGCCGGTGATCGCAGCGGAAGGCTATGTCGATGTCATAGCATTGGTCGGGGCGGGCTTTGGCGGAGCCGTAGCTCCGCTCGGCACGGCGCTCACAGAAGAGCAGCTGGCGCTGCTGTGGAAGATGGCGAACGAGCCGATCCTGCTGTTCGACGGCGACAAGGCCGGCCGCCGCGCCGCCCATCGCGCGCTCGACCTCGCCTTGCCGCATCTGAAACCCGGCGTGAGCCTGTCGTTCGGCATGCTGCCCGAGGGGCAGGATCCGGACGATCTGGTACGCGCCGGCGGACGCGAGGCGGTGGACGCCATCCTCGCCCAGGCTCGTCCGCTCGCCGACGTGCTTTGGACGCGCGAGACCGAGAATGGCAGCTTCGACACGCCCGAGCGCCGCGCTGCGCTTGAGGCGCGGGTCGGGGAGATCGTGGGTCACATCGGCGACGAGACGGTGCGCAAGCACTACCGCGCCGAGTTGATGGACCGCTTCCGCCGCATGTTCGCGCCGGCGGCGGCCTCGACCGGCGGGCCGCGCCGCTTCAAGCCAGGCGAGGGCGGGCGGCGCCGCTTCAACGATCCGCGCGAGGCGGTGCGCGGGACAGGGGAGGCCATGCGCCATTCCGCGGTGGTGCGCGGCGCCTCCGCCGGCCTGCCGCGAAACGAGGCGTTGCTGCTGTTTGCGGTGCTCAACCATTCCTGGCTGCTCGACCTGCACGCCGAGGAACTGGCCGAGCTACCCTTCCTCAATCGCGAGGCGAGCGAATTGCGCCGCGTTCTGCTCGATGCCCATATGGAAGGCGAGAGCGATGACGAGGAGCGCCTTGCCGCTCGTCTTGGCGCCCGAAACCTCGACAACCTGCTGGTTCGGGTGCGTGCCTGCGCCGTCGCCCGGCACGACTGGCCGGCCTTTGCCGATGCCGGCCGCGGCGATGTCGAGTTGTGGTGGCATCAGCGCACGGCCTTGCACCGGCGCGCGCATGCTCTATCTAAGGAACTGAGAGAAGCCGAGAAAGCGCTGGCGGATGATCCGACCGAGATGAACTGGGCCCGCTTCCTCGACGTTCAAAAACGGCTCGCGGCACTTGACGGGACCGAAGCTTTGGTAGAGGGGTTCGGCGCCGCGTCGGGTCGCCCGGCGCGGTCTATGTAGAAACTCCGGGTCGCTCGCCCGCGCGCAGAACGCGTCGTGGTGCGTGTGGCCCTGTTTGCGTCGTACCTTCCGAAAGGCTGATACGGCACGAGTCTTGAACGCGAGAGACAAGGTCTAGAGCATGATGCCGAAAAGTGCGAAGCGGTTTTCGGGCGACATCATGCTCCAGCTTTCTGGAATCGATCACGTCGTGATCGAGGATCAGGTCGATCAGGGTTAACGCGCGGTTAGAGCAAAAGCAGGATCAATCCTTTCGGAATGATTCGGATGAGGCGGAGCCGGTAGCGGTTTCGCCAGGCGCTGGCGGCGGGCGGCCCCGGCGGATTAGGAGCACACGCATGGCGAAGCAGGCAGCGGAAGCGACGGAAGCCCCGGAGAAGGACGTCGATACCCCGGACAGCCCGTTGCTCGATCTCTCGGATTCCGCTGTCCGGAAGATGATCAAGCTCGCCAAGAAGCGTGGCTATGTCACCTATGACGAGCTGAACGAGGTTCTGCCTTCCGATCAGAATACCTCAGATCAGATCGAGGACATCTACGCAATGCTCAATGAGATGGGCATCAATGTCGTCGAGGCCGAGGAGGCCGAGGCCGAGGAAGCGGAAGAAGGTGCCGCCGCCGAAGCTCCCGACGACGAGGAAGAGAGCGGCGGCGAGATCGCCGAGGCCGCGCCGCGTGCGGTGGTGCGCTCCGAAACCAAGTCCGAGCCGGGCGAGCGTACCGACGATCCGGTGCGCATGTATCTGCGCGAGATGGGTTCGGTCGAGCTGCTCTCCCGCGAGGGCGAGATCGCCATCGCCAAGCGCATCGAGGCCGGCCGCGAGGCGATGATCGCGGGCCTCTGCGAGAGCCCGCTGACCTTCCAGGCCATCTGGCGAGAGCATCGCCGCCGACGACGAGGATGACATGGAGAATTCCCTGTCGCTCGCCGCCATGGAAGCCGAGATCAAGCCGAAGGTGCTCGAGACCTTCGACCGCATCGCCGACGCCTACAAGAAGCTGCGCCGCCTGCAGGACCAGAACGTCGAATCCAAGCTCAAGAACGAGAGCCTGTCGCCGTCCCAGGACCGCAAGTACAAGAAGCTCAAGGACGACCTGATCGTCGATGTGAAGTCTCTGTCGCTCAACCAGGCGCGCATCGACAACCTCGTCGAGCAGCTCTACGACATCAACAAGCGGCTCGTGTCCCTCGAGGGTCGGCTGATGCGCCTTGCCGAGAGCTTCGGCGTCGCCCGCGAGGACTTCCTCAAGCAGTACCAGGGCAACGAGCTCGATCCGAAGTGGGTCAACCGGGTAAAGAACCTCACCTCGCGCGGCTGGAAGGGCTTTGTCGGCCAGGAGCTCGACGGCATTCGCGACCTGCGCTCGGAGATCCACGCGCTCGCCACCGAGACCGGGCTCGAAATCCTCGAGTTCCGCAAGATCGTACAGATGGTGCAGAAGGGCGAGAAGGAAGCCCGGCAGGCGAAGAAGGAAATGGTGGAGGCCAATCTGCGCCTCGTCATCTCCATCGCCAAGAAATACACCAATCGCGGCCTGCAGTTCCTGGACCTGATCCAGGAAGGCAACATCGGCCTGATGAAGGCGGTCGACAAGTTCGAGTACCGCCGTGGCTACAAGTTCTCGACCTATGCGACCTGGTGGATCCGGCAGGCGATCACCCGCTCGATCGCCGACCAGGCCCGCACCATCCGCATCCCGGTGCACATGATCGAGACGATCAACAAGATCGTGCGCACCTCGCGCCAGATGCTTCACGAGATCGGCCGCGAGCCGACCCCTGAGGAACTGGCCGAGAAGCTCGGCATGCCGCTGGAGAAGGTGCGCAAGGTCCTGAAGATCGCCAAGGAGCCGATCTCGCTCGAGACCCCGATCGGCGACGAAGAGGACAGCCACCTCGGCGACTTTATCGAGGACAAGAACGCGATCTTGCCGATCGACGCGGCGATCCAGTCGAACCTGCGCGAGACCACCACCCGGGTGCTGGCCTCGCTCACCCCGCGCGAGGAGCGCGTGCTGCGCATGCGCTTCGGCATCGGCATGAACACCGACCATACGCTGGAAGAAGTCGGCCAGCAGTTCTCGGTCACCCGCGAGCGTATCCGCCAGATCGAGGCGAAGGCGCTGCGGAAGCTCAAGCACCCGTCACGGTCGCGCAAGCTCCGGAGCTTCCTGGATAATTGAGTGGAGCCGAGGGGACGTCATGGCCCGCGAGGCGCAGACCAATTCCTCTCCCGCTGCACATCAGCCAAAAGAAAAGAGCGCCCGGCGACGGGCGCTCTTTTCGTTTGAACACATCCGCCAGCCGCTCGCGACACGGCGCGTGTTCATCGCGCGGATGGCGAAGTCGGTCGGGATCTGGCTCGGGATCATGCTGTTCGGGCTCGCCGTCGGCATTGCCGGATATGCGCTTACCGAGGGCATGGGCGTCGTCGATGCGTATCTCAATGCGGCGATGATCCTCTCCGGCATGGGGCCGGTCAGCGAGTTGCACACCACGGCAGGCAAGCTGTTCGCCGGCTCCTATGCGATCTTCTCCGGGCTCGTCATCGTGCTCGCCACCGGCGTGGTGCTGGCGCCGATCATCCATCACGTGCTGCACGTCTTCCACGTCGACACCGACGACAAGAACTGACGCGCGGCCCGTCCGCGCCTCATTCGCACGGCAGCGGATGGCGGGCACGCATCGCGATGCCGCGTTGCGCCATGTCTAAGTCTCGGGAGCCTCGGCGCGGGAACGATCCGCCTTCGACCGCTTTGTCTTGCGAGGGCCAGGCTGCCAGCGGCCTCCCGTTCGGACGAGTTGCCGAACGAGAGAAAGCGATCCGGATGGATTGGCCGGAGCATGTTCTGATCGCAGCCGCCGCCCCACCTCTGTCCGGAGCATGCTCTTGCCCCCCAAAAGGAGCCCCTCCATGATGAACCGCCGCACCTTGCTCGCCGCGTCCGCCGGCACGTTCGCCGCCGCGACGCTCGCCCGGCCGCACATTGCCCGCGCCGCCGCGCCGTTCCAGCAGCCGCCGCTCCCCTATGAGGAGAGCGCGCTGGCGCCGACCATCTCGGCGCGCACCGTGGGGCTCCATTATGGCAAGCACCACAAGGCCTATTACGACAAGCTCAATACGCTGGTGGCCGGCAAGCCCTATGCCGACCTAGGGCTGGAGGAGGTGATCCTTAAGGCCAAGGATGCCGGCGATACCGCGATCTTCAACAATGCCGGCCAGGCGTGGAACCACGTCTATTACTGGGAGCAGTTCAAGGGCGGCCCGGTGCCTGCGCCGGCCGTGCTCAACGAGGCCGCCGAGCGAGATTTCGGCGGCATGGACGCGCTCAAGAAGAAGATCGTCGAGACCGGCGACAGCGTGTTCGGAACCGGTTGGGTCTGGCTGGTCGCGGATGGCGGCAAGCTGAGCGTGCTCGGCCTTCAGGATGCCGGCAATCCGATCGCCGAGCGCAAGACCCCGCTGCTCGGCATCGATGTGTGGGAGCACGCCTATTATCTCGATTGGGAGAACCGCCGCCCGGCGCATGTCGCCGCGGTGCTGGACGAGCGGGTGAACTGGGCCTTCGTCGCCAGCAAGCTCAGTGCCTGATCAGGACGGCAGGATCAGCGTCGCGGCCGGAAGCAGTGAGCTTTCGATGGCGCGATCCACCAGCAGCGCGAAACCGATCAGCAGCAGGAAGCCGAGGAAGAACAGTCCGAACAGCACCAGCGAAATGCGACGCGCCACATTCGAGATGCCGGTGAAACCGATAGCCCCGGCCAGAAGGGAAATGACGAGAAAGATCAGCGCGTATTTCAGCATATCGTTGGGTGCCCCGGTGCCCGCCTCTTGGGGCCAAGGCTAAACGGCGGTTGCCACGCTGTGGTTCCCTGATGCGGCATACGGCGCTATTACGCGGTGAGGAGGAGGCGGCCCCCGCCTCGCTCACGCTCCGCCGGAGCGCACATCGTCGATCAGCTCGGCGTCCTCGACATCGCCGGCATTGGGTGCCCGAGGGAAGCTCGGCTGCGTTGGCGGCACCGGCTCGCGTTCCTTCTCCGGGGCGGTGACGGTGCCGGTCGGCGGGCAGGCGACGAGATCGGTCGGCTTATCGACGCTCGCCGCTTCGCGCCCGGCGATGCGCCACAGCACGAACAGCAGCAACAGCCCGTAGCAGGCCGCGTTGAAGAGGAACAGAGCGCCGGGGCCCCAGTGTGTCATGCCGACCGAGGCGACCGACGGCCCCACCACCGAGCCGACACCATAGGCGAGCAGCACCCCAGCGGCGGTCTCGACCGCCTCCTCAGGGGCGGTGCGGTCATAGGCATGGGAGGCGGTGAGCGAATAGGCTGGCAGAGCCAGCGCGCCATAGAGAAAGCCGAGCGCGGCGAGGCCCGTCAGGGGCGCCGGTATCAGGCCGAGCGCAAGGCCCGCCGCGACCGCGCCCACCAATAGCCCGGCGAGCACGCGGCGCCGGTCCATGCGGTCGGACAGTCGTCCGATCGGCCATTGCGCCAGCGCACCGGCGACGACGACGGCGCTCATGAAGGTGGCGGCGCCGTCGGCGGTGAGCCCGCGGCCGATGCCGAAAATCGGCCCGAGGCTCCACAGCGACCCATTGGTGAGGCCGATGACGAAGCAGCCGACCACCGCCACGGGCGCCGCCCGCAGCAGGCGGAGCGGGCGGATTCGTGCCACTTCGATCGGTGCCGGCTGGCCGGCGCTGCTGATGGTGACGGGCAGCGTCGCCAGCGCAAACAGGATGGCGGCGAGCGCGAACAGTTCGAAGCCGCGCACCGGAAAGGCCGTCACCAGCATCTGGCCCGCGGTCAGCGCCGCATAGTCGACCATGACATAGACCGACATGACGAGGCCGCGGGTCTGGTTGGTGGCGCGGTCATTCAGCCAGCTCTCGATGACGAGGTAGAGCCCGGCGAAGCAGAAGCCGGTGATGGTGCGCAGGGCGTACCAGACCAACGCATCGATGATGATCGGGTGCGCCAGCATGGCGGCGATCACCGCCGAGGTGAGGGCGGCGAAGGCGCGTATATGGCCAGCCCGGCGTACCAGCCGCGGCACGATGAGGCAGCCGAGCACGAAGCCGAGATAATAGGACGAGCCCAGGATGCCGAGGTTCAGCGCGCTGAACCCCTCGAACGCGCCGCGTAGCGGCAGCAACGTGTTTTGGAGGCCACTTCCAGCGACCAGGAAGAATACGCCGAGCAGGAGCGCGGCAACGGGACCGAGCGTCTTGGCCATGTCGAGAAAACCGGACGGAAATGGTGCAGCGGTGATGCGGGGCGCCTCGCGATCGGTTAGACCTGAAATGGGGCCATGTCGAGGGTGGGGTCGAGATGACGGACGTTTCCGCGACGCTGAAATCGGAATTTCTCACCGTCGAGGTCGGTGCACCGGGCGCCGAGATGCTCGCCCTGCGGGATGCAGAGGGGCGCGACCTGCTGTGGAACGGGGATGCCGCGTTCTGGACCGGCCGCGCACCGTTCCTCTTTCCCATTGTCGGACGGCTGGCGAACGACACACTCCTCCATGAGGGCGTCGGCTATCCGATGACGCAGCACGGCTTCGCCCGGCGCCGCGACTTCGAACTGATGAGCGCCAGCGATTCGCGCGCCACCTTCCGCCTCGTCGATGACGAGGAAACGCGCAAGCAATACCCCTTCGCCTTCGGCCTCTACATCACCTACACGCTCAATGAGGCGACGCTGACCATCGAGGCGCGGGTGCACAATCCCGGCGTGGTCGATCTGCCGGCGAGCTTCGGCTTCCATCCCGCCTTCCGCTGGCCGCTGCCCTATGGCGGCTCGCGTGCCGACCACATCATCACCTTCGAGAAGGCCGAAGTGGTGCCGATCCATCGGCCCAATGGCGGGCTGCTCTCGGCCGAAACCGACCCCAACCCGGCGGTGGGCGGCTTCATCAGGCTCGACGCGGTCGACTTCGCGCGCGATGCGCTGATCTTCACCGACGTGCGCTCGCACCGCGTCACCTATGGTGCGCCGGGCGAGCCGGGTTTGGAGATCGCCTTCGAGGGCATGCCGCAGCTCGGCATCTGGTCGAAGCCCGGCGCGCCGTTCGTGTGCATCGAGCCATGGTTTGGCCATGCGAGCCCGGAGGGCTTTGCCGGTGAATTCAGCGAGAAGCCGGGCCTCGCGCACATCGGTCCCGGCGACGAGCGGCGCTTCGCCATGAACCTGCGCTGGCTGCCGGATGTCGGGCGCTGAGGGGGGCGATGCTCAGGCGCCACGCAATGCTGAGAGCCCCGTTCAATTGACGCTTCGTCGCCGGGCGGCGGGGTGGTGGACGTGCCGCGGCTCGTCGTCACTCGCCACCAATTCGCTCTTGGCGAGGTCGGCGAGGAAGCCGTCGCACCAGTCATGGATGGTGCATGCCTTCACCTTGTCCATGTTCTCCGTCCAGCGCGCGATACGCTCCTCGCGCGGCATGCGCAGGGCGAGGTCGAACGCCTCGGCCATGCCTTCGACGTCGTACGGATTGACGATCAGGGCACCGGACAACTCGTCGGCGGCACCTGCGAAGCGCGAGAGCACCAGCACGCCGGGATCCTTGGGATCCTGCGCCGCCACATACTCCTTGGCGACGAGGTTCATGCCGTCGCGCAGCGGCGTGACGAGGCCGAGCCGCGCGGCTCGGTAGATGGCGGCGAGGGTGGGGCGCGGGAAGGGCTTGTTGAGATAGCGCAGCGGCACCCAGTCGAACTCGGCGTATCGGCCGTTGATGGCGCCGGCGCTTTCCTCCAGCTCGCGGCGCAGCGCACGATATTCCGCCACTTCGCCACGGCTGACCGGAGCGATCTGCATCATCGTCACCTCGGACCGATGCTCAGGATATCGTTCAAGAAGGTTCTCGAAGGCACTGAATTTGTTCGGTAGCCCCTTCGAGTAATCGAGCCGGTCGACGCCTATGGCGAGGGTCCGTCCGGCAAGGCTGGCATGAAGGCGCCGAGTATCCTCGCTCAGCTCCGCTGCGGTCGCGTCGCGCGCGAACGTGTCGACGTCGATGCCGATCGGATAGGCGACGACGCGGAATCGCCGTCCCTGCATGCCGACCACGCCGCCCGGGCCGATCCAGCCCTTGGCTTCCGCCGAGACATAGGTGAGCAGGGCCCGCACATCGTGCTCGGTCTGAAGGCCGACGAGGTCGTAGTGCGAGAGGTCGCGCACCAGGGCTGCGTGCGAGGGCAGCGAATAGAACACTTCCGGGGTCGGCCAGGGGATGTGGTGGAAATAGCCGATGCGGCCCTCGAAGCCGAGC
This sequence comes from Xanthobacteraceae bacterium, assembly GCA_029266425.1. Lineage (GTDB taxonomy): Bacteria > Pseudomonadota > Alphaproteobacteria > Rhizobiales > Xanthobacteraceae > Ancylobacter. The sequence goes on from JAQSWY010000028.1 coordinate 66,776, forward strand.
GCGCGCAACTCGGTGCCCAGCGGAATGAAATGGTAGTCATGCACCCAGACGATGTCGTCGGCCTTCAAGAGCGGCATCAGCGCCGCGGCGAAGGCCGCATTCACCCGCCGATAGGCCTCCCAGTCGGAGCGGCGGAAGCTGAGCGCGCCGAGCCGGTAATGGCAGAGCGGCCAGAGCGTGCCATTGGCATAGCCGGCATAGTGCGCGCGCTGCTCTTCCGGGTCGAGCGTCAGCAGGGCATAGCTGACGCGGCCCGACTTGGTCAGTTTCGGTGCAGCGGGCGGATCGACCTCGGTCTCCCCGCTCCAGCCGAACCACAGGCCGCCGCGCTTGTTCAGGGCTTCCCGCAGCGCCACCGCGAGCCCGCCGGCTTTCGCCGCACGCTCTTTCGGGGTCGCCACGCGGTTGGAGACGATTACGAGCCGCGCCAGAACGCTTCCTCCCATGTCTTCGACAGGCGCATGGCCGTGTCGATGAGGCCGACCATCGAATAGGTCTGCGGGACGTTGCCCCACAGTTCGAGGGTCTGATTGTCGATGTCCTCGGAGAGCAGGCCGGCGCTGTTGCGCCGGGCGAGCAGGCTCTCGAACATCTCGCGCGCCTCGGCACGCCGCCCGGTGAGGTCGAGCGCGCCGGCGTACCAGAAGGAGCAGATGGTGAAGGAGGTCTCGGGCAGGCCGAAATCGTCCTCATTGGCATAGCGCATCAGATAGCCGTTGCGCTTGAGGTCACGCCCGATGAGATCGACGGTGGCGATGTAGCGCGGATCGTCCGGGCGCACGAAGCCGAGCTCGGCGAGCAGCAGAAGGCTGGCATCGAGCTGGCCAGCCTCGTCGGCATCGACGAAGGAGCCCAGCTTCTCGTCCCAGGCGAAGGAGAGCACCCGGGCGCGGATGGCGTTGGCCTGTTCCTTCCAGAAGACGCCGCGCTCCGCCAGCCCCAGCCTGCGGGCGATGCGGGCGAGGCGGTCGCAGGCGGCCCAACTCATCACCGCGGAGAAGGTGTGGATGCGGCGCTTGCCGCGCAGCTCCCACAGGCCCGCGTCCGGCTCGAAGGCGAACTCGACGGCACGGGCGCCGACGCCCTCCAGCAGGTGGAACAGCGCCTGGTCGCCGCGGTTCGGCAGGCGATGGTCGAAGAACATCTGCGCGGCGGCGAGCACGACATGGCCGTAGCCGTCATTCTGCACCTGCATCGCCGCCTGGTTGCCGACGCGCACCGGCCCCATGCCGCGATAGCCCGCCAGCGCCTCGGCAAAGCCTTCCTCGAGCGGGGCGCCGGGCACGATGGAATAGACCGGGGCGAGCCGGCCCGACGGATCGGAGGCGATCACCGTCGTCAGATAGCGGATGTAGTCCTCCATCGTCCGGGTGGCGCCGAGCAGGTTCAGCGCACGCACGGTGAAGTAGGAATCGCGCAGCCAGCAGTGCCGGTAGTCCCAGTTGCGGATGGAGTGGGGCGCCTCGGGGATCGAGGTGGTGAGCGCGGCGACGATGCCGCCGGTCTCCTCATAGGCGCACAGCTTCAGCGAGATGGCCGAGCGGATGACGGCATCCTGCCATTCATAGGGAATGGAGAGAAAGCGCACCCATTCGTACCAGTATTCGCGGGTCTTCTCCTCGAAGCCGTGCGTGGTCTCGATGAGGCCGGAAGCGAAAGGCTCGTCCGGCCCGAGCACGATGGTGCCCCCGCGGCCGCCGAGCACGAAGGGGCGCTCCTCGGCGATGTAGACGATGGGCAGATCCGTGGTGGCGCGCAGCGCGAAGTCCTCGCCGGCAAAGCGCATGTGATTGGAGCCGCGCACCGAAGCGGGGCGGCTCGAGCCCCATTTGAAGTGCGGGCGCAGCCGCACCGTGACCCGGCAGGTGCCGGCGAGCGGCTCGATGCGGCGCACCAGCATCGACGGGCGATAGATGCGGTCATAGAGCTTGAAGCGCGGCGCGTAATCAGTGATGCGGAGTTTCGCGCCCTGGTCGTTCTCCAGCACCGTCTCGATGATGGCAGTGTTGTCGACATAGCGCCGCGTCGCGCTGACCTGGCCGTCCAGCACGATGTCGAAGAAGCCGGCTTCCGGCTCCTCGCCACCGATCAGCGCCGAGAAGATCGGGTCGCCGTCGATGCGCGGCCAGCAGCACCAGCTGATGCGGCCATTGCTGTCGATGAGGGCGGCAATGGTGCCGTTGCCAATGGCGGCGAGATTGAGATCGGCGCTCACGAGGCCACCTTGACGAGTTGGACGGGGAGGTCGGCGAGCCAGGCGCGCACGCGTGTCGGCCCGCTCATATGGAAGTCGGCCTGATGCGTTTCGCGCGGGCCGACGGCGATGGCGATGCCGCCCATGTTGCGCACCGCGCTGAAGCCATCCTCGTCGGTGATGTCGTCGCCGAGGAAGACCGGCGTTCGCCCGGAGAAGATCGCGGTCTTCATCAGCGCCGCCACGGCCGTGCCCTTGTGGTGGCCGGCCTGGCGCACCTCGATGACAAAGCGCCCATGCAGGAACTCCACGGTCTCGTCGAGGCCGCGGCCGAGTGCCATGACACGCTCCATCACCGCGTCGCCGAATTCGGGCACGGCGCGGAAATGCACGGCGAGCGAGAGCGGCTTGTGTTCGATGAAGACGCCGGGCCAGGAGGCGAGCTCGCTCTTCAGCGAGGCCTCGAGCGGGGCGCGCCATTTCGGCATCGGGATCGGCACCGCCGGGGTATCGGGGGCAAGGCGCACCTCGGCGCCGTGCTGGCCGGAGGCGGCGAGCCGCGCCGGGTCGAACTTCCGGTCCATCCAGTCGATCGTGCGGCCGGAGACCAGCGCCACAGCGCCGGCGAGCGCGGTCTGCGCCGCAATCAGGCGGTCCGGCAGGTTCTTGGGGATGGTGACGCCTTCGGGATGGTCGGCGTGCTCGATCAGCGTGCCGTCAATATCGAGGAACAGGGCCCAATCCGGCCTTGGAGGAGGTAGCATGCCGTATCCTACGCCGTCGCGATCCTGCTGCCCGTCATAGTCGCGTCCCGTCCCACGCCGGAGGTACTATCCGGCGCGATGAGCGGCGCGGGTATCGCAATGCAGCATCGGCCTAACGCACAACCGCCGGCCTCGTTCCGCAGCGGCTGCATCATTGACGCGGCGGATGCGCTCACCGATGCGCCCACCCTTGCCCCATGCGGGCCTGAGGGTTACATAGCGCCCGATCCGATTTTTTCCCGCTCCGATACGGCTTCGCCCCACACGCGTGAGCGCGCCAGAGGCTCTCTGCACATGGCTTCGTACCAGTACGTCTATCACATGCACGGCATGACCAAGGCCTATCCGGGCGGCAAGAAGGTGCTGGAGAACATCCATCTGTCCTTCTACCCGGATGCCAAGATCGGCGTGCTCGGCCCGAACGGCTCGGGCAAGTCGACGCTGCTAAAGATCATGGCCGGCATGGACAAGGACTTCAGCGGCGAAGCCTGGGTCGCGGAAGGCGCGCGCGTCGGCTATCTGCCGCAGGAGCCGCAGCTCGATGCGAGCAAGAGCGTGCGCGACAATGTCATGGACGGGGTCGCCAAGCAGAAGGCGATCCTCGACCGCTACAACGAACTGGCCATGAATTATTCCGACGAGACGGCAGACGAGATGACCCGTCTCCAGGACGAGATCGAGGCGCAGGGCCTGTGGGACCTCGATTCCAAGGTCGACCAGGCGATGGACGCGCTGCGCTGCCCGCCGGACGATGCGGACGTCAGCAAGCTCTCGGGTGGCGAGCGTCGCCGCGTCGCACTGTGCCAGCTCCTGCTCTCGCAACCGGAACTGCTGCTGTTGGATGAGCCGACCAACCATCTCGACGCCGAGACCACCAACTGGCTGGAAGGCCATCTCAGGTCCTATCCGGGCGCGATCCTGATCGTCACCCATGACCGTTACTTCCTTGACAATGTGACGGGCTGGATCCTCGAGCTCGACCGTGGCCGCGGCATTCCCTACGAGGGCAACTACTCGTCCTGGCTTGGGCAGAAGACCAAGCGCATGGCGCAGGAAAACCGCGAGGACGAGGCCCGCCAGCGCGCGCTCGCGTCCGAGCAGGAATGGATCGCGGCTTCCCCCAAGGCGCGCCAGGCCAAGAACAAGGCGCGCATCCAGCGTTACGACGACCTCGTCAAGAAGGCGTCCGAGAAGGCGCCGACCACCGCACAGATCGTCATCCCGGTCGCCGAGCGGCTCGGCCAGAACGTCATCAATTTCGAGGGCCTTACCAAGGGCTTCGGCGACAAGCTGCTGATCGATGATCTTTCCTTCAAGCTGCCGCCGGGCGGCATTGTCGGCGTGATCGGGCCGAACGGCGCCGGCAAGACCACGCTGTTCCGCATGATCACCGGGCAGGAGAAGCCGGACGCCGGCACCATCGCCATCGGCGAGAGCGTGAAGCTCGGCTATGTCGACCAGAGCCGCGACGCGCTCGACGATCGCAAGACCGTCTGGGAGGAGATCTCCGGCGGCAATGAGGTGCTCTATCTCGGCAAGCGCGAGATCAATTCGCGCGCCTATTGCGGCGCCTTCAACTTCAAGGGGCCGGACCAGCAGAAGAAGGTCGGCATGCTCTCCGGCGGCGAGCGCAACCGCGTGCATCTCGCCCGTATCCTGCAGCAGGGTGCCAACGTGCTGTTGCTCGACGAGCCGACCAACGATCTCGATGTCGAGACGCTACGTGCCCTGGAAGAGGCGCTGGAGGATTTCGCCGGCTG
>JAQSWY010000029.1 GCA_029266425.1 Xanthobacteraceae bacterium
CCCGACCAAGCTCATCGAGATCGTCGGCATCGGCAAGCAGTTGCTGATGACGCGCGGCGCGCTGACCACCTTCTCGATCGCCAACGACGTGGCGAAGTACTTCGCCATCATCCCGGCACTGTTCATCGCCGCGATCCCGGAGCTCGGCCTCCTCAACGTCATGGGCCTGCACTCGCCGCAGAGCGCGATCCTCTCCGCGGTCATCTTCAACGCCCTGATCATCATCGCGCTGATCCCGCTCGCCTTGCGCGGCGTCGAATACAAGGCGCGCGAGGCTGGCTCGGTGCTCGCCCGCAACCTGCTCATCTACGGTGTCGGCGGCATCATCCTGCCGTTCGTCGGCATCAAGCTCATCGATCTCGTCGTCGCCGCCACCGGCCTTGCGTGAGGAGTGGACCATGCTTGAATTTCTTCGCCCGGCGATCGGAATGATCGTGCTCTTCACGCTGATCACCGGCATCGCCTATCCGCTTGCCATGACCGAGGTGGCGGAGGCCATCTTCCCGACCCAGGCGCGCGGCAGCCTCATCGAGCGCGACGGCAAGCCCGTCGGCTCGGAACTGATTGGCCAGGCCTTCACCAAGGACGAGTATTTCCGTCCCCGTCCCTCGGCGGCAGGCAATGGCTACGACGCCTCGGCCTCGTCCGGCACCAATCTCGGCCCGACCAGCGCCAAGCTGGCCGACCGGTTGAAGGCGGACAGCGGGGCCATGCGCGCCAGCGGGATCTCCGACCCGCTGCCCGCCGACGCCATCACCACCTCGGGCAGCGGCCTCGATCCGCATATCTCGCCGGCCTATGCGCTGGATCAGGTGCCACGTGTCGCCAAGGCCCGCGGCGTCGACGAGACGCTTGTCCGCGATCTCGTGACGGCGCACATAGAAGAACGCCAGCTCGGTGTCTTTGGTGATCCGCGCGTCAATGTGCTCGAACTCAATCTTGCGCTCGACAATGCCGTCAGGCCGGCCGGCAAGCCGCCGAATGGTGGTGCGAACAGCACCCCGAGCTCCTGAGAACGCGCCCTCGACGCGCCGTACCAGACGGACCGCGTCATGAGCGCCGACGATCAGACGCGCGCCTCCCCCGACGCCCTGCTCGCAGCGGCGGAACGGGAGGCGCGCGGCAAGCTTCGTATCTTCCTCGGCGCCGCCCCCGGCGTCGGTAAGACCTATGCGATGCTTTCCGCCGCCCGCGCCGCCAAGGCTGCCGGGCGCGACGTCGTGGTCGGCATCGTCGAGACCCATGGCCGCGCCGAGACCGAGGCGCTGGTCGAGGGCCTCGACGTCATTCCGCGCAGTCGCATCGCCTATCGCGGCCGGCTGGTGCCGGAATTCGACCTAGAGGCGGCGCTGGCCCGCCATCCCGGCCTGCTGCTGGTCGACGAATACGCCCATTCCAACATCGACGGCAGCCGCCATCCCAAGCGCTGGCAGGATGTTCAGGAGCTGCTCGCCGCCGGCATCGATGTCTGGACCACGCTCAATATCCAGCACGTCGAAAGCCTGAACGACGTCGTGCAGCGCATCACCGGGGTCCGGGTGCGCGAGACGGTGCCGGACACCGCGCTGCAGAAGGCCGACGAGATCATCCTGGTCGACCTGCCGTCCGACGAGCTGATCAAGCGCCTCGCCGACGGCAAGGTCTATGTCGAGGACACCGCGACGCGCGCGGTGGAGAGCTTCTTCAAGCCGAGTAATCTCACCGCGCTGCGCGAGCTCGCCTTGCGCCGGGTGGCGGCGCGCGTCGACAGCGACCTCGTGGAGCGCATGCAGGGCTCCGCGATCCAGGGCCCGTGGGCGGCCGGCGAGCGCCTGCTGGTCTGCGTCGGCCCGGACATCGCCGCCGAGCGCGTGGTGCGCGAGGCCAAGCGCCTTGCCGATCTGCTTGATGCCGCCTGGTTCGCGGTGACCGTGGAGCGCCCCGGCCGCAGCTTCTCGCCTGCCGAACGCGGGCGGGTGGAAGCGGGCATGCGGCTCGCGTCCAGCCTCGGGGCGGAGACCCGTTCGCTGGTCGCCTCCGACATCGCCGCCGAGCTGCTGCGCTTCGCCCGCTTTGAGAACGTCACCCAGATCGTCATCGGCAAGGCCCACCGGCGCCGCTGGCGCCTGTGGCCGCGCCAGACCCTGGCCGATGCGCTGGTGAAGGAGGCGAGCGGCGTCGCTGTCCATGTCGTCACCGCTGAGGCGCCGGAGACGGCGCCGAGCCGCCTGCCGCTCTTGCCGCTGGCCGGCCCGCTGGTCGGTTATGCCGCCGCTACATTGGGGGTCGGGATCGCCACCGCGACCGGCCTCGCCTTGAGCGAGATCATCGCTCTGCCCAATGTCTCGATGCTCTATCTGCTGGCGGTGCTGGTGCCGGCGATCGTTTATGGGGTGGCGCCGGCGATCTACGCCTCGGTGCTGTCCTTCTTTGCCTATAATTTCTGCTTCATCGATCCGGTCGGCACCTTCACCATCGCGCGCCCGCATGAATTGCTGGCGCTGCTGATCTTCCTCATCGTCGCCGGGCTGATCTCGACGATCGCCGGGCGCGCCCGCGAGCAGACCCGGGCGGCGGCGCAGCGGGTGCGGGCGACGCGGCGGCTCTACGAGTTCACCCGCAAGCTCGGCGCGCTCCCCGACGGCGCCTCGGTGGCCGAGGCGGCGGCGGTCGAACTGCACGCCGCGCTCGGCAAGGCGAGCGTCATCCTCCTGGCCACTGGCGGCGACCTCGCCATTGCGGCGGCCTGGCCGCCGGAGGATCGGATCGACAACGCCTCCATGACCGCGGCGCGCTGGACCCTCGACCATGGCGAACCGGCCGGTTCCGGCACCGGCACCCTGCCGAACGCGCCCTGGTATTTCCTCCCTTTGGCCGGCGCCGCGGCGAACAGCCGGATCGGCGTCGTTGGCATCGAGCGGGCGCCGACCCAAATCCCGGACGCCGAGCGGGACACGCTGCTGGCGACGCTCGCCGAGCAGACCGCGGCGGCGCTGGTGCGCACCAATCTCTCGCTGGAGGTGACCAACGCCCGCACCGCGGCCGAGACCGAACGGGTGCGCAACATCCTGCTCGCTTCCATCAGCCATGATTTCCGCACCCCGCTCGCCTCCATCCTCGGTGCCGCCACCAGCCTGATCGACTATGGTGCCGAGATCCCCGCCGCGCAGCGCGACGATCTGCTGGTGCATGTGCGCGAGGAGGCCGAGCATCTCGACCAGATGGTGCGCAACCTGCTCTCCATGACGCGGCTGGAGGCCGGCGCGCTCGACATGCGCAAGGACTGGATCGACGTGGTCGAGTTGATGAACCGCGCCGTGGCCGCTGCCCGCAAGCGCGGTGCGCCGCAGAAATTCGTGGTCACCGCGGCCCCGAACCTGCCCTTGATCGAGGCCGACCAGAGCCTCATTGACCAGGCGCTAGGCAATGTCGTCGGCAATGCCGTGCGCTATGCCGGCGCGGATGCCCGCATCGGCCTGTCGGCGACGGTGATCGAGGGCCAGATGGTGATTGCGGTGACCGATGACGGGCCGGGCATACCGGAGGAGACGCTGCCCCACGTCTTCGAGAAATTCGTGCGCGCCGCACGCAGCAAGACCGGCGACGGCGGCTCCGGCCTCGGCCTCGCCATCACCAAGGGCATTGTCGAGGCGCATGGCGGTACGGTATCGGCGAGGAGCCCGGCACCCGGCCAGCGGAGCGGCACCCGCGTCGCGCTGCGGCTGCCCATCGCGCCCGCGCCGGCAGGGGAGGAATAGGTGACGCATCCGGTCCGCGTCCTCGTCGTCGATGACGAGCCCGCCATCCACCGCTTCATGGGGCCGGCGCTCGCGGCCAACGGCTATGAAGGGCTGCGTGCCGAGACCGGCGGCGAGGCTTTGGCGCTGGTGGTCAATCGCCGCCCCGACATCGTCGTGCTCGATCTCGGCCTGCCGGACATGGACGGCACGGAAGTGCTCCGGCGCCTGCGCGAATGGTCGGACGTGCCGGTGGTGGTCTTGTCCGCCCGCGACCGCGAGGCCGAGAAGATCGAGGCGCTCGATCTCGGTGCCGACGATTTCGTCAACAAGCCGTTCGGCATCGGCGAATTGATGGCGCGGCTGCGGGCCGCGCTGCGCCACCGCATGCAGGAGAAGGGCGAGACCCCGGTGCTGCGCATCGGCGATGTCGAGATCGACATCCCCCGCCACCGGGTCACCCGCGGCGGCGAGGAGATCAAGCTGACGCCGAAGGAGTTCGACCTCATCGCCTTCCTCGCCCGCCATGCCGGCAAGGTGGTCACCCACCGCCAGATCCTGAAGGAGGTGTGGGGACCGGCGCACGAGCACGACACGCAGTATCTGCGCGTCTATGTCGGCCAGCTCCGCGCCAAGCTCGAGCTCGACCCGGCCAACCCGGCCCTCGTCATCACCGAGCCGGGCGTCGGCTACCGCACGGGTGAATGAGCCTGGGGGCCTCCCAATAGGCCCTTGCCGTCGTGGCCGGGCTTCCCGGCCATCTCGGCGCAGGTGTGGATCCCCGGACAAGCCCGGGGTGAGGGCGCATAAGGGATAGGGCGCGGTGTCCGGCGTCGGCTATCAAACGGGCGAATGCGCCGCACCCCGACGTAGTTTGAACAGCGCGCTGCTTTTTCTATAGAATTGCCGGCTAGCGGGCGGGAAGGATCATGTCGGAGCGCGCCATCAAGACGGCCGAAATCATTGACGACGTCTCGGCGGGACGCCGTTCGGCGCGGCTGCGGCTGCGCGCGGCCTGGATGTACTATGTCGAGGGCATGACGCAGAGCGCCATCGCCGAGGCGCTCGACATCGGCCGCGTCACCGTGGTGCGCCTGCTCGCCGATGCCCGCGCCTTGAACGAGGTGAAGATCACCCTCAGCCGCGAGATCGCCGAGCTGCCGCGCCTCGAAATGGCATTGCAGAAGACCTTCGGCATGCGCGAGGCCGTGGTGGCGCCGTTTTCCGGCGTAGGCGGCGATCCGACTGCGGCGATCGGGGCGGCCACCGGGCAGTTCATCTCGCAGCTTATCGTCTCCGACATGAAGATCGGCTTCGGCTGGGGCCGCACCCTGATGCGCGCGCTCGGCTTCATCGACGAGAAGGCGGTGACCAATCTCTCGGTGATCTCGCTGCTCGGCGGCATCACCAAGGCCAAGCAGTACAACCCGTCGGAATTCGCCTGGCAGCTTGCCCGCATGTTCCAGGCCGACTGCCATCTCATCGCCGCCCCGGCGCTGGTCGACAGCGTCGAAACCAGGCAGGCGCTGATCGAGCGCTGCGGGCTCGGCACGGTCTATGCGCTGGCGCAGCAGATGGACGCCGTGGTGATGACGGTCGGCGAGATGGCGCCCTCCAGCACCGCGTGGCGCTTCGGCTTCTTCACCGAGGCCGACTGGTCCTCGCTGATCGCGGCGGGCGCCGTCGGCGACGTGCTCTATAATTTCCACGACATTGAGGGCCGCCTCGTCGACCATCCGATCAACAGCCGGGTCATGTCGATCCCGATGGAGACGATGCAGGCGACACCGGAGCGCATCCTCACCTCCGGTGGCCCGGAAAAGACGCATGCCGTGATCGGCGCGCTGCGCCTCCTGAAGCCCACCGTCTTCATCACCGACGAGATTACCGCTGCCAGCGTGCTGGAGGCGGTCGGCGCCGAATTCTGATCGCTTCTCCACGCCCACGCTTTGACGTAAGCGCAATGTCGGCTACCCAAGAGGTGCCGACAGGCGCCGCGTCCGACGGAGGACGCGGCAAGGGGAGAGTGCACATGTTCGTCCAGCCCGGGATCGTCCGCACCGGCATCGCCGCCGAACTGGCTGAGCGCGCCGCGACAAAGGGGCCGATCACCCTCGGCCTGGTCGGCGCCGGCCAGATGGGCACCGATCTCGTGGTCCAGGCGGCGCTGATGCCGGGCGTGCGCATCGGCGCGGTATGCGAGCGCACCCCGCAGAATGTCAGCGATGCCGCCTTGATGGCCGGTCACGAACGCAGCCATGTCGTCTCCGCCTCCTCGGCGAATGAGATCGACCGGGCCATCGAGGTCGGCAGGATCGCGGTGACCGAAGATTACAAGGCGATGTGCGCGGCCGGGCGCATCGACGTGGTGATCGACGCCACCGGCAGCCCGAACATAGGCACCATCGTCTCGCTGGAGGCGATCCATAACGGCAAGCATGTGGTGCTGCTCAGCGTCGAGGCGGACATCACCATCGGCCGCTATTTGAAGCAGGAGGCGAAGAAGGCCGGCGTGGTCCTGACAGGGGCGGCGGGCGACGAGCCGGCGGCCACCGTCGAGCTGATCGGCTTTGCGCAGGCGCTCGGCCTCGAGATCGTCGCCGCCGGCAAGGCCAAGAACAACACCTTCAAGATCGACGCCACGCCGGACGAGTTCGCCGACGAGGCCCGGGCGCGGAACATGAACCCGCGCGTGCTGGTCGAGTTCGTCGACGGCTCCAAGACCATGGTGGAGATGACCGCGCTCGCCAACGCCACCGGTCTTGTTCCGGACGTCGCCGGCATGCATGGCCCTGCGGCGGATCGGGACGTCCTGGCGCAGGTGCTGTGCACCAGGGAAGACGGCGGCATACTCAGCCGTTCGGGTGTGGTTGATTTCACCCTCGGCAAGGGCGTGGCGCCTGGCGTGTTCTGCATCGTCAAGCCGCGTCATCCCAGGGTGCTGGAGCGCATCGCCGATTTGAAGGTCGGCCCGGGCCCGTGCTTCGCGCTGATCCGCCCCTTCCATCTCACCAGCCTCGAAGTGCCGCTCTCCGCCGCCCGCGCCGTTCTGCACGGCCGTCCGGACCTGGAGGTGCTGGATCATCCGGTGGCGGAATGCGCGGCGGTGGCCAAGCGCGACCTCACGCCGGGCCAGAAGCTCGGCAAGATCGGCGAGTACGATTATCGCGGCTTCACCATGGCATGGCGCGATGCCCGCGATGGTTTCGCGCTGCCGCTCGGCCTCGCCGAGCGCGCCACCGTGCTGAAGCCGGTCCGGAAGGGCGAGCGCCTGACCTATGACAATTGCGCCCCCGACGAGGAACTCGTGGTGACCCAGATCCGCCGCCGCATGGACCAGGCCGACGCGGTGTATCTGGCGGCCTGAGTTTCTCTATCCCACACAGGGTCATCCCGAATCGGTCTTTGGCCGCCGGGGGTAACGACTGCGGCACGAATCACACCTGTCGGTCGAGCCGCCCCAGTGTCCCGAGCCGCTCGCGCGCTTCTTCCAGCGCCTCGGCAAGCTGCTGGACCTGTTCCGGCCGCAGCACCAGCTGGAGCGCCGGCACCTGCTCTCCGGCCTTGGGTGCAGTGGTGCCGATCTCGAGCCTGAGGCCCACCGCCTCCTCGCCGAACAGGGCGGTGGTGAAGGCGAGCAGCGGCCACACCTTCAGATGGCCCGTGCCGTCCTTCTCCCACGTGTCGAACTCGCCGGTCATTGGACTCTCCACATATAAATCCCGCCGTCCTGACGTTTAGGAATCGGCAATCGTCGCTATCATCAGTATCATCCAGTTCGGCCCATGTGGCGGCCCTATGGGGCTGCGGCCTTCCGGTGAGGCGGGACCTCGCCCAATCGAACCATGCCGCGAAACGCGCGTTCCACATCAATGACGCTGGAGCGATGCTCCAGCCTGTTGAATCCAGAGCGCTTTCTCATCGTCCGGTGATTTCCGGCACGAGCGGAAAGGGCTCCAGCAAGGGGGAGACGCCATGGACACGCCGACCCGTAGGGCTCTGGAACTGCTGCTCGAGATCGCTGAAGAGCGCCGCATCCACGAAGTCGAGGACGAGGAGGTCGAGTTCGCCAATCGCATCGCCGATGCCATCACCCAGGTGCGTGGGCTTCTGGCAGTGATGGGCGATGCGGCGAGCTGAGGCTCGGCGCTCGACTTGAACATCCATTCGAGGTTCGGGTTTTGCCCGAGCATCACAGGACGAGGTCATCCTTGAGATGAACCTCATCCCGAGGTGCGAGCCTAGCTCGCCTTGAAGGATGCTCAAGCAAAGCCACAGCGCAGCTCGAGCAATGCTGTCGCTTTGCCAGTCTAAATCCGGAGGCGGCCTCGCCGTCTGCCTATCTTCATCGAGTGCGAGCCCCCCGCGGCGGTCCGACTGCGGCGGGAAATCGATGCCCTGCGCGGGGTGGATGTAAAGTTCGGCCAGCGGTTTGCCGGAACTCGTGAGATCGCGTGTGGCTTCGACCTCCACCGGACCCGTGTCGAGTGTGCCCGAATAGGTCTAGGCGTCCACATGCGCCGTCCCGGTGGCAAGCAGTGGCAGGCTCGACACGCAGAGGCGGGCAGGACGGGATGCGATCATGGCTGGTCCGGCTGGCGGCGCAGGAGATCCCCAGTTGATGGCGTCCAGTGGCCGTTTGGCAAATACAGCGATCCGCGGACTTTCCCGGTTGCTGCTCCGCGGTGGCGACGGCGGCCTGGTCGCTACTCCTCATCATCGATCGCACCCCCCCTGCATGAGGCGAGGAACTCAGGGCATACGCAAGCACTGCCACGCTCGACCAGACGGAGAGGGTACCCATCGGCGCCTCCGTGACGCCACTCCCTCTCCATCAAGTCGCCCGTTCGAATATTGAAATAGGGTGCGACCGCTTTGCAACGAGATTGCGCGAGATCACAGATGAGTGGCGAGCGGCGGCGCCCCAAAGCCCGACCGAAAACTCCAAATCGCCTCATCCCCGGGTCAAGCCCGGGGACGAGGGGAGCGAGGGGATGGTTCGCGTGGGTTCCGGCGAAGCTTCGGTCAGCTTCTCAAGACGCCACCTCGCAGACACCGGGCGGCTCAGCGGCGATGCCGGGCTCGCCATACGTGATGCGTGTGCAGCACCGGGCCCGAATTTGCCTGCACGTCTCTCGCCTGCACGTCCGAGGTCGCGTTGCGGCCCTCGACCACCATTGGTGGCGCGGGCAGCGGGGGCGGGGGCAAGGCGGTCGCGGCGAAGCCGTAGAGGAGCAGGCCGGACCAGACGGATATCTCGTTCATCGTCGTCTCCTTACCGCCCCCGGCAAGGTCTTCGGCAGGGCAATCCCGCCGGCCCTCTGGCAGGCCGGCGGGACACGTTCAGGCGGTGGCGCGCAGCGGTGCGCTCGTGGCTTCCGCCGGCTCCAGCACGGCGTCGACGGCGTCGTCCACCTTCTCCAGCCAGACGAACTCCAGCCGGTCGCGGGCATCCTGCGGGATGTCCTCATAGTCGCGCCGGTTGCGGGCCGGCAGCATCACCCTCGTGAGCCCGGCACGCGCTGCCGCGACCACCTTCTCCTTGATGCCGCCCACGGGCAGCACCAGCCCGCGCAGCGAGATCTCGCCGGTCATGGCGGTGTCCTTGCGCACCGTGCGGCCGGTGAGCAGCGAGACGAGGGCGGTGAACATGGCGACGCCCGCGCTCGGCCCGTCCTTCGGCGTGGCGCCGGCCGGGACATGGACATGGACGTCGTTCGTCGCGAACACCGCGGGATCGATGCCGAGCTCGGAAGCCCGGCTCTTCACCAGGCTCATCGCCGCCTGCGCGCTCTCCTTCATCACGTCGCCGAGCTGGCCGGTGAGGATCAGTCCGCCGCGTCCGCCGGGTATCTTCGTTGCCTCGATGAACAGGATATCGCCGCCGACCGGGGTCCAGGCGAGACCCGTCGCCACGCCCGGCACGCTGACGCGCAGCGCCACCTCGTCCTCGAAGATTGGCGGCCCGAGCAGCTCGGGCAGCTTGTCGGCGGTGATCCGGGCATGGCTCGCGCTGCCCTCGGCGATGTCGACCGCGACATGGCGCACCGCGCGTCCGAGCTCGCGCTCAAGGCCCCGCACGCCGGCCTCCCGCGTGTAGGCGCGGATGATCGCCTGCAGCGCGGCGTCCTCGATCTCGACCTGCTCGGGCTTCACCCCATTGGCTTCGAGCTGGCGCCGCACCAGATAGCGCCGCGCGATCTGCAGCTTCTCCTGGTCGGTGTAGCCCGAGAGCGTGATGATCTCCATGCGGTCGCGCAAGGGGCCCGGGATGGTCTCGAGCATGTTCGCGGTGGCGATGAACACCACGCGCGACAGGTCGAACGTCACCCCGAGATAATTGTCCCGGAACGTGCCGTTCTGCTCGGGATCGAGCACCTCCAGCATGGCGGCCGAAGGGTCGCCCTGTATGCCGGAGCCCATCTTGTCGATCTCGTCCAGCATCATCACGCAGTCGCGGGTGCCCGCCTTGCGGATGCTCTGGATGATGTTGCCGGGCAGCGCGCCGACATAGGTACGCCGATGGCCGCGGATCTCCGCCTCGTCGTGGACGCCGCCCAGCGACACCCGCACGAACTTGCGACCCATGGCGCGGGCGATCGACTGGCCGAGCGAGGTCTTGCCGACGCCGGGGGGGCCGGCGAAGCACAGGATCGGCGCCTTGCCGTCGGGCGCGAGCTTGCGCACGGCGAGATATTCGACGATGCGCCGCTTGATCTTGTCGAGGCCGAAATGATCCTGGTCGAGGATGCGGCGTGCTTCCGCGATGTCGATGGGGGCTTCCTCGGGAAGCCGCCACGGCAGCGCGATCAGCCAGTCGAGATAGGTGCGGATGATGCCGTATTCGGGGCTGGCGTCCTGCATCCGGCGCAGCCGGCCCAGCTCCTTGCGGGCCATCTGCTCCACATCCTCCGGCATGCCGGCATCGACGATCGCCTTCTCGAGATCGGCGATCTCCTGGGCATTGCCGCCCTCGCCCTCGCCGAGCTGGCGCTGGATCGCGGCCATCTGCTCGCGCAGCAGGACCTCGCGCTGGCGCTCGTCGATCTGCGCCTTGGTCTGGCGGCCGATCTCCTGCGACAGGCGCAGCACTTCGATGCGGTGCGCCAGCAGGCGCGCCACCTTGTTCATCCGGGAGACGACGTCGACCGTCTCCAGCAACTCCTGCTTCTCTTCCGGTGACACGTCGATATAGGCGGCGACGAGGTCGGCGAGCATCGAGGGCGAGGACGCCCCGCGCACCGCGGCAAGCAGCTCCGGCGGCACCTGCGGCAGCAATTCGAGCGCTTCCGTCGCCTGGCCCTGCAGATGGACGAAGCGGGCTTCGACATCGGAGGTTTGCTCGTCCTCTTCCTCGATCCGCCGGACGCGCGCGGTGAGGAAGGGCTTCTCCTTGACGAACTCCTCGACATGGAAGCGCTGCTCGCCCTGGCAGACCAGATGGTGGGTGCCATCGGGCGCGGTGACATAGCGCAATATGTTGGCGACGACGCCCATGCGGTGCAGGTCCATCGGACCCGGCTCATCCTGGGCGGGATCGCGCTGCATGAGGATGCCGACCGGCCGACCCTCTCGGATCGCTTGCTGGGCGGCGGCCACCGAGCCGGGACGCGCCACGGCGACCGGCATGACCACGCCGGGGAACAGCACGAAGCCGCGCACGGGAAGGATCATCAGCGTGTTATCGGAGGCGCCGTTCGTCGCGCCGCTATCCGGCGCGAGCGCAGCCGCTCCGCTGTCGGCATCGGCCGAGAAGGCGGGGAAGGAACGTGTATAGACGGGGTTCTTCATGATCTGTGCCCCTTGTCAGGTCAGCTTGCGCAGGACGATGGCGAGCGTGCCATTGACGATGGACGGCCGGGCAACCTCGTAGCGGCCCGGCGGCAGCGCGATCTGCCGCTCGAATCGGCCCTGAGGCAGTTCCATCCGGTGGATGGTGGCGGTGCGCAGCTCGGGCGGCAGCGTCCGCTCGCCGGTGATCGTCAGTGCGCCATTATGGATCGCGACATGGATCTGCTCCGGATCGACGCCGGGAAGCGCGGCGAGCACGAGCAGCTCGCGTTCGGTCTCGAGCAGGTCCACCGGGGGCTCCCAGCAGGGCACGCGCTGGCGCGTCGCGCTCTGCGCCGGGGCCTGTGCCGGCTGGAACATCTGCCGGTGCATCCGCTCGGCGCGGTTCAGCATTTCGAGAGCGTCCGACCACATCCAGGCGTGGGGGTCAGTCTTCTTCATCGGCGTCTCCGTGGGCCGGCCGTCGGGGCCAGCGCCGGAGATATGGGTCACGAAGGCGCGACCCGCCAGTGTGGGGGCAGCTATGCCAAAGTGTAGTCATCCCGCATGGGCCGCAGGCGCGATCCGGGTTCGCGTGCCACGATGGCTATCCGATCGCCGCCGTCATGGCCGGGCTCGTCCCGGCCATCCACGGTTCCTCTGGCAAGGAACTACGCCGCCTTCGCCTCGCGGAAGGTCCAGAGCGCGTTGCCGGCATAGTGCCAGAGCAGCACCAGGCCGGTGGTCAGCACCTGCGCGAGGAGATAGGGCAGGGCAAGTCCGGCGGTGAATCCGGTCATCAGCAGCCCATTGAGGCAGAGCCCGATGCCGGCGACGAGGAAGAACTTCGTCGCCGCCTCATGGTGTGGCTTGGAGGAGCGGAAGGCGATGGTCCTGGCGAGCAGGTAGTTCACCACGCCGCCGCTGAGGAAGCCGAGCGTCGAGGCCAGCACCGCGTCGGTGCCCGCACTCTGCACCAGCGCGACCAGCACCGCGTATTGCACGAGGGTGCCGACCGCCCCGAGAGCGGCGAACAGCAGGAAATGCCGGATTCGCGCTGGTATCATGGCTTCTGTGTCGGGCCCTTCTGGGCCACCTTCATCGAGCCGGGCCCGTTGAAAGATACGGCCGGCGTGTCGGGGTTGTCGTCATCGTCCCACGGCAGCGGTTCGATCGTGTCCTGGTTCTCGTGCTTGGCGCGCAGGTCGACCACCATGGCGAGCGGCACGCCCTGCCGGCTGATGGTGCGGTAGGTCATGCCCGGCACGAGATTGTCGCAGCCTATATTGGTTGCGGTGATGAGGAAGTCGGCGTCGTCCCACGCGTCCGTCACCTTGAAGTGCGGACCGAGATAGGTCGAGACCTGCAGGGGCTCGGCGCACACCGCGACCTCATAGGGCTTGGCCGGCAGCCTGGGGCCGTGCTCGACGCCGTAGCGCAGGTCCATTGCCGCCTCGCGCAGCGAATCCGACCAGTAGTCGCCCTCGAACCGTCCGCTGGCGCCCTTCAGCCCGCCGACCAGCTGGTTGTAGCCGACATATTCGTAAGGGTGCAGCTCGGCGAAGTTCACCGCATTCAGTGTGAACAGCCCGCCCGCGACCGTGGCGAAGCCGAGCCCGAGCACCACTGACCGCCGCATCGACCAGCGCCACAGGGCAGTGAGGCCGATGGCCGCGACCACCGTCGCCACCGGAATGACGAACAGGAAATGGCGGATGCCATTATAGAGCGGCGGCCGATCGATGAGGGCGAAGACGATCGGCACGAGCAGCGCCAGCGTCAGCGGCAGATGGGCGACAAGCCGGCGGCGCCACAGTTCCTTGCCGCCGATTAGGCCTGCGATCGCAAGGACGAGGGCGGCCAGCACGCCGGTGAGCGTGATCTCCGGCAGCTTGATCAGCAGATATTCCGCCATGTAGGTCGCCGGCACCTGGTCGATCGGCAGCTCCTGGCCGTTGATCCGCGTGGTGAGATCGAAGGCGAAATTGCTGAAGGTGCCCATTGCGGTGAGGAGGTTGGTCGGCGGCAGCACCGACCACGGCCAGGTCACCGCCATGATGGCGAAGGCGATGAGGCCGGCGGGTAGCAGGCGCAGCACCAGCCGCAGGAACATGCGCCACTCGCCGAGGAGCGCCGTGCCCGCCAGCAGGGTCAGGGCCAGATAGAGGCCGTTGAAGACGCCACCGACCCGAAGCCCCATGGCGCAGCCGACCGCGACGCCGAGCCCGATGACGGTGCGCCAGGAGGGCTGCTCGGGCATGCGCCGGGCGATGACGGTGATGAAGTAAAGGCTCCACACCATCGCCGCGGCGAAGGGCACGTCCTTGGTGTGGGTGAACATGGCACCGCCATACATGCCGGTGAGGGCGAGCAGCAGCGCCGCGACGATGCCGGCCTTCTCGCCGGCCAGCAGCCGGGCGAGGTTCCAGGCACCGAAGATGCCAGCGACGCCGAAGCTCGCTGAGAGCAGATGCCGGAGCTCGAAGGTATCGAGCGGCACATGATGGTCGAGCCCGGCGGCGATCAGGTCGAACAGCCCGCCATAGAGATAGAGATTTATGTAGTGGAACGCCCCGTCATCGGTGAAGCCGCTGCGGTACCAGGACCAGAGCAACTGGCCATAGGTGTGCTGCACCGGCTCGTCATTGCTGATGCCGTAGTCGCGGAACACCAGCAGCACCCAGGCAATCAGCGCGGCGAACAGCGCGAGGCTGACCACCCGGGTCGCGGAGGTCGATTGCCAGCTGGCGCGCAGAGCGCGCAGGAAGCGGGCGGCGATGCCGTCGGGCGTCGCCGTATCAAGATCGGTAACCTGCAGTGTCACGAAGCAATCTCGGCGAGCGCGGAGGAGAGGGTGGCGGGGGCGAGGGAGGCGGGCGAAGAGGCGGAGGCGGGCAGGCGCTGGCCGCCGATCTCGTCGGCGACGAGATAGAGCGGACGGTGCTTCACCTCGGTGAAGATGCGGCCGATATATTCGCCGATGACGCCGAGGCTGATGAGCTGCACCCCGGAGAGGAACAGCATGCCGACCATGATCGAGGCGAAGCCCGGCGTGCGCACGCCGAGGAACAGCGTCTCGCCGATCAGATAGACGCCGTAGAGCGCGGACAGCACCGCGAGCCCGACGCCGGCCAGCGACCAGACCCGCAGCGGCACCATGGAAAAGCTCGACAGCCCGTCGATGGCGTAGCGCAGCAGCGGGACGAAGGAGAAGGAACTCACCCCGGCGGCGCGCTCCGCCACCTCGAACTCGATTTCCTCCTGGCGGAAGCCGACCCAGGAGGTGATGCCCTTCATGAAGCGGTTCCGCTCGGGCAGGGAATTGATGGCGTCGACCACGCGGCGGTCGAACAGGCGGAAATCGCCGGCGCCCTCGGGGATGTCGACGTCGCACATCATGCGGAAGAAATGATAGAAGCCGCGGCTGAACAGGCGCCGGCCTAGCGGGTCGGTGGCGCGCGAGCGGCGCACCGCATTCACCATCTGCGCGCCGCGCTGCCAGGCCTCGATCATCTGCGGGATCACCTCCGGCGGATGCTGGAGATCGGAATCCATCAGCACCACGATCTCGCCGCGGGCGGCCCGCAAGCCCGCTGCCATGGCCGCCTCCTTGCCGAAATTGCGGGCGAATCTCAGCGCCCGGACCGCCGGATCGTGGGCGCCGAGCATGGCGAGGACGGCAAAACTGTCATCGCGGCTACCATCGTCGACGAAAACGAACTCGCGCTGCATGTCCGGATAGGCATCGAGCGCAAGGGAAAGGCGCCGGTGCAGTGATTCCAGGCAACCCGACTCATTGTAGACCGGGATTACGATCGAAATGAACCGCGCTGCCCTTGCGGGAGCAACATGGACGGAGTCTTGCAGATCTTCTTGTCTCATGTGCAACATAGAGGGGCGCTCGTGCTCGGGGTATTACGTAAAATTCATTTAAGCTTCATGTACCGTCAGAATATATACCGATTGTGATGATTGTGCGGCTGGAGGGATGTACGTGGACAAACGGCAAACCATAGTATTGTGCGCCGATGACTATGGTATGAGCGACGGCGTATCCGCTGGCATCGAAGAACTTGTAGCATTGGGCCGGCTCTCCGCCACCAGCGCGATGACCAGCCTGCCGGCATGGCGCCGCTGCGGACCGCGTTTGCGGCAGCTGGTGGCCGAGCATCCGATCGATGTCGGCCTGCACCTGACCTTGACCGACCAGCGCCCGCTGACCCGCGCCATCAGCCTTGCCGACGATGGGCGGCTGCATTCCGGCTGGCGGCTGATGGGCAGTGCCTTCGCCCATACATTGCTGCTCGACGAGGTACGCGAGGAGATGTGCGCCCAGCTCGACGCCTTCGAGGATGTCTGGGGCGCCCCGCCGGACTACATCGACGGCCACCAGCACGTTCATCTGCTGCCGGGCGTGCGGACGGTGGTGATCGAGGAGATGGCCAGGAGGTACAATGGAACCGCATGGCTGCGCTCCTGCCATGAGCCGGTGGCCCACGCCCGTGCCCGCGGCATCGGCTTCACCCGGGCGGTGGCCATCGGCACGCTCGGACTGGGGCTCGAGGCGCATGCCGCCCGTTTCGGCATTCCAACCAATGACAGCTTCCGCGGCATCTATGATTTCACCGACCGGCCCCCCTATGCGGAGGTGTTCCGCCGAAGCCTGACGGGGCCGGGCAATCGCATCCTCGTGCATTGCCATCCCGGCCATGTCGACGACGAATTGCGCACGCTTGATCCGCTTCAGGAGCAGCGCGAGCGCGAACTCGCCTACTTCGCTTCGCCGGAATGCGGCGAGGCGCTGGACGCCGCCGGGATGCGCCTCGGCCGCTTCCGCGACATTGAGCCGGAGTCTTGTCGCCGGGCTGCTTAGCTGGGCCGAAAACTCATTTCCGAGACAACAACCACGTCATCCTGAGGTGCGAGCGATCAGCGAGCCTCGAAGGATATTGAAGCAGAAGGCGTTCATCGGGGGCCGGCATCCTTCGAGGCCGCTTCGCGGCACCTCAGGATGACGTGGTTCATTTGAGTCTGGCTTGCAGAATGACCTGGTCTGTCTTGAATCTGCTCTTAGCCCAGACTGCCCGCAAATCGTTCGGCAAGGCGCTGGCGCCTGAAGGCCTCGGTGACGAAATCGACGAAGACGCGGGTCTTGGCCGGCAGCAGCGTGCGGCCGGCAAAATAGACCGAGATCGGCCCGGCATCAGCGTACCAGCGCGGCACCAGGCGGACCAGTTCACCGCTCTCCAGGTGCTTCAATGCGTCCGGCACCGCAACCAGCGTGACGCCGAGGCCGAGCAGCGCCGCCCGCACCATGGCGGCGGGGTCGCTGAAGACGATGCCCTCCGGCAACTCCGCCGCCATCTCCCGCCCATGGGCGTCGCGCATGGTCCAGCGTCGCACCCGCCCGGTGCCGGCCGGGCGCATCACGATGCCCTCGAAGCTTGCGAGGCCGCTCGGCTCGGCCGGCGGCTCGCGCCCTTCCATATAGGCGGGGGAGGCCACGGCGATGATGTGCGCCGGCGCCAGCACCCGCGCGACGATGCCGGGGGCGAGCTCGAAGCCGCCGCCGATCGCGGCGTCGATGCCCTCCGCCACGAGGTCGACCGGGCGGTTCTCAAACTGCCAGTCGATCCGTACCTTCGGGAAGCGGGCGATGAAATCCGGCAGCAGCGGCACGATATAATCGGCTCCGAAGGTCGGGCTGAGGCTCACCTTCAGCACTCCGCCCGGCTCGCCGCTGCCGCTGGTGGCCTCCACGATCGCGGCCTGCAGCCCGTCGAGATTGCCGCCAATCGCGAGCAGGAAGCGCTCCCCCGCCTCGGTGAGGGTGAGCTTGCGCGTCGTGCGCTGGAACAGCCGCACGCCGAGGTTCGCCTCCAGCGTGGCGACGTTGCGGCTCACCGCGGCGGGGGTAAGCGCCAGCCGCCGCGCCGCGCCGGAGAAGCTGCCAGCTTCGGCGCTGCGGACGAAGGATTCCAGATTGGCCAAGCTCTCCATGATCGTTCCATGCGCTTTCTTCAAGGAACGCTTGAAGGTTATCTGCAATATTACCGGCTAATCGCGGGGGAATAAACCGGCCATCTTCGCTCCAGCAAACGCAACGGAGTGACCGACATGACCACCTCTTCTCTCGCCATCGGCATCATCGGCGCCGGCAATATCGGCGCGGCCTTCGCCGGCGCACTGGCGAGGCGCGGGATCGCGGCCACCATCGCCAACAGCCGCGGTCCGGAGAGTCTCGCGGATCTCGTCGAGGGGCTTGGCCCGACCATCACCCCCGGCACCCGCGAGGAGGCGGCGGGTAAGGACATCGTGCTCGTCGCGGTCAACTGGTCGAAGCTGCCGGCCGCCCTCAAGGGCCTCGATCTGTCGGGCCGCATCGTCATCGACGCCAACAATCCGATCGAGGCGCCGCTGTTCAAGCCGGTCGATCTCGGCCGGCGGCTGTCGAGCGAGGTGTTCGCCGAACTCGTCCCCGGCGCGCGAGTGGTGAAGGCGTTCAATCATCTCGTCTCGGCGCTCGTCGCCGGCGACCCGGCGGCCGAGGGCGGCAAGCGCGTGCTGTTCTATTCGGGCGAGGATGCCGCGGCCAAGGCCGAGGTCGGCGCGCTGATCGAGAGGCTCGGCTTTGCCGGCATCGATCTCGGCAGCCTCGCGGTCGGCGGCCGGCTGGCGCAATTTCCCGGCGGCCCGCTGCCGACGCTGAACCTGGTGAAGTTCGGGTGAGAGGTACCAAGACGAGCCTCCTTCGAGGCCCGGCTCAGCCGGGCACCTCGGGATGAGGTCGCACCTGGGAAAAACCTCATCCTGAGGTGCGAGCGCAGCGAGCCTCGAAGGATCTGCAGCAGGGCCGCCCGCTTCCATTAATCCCGCCGCCACCTTCCGCTTCCGGCACGCGCGCCTTTCGCGCATTGTGGCGCCCGGTCAAATGAGGTGCCGGACATGCCCATCATCTACGCGCTCGCCGCCTTGCTCCTGCTCGCCGTGCCGGCGCCCGCCGGAGAGATGGCGTCCCCGCCCGAGCTCTCGGTGGTGCCGGTGCCGCAAGGCCAGTTCGAGAAGGCGCTCGACCGGCTCGACGCGCTCGCCGGCGACATCATGGCGAAGACCGGCATTCCCGGCATGGCGGTCGCGGTGGTGAAGGACGGCGTCACCGTCTATGCCAAGGGCTTCGGCGTGCGGAAGATCGGTGAGCCGGCAAAGGTTGATGCCGACACCGTGTTCCAGATCGCCTCGCTGTCGAAATCACTCGCCGGCACCGTGGTCGCGCATGAGGTCGGCACCGGCGCGGTCACCTGGGACACGCCGATCGTGAAGCATCTGCCGTGGTTTGCGCTGGCCGATCCGTGGGTGACGCAGCACGTCACCATCGGCGACCTGTTCGCCCATCGCTCCGGTCTGCCGGACCATGCCGGGGATCCGCTGGAAGACCTCGGCTATGACCGCAGGCTGGTGCTGGAGCGTCTGCGCCTGTTGCCGCTCACCGCCTTCCGCGAAACCTATGCCTACACCAATTTCGGCCTCACCGCTGCGGCCGAAGCGGTCGCCGCGGCTGACCGCAAGGATTGGGCGAGCCTCTCCGACGAGGTGCTGTACCAGCCGCTCGGCATGAGTTCGACCTCCTCACGCTTCGCCGATTTCACCGCCCGGCCAAACCATGCCGTCGGCCATGTGAAGGTCGAGGGCAAGTATGAGGCAAAGTACCAGCGCCAGCCGGACCCGCAATCGCCGGCCGGCGGCGTCTCATCGAGCGTGCACGACCTCGCCCGCTGGATGGCCATGGTGCTCGGCGGCGGCCAGCTCGACGGCGTGCGCATCATCAAGGAAGACGCGCTGCTGCCCGCCATCACCGGGCAGATGATCGCCTCGCCCTCGACCACCGCCGCGGCACGCCCCGGCCTTTATGGCTATGGCTTCGGCGTCGGGGTCGGCGCCTCGGGCCGGGTGACGCTCAACCATTCCGGCGCGTTTGCGCTCGGCGCCGGCACTAATTTCGTGATGATCCCTTCGCTTGGGGTCGGCGTCGTCGTGCTCACCAACGCCTCGCCGACAGGCGCGGCGGAATCGCTCGCCATGAGCTTTACCGACCTGGTGCAGTTCGGCGAGCTGACGCGCGATTGGCTCGCCGCCTATGCGCCGCTGTTCGCGCAGATGATGGCGCCGGAGGGCCGCCTCGTCGGCGCCCCGCCTCCCGCCAATCCCGCACCTGCGGCGACACTCGCATCCTATGCCGGCACCTACGCCAACGCCTATTTCGGCGATGCCGAGATCGCGCTGAAGGATGGCCGGCTGGCCCTGAAGCTCGGCCCGGCCGGCGTAACCTTCCCGCTCACTCATTGGGACGCCGATGTCTTCGTCTTCAGCCCATCGAGCGAGAATTCCAATCCCGGCTCGATCTCGACCGCGACTTTCACCCGGGGCAATCCAGCGACCCTCAAGGTCGAGTATCTCGACGAGGACGGGCTGGGAACCTTCTCAAAGAAGTGACACGTCATCCCGAACCGCCGCGAGGCGGTATTCGGGATCAAACTCAATCCGAACGGTTGCCGCTCAGCGTGAGGCGCGCATCGACCTTGGCATCGGGGGCGAGCAGGTCCCCGGTCGACGGCTTTTCCCAGGCGAGGCCGACGATTGCGCCGATCTTCGCGCCCGAGATCAGATTGTTCGCGATCAGCGCCGATCCGGCGCCTTCCACCAGCGAGACGCCGATGCCGATACTGGTGTCGCGCACCAAATTCCCGGTCACGTTCACATTGCGCAGATAGGGACCATAGCCGAGCCGGATACCGGCATTTGGGGCGCCCTCCACCACATTGCCGCTCACCGTGCTGTCGGCCTCGACCACGATGCCGACGCCGCTGGCAGCACCAGGATCATTGCCCGGCGGCAGGCTGTTCTTCAGGTTGCGCACCAGATTGCCCTGCACCACGGCGAGGCGGCCGCCTTCCCTGAAATTGGTAATGCAAACGCCGACCGCGGCGTCCTCGACGAGGTTGTTCGCCACCACCGCGCCTTCGAAGCCAAACTCGACGAAGATCGCCACCTCGCCCATCCCCGAGCAGTTGTTGCCCAGCACCTGGAGGTTCGAGGCGGCATTGCCCCGCACAGCGCTATAGGCGCAGCCGCTGATGCGGTTGTTGGCGACGATGACATTGCCGGCCCGGAAGATGTTGATCCCGTTGCCATATTGGCCGGAGCCGCCGGACTTCATGCCAATGCCCGTGATGTGGTTGCCGGTGACCAGCGTGCCGTCCGGCCCCGGCGCGGAGCGCCAGACCAGGAGGCCGTTGTCGGCGGCGTCCTCGACGCGGTTGCCCTCGATGCGCAGCCCCTTGGAATCGAGCGCGAACAGCGCCGCCTTGCCGGCCCTGGCAATGGTGCAGCCGGACACCTCGCCGGAAACCCCGCTCAAGACGATGCCATTGCCGGGCGCGCCGGTGACCACGCAGTCGCGGATGCGCACGCCGCTTCCGCTCTTCACGTCGATGCCGCCGCCCTCGAAGGCGAGCCCGTCGAGCCCGAGCCCGTCGCCGCCGCTCAGCAGCACGTCGGCGCCGGTCGAGACCAGACGGCTGTCGCCGCGGGCGCCGACGAGGCGCACGCCATTCGCCGCGATCAGGGCGCCGGTGCGATAGGTCCCCGCCGGCAGATATAGCGTCTCGCCGCTGACGCCGGCGGCGTCGAGCGCTTTCTGCAAGGCGCGGGTCTGGTCGACTGATGCGCCGGGCTTCACGCCGAACTCGGTCACTGAGCGCAGCGCCAGCGGGGCGGCAAGGGCCGGGCGAAGCACCGCCGGAAGCGCCGCCACCCCGGCCAGCGCGCCGCCGAGCGCGAGGAAATGCCGCCTGTTCGCGAAGTGAATTCTCAACCTCGATCCTCCCGTGCGGACCGGCCGGCCGATGCTTCGAGGCTCGCTCCGCTCGCACCTCAGCATGACGGGAGGTTGTTAAAACCACGTCATCCGAACTTGAGTTCGCAAAGACGACCGTCATCTCCGGGCTTGTCCCGGGCCCCACGTCCGTGAGGAATGCGCAACCGTGGATGGCAGGGACAAGCCCGTCCATGACGATCGGTTGAATCTGTTGCGCGCCGTTCTTCTGTACGCATACATTTCCTGCACATTGCATGGAGGAGGTTCGCGGCCTTGCACACCGCCCGCCCGGACTGGATGCCCGCGCTCGATCACGACGGCGCGCCGCTCTATCTGCAGATCGCTATGGCGCTCGAGGGGGCGGTCGCGGACGGCGCATTGCGCCCCGGCGACCGGCTGCCGCCCCAGCGTGCCCTGGCGCAGGCGCTCGGCGTCGACCTCACCACCGTCACCCGCGCCTATGACGAGGCGCGGCGGCGCCGGCTGCTCGATGCCGTCACCGGCCGCGGCTCCTTCGTGGCCTCGCGCGGCGCGCATCCGGACGAGAGCGTCGACCTCGGCATGAACATCCCGCCGGCGCCGCGCGGTCTCAGCCTCGCCGAGCTGATCGGGCGCGATGTGGCGCACCTGCTGCGCGGCACCGATGCCGACCGGCTGATGACCTATCATGTCGGTCCCGGCACCGGGATCGACCGCGCCGCCGGCGCGCTCTGGCTGGAGCCGGTGCTGGGCAAGCTGCCGGCCGAGCGCATCGTCGTCGCCCCGGGCGCGCAGGCGGCGCTCGCCGCGGTGCTCTCGCTGCGCGCCAAAGCGGGCGATACCATACTCGCCGAGCGGCTGACCTATCCCGGCCTCATCGCCGCCGCGGCGCAGCTCGGGTTGAACGTGGTCGGCATCGAGACCGACACTGAGGGACCGGTGCCGCAGGCGCTGGAGGCGGCGTGCCGGCTGCACGTGCCGCGTCTCGTCTATCTGCTGCCGACCATGCAGAACCCGACCAGCGTCACCACGCCGGAGCCGCGCCGCCGCGAGGTCGTGCGCATCGCCGCGCGCATGCGCCTGCCGATCCTGGAGGATGATCCCTACAGCCTGCTGGCGGGCAAGGCGCCGCCGGCCTTCGCGACATTGCTGCCGCAGCAGACCACCTATATCGCCACCGTTTCCAAGACCCTGACGCCGGGCCTGAGACAAGCCTATGTGGTGCTCCCGGCGGGCGAGGGCGGCGAGGCGCTTGTCGGTGCGCTCCGGGCGCTCGACCTGATGCCGGCGCCGCTGATGACCGCCTTGCTGACCCGCTGGATCCGCGAGGGCACGGCGCTGCGAGTATTGGAGGCTGTGCGCACCGAGGCTGGCTTGCGCCAGCGCATCGCCGCCGAGCTGTTGCCGGCGGCGGCCGGCGACCGGCACGGCCTTCATGTGTGGCAGAAGCTGCCGCCGTTCTGGAATCGCCACCGCCTGATAGACGCGGCGCGCCGTCACGGGCTAGGCGTCATTCCGTCGGATGCCTTCGCGGTGGACGGGCCGGTGCCCGACGCCGTGCGAATCTCGCTCGGCGCGGTCCCTGACCGGGCGCGGCTGCGCGATGCGCTGGCAATCCTTGCCAGCATCATCCGCGAGGAGCGGCCAAACACCTACTGCGTCGTGTGAACTTCAGCTACCGAGTGGTATGAGCCGGCCGCGGGATCGGCGCAGTGGCGAGCACGCGCTGGCCCTCCTCGGCCTTGTAATAATATTGGCTCGCCACCAGCCAGCCTTTCAGCGGCCGCAGGGGCGGCACGCAGGTGAGCAGCAGGAAGGGCAGCGTCGTCACCAGATGCACCCAATAGGGTGCTTGGAACGCCACTTCGATCCACAGCCCGAACACCACCGCCGGTATGCAGCCGAAGCAGATGACGAAGAAGGCCGGCCCGTCCGCCGGATCGGCGAAGGAATAATCGAGCCCGCAGGATTCGCAGCGTGGCGCCAGAGTGAGGAAGCCGCGGAACAGCCGGCCCTGGCCGCAGCGCGGGCAGCGGCCGCGAATGCCGGTCTCCGCCGGGGACAGCTTCGGCCAGCGCGTCTCGGCGGCCGGCGTGGAAGTGATTGTGGACATGAAGGGTCCCTTTCGTTCGTGCTTGGAACCTGTGGCCGGCCACTCGCGCTGTAAAGACAATCTCCAAAATTGTATGGTCATAAATGAGAAATTGTATGCGCCGGCGTACCGAAGCCGACCTTTGTCCATGCTTCAGCGCGGCTGAGCATCGCTACGGTCAGGCTTGAGCATTGCTACCGTCCGGCTTGAGCTCAGCCCAGGCTTTGCCGCAGGAAGCGTCCGGCGTTGGCGATGGCCCGGCGGCCGGCCTCCAGCCGTTTCCACCACACCGGCCAGGCATGGATCATGTCCGGCCAGATCTCCAGGCTCGTCGCGACGTTGGCGGCACCGAGCGCGGCGGTGATGCGCACTGCGTCATCCAATAGCGTCTCGCAGGCGCCGACCTGCACCAGTGTCGGCGGCAGGTCGAAGAGGTCGGCATGGAGCGGCGAGACCAGCGGGTCGCGCCGCTCGGCCCCGGCGGCATAGGCGCTGGCGAGGCCCTCCAGATAGTCGCGATGGATCAGCGGGTCGACCGTATCTTTGCTCACCATGGTGCCGCCGGTCATCTCCAGATCGACCCAGGGCGACAGCAGCCACAGGCAGCCCGGCAGCTCGACTTTGGCCGCGCGCAGGCTGATCGCGGTGGCGAGGCTGAGGCCGCCGCCGGCGCTGTCGCCGCCGATCGCAATACGCGATCCGGCAAGCCCGCTCTCGTGCAGGAAGTGATATGCCGTCATCGCGTCTTCGAGCGCCGCGGGGAAGGGATCCTCGGGAGCGAGCCGGAAGCCGAGCGCCAGCGTGCGTATGCCGGCGGCGCGGCCGATCTCGCCGACCATGCCGCGATGGCTGCGGATCGAGCCCGAGCAATAGCCGCCGCCATGCAGATAGAGCAGGACCTTCTCCGGGTCCGAGCCGGGCGCCAGCGACCATTCTGCCGGAATGCCGGCGATTTCGACCGCTGAAAAGGCGATGTCCCCGGCCGGCGGATCGATCGCGCAGACCTCGTCCATGCGCTGCCGGCGCTCCGGCCAGCCGATCGGCCGCGGCTTGCCCACTAACAATGCCCGAACGCCTTCGATCTCGCTTGGCATGGCAGGATACCCCCGTCCGAACCTATGTCCGCACGCCATCATAGCACCATGGTGTGACCCTGCGCGCCAAGGCTAAATCGCACGCACCATTAACCATTTCCCGCCATCGTGACCCGGTCGCACGCCGCGATTCGCACACCGCCGTCGCTCATCCGAGTTGGTTCATGAGTAATGTGATTCCGTTCCCCGTCCGCGTCCCCGCCTCCGAAACCGAGCCCGAGATCGACCTGTTCACCGCCGTCGATGTTGCGATCCGCGACCTGCGTGACATAGCGAGCCGGCTCAAGGCCGACGAGGCCGGGCGCGTGCAGGCAACCGAGTGCCTCAACATGCTCGCCCGTGCGCTCGCCTCGGCGCAGGCGGTCGGTTGAGCCTGCCGCGTATTACCTCTCCCAGACGGGAGGCTCTCAGCCGAAGAAGCTGGTGATGACGTAAAGCGCCGAGTGCACCAGCGCCCAGACCACGCCCCACACCACGCTGAGCGAGGCGAGGGCGATCGCCATGCCGGTGATGACCCACACGCCGTCGCGCTCCAATATGCCGAGCGCGAGGACGCACACCGCCAGCGCGGGCAGCATGTTGCCGAGCGGGATCGGCAGCACCAGCACCACCGCGAGGATGAAGCACACGATGCCGACGATATTCTCGCCGGGCGGATGGGCGAGGAAGCCGAGCCGCGGGCGCAGCAGCGTCTCCGCCCTGGCGAGCCAGGGCTTGGCCTTGTCGATGAAGCCGGCGAATTCCCGCCGCCCGATCGAGCGGTCGGCGATGAAGGCCGGCAGCCAGGGAGCGCGGCCGAGCGCGAGCTGAAGCGTGAGGAAGATCAAGGGCGCGCCGAGGATGGTGGAGGTGCCCGGCGGCGTCGGCAGCACGTTCGGCAGCGAGAAAATGAACATCAACGGGCCGAAGGCGCGCTCCTCCATGGCGTTGACCAGGTCGCCGATGGCGATGCGCTCGCGGCTGGTGTCGTTGGCGATGGCGCTCAGCATGTCCGACAGCCGCGTCGCGGTTTGGTCGGTGACCTCTTCCGGCGCGGCGCTGTAGGGGCTTTCGGACGACACGAGACAGCTTACTCCGGATGCGCGGCGGGACTGCCGGCAACGGCTAAATAGGTGGCGAATGTGACGACAACCAGAAGACTGCCCTAAGGTTCAGCTTGGGGCGCCGATCTGGACGAACGAGTTATTCTGAGGCGCGAGCGATAGCGAGCCTCGAAGGATGTTCATGCCTCGATACGCGTCTTCTGCTTCAACATCCGTCAACGCCACTTCGCGGCACCTCAGGATGAGGTCGCATGGACCGAAGTGGTCTCACGTCCAGCTGAACAGGAAGGCGCCCACCGCCACGATCAGGATCACCGCCGCCGTGATCCAGTGCTTCGCCGTGAAATCGTGCATGGTCATTGATTGGTCCCCCGCCTGTCGCGCTTAGAGCATTTCCCGTTCAGATGGAATCATCTGATCGAAGAGGAATTGCTCCAGCTTATTGAATCTAGAGCACTTTCTTGACGTTCGGATGTTCCCATCCGAACGGAAAGGGCTCTAGCCTGAAAAGCCGCCGCCGTCGAGGAAAGCCTGCTCGTCCGCCGTGGTCGCGCGCCCCAGCAGGGCGTTGCGGTGCGGAAAGCGGCCGAAGCGGGCGATGATGTCACGATGGTCGACGGCGGAATCGAGATATACCCCGCCGAGCGGCCGGCTGAGGGCGACCGCGCGCTCCTGGTCGGCGAGCGCCTCGGAATGCATGAGCGGCAGATAAAGAAAGACCCGGATTTCGCCCTGGAGGCGCTGGTCGAGGCCACGCTCGATCGCATGATCTGCAAAATACCGGGCCAGCGGATCGGTGGCGTACATGTGCGCGGTGCCGCGGAAGACGTTGCGCGGGAACTGGTCGAGCAGGATCATCAGGGCGAGCGCGCCCTCGGGATCGTCCGCCCAGCCATCAAGCTCGCGCCGCGCTGCGGCGAAGTGGGTATCGTGGAAGCGCGCGCGAAAGGCGGCATCGAACGCCTCGTCCTTGGCGAACCAGCGGTCAGGACCGGCCTCGCGCCAGAAGCCGCACACGGACGGAATGCTGTGGCTCATACCGGCAACTTATGGCGCAGATGGAAGGATTTCGGCCGAGTCAGCATCTCGAAGCCGATGCGCGAGAGCGAGGCGCCGCGGCCGGTGTCCTTCACCCCGGTCCAGGCGAGGCCGGGATCGAGATAGTCGCAGCGGTTCATGAACACCGTGCCGGTCTCCACCTCGCGGCCGATGCGCTCGGCGGCGTCGAGATCGGCGGTCCAGATCGAGGCGGTCAGTCCGTAGGCGCTGTCATTCATCAGCGCCAGCGCCTCGGCATCGTCCTTCACCTTCATGATGCCGACGACCGGGCCGAAGCTCTCATCGCGCATCACCGACATGGAATGGTCGACCCCCGTGAGCACCTGCGGGGCGAGATAGGGCGTGCCCTCGCGATTGGCCGGGAAGGCAGCGTGGTCGATATGCGCCCGCGCCCCCTTCGCCACCGCCTCCGCGCTCTGCCGGCGCACCAGTTCGGCAAAACGCAGCTGCGCCATCGGCCCCAGCGTCGTCGCCTCGTCGAGCGGATTGCCGAGCACGTAATTGCGCGCCAGCGCGACATAGCTCTCGAGGAAGCGGTCATGGAGCGCCTCGTGCACATAGATGCGCTCTATGCCGCAGCAGCACTGCCCGGAATTGTAGAAGGCGCCGTCGACCAGGTTCTCGACCGCGAAATCGAGATCGACATCGGCCCGCACATAGGCCGGATCCTTGCCGCCGAGTTCGAGCCCCAGACTGGTGAAGGTCCCCGCCGCCGCGCGCTCGATCGCGCGCCCACCTTCCACCGAGCCAGTGAAGTTCACATGGTCCACGGCGCCGGAGGCGAGCAGGCGCGAGGACTGCTCGTGGCTCAGCACCAGATTGGCGAACAGCCCCTTCGGCAGGCCGGCGCGGTCCATCGCGATCTGGAAGCGCTCGCCGACCAAGATGGTCTGCGCCGCGTGCTTCAGGATCACCGCATTCCCGGCGATCAGCGCCGGGGCGATGGTGTTCACCGCGGTGAGGTAGGGATAGTTCCAGGGCGCCACCACGAAGACGATGCCGAGCGGGTCGCGGCTGACATAGCGTTCGATGCCGTCGCGGGCATCGTGCGGCACCAGCGGCGCCAGCGCGTCTTCCGCCATCTCCGCGACATAGCGCACCCGCTCCTCGAAGCCGCGGAACTCGCCGCCATGGCGCACCGGCCGGCCCATCTGCTGGGCAAGCTCCGGCACGATCTCCTGGTTCATCGCCAGCATCGCGTCGAGGAAGGCCAGCACATGAGCCGAGCGCTCGGCAACGGTGAGGCGCGCCCATGCCCGCTGTGCCGCCCGTGCCGCCGCCACGGCGGCAGCGATGGCGGCGTCCGACGCCGCGGGGCGGCGCGCGAATTCCCGCCCGTCTATTGGGGAGATGCAGACAATGTCGCCCATGCGCCAGCCCGGAGTGATTCCAATTTCATAATGATGCAAGCGATCGGAATTCTCTTTATAAGCGGACGATGCACGCAGCGCATCCGCGTGCCGCTCCTGACGGATTCCGGCGTCGGCGACATTCACAACCGAATGGTTGTTCGTCGAGGATTCTCCGATTGCGGCAAAGTTTCATCAATCGCTTCGGGTGCAGACTTGTTCGGACGTTCTTTTCATGACCGACGCGCGTGACGACATGCTGCATGTGAACGAAGGCCCGGTCCAGCCCGAGGGAACGACGGAGAGGTTCGAGCGGCGCGACGACGCGGAAATGTTCGAGCTCGCGCCCGTCGCGCTCTGGCTGGAGGATTTCAGCGGCGTGCGCGCCCAGTTCGAGGAATGGCGCGCACAAGGCGTCACCTCGCTGCGCGATCATCTGCGCGGCCGGCCGGCCCTGGTGCGGCAATGCTCCGAGCGCATCCGCATCGTCAAGGTGAACCGCCGCACCCTGGAACTGTTCGCCGCCCGCGATCTCGACCACCTCGTCGCCAATATCGGCCAGGTGTTCCGCGACGACATGCTGAAGACCCATATCGAGGAACTGTCGCAGCTCTGGGACGGACGCACCGAGTTCCACAGCAATGCGGTGAACTACACGCTCGAAGATGAACGCCTCGACGTTCAGCTCAAGGGTACCATCCTGCCCGGCTACGAGGAGAGCTGGGCGCGCATCCTTCTCTCCACCGAAGACGTCACCGAGCGCGAGACCGCCCGCCGCCAGATCGCGCAGGCCGAGACTTATGCCCGCGGCCTTTTCGAGCATTCCCCGATCTCGCTCTGGGTCGAGGATTTCTCCAGCGTGAAGCAGCTGATCGACGATGTGCGCTTCCGCGGCATCGTCGATTTCCGGGTGTTCACCGACGTGCACCCCGAATTCGTGCAGCGCTGCATGAGCGAGATCCGCGTCATCGACGTCAACCGCCACACGCTGGAGATGTTCGGCGCCGCCGACAAGCCGGCGCTCCTCAACAATCTCGGCGCGGTGTTCCGCGACGACATGCAGCGGCACTTCCGCGAGCAGCTCGTCGATCTGTGGAACGACAAGCTGTTCCATCAGCGCGAGGTGGTGAATTACCGGCTCGACGGCGAGGAACTGCACGTCCATCTGCAGTTCTCGGTGCTGCCCGGCCATGAGCAGGACTGGTCGCTGGTGCAGGTGGCGCTCACCGACATCACGGCGCGCAAGAAGGCGGAAGCCTATCTCGAATATCTCGGCAAGCACGACGTGCTGACCAAGCTCTATAACCGCTCCTCCTATATCGACGAATTGAACCGGCTGGAGCGCAAGGGCCCGTTCCCGGTCACCGTTATCATGATCGACCTCGACGATCTGAAGGCGGTCAACGACCAGCTCGGCCATGCCGCCGGCGACGCTTTGCTGCGCCGCGCCGGCGAGGTGCTGGCGAAAGCGGTCGACAAACCGAACTGCGCGGCGCGCATCGGCGGCGACGAGTTCGCCGTGGTGCTGCCGGCCACCGAGGCGGCGGCCGGCCTCGCGGTGATGGAGAGCATCGAGAAGCTGATCGAACTCAACAACCAGTTCTATTCGACCACCAGGCTGAAGCTCTCCATGGGCGTTGCCACCAGCGCGACCGGCGAGCGGCTGGAAGCCGTGGTCAAGCGCGCCGACCTGCACATGTACGAGGCCAAGCGGGCCGTCGCGAGCGCACGGCCGAGCACCGCGAGGCGGCGGGCGGCGTCCTGAGGCAGGACGTTGTTCTGCTTCAGCATTCTTCGAGGCCGCCCGTGGCGGTACCTCAGGGTGAGGGCGCTTTAAAGGAGACAACCTCATCCTGAGGTGCTCGCGCAGCGAGCCTCGAAGGATGCAAGGCGAACGTGGTCTTTGCGCCGCCCGCATCCTCACCGTGAGATGCGCTTCGCGCTGCCGCATTTGAAGCCGGCGGCGCGCTCGTCGACAAGGCGCCGCGCTTTGGCGTTGGCGTCCGCGCCGCCAGGGACCTCGGCCATGATGCAGGAGGTGCCGCCCGGCTCCAGCCGGTAGACGGCCAGCAGCGTGCGGGCGAGGTCGCCTATCCGCGAGCCGATCCGGTAGCGCAGGATCGCCGCGACCGGCGCGGCGCCCTTCGGACCGCGCCATTCGATCCGCTCGCCCGCTTCGAAGAAGCTGCCGAACCCGAGTTCCTCATCGAGCGGCATCGTGCCGAACTCGACCCAGGAGCCGTCCTCCTCACCCATCCAGACGACGTCGAAGCCGCCGAGCCCGGCGCATCGGTGCACCGTGATGATATCGGGTTCCGGCGAAGCCCCGGCCGGGCACTTTTCCCAGTCGTGCGTCGTATAGGCGCTCTCATAGCTGGCAGCGCCCGCCGGCAGCGGGCCGGCGAAGAACAGGAACAAAACGGCGAGAAGGCGTATCATGTCGAAGGCCCCGGCGCGGATCGCGGATGCCTTGCTAATCGCCCCTCGCTCCTGAACGCGGCCCGAACACCGCAGGAGCCTGCCGCTCTGCCGAAAAAGCATGGCTGACGGAGGCTCGACTTCGCGCCATTTGCGCAGTAAACCGTCGCCAGAGAATTACATGGGCTTCCAGTTTGTATGGAAGTTTTCACTTAGACGGATTGTAAATGAGCAATCTCAACCACGAAAAGGTGCTGAGCGTCCATCACTGGACGGACAACCTGTTCACCTTCACCACCACCCGAGATCCCTCGCTGCGCTTCAAGAACGGCCAGTTCGTGATGCTCGGGCTGGAAGTCGCCGGGCGTCCCCTGCTGCGGGCCTACAGCGTTGCCAGCGCCAATTACGAGGACACGCTGGAGTTCTTCTCCATCAAGGTGCCGGAGGGGCCGCTCACCTCGAAGCTCCAGCACCTGAAGGTCGGCGACGAGGTGCTGGTCGGCCGCAAGCCCACCGGCACGCTGCTGGTCGACTATCTGGTGCCCGGGCGCCGGCTCTATCTGCTGGCCACCGGCACCGGCCTCGCGCCCTATCTCAGCCTGATCAAGGATCCCGAGACCTACGAGAATTACGAGAAGGTGATCCTGGTGCATGGCGTGCGCACGGTCGCCGAGCTCGCCTACGAGGATCTCATCACCCGGGAGCTGCCGGAGAACGAGTACTTCGGCGAGCTGGTGCAGGAGAAGCTGATCTACTATCCGACGGTGACTCGCGAGCCTTACCGCAACCAGGGCCGCATCACCGACCTGATCACCTCGGGCAAGCTGTTCGCCGATATCGGCCTGCCGCCGCTCAGCAAGGAAGACGACCGGGTGATGCTGTGCGGCAGCCCGCAGCTGCTCGACGACATGCGCGTCATCATGAAGATGCTCGGCTTCGAGGAGGGCAGCACCACCGAGCCGGGCGACTTCGTGATCGAGAAGGCGTTCGTCGAGAAGTGATCAGCGCGAGATAATCAGCGCCAGATAATCAACGCACCCGGTTCGGGCCGCGGTCGTGGCGGATTTCTTCCGGCGACAGCACGCGGTATTCGGCGTCGATCACCGTGACGCCGGGCCGGGTGCGCACCGGCTTGCGCCCGCCGAACAGCTTGTAGGCAAGCCCGCTCAGCAGAACGACCGGGGCAACGATCAGGAACACGCTTGCCGCCACCAGCGCCAAAGCAGTGCCGATTGCCAATGCACCTGCGACCACCAGCGCGATCTGCCACCAGCTCACGCGGCGCACGGTGAAGCGCATACGGTCGAAGTCGTTCGGGTTCATCTTCCTAGGTTTCCTGAGCGGTCGCCCCGCAATCCGACATCATATGGGGCGCATGCCGGCGCGCGCCAACCACAAGCGCGCTAGTTCCGGAACAGGCGCGCTTCAGCGCCGCTTTCGGCTGAGCCGCACTTCCGGGCGCGGCAGAGGCATGGGGACGCCCGCCGAGGCGGGACTCGGCAGCGGCAGCGGCACCGCCGCCACCGGCGTCGCGGCCGGGCTTTCGGCTGCCGGGGCGTCGGAATTGCGTACCGCGACGACGATATGGGACGAGCCGGCACCGTCGAACGGCGTGAAGCTTGAGGGCAAGGCCAGCGCCGCATTGGCCATCAAGGGCAGCGGCTCGGTCGCTGCGGCTGTCGCCGTGACGCCGGCGGGAGCGGAGGCCGGTCTCTCCTGCGTCTTGGAGGCCGGCTCCACGGCATCGACCGGATCGGCGACCGCGACCATGGCCGCGTTCTCGGTCGCCTCCAGTTCGGGCGTCAGCTCGGGCATGTTGGCCCAGGCCGCCATCGCCACCACGCCCGCGCACAGGGCGCCGGCGATGCGACCGGGCACTGCCAGGTTGCGACGGCGCGGCGCCAGCGGCGCCTCGATGCCGAGCGCGGCGATCTCGGCGCGGTCGGCATCCGACCACGGCGCGTCCTCGGGATTGGCGGCCTCGATCTCGATAGTGATGGATTTGAGCCGCGTGCCGGTGAGCAAACGCTCGTGCTTGAGCGCCAGCACGAAGGCACGGGCGCGTCCGCCACGGTCGAGCAGCTTGGAGACCGGGCGGGCATCAGGCTTGGGCAGATAGCCGATCAACACGCCGCGGCGATGGACGGCAACAGCGAAAGGCCGGCCCATATCCGCCGGCTGCCGTATCAATTCCAGTTCCAGCCCCGAGCGCAGCAATGCCGCCGGATCGGCCGCACAACCCTCTCGCCCAAGGCCGTCTATGTAAGACGACCACGTCTCCATGGCCCGCCCCATACCGCCGTTGCGTTGGAATCGCAACCTTTCCACAGAGAAAGTGCCGACGATGGCAGAATAACGTCAAGGGCGTGACGCCCATATGGCGCGGTTTTCTGATGCAGTGTTACCGCTTTTCCCCAGTGTGACAGTGCGCTATGCGGCCGTACGGCCCCGGGCATTACCCCGAGTTTCAGATCGAGAGCCCACATGATCACGCTGCGACCCGCTATCGACGCCGACCTTACGGGCATTCTCGCCATTTATAACGACGCTGTACTTAATTCGACGGCAATATGGAATGATGCGCCGGTCGATCTTGCCAATCGCCGCGCCTGGCTCATGGATCGGCAGGCAAAGTCCTATCCCGTCATCGTCGCGGCGGGCGCGGACGACGCGGTGCTGGGCTATGCCAGCTTCGGAGATTTCCGTCCGTTCGACGGGTTCCGCATCAGCGTCGAGCACTCCGTCTATGTTGCGGAGGCGGCTCGCGGCAACGGCCTCGGGCGTCTGCTGCTGAAGGCGCTGTTCGAGCCGGCCCGGGTGCTGGGCAAGCGGGTGATGATCGGCGGCATCACCGCCGGCAACGATGCTTCGCTGAAACTGCACGCCAGCCTCGGGTTCAAGGAGACCGGCCGCATGCCGGGCATCGGCGTCAAGTTCGGCCAGCGGCTCGATCTGATCTTCGTGCAGAAGGAATTGTGACGTCCATCGATGCGCCGTGCCCGGCAATACGCGCTACTATGGGTATCCTAGAGCAGCGAGGTGGCGGTCATGACCGGCCAGCCAAAAGAGCACGAACTTCAGCTTCGCGTCGGGCTTTCCGAGCCGGACCTGAAGGCAGCCATGGAAGCGGCCCGCCGGCTTGAGGGGTATGGCCTCAAGATCCAGAGCGTGACGGAACGCGGCCTCTCCGTGCTGGGATTGCGGGTGGACATCGAGCGGGCATTCTCTACAACTGTAGGGAATTCTGGCGGTAGTATACAATTCATGGTGGAGCCAGACTATTCGCGACTTCCGAAATCGCCCGGCTATCGCGCCTATTTTCCGCGCCAGCCGGAGTATTTCGGGAGATGAGCTGACCGCAACGCCTGTTCCGGGGGGAGATGGGCATGGCTGACGGGATCGTCGTTCGTCTTGTCCCGAAGAATCGCAGCCGTGCGCCCCTCCAGGAAATAGGCTTCTCCGCCGTCATCGCGGCCCCGCATGGGCTGCAGCCCGATCCGCGCATGGCGCGCAGCGCGGTGGGCTGGCTGTCGATGAGGCGGGTCGAGGTCCGCCCGACCCAGACCAGCCGCATCGAGCTCGAAATGAACCGGACGGAGTTCGAGGCGCTGTTCAGCACCACGCTGGAGGCAGGCAGCTATTCCGGCCGGTCGGAGGGCCGCCGAACCTTGCGCGAGACCTTCGAGCGGCCCAAGGAGGCGCTGAAGGTCCCCGATGGTCTCGCCGGCACGATCGATTTCGCCTATGTGCCGCGTCCCGTGGAGTTCTACGCCCCGCCTTCCTACCTGCCGCCGATCGAGATGATCGAGTATCTGCGGTTGGAGGATGTCCGCGCCGCACTGAACGCGGCGAGGGCGCATCGGCAGGGCTGGAACGGCGCCGGCGTCAAGGTCGCCATGGTCGACAGCGGGTTCTTCGCGCACCCGTTCTTCGCGGCGAACGGCTACAAGCTCATCCCGAGCGCCTCACCCGACGCCCGGGATCCGGAAAAGGACAAGTCCGGCCACGGCACGGGGGAATGCGCCAACATCTTTACCGTCGCCCCCGATGCGACCGTCTACGGCGTCAAGAGCGGCCTCAGCGCGGCCACCGCGCTGGAAGCGGCCATCGCGCTGGGCCCCGACGTGATGTCGAACTCCTGGGGCTACGACGTCGATCACCAGAGCCGGGATCAGCTGCGCGCCGACGATCCCAATTTCTTCAACGAGCTGCTGGACATCGAGACGATCCTTTCCGACGCCGTGCGCAGCGGGATCGTCGTCCTGTTCTCGGCCGGCAATGGCCACCGCGCCTTCCCCGCCTGCATGCCGCAAATCATTGCGGTGGGTGGCGTCACGGTGCTGCCGGACGGGGCGCTGCAGGCGTCGAGCTATGCGAGTTCCTTCGAGAGCCAGCTCTATCCCGGCCGCAGCGTGCCCGACATCTGCGGCATCGTGGGTTCATCGACGAACCAGCCGCCGCTGCCCCACCACATCATGCTGCCGGTGCCACCCGGCAGCGACCTCGACGGTGAGAATTTCCCGTCCGGACGGAGCGGTCTCGGTTGGGGAATCTTCTCCGGCACCTCGGCGGCCTGCCCGCAGGTCGCCGGTGCCGTGGCGCTGATGCGCGGCATACTGAAGGGGGCCAAGGCGGATCAGGTGCGCACGGCCCTGATCAGGACCGCGACCGACGTCACCAAGGGCAAGACGGCTACCGGGGACGCCGCCAAGGCCGGCCCCGATCTGGCGACCGGGCCCGGGCTGGTGAATGTCCGCGCGGCCTGCGAATTCATCGCGTCCGTCGTCTAGATAGCGCGTCATTCCCGGCCGGGCATTCCGCCCGACGCGCCGCTCGCCTCAATACCGGTAATGGTCCGGCTTGAACGGGCCGTCGACGGTCACGCCGATATAGGCGGCCTGTTCCGGCTTCAGCTTGGTCAGCTTCACGCCGAGCTTGTCGAGGTGCAGTGCCGCGACCTTCTCGTCGAGCACCTTCGGCAGCGTGTACACCTGCTTGGCGTACTTGCCGGCATTGGCGTAGAGCTCGACCTGCGCCAGCGTCTGGTTGGAGAAGGACGACGACATCACGAAAGACGGGTGGCCCATGGCGTTGCCGAGGTTCACCAGCCGTCCTTCGGACAGCAGGATGATGCGGTTGCCGGACGGGAACTCGATCTCGTCGACCTGCGGCTTGATGTTGTTCCACTTGAAGTTCTTCAGGCCCGCGACCTGGATCTCATTGTCGAAGTGACCGATGTTGCAGACGATCGCCCGGTCCTTCATGCCGCGCATGTGGTCGACGGTGATGATGTCGCGATTGCCGGTGGCGGTGACATAGATGTCGGCGCGCGACAGCGCGTCCTCGATCGTTGCGACCTCATAGCCTTCCATCGACGCCTGCAGCGCGCAGATAGGATCGACTTCGGCGACGATGACGCGGGCGCCGGCCTGGCGCAGCGAGGCGGCCGAGCCCTTGCCGACATCGCCGAAGCCGGCGACGAAG
The DNA here is from genome assembly GCA_029266425.1 of Xanthobacteraceae bacterium. GTDB lineage: Bacteria > Pseudomonadota > Alphaproteobacteria > Rhizobiales > Xanthobacteraceae > Ancylobacter. The sequence goes on from JAQSWY010000029.1 coordinate 35,879, forward strand.
GCGACCTTGCCGGCCAGCATCACGTCGGTGCCGCGACGGATGGCGTCGACCAGCGATTCCCGGCAGCCATAGAGATTATCGAACTTCGACTTGGTGACGCTGTCGTTCACATTGATCGCCGGGAACAGCAGCTTGCCCTGCTCCGCGAGCTTGTAGAGCCGGTGCACGCCCGTGGTGGTCTCTTCCGAGACACCCTTGATCGAGGCGGCGACTTCGGCGAACCAGCCCTTCGGCTTCTCGCCGAGCAGGCGCTTGATCAGCGCGAAGAAGATCTCTTCCTCTTCCGACCCGGGCTGGTCGAGGAAGGCGACATCGCCCTGCTCGGCGGTGAGGCCATGATGCACCAGCATGGTGGCATCGCCGCCATCGTCGAGGATCAAGTTCGGGACGCCGCCGCCGTGCCAGTCGAAAAGGCGGGCGGTGTAGTCCCAGTATTCCTTGAGGGTCTCGCCCTTATAGGCGAACACCGGGGTGCCGCTGGTGGCGATGGCGGCCGCGGCATGGTCCTGCGTCGAGAAGATGTTGCAGGACACCCAGCGCACATCGGCGCCGAGCGCCTTCAGCGTCTCGATCAGCACCGCGGTCTGGATCGTCATGTGCAGCGAGCCGGCGATACGCGCGCCCTTGAGCGGCTGCGAGGGGCCATATTCGGCGCGGATCGCCATCAGGCCGGGCATCTCCGTCTCGGCGAGGTCGATCTCCTTGCGGCCGAAATCGGCGAGGGCGAGATCCTTGACGATGTATTCGCTGGCGACGGGCATGTCGGTCTTCCTGTCTGGCCGCTGTTGCATGGGTAGCTCTTCGGCGGGTGATAGCAGCCCGCCGCCAGGAAGACAATAACGATATAAAGATGTCTTTATGTGTCGGCTGTTGCCGTGGGCGCTATTCGCCCTCGCCGAACCGGTCGGATATCAGAGCGTCGAGCGCGTCGATCACGGCTTTGGCGTCGTTGCCGGTGGCCTCGACCAGGATGGTGGTGCCCGGCGCCGCGGCAAGCATCATCAGGCCCATGATGGAGGTGCCGCCGACGGTCTCGCCGAGCCGTGTCACGCGGACATCGGCATCGAAGCGCTCCACCGTTTGCACGAACTTGGCGGAGGCGCGGGCGTGTAGGCCGCGCTTGTTGCAGATAGCGAGCTCGCGCTTGAGCGCGGCGGAGGTATCGGTCTGGTCCTCGGTCATTTCCCTGCGAGCACGCGGCTGGCGATGTTGATGTATTTGCGCCCCGCCTCCTGTGCCTGCGCCACCGCCTCGCCCAGGGGGACGTCGGCGCGGACCGTGGCGAGCTTCACCAGCATCGGCAGATTGATCCCGGCCAGCACTTCGATATCCGGGGCGTTCATCACCGAAATGGCAAGATTGGAAGGCGTGCCGCCGAACATGTCGGTGAGAATGACGACGCCGACGCCTTCATTCACCGCGGCCACCGCGGCGACGATGTCCTTGCGGCGCTGCTCGATGTCGTCGTCCGGGCCGATGGTGACGGATTCGATCTGGGACTGCGGCCCCATCACGTGTTCAAGGGCGGCACGGAACTCGGTGGCGAGACGGCCATGGGTTACGAGGACGAGACCGATCATTCTGCTCCGCCGTCCGGCTTGCGGCTCGGCTCCGGGTAAAGCGCGCCCGGGCGGCACGCTGCGGGGCGCACATCATCGTTGCACCGCACACGAATGGCAAGGCCCGGCGCAAAGATGCGCCGAATTTCGGAGCATCTGCCTCAGGAACGTTCAGGAAGCGCGCCTGCTCCCTCTCCCGCGAGCGGGAAGGGATGCCCTCAGGGCAAGGCGTCCTGCGTGGTCAGGAAGGCGATCACCGGCAGAAGCGGGTGTACGCCTTCGGCGATCGGCAGGCGCTGCACGATGACGCCGTCGAGCGTGGTGTGCAGTGCGTCCGGCTGCGGCAGGCGGGCGCCGTCCGGCGCCGCGAGGTCGATGACGAGGCCGAGCACGGCCTCGCTCGCATGGGGCAGCCGCCGGATACCGATGCCGCGCACCTCGATCAGCCCGGCAATGGCCTCGGGTGCGCTGGCGACCAGACGCCCGCCGCGCACGGTGACGACCACACGATCGTCGGCCACAAGGCGCGTCGGCGGGATCGCGCCGGTACGCCCGGCGAGGATCAGCGCGAAGGCGAGCTCGGACTTGCCGGCACCGGACGGTCCGCGGATCAGCACGCCGGTCTCGCCGACCGCGACGCAGGAACCATGGATGCTGGCAGGTCCGGAGGAAACGGGCTCTCGAGCCATGGCTCAGGCCGCGGGCAGGCGGACGATGAAGCGGGCGCCGGCATGGTCCTTCGGCGTCTCGGGCGCGACCTCGGTTACCTCGGCCTCCGTCGCGAGCGCCGCTTCCGAAGTGGCCTCCACCTTGGCCTCCGCCTTGGCCTTTGCCCTGGACTTGCGCTTGGGTTTCGGCTTCGCCGGCTCGGTGAGGCGGTTCTCCGCCCAGATGCGCCCGCCATGGGCCTCGACGATCTGCCGCGAGATGGACAGACCGAGGCCGGAATTCTGGCCGAAGCCCTGCTCCTCCGGCCGGTCGGTGTAGAAGCGCTCGAAGATGCGGCCCAGCGCGTGAGGCGGGATGCCCGGCCCGTCATCGTCGACCATGATCTCCACCGTCTCCTTGTGGCGGCGGCAGGTGACGCGCACCGTGCTGCCGCGCGGCGAGAAGGAACGGGCATTGTCGATCAGGTTGTTGACGACCTGGCCGAGGCGGGAATCGTGGCCCGGCACCACGAAGCCGCCGCTGGCGCCCGGCGCGTGCTCGAATTCGAGGCCGACATCCACCCCGTCGCCGCGCCGCACATCGTTCTGCACGCCGACCACGGTCTTGAGCAGGCGGGTGAGGTCGACCGGCTCGGCTTCCTGGCGCTGCAATTCGGCATCGAGCCGGCTGGCGTCGGAAATGTCGGTGATGAGGCGATCGAGCCGCCTCACATCGTGCTGGATCACTTCCATGAGCCGGCCGCGCGAGGTGTCGGTCTTGGCGAGCGGCAGCGTCTCCACGGCGGAACGCAGTGAAGTAAGCGGGTTCTTCAATTCGTGCGAGACGTCGGCGGCGAAGCTCTCGATCGCCTCGATCCGCGAATAGAGCGCGTCCGTCATGTCGCGCAGCGCACCGGACAGGTGCCCGATCTCGTCCGAGCGCTGGGTGAAATCCGGGATCTCGACGCGCGAGCGGGTGCGGCGGCGTACCCGCTCCGCGGCGTCGGCAAGCTTGCGCACCGGTCCGGCGATGGTGCCGGCGAGCAGGAAGGACAGCACCACCATCACCACCATGGCGACCAGGAAGACGCGCACGATGACGAAGCGCTCCGCCGCCACCGCCTCGTCGATCTCGCCGCCCTGGGTCGAGAGCAGCAGCGCGCCGAGAATGGCGCGGAAGCGCTGCACCGGCACCGCCACCGAGACGATGACCTGCCCGCGGTCGTTCACCTGCACGGCGCTCGACTTCTGCCCGGTCAGCGCGGAGACGACCGCCGGGTAGCCCTTGCCGTTCGAGGGGCCGAGTTCCTTGTAGAGTGGCAGGTCGCCGCGCGAGAACCACATCTTCACGCTGTTCCAGCCGCGCTCCATCCAGTTCGGCTTGCGCGTGGTCGGCGTGGGCAGCTCGAAACGCAGGATCTCGCCGCGCGAATAGAGCGAGCGGGAATCGAGCAGCAGCGCGCCGTCGCGGTCATAGATGCGGGCGCGCGTGCCGGTCGGCTCGACCAGGCGCTTCAGCACCGGGGCGACGCGCTCCGGATTGATCGGGAATTCCAGCGGCGCGAAGCCTTCCTCGCCCGGACCGTAGCTCTCGCCGGCCTGCAGTTCCAGCAGGCGCTCCGGATCGATGGTGATGGCATTGGTCTCGACCTGCGCCGAGGCGGCGATGGCGCCGGCGATGATCTCGCCCTGCACCAGCAGGCTCTGCACCCGCGCGTCAATCAGCCCGGCGCGGAATTCGGACAGATAGAGGATGCCCGACACCAGCACGCACATGCCGGCGAGGTTCAAGAGGACGATGCGGCGGGTGAGGCTGGAGAAGCTCTTGAAGGCCACGAAACGCCGCATCCGGCGCAGCGCCGCGAGCATGTCGGCGATCCGGCCGAAATGGACCATCGCGCCGTGCCGCTCCCGCGTGGCGCCGCGTTCGTCGCCACCCTCGTCGTCGACGGCGGTGGTCCGCGCGGAGTCCGGATCGAGCAAAGAGATGCTACTCCTTGAAGCGATAGCCGACGCCGTACAGCGTCTCGATCATCTCGAAATTATCGTCGACGACCTTGAACTTCTTGCGAAGCCGCTTGATGTGGCTGTCGATGGTGCGGTCATCGACATAGACCTGATCGTCATAGGCCGCATCCATCAATGCGTTGCGGCTTTTCACCACGCCCGGGCGCGTGGCCAGTGCCTGCAGGATCAGGAACTCGGTCACGGTGAGGGTGACGTTCTCGCCCTTCCAGGTGCAGGTGTGGCGCTCCGGGTCCATGCGCAGCTGGCCGCGCTCCAGCACCTTGGCGCTGTCGGTCTCGCGCGGCAGCGTGCCGTCCTTGGGGGCGAAGCGGCGCAGCACCGCCTTCACCCGCTCGACCAGCAGGCGCTGGGAGAACGGCTTCTTGATGAAGTCGTCGGCGCCCATCTTGAGGCCGAACAATTCGTCGATCTCGTCGTCCTTGGAGGTGAGGAAGATCACCGGCATGTCGCTCTTCTGGCGCAGCCGGCGCAGCAACTCCATGCCGTCCATGCGCGGCATCTTGATATCGAATATGGCGAGGTCCGGCGGGTTGGTCTTGAACCCGTCGAGCGCGGTCGCGCCGTCCGTATAGGTCTGGATGCGATAGCCTTCCGATTCGAGCGCAATCGACACGGAGGTCAGGATATTGCGGTCGTCGTCGACGAGGGCGATGGTCGGCATAAGCTAACTTTCCTGTTCGGCCACGGCTTTGCGCGTAGCGCGGTGAACCGTGCCGGCGTGGCCATAATGTGACACGCAATGGCTCTCGATCGAAAATAGCGCGTTTTGAGCTGCAAGGCCAAGAAGTTGCCATCCGGGCCGGATTCGGCGAGGCATGTACACCAATGGTCAGCGACGGAGATGACGCGGATGACAGGCGAATCGGCGCAGGGTTTTCAGGCCGCGAATGCCGCAAAAAGGCTGCTGCGCGAGGCGCGTACCGCCGCGCTGGCGACGCTCGATGCCGATGGCGCGCCCTATGCATCGCTGGTGCAGGTGGCGAGCCTGCCCGATGCCACCCCGGTGCTGCTGCTCTCGAACCTCGCCCGCCACACCCGCAATCTCGCCACTGATTCGCGCGCCAGCCTGCTTCTGGAGGAGCGGCGCGAAGGCAGCGAGCTGGAAGGCGCGCGTATCAGCCTCAAGGGCCGCGTGGTGCGGGAGGAGGGCGAGGCGGCGCGCCGGCGCTATCTGCTGCGCCATCCCGATGCCGCGGGTTTTGCCGGCTTCAGCGACTTCGCCTTCTACCGCCTCGAACTGGAGAGCGCGCACCTTGTCGCCGGCTTCGGCCGCATCGTCGATCTCGCCCGCGAGGACATGATCGCCGACCTCGCCGGTACTGAAGCGCTGCTGGCGGCGGAAGCGGGCGCGGTGGAGCACATGAACGCCGACCACGCCGATGCGGTCGCGCTCTATGCCGCCAATCTGCTCGGTGCGCCAACCGGTGACTGGCGCATCATCGGGCTCGATCCGGAAGGCTGCGACCTGATGCTGGGCGCCCGGGTGCGCCGTCTCGACTTCCCGCGCCGCATCAGCGCGCCGGGCGAATTGCGCGCCGTGCTGGTGGAGCTGGCGCATCTGGCGCGCGGCGCCTGACCCGGGCCTTGCGACTCGCATCGGAGCCTTGTGAACATTGCATTTTGATGACGGCGGCGCCCCGATGCAGCAATTTTAGGCGCAAACTCATCATTCTCATAATTCAGTTGTACACCAGCGATGTCTTTCGCGGTGCAGCATGCCAAACGTGTCGCCCCGGCAAGCATCGCTCAAGCATCCGTGGATTCATCTGTCGGTTGACGCGCCAGCATGGCTCGGCTCAACGTGACAAGCGGGCGATGACGTGCCACAAAATCAGCACAACTCGCGGCGAAGACGTTACGAGGGGCGATTCTGGGTCGTGCGGATAAAGCAATGATGCGGTCGGCATGACGGAGCGCGGCGCCCGCGCGCAGCCCCTGGGTGGAGGAGGAAACCATGCAGGAAACCGGTTTGCGCAATCCGCGGCTGAACACTCAGTCGTTTGGCCTGGAAGGGCCGGGCATGGTGTTCTTCAACCTTACCGAGGCGGCGCTCTATGAGCGTTCGATCGCCCGCGGCGAGGCGCGGCTGACCGCCGACGGCGCAATCGCCGCCGAGACCGGCATTCACACCGGCCGCAGCCCCCGGGACCGCTTCATCATCCGCGACGAGGCCACCGAGGACGAAATCTGGTGGGATAACAATAATGCCATCAGCCGCGAGCAGTTCGACCTGCTGAAGCAGGATTTCCTCGCCTTCGCCGGCACCCGCTCGCTGTTCGCGCAGGACCTTCACGCCGGCGCCGACCCGGCGCACCGCATCAATGTCCGGGTCTTTTGCGAGCATGCCTGGCACGCGCTGTTCATCCGCACCGTGCTGCGCCGTCCGGAGCGGGCCGAACTCGAGGAGTTCGAGCCGGGATTCACCATCCTCTGCCTGCCGAGCTTCCGCGCCGATCCCGATCGCCACGGCGTGCGCACCGAGACCATCATCGCCTGCGACTACACCAATGGCCTGGTGCTGATCGGCGGCACCTCCTATGCCGGCGAGATGAAGAAGTCGGTGTTCAGCTACCTGAACTACCTGCTGCCCTCCAAGGACGTGCTGCCGATGCACTGCTCCGCCAATGTCGGCGACCATGGCGACAGCGCGGTGTTCTTCGGCCTCTCCGGCACCGGCAAGACGACGCTCTCCGCCGACTCCTCGCGCACCTTGATCGGCGATGACGAGCATGGCTGGAGCGACGACGGCATCTTCAATTTCGAGGGCGGCTGCTACGCCAAGACCATCCATCTCTCCAGGAAGGCGGAGCCGGAAATCTACGCCGCAGTGACGCGCTTCGGCGCGGTGCTGGAAAACGTGGTGATCGACCCCGAGACCCGGATGCCGGATTTCGACAGCGCCGCGCTCGCCGAGAATGCCCGTGCCGCCTATCCGCTGGATGCCGTCGCCAATGCCAGCCGCTCCGGCCGCGCGGCCTCGCCCAAGAACGTCGTCATGCTGACCTGCGACGCCTTCGGCGTCATGCCGCCGATCGCCAAGCTCACCCCGGCGGAGGCGATGTACCACTTCCTGTCCGGCTACACCGCCAAGGTCGCCGGCACCGAGAAGGGCGTCAGCGAGCCGCAGGCGACCTTCTCCACCTGCTTCGGCGCGCCCTTCATGCCGCGCCATCCTTCGGTCTACGGCAACATGCTGCGCGACCTCATCATCCTCCACGACGCCGATTGCTGGCTGGTCAATACCGGCTGGACCGGCGGCAAGTACGGGGTCGGGCGCCGCATGCCGATCGAGGTGACGCGCCGCCTGCTGAATGCCGTGCTCGACGGCTCGCTGAAGGAAGCCGATTTCCGCACCGATCCCTATTTCGGCTTTGCGGTGCCGACATCGCTGCCGGGCGTCGAGCCGCATCTGCTCAATCCGGCCAAGAGCTGGGCGGATCCCGCCGACTTCGAGGAGACGGCGCGCAAGCTGGTCGGCATGTTCGCCGAGAACTTCGTCCGCTTCGAATCCGACGTGGACGAGGAAGTTCGCGACGCCCAGCCGCACGTGGCGATCGCCGCCGAGTGATTTCGAGGGACTGACCGGAAGTTCCTGGAACACCGTCATCCCCGGCCTCGTGCCGGGGATCTCGATTCCTGACAACACATCAGAGGCCGAGATGGCCGGGACAAGCCCGGCCATGACGCGGGAAATGATCTGCTTTCGTGATGCCGCCTCCTGCCGTCTACAGAAAATATAGCCAGGTCAGCAGCGCGAAGCACGGCAGCAGGAAGGTGCCGGACCAGAGCATGTAGCCGAAGAAGCTCGGCATCGCGACGCCGCGGCTCTTGGCGATGGCGAGCACCATGAAATTGGGTGCATTGCCGATATAGGTCATCGCCCCCATGAACACCGCGCCCGCCGAGATCGCCTCCAGCGTCACTGCGAGGTCGGTCATCAGATGCGAGGCGTCGCCGCCGGCCAGGTTGAAGAAGACGAGATAGGTCGGCGCGTTGTCGAGGAACGACGACAGGATCCCGGTCAGCCAGAAGTACCAGGCGTTCACCGGCCCGCCGGCGTCGTCGGTGACGAGATTGACCAGCCCCGCCATCGGCCCGGCGGTGCCGGCCTTCAGGATCGCGATCACCGGGATGATGGTGAGGAAGATCGCGGCGAACAGCTTCGCCACCTCGCGGATCGGCTCCCAGTCGAAACCGTTGCGCTCGCGAATATAGGCCGGGGTGATGGCGATCGAGACGCCGGCGAGGCCGATCAGGATGACGTCGCGGGCGAGCGAAGGCAGCTCGACATGGGTGCCGAGCACGTCGAAGGATATGCCCGGCTTCCACAAAGCGCTGAGCAATATGGCGCCGATGACGCCGCCGAGCAGCGGGATGTTCTGTGTACCGCGCAGGCCGAGCGTTTCGGTGTCCGGCGTCGGGTCGGCCGGGTGGGGGAGGTCCTCCTCCTTGGCATAGAAATACCGATCGAGCATGTAGAACACCGGCAGCAGGATCGCCACCAGCACGCCGGTGTCGTGCAGCAGGTGCTCGGTGGTCCAGAAGAAGTCGACCCCCTTGAGGAAGCCGAGGAACAGCGGCGGGTCGCCGAGCGGCGTCAGCGAGCCGCCGATGTTCGAGACCAGGAAGATGAAGAACACTACGGTGTGGACGTTGTAGCGCCGGTCGTCATTGGCGCGCAGCAGCGGGCGGATCAGCACCATCGAGGCGCCGGTGGTGCCGATGAGGCTGGCAAGCACGGTGCCGATGGCGAGGATTGCGGTGTTCACCGCGGGGCTGCCGTGCAGATTGCCGGTGAGCAGGATGCCGCCGGAAATGGTGAACAGTGCGAACAGCAGGATGATGAAGGGGATGTATTCGAGCAGCGCGGCATGGCCGACCTCATAGGTCGCGAGGTCTCCGCCCTTCAGGAGCACGAACGGCACCAGGAAGGCGAGCGCCCAGAACAGCGCCACCTTGCCGTAATGGTGATGCCAGAAATGCCCGGCGGCGAGCGGCATGATGGCGATGGAGAGCAATATTCCGACGAAGGGCAGGCCCCAGAGCAGCGAGAGCGAGGCGCCGTCGAGCCCGACCCCTTCTGCGGCGAAGGCCGGCGTGCCGATGCCAATGAAAATCGCAGCGGCAAGCAGCCCGCGCAGTCGCATCATCATCGATTCCCCCACGTGCGGTTTTCCGCCTTGCCCCATCCTCCCGGTTACCAACGGGGTCCCACGGTGTCGAGCAAAACCGGCTCGGGGAAGCCAAGCTTGAAATCCCGAAGCGCCCTCATCCCCGGGCTTGACCCGGGGATGAGGGCGCAAGGGATGGTTTGGCTCGCCTCCAAGACGATGGGTTCATGTGGATGGTGCCCGGCGCCGGCCTGCGCTAAGTGGAGCGTGAAGAGGATTCCATGCCCCGTGCCGTCGCCGGCCCCGAAATCGAACGCCTGATCCAGCTGCTTGCCCGCGTGCCGGGGCTCGGCCCGCGCTCGGCGCGGCGGGCCGCGCTCACCCTGATCAAGAAGCGCGAGGCGCTGATGGCGCCGCTCGCCGGTGCACTCGACGAGGCGCTCGCCAAGATCACGGTGTGCCGCACCTGCGGCAATATCGATGTGCGCGATCCCTGCACGGTCTGCTCGGATCCGACCCGCGATCCCTCGCTGCTGGTGGTGGTGGCCGATGTCGCCGATCTCTGGGCGCTGGAGCGGGCCGGCGCGATCAATGCCCGCTACCATGTGCTCGGCGGCACGCTCTCGCCGCTCGACGGGGTGGGGCCGGACGATCTCAATCTGCAGAGCCTCGTCACCCGCGCCCATGACGGCGCGGTCAAGGAGGTGCTGCTAGCGCTGCCGGCGACGGTCGACGGCCAGACCACGGCGCATTACGTCACCGACCTCTTGCGTGACGCCGAGGTGAAGGTGACCCGCCTCGCCCATGGCGTGCCGGTCGGCGGCGAGCTCGACTATCTCGACGAAGGCACGCTGGCCGCCGCTATCCGCGCACGGACGGCGTTCTAGGCCCTCTGCTCCGCCAGTTCGCGGAAATGTCCGCGCGCCTGCAGGAAGGCGAGGATGGCGAGGCCCGGCAGCGCCGCCACCGCGGTCACGGCGAAGAACCAGGCCCATCCGGTCTCTTCGGCGACGAAGCCCGCGCTCGAGGCGAGGAAGGTGCGCCCCACTGCGGCGAGCGCGGTCAGCAGGGCATATTGCGTGGCGGTGTGCGCCCGCGTGCCGCACAGCGCAGAGATATAGGCGACGAAGATCACCGTGCCGATGGCGCCGGTGAAGTTCTCGACCACGATGGTGAGCGTCAGCGCCGGCAGGTTCACGCCCATATAGGCCTGCCAGGAGAAGACGAGGTTGGACGCCATCTGCAGGATGCCGGCGATCCACAGGCTGGTGGAGAGCGGCAAGGCGCGGGCGATGAAGCCGCCGGCAAAGCCGCCGATCAGCGCCGCGGCGAAGCCGACGCCCTTGACGACGCCGGCATAGGTCGCCTTGTCGAAGCCGATATCGATGACGAAGGCGCTGGTGAGCACGCCGGCAAAGGCGTCGCAGAACTTGAACAGCACGACGAACAGCAGGATCGCCACGGCGAGATGGCGCGACAGGAACTCGCCGAAAGCGCCGACCGCGGTCTGTACCACGCGTTTGGCGACGCTCTCCTCGCGCGGCAGGGCGTTCTCCGGTGCCGGCGGCTCCTTTGCGAGCAGCGAGGCGATCAGCCCGACGCCGACCATCAGCGCCGCGGCCACATAGCCCCATGCCCATACATCGGCGCGCTCAATGCCGATGACTTCGAACCAGGCGACCAGGAGCAGCACGCCGGCACCGGAGGCCAGCATGCCGACGCGGTAGGCGGCGACATAGCCGGCCATTCCGGCCGCCTGCTCACGGGTCTCGAGGCTCTCGACGCGGAAGGCATCGACCACAATGTCCTGCGTCGCCGAGGCGCAGGCGACCAGCAGCGCGCCGAACGCCACGTGCCACGGCGCGGCGATCGGATCCTGGAAGCCGAGCCAGAGGATCGCCAGCGCCAGCAAGAGCTGGGTAAACACCAGCCAGCCGCGTCGCCGTCCCAGCCACTTGCTGAGGAGCGGCACGTCCAGCGCATCGACCAGCGGCGCCCAGACGAACTTGAAATTGTAAGGCACGCCGACCAAAGCGAAGAGGCCGATGGTGACGAGGTTCACCTTGGCCTCGGCCATCCACACCGTCAGCGTGCTGGTCGTGAGCGCGAGCGGCAGGCCGGAGGAGAAGCCGAGCAGGATGACGATCAGCACCCGCGGGCGCAGATAGACGGACAGCCCCGCGAGGAAGCCATCGGTAGCCTTTGTGGTCTCGGCCGTTTCGACCTCTTGGGCCGGGCGCGTGGTGTCGGTCATGGCCTCGCGATTCGCGTCTCATCCGCGCCTTTGTAGCGTGGCAGGATCGGCATGTCGCCCCGAGGTCACTACCTGCCTCTCAGGGAGCTCAGGCCCTTATCTTCCGCGCATTCTTCCTCTCGCCCATCGGGATCACGTCGACGGCGACCGAGAGCTTCTGCTTGCCGGAGCCGAACAGCACGCCGCCGACCGGGGCGACATCGGAATAGTCGCGGCCATTGGCGAGCACGACGTGGTCCGTGGAGACACGCAGCGCATTGGTGGGATCGAGACCCTGCCAGCCAAGTACGTCGCCGCACCAGACCGAGACCCAGGCATGGGTGGCGTCGGCGCCCTGCAGCCGCTCCTTGCCGGGCGGCGGCTCGGTGCGCAGGAAGCCGCTGACATAGGCGGTGGGGAGGCCCAGCCCGCGCAACCCGGCGATCATGATATGGGCGAAGTCCTGGCACACGCCGCGCCGGATGGCGAAGGCTTCCGCCGGCGGCGTCGAAACGTCGGTCGCCTTGGAATCATAAGTGAATTCGTCGTGCAGCCGGTGCATCAGATCGATCGCGCCGGCCAGCATCGGCCGCCCCGCGGGAAAGCTCGCGGCCGCCCATTCGGTGATGGTGGCGGAGAGCGGCACGGCCGGACTTGAATAGAGATGATGCACCGGGGAGCTGGCGCTGAGGTCGAAATTGGAGGCAGCCTCCTCGCGCACCTCTTCCCAGGACGGCCCCTGTTCTGGATCCGGCAAATCGGCGGGCATCACCTCGACCCGGGCGGTGGTGTGCACGGTGAAGCGGGTGTGCGCGGTCTCGATCCGGATGATGGCGACGCGGTTGCCGAAGAAATCGGTCGCCTCGCTCCATTCCACCGGTTCGGGTCGCACGCTGAAATGGCTGGCGATCACCCGCTGCCGGGGGCGGTCGACCGGCACCATGCGCACCACATGGCGCGCCACCGGCACCGGATAGGCATAGACGTAGCCGGTGGTCTGGGAGATGTCGTAGATCATTCCGGCTGCTCCCACGGCGTCTCGACCGGCGAGCGGTGGATGAAATAGCGCTCGGCGATGTCGTTCGACAGCTCCATCAGCTGGGCCTCGGTGGTGCGCAGCCGCTCATCGTCGAACTCATTGGCCTCGAAGGCGCGCATGGAGGCGGCGAGCCGCGCGGCGAGGCGCTCCTCGGCCGGCGGCGGCTCGTCGCCATGATGGCCCGGCAGGGCGTCGAGATGCTCGTTGATGCTGTCGATCTGGAAGGCGAGCGAGCGCGGATTCACCGGGTCGAGCAGCACCAGGTCGAGCACCGGCGCGCGGCTTTCCACCATCACATAGCGTGAGCGATAGGTGATCTGGCTGTCGCAAAGTTCGAGCAGCACGTCGAGCGTGCCGGCGGAGGAGTTCTGGTTCACCAGCGCACGGGTGAAGCGGCAGGTCACGATCGAGCGCTCGATGCGCCGGCCGAGATCGAGGAAGCGCCAGCCGGCGAGCCGGTTCATGTTCTCCGAGGCGAGGCCCGAGAAGGCGGCGAGCGCGCGCAACGCCCGGTCGGCGCGCTCATAGGCGTCGGGCTCGGCGCTGGTCGCCGGCACCGGCTCGGCCATCATCATGGTGAGGTCGGCAAGGGTGCGCCAGGCATCGGGCGACAGCCGGTCGCGGATCACCGAGGCGGTGTGACGCGCGGATTCGATGAGGCCCGGCACGCCGCCCGGCAGGTCCTTGCGGGTGAGCGCTCCGAGCGCATGGCGGGTCGGCTTGGCGCGGATCATGTCCTCGGGCACCGCGCCCCAGCTCTGCAGCAGCCCGAGCATCTTGGCGACCGAGGTGCCGCCGCCCTCGGCCGAGGAGGAGAGCCGGCCGACCAGCGTGCGGATTAGGCGCAGCGTCGCCTCGGCGCGCTCCACATAGCGGCCGAGCCAGAAGAAATTGTCGGCGGCGCGGCTCGGCAGCGGCCCCGTCTGGCGGCGCACATCGACCCGGCCCGGGGCGGGGAGCAGCGTCGTCTGCTCGACCGGTCCCTCGTCCAGCACCCAGACATCGGCCGAGCGCCCGCCGCTCTGCATGGTGACGGCGCGCGAATCGAGGCTGTCCGAGACCCGGCAGAAGCCGCCAGGCATCACCTTCCAGCCCTCCTCGGTGGCGGCGAGGAAGATGCGCAATATGAAGGGCCGCGGCTCCAGCCTGCCGTTGCGCCAGACCGGCATGGTGGAGAGCCGCACCGTCTCCTGCCCGACAATGTCGATGCCGCGTGTGCGGATCGCGGTCTCGAAGGCGGCGCGCTGCTCGGCCTTGAGATCGGCGCCGATCACCGGGCCGTTCTCCATCAGGCCGGGGATCGGGCGCTGGAACGCCGGGGCCAGCACGAAATCCTCGATGCCTTCGAGCACGATCTCACGCTCGGCTGGCTGGCCGCACCACCAGGTGGCGACGTTCGGCAGCAGCGGCTCCTCGCCGAGCACCTGCGCGCCGATCTTCGGCAGGAAGCTCATCATGGCGGGGGACTCGACGAGGCCCGAGCCGAGCGCGTTGACCACGGCGACGCCTCCGGCGCGCACCGCCTGCACCAGCCCCGGTACGCCGAGCCGCGAGCGCGAGTTCAACTCCAGCGGATCGGCGAAATCGGCGTCCAGGCGGCGGACCAGCACGTCGGCGCGCTTGAGGCCCGCCACCGTGCGTATATAGACCGCGTTGTCGCGCACCGTGAGGTCCTCGCCCTCCACCAGCACGAAGCCGAGGTAGCGCGCGAGATAGGCGTGCTCGAAATAGGTCTCGTTCAGCGGCCCCGGAGTGAGCAGCCCGACGCGGCCCTCGCCCGACCGGTCGAGCTTGGTCAGGCTCGCCCGCAGGGACTGGAAGAAGCCGGCAAGCCGGACCACGTTCAGCGAACGCGCGAGGTCCGGCATGGCACGGGCGAGCGCGATGCGGTTCTCCAGCGCATATCCCGCGCCGGACGGCGACTGCGTGCGGTCGGAGAGTACCCACCAGCGCCCGTCCGGCCCGCGGCCGAGATCGGCGGCATAGAGCTTGAGGAAGCTGCCGCCATGCGGATCGACCCCGACCAGCGGGCGCAGGAATTCCGGGCTCCCGGCGATCGCGGCGGCCGGCAGCGCGCCGGATCTGACGAGTTCCGCCTCGCCATAGAGATCGGCGAGCACGCCTTCCAGCATCTGCGCGCGCTGGATCAGGCCGCGCGCCAGGCCGCGCCATTCCTCGGCACTGATGACGAGCGGCAGATGCGACAGCGGCCAGGGCCGCTCGCCACCGCTCGGGTCGTCATAGACCCGGTAGAACACGCCGGAGCGGTAGAGATGCCGGTCGACCGCCTTGAAGCGCCGCGCCACCTCGTCGACGCCCATCTCGGCGAGCGCGGCGAGCATCGGCGTCCAATGGGCGCGCGGCTTGCCCTCGGTGTCGACCATCTCGTCATAGGCGCCGGCGAGCGGGCGATAGCCGGCCAGCAGCGCTTCGACGGCTTCCGCCTCGAATTGCCGGGTCAGGGCCTTGGTCTCGCTCCCGGCACGGGGCATGGTTTCCTCACGAGTCGCCCCTTGCGGGGATTCTCAGAAGTTAGACGGCATCGCAGTATGAGCGAAGCGCGCTGATAAGCGCTCTCCACTGCAAACCGTCGCTTTGTGAGGCGATGCGGCTCTCGCGTCACGTTCCGGACCACTTTCCTGTCGCCCGGATAATTCCATCCGAGCGGAAGGGGCTCAGGCTGGACGCCGCAGGTCCAGCGTCGTCGGGAATTCCGCGGTCGGCTCCTCCGGCGGCACGAACAGATAGCCCGGCGTGTGGCCCCAATTCTGGAAGCGTGCCAGCCGCCGCGCCTGCGCCTCATAGGAATTGACCGGGAAAGTCTCGTAATTGCGCCCGCCCGGATGGGCGACATGATAGACGCAGCCGCCGAGTGACCTGTTCGACCACAGATCGACGATGTCGAAGGTCAGCGGCACGTGGACCGGGATCGTCGGGTGCAGGCCGGAGGCGGGCTGCCAGGCCTTGTAGCGCACCCCGGCGATGTATTCGCCGAAGCGCCCGGTCGGCTGCAGCGGCATGCGCCGCCCGTTGCAGGCGACGACATGGCGGGTCGGGTTCAGCCCCTCGACCCGCACCTGCAGCCGCTCGACCGAGGAATCGACGAAGCGTACCGTGCCGCCGACAACGCCTTCCTCGCCCAGCACATGCCAGGGCTCCAGCGCCTGACGGATTTCCAGCGTCACCCCGCCATGCTCGACCTGGCCGAAATAGGGGAAGCGGAATTCGCGCTGCGCCTCGAACCACATCGGGTCGATGCGGTAGCCGGCCCGGCCGAGATCGTGCAGCACGTCCATGAAATCCGCCCAGACGAAATGCGGCAGCATGAAGCGGTCGGCGAGCGCGGTGCCCCAGCGGGTCAGCCGTCCCTCCTGCGGCTCGCGCCAGAACCAGGCGATGAGGGCGCGCAGCAGCAATTGCTGGGCGAGGCTCATGCGCCAGTCCGGCGGCATCTCGAAGGAACGGAACTCGACGAGGCCGAGCCGCCCGGTCGGTCCGTCCGGCGAGAACAGCTTGTCGATGCAGATTTCCGAGCGGTGGGTATTGCCGGTGACGTCGGTGAGCAGGTTGCGGAACAGCCGGTCGACCAGCCAGGGCGGCGGCGCGGAGCCCAAGCCCGGCGCCGGCACATTGGCCATGGCGATTTCCAGCTCATAGAGCGAATCGTGGCGCGCCTCGTCGATGCGCGGCGCCTGGCTGGTCGGGCCGATGAACAGGCCCGAGAACAGGTAGGACAGGGAAGGGTGGCGCTGCCAATAGGTGACGAGGCTCTTGAGCAGGTCCGGGCGGCGCAGGAACGGGCTGTCGGGCGGGGTCGCGCCGCCGACCACGACATGGTTGCCGCCGCCGGTGCCGGTGTGGCGACCGTCGACCATGAACTTCTCGGTGCCGAGCCGGCAGAGCCGCGCCTCCTCATAAAGGTCGCGGGTGATCTCGACGCAGGTCCGCCAGTTCGCGGCCGGGTGGACATTCACCTCGATCACGCCCGGGTCCGGGGCGACGCGGATGACGTTCAGCCGCGGATCGAGCGGCGGCGTATAGCCCTCGATGTGCACCGGCATCTTCAGCTCGGTGGCGGTCACCTCCACAGCGGCGAGCAGCTCGAGATAGTCCTCCAGCCGCTCGGTCGGCGGCATGAACACGCAGAGCCGCCCGTCGCGCGGCTCAATCGAGAGCGCGGTGCGCACCGAGCCGGTGCCGGTGAGGATCTGGTCGACCTGTTCTTGCTGGTGCTCGTCGGTGCCTGTGCGCCGGTAGCGCTGGTGCAGCACCTCGACGTCCGGCAGGTCGCCGCTGATGGTCATCGGATCGGCGGGATTGACGTAAGGGTAGGCGGCGGGCGGCACCCAGGGCAGCGTCGCCAGGGGCAGGCGATAGCCGACCGGCGAATCGCCGGGCACGAGGAACAGCTTGCCGCGGCGGAAGCGCCATTTCTCGCTGACCCAGCCGCGCTTGGAGCGGGCCTGCCAGCGCTGCACCGGCAGCACGAAGCCGCTCGGCCGGCTGAGGCCCCGCTCGAACACCCGCGCCATGCGGGCGCGGGCCTCCGGATCCTCGATCTTGGAATTGAGCGGATCGACATTCTCCGGCAGTTCGCCTTCCTTCAGGATCCAGTGCGCCGGATCCTCGAAGGCGGGGGAGACGAACTCCTCGCTGAGGCCGAGCCGCTCGGCGAGATTGTCGGCGAACTGCTCGGCGCCGGTGATCGAGGCACCGGAATAGTTCTCGGTGGCGATCAGCTCCGGATCGCGCCAGATCGGCTTGCCGTCGCGGCGCCAGTAGAGCGAGAAGGTCCAGCGCGGCAGGCTCTCGCCCGGATACCACTTGCCCTGGCCGTAATGCAGCATGCCGCCCGGGGCGAAGCGCCGCCTGAGCCGGCGGATCAGGTCGTCTGCCCGCATGCGCTTGGTCGGGCCGACCGCGGAGGTGTTCCACTCCGCGCTCTGATAGTCGTCGATGGAGATGAAGGTCGGCTCGCCGCCCATGGTGAGCCGCACATCCTGCGCCGCCAGATCCGCATCGACCTTGGCGCCCAGCGCGTCGAGCGCGGCCCAGGCCTCGTCCGAGAAGGGCAGGGTGACGCGCGGCTTCTCGGCGACGCGGGTGACCTTCATCTCGAAGTCGAACGTCACTTCGGCCGGATCGACGAGGCCGGTGATCGGCGCCGCCGACATGTAGCTCGGGGTCGCGCACAGCGGCAGATGGCTTTCGCCGCAGAGCAGGCCCGAGGTCGGATCGAACCCGATCCAGCCGGCACCGGGCAGATACACTTCGCACCAGGCGTGCAAATCGGTGAAGTCGACCTCGGTGCCGGTCGGGCCGTCCAGCGCCTTCACGTCGGGCTTGAGCTGGATCAGGTAGCCGGAGACGAAGCGGGCGGCGAGGCCGAGCCGGCGCAGGATCTGTACCAGCAGCCAGCCGGAATCGCGGCACGAGCCGGCGCCGAGGCGCAGCGTCTCGTCGGGCGCCTGCACGCCCGGCTCCATGCGGATCAGGTAGTTGACGTCCTGCTGGAGCTTCTGGTTGAGCTCGACCAGGAAGTCGATGGTGTGCGTCGGCTCCCTCGGCCGTGCCGCCTCGACATAGGCATCGAGCAGCGGGCCGGCTTCCTCCGCCTCGAGATAGGGCGCGAGCTCCTTGGCAAGGTCCGGCGTGTAGGCGAAGGGCAGCGCCTCGGCATACTCCTCGACGAAGAAGTCGAACGGGTTGTAGACGGTCATGTCCGCGATGAGATCGACCTCGATGCGGAACTCGGTCGTCTTCTCCGGGAAAACGTAGCGCGCCATCCAGTTGCCGAACGGATCCTGCTGCCAGTTCACAAAATGGTTCGCGGGCGTGACCTTGAGCGAATAGCTCTTCACCGGGGTGCGGCAGTGCGGCGCCGGCCGGAGCCTGATGATCTGCGGCCCGAGCGTGACCGGCTTGTCGTAGCTGTAGGCGGTGACGTGGTGAAGGCTGGCAAAAATGGTCATGGGCACCGACTGGAAACTGCGTGACGGCCCGCCGCGCCTCGGCACGTTACGCGGCACGATCCGCGGAACAAAGCCTCAGCCGGCAAGCGCGCTGATGAAACGCACGAATCGTGCCGCGAGATGGCCGCGGTGGACGGGATCGCCAAGCCCCGCGCCGCGGGGTGTGCGGACGCTGCTGCCGGCTTGCCGACGACATCGCCGCCCATGGAAGCGCCGCCCTCTGCCGCTTTATCGGGCGGGGCGACCCAGCCTGGGGAGGCGATGCGGTCACGGCGCCGGGTGGGCCTCTCCGGCCGGCGGCTCCGCCGGGGTGGCCGCTGCCTGTTTCTTGCGCTTGCCGCGCTCCTCGAAGCGCTGCAGCACCGTGTAGAAGGACGGCACGAACAGCACGGCAAGGCAGGTTGAAGCCAGCATGCCGCTGAACACCGCGATGCCGATCGACTTGCGCGAATTGGCGCCGGCGCCGGTGGCGAGCACCAGCGGCAGCACGCCGAGGATGAAGGCGAAGGAGGTCATCAGGATCGGGCGGAAGCGCAGCCGCGCCGCTTCCACCGCCGCGTCCATGATCTCCATGCCTTCCGCCCGTTTTTCGCGGGCGAACTCGACGATGAGGATCGCGTTCTTCGCCGAGAGTGCGATCAGCAATATGAGGCCGATCTGGGTGTAGAGATTGTTGGCGATGCCGAGCCCGGTGAGCGCGCCGACCGTGCCGAGCAGAGCGAGCGGCACCGCGAGCAGGACCGAAAGCGGCAGGATCCAGCTCTCATACTGGCCGGCGAGCACGAAATAGACCAGCAGGATGGCGAGGCCGAAGACGTAGTAGATCTGATTGCCGACCGCCTTCTCCTGATAGGACATCGCCGTCCATTCGAAGCCCATGCCGGGAGGCAGCGTCTGGTTGGCGACCTGCTCCATGATGGTGAGCGCCTGGCCGGAGGAGAAGCCGGGAGCCGGCGTGCCGATGATAGTCGAGGCCGGATACAGATTGTACAGCGTGATCAGCGACGGGCCGAATACCGGCTTGATCTCGGCGAGGGTGCCGATCGGCACCATGATGCCCGACGGCGTCTTGATCTTGAGGTCGAGGATTTCCTGCGGCGTCCGGCGGAAACCGGATTCGGCCTGTATATAGGCCTGGAAGGTCTGGCCGAACCGGTTGAACTGGGTGACGTAGCTCGATCCGACATAGCCCTGCAGCGTGCCGAACACCTGTCCGACGGTGACGCCGAGCGTCTCCGCCTTGATCCGGTCGATCGAGATGAAGAGCTGCGGCACGTTCGCCCGGAACGAGGTGCTCAGATGCTGGATCGCCGATTGCGTGGAGGCGTTCTGGACAATGCTCTGGGTCACGCTCTGCAGCTCGGGGAGGTCGAAGCTGCCATTGCGCGACTGCGCCATCATGGTGAAGCCGCTGGCATTGCCGATGCCCTGGATCGGCGGCGGCACCAGCACGAAGGTGAAGGCGTCCATCTCCGACTGGAGGGCCTTGTTGAGCGAGGTGTAGATCTCCAGCAGGCCCTGCCCGGCCTTGTCGCGCACGCCCCAGTCCTTGAGCATCACATAGGCGACGCCGCCGTTCGGCAGGGTCGCATTGTTGTCGAGCACCGAGATGCCGCTGATGGCGATGACGTTCTCGACGCCCGGCGTCTGCGAGGCGAGGGCGGAGATCCGGTTCATCACGTCCTGGGTGCGCTCCAGCGAGGAGCCGTCGGGCAGCTGCGCGCCGATCAGCACATAGCCCTGGTCTTCGGTCGGCAGGAAGCCGGTCGGCACCCGGGTCAGCCCCCACATCGCGAGGCCGATCAGGGCAATGCCGATAAGGGCGACCAGGTAGCTGGCGTGGACCATGTGCCGGATCAGCCCGGCATAGGCGCGCTCGGCGCGGTCATAGACCCAGTTGAAGCCGCGATAGAAGAAATTGCGCTTCTCCGGCGGCACCGGCTTGCGCAGCCACAGCGCGCACTGCGTCGGCTTCAGCGTCATCGCATTGATGGCGGAGATGAAGGCGGTGGCGGCGATGACCAGTGCGAATTGCTGGTAGAGCTGGCCGGTGAGGCCCGGCAGGAACGCCGCCGGGATGAAAACCGACATCAGCACCAAAGTGATGCCGATGATCGGCCCGAACAGTTCGTCCATCGCCTTTTCGGCAGCCTCGCGCCCCGGCAGTCCGCGTTCGATGTGGCGCGCGACGCCTTCGACGATGACGATGGCGTCGTCGACCACGATGCCGATGGCGAGCACGATGGCGAACAGCGTCGACAGGTTCACCGTGAAGCCCATCGCCGCCATCGCCGCGAAGGTGCCGATGATGGTGACCGGCACGGTGGTCGCCGGCACCAATGTCGCCCGCCAGTCCTGGAGGAAGACCAGGATGACGATCAGCACCAGGATGCCGGCTTCGAACAGCGTCTTGTAGACCTCGTTGATCGAGGCGCTGACGAACACCGTGGTGTCGAACGGCACCTCATAGGCAAGGCCGGGCGGGAAGTTCTTGGCGAGTTCCGCCATCTTGGTGCGGACCTCGGTCGCTACCTGGAGCGAGTTCGCCTCGGGGAGCTGATAGATGCCGAGCGACGCGGCCGGCTGGCCGTTGAAGGTGAAGATCTGGCTGTAGGTCTGTGCGCCGAGCTCGACCCGGGCGACATCGCGCAACCGGGTGATGCGGCCGCCGTCCTGATTGTCGACCTTGACGATGATGTTCTCGTAATCGGCGGCGTCGTTCAGCCGGCCGGCGACGTTCAGCGTGTACTGGAAATTCTGCCCGCTTGGCACCGGCGGCATGCCGAGCATGCCGGAGGCGACCTCCTGGCTCTCCTGCTGGATGGCGTTGCTGACGTCCGTAGGTGTCAGGCCACGGGCCTGGAGCTGGTCGGCGTCGAGCCAGACGCGCATGGCGTACTGGCCTGAGCCGAAGACATTGACATTGCCGACGCCCGGCAGCCGGGCGATCTCGTTCACGAGATTGATGACGCCGTAATTGGCGAGGAACAGGCTGTCGAACGTGTTCTGCGGCGAGAACAGCGTGACGAACTGCAGGATAGCGGTCGATTTCTTCTGCGTCGTCACGCCCTGAACCTGCACGGCCTCCGGCAGCGAGGACATGGCGATGGCGACGCGGTTCTGCACCAGCACCTGCGCGAAATCGGGATCGGTGCCGATGGCGAAGGTGACGGTGAGGGTGTAGCTGCCGTCGCTGGCGCTGGTCGACTGCATGTAGAGCATGCCCTCGACGCCGTTCACCTGCTGCTCGATCGGCAGTGCGACGGTATCGATCAGGGTGCGCGCGCTGGCGCCCGGGTAGCGCGTCGTCACCTGCACCGTGGCCGGCACGACGTTGGGATATTGCGCTACCGGCAGGCCGAACAGCGCCACCGCCCCGATCAGCACGAACACCAGCGCCAAAACGTTGGAGAGGACCGGCCGTTCGATGAAGAAGCGGGAGATCATTGGGCTGGCCTTCGTTTGCGGGCGTACTGGGCTTGTGCGTTCGTACCGGGCTCAGGGCTCAGGGCTGCGGCGACGTGGCGGGCTGAGCAGGCGTGGCGGGCTGCGGCGGCGCGGGGGGCTGCGCCTCGGGATCGACCTTGGCGCCCGGCGCGGTGCGCTGGATGCCGCCGACGATCACCTTGTCGTCCGGGCCGAGGCCGGCCTCGACGACACGGAACCGGCCGTCTAGCTGGCCGGTGGTGATGATCTTCTGCTCCACCACATTGTCCTTGCCGACCACCAGCACGTAGCTGCCCTGCTGGCCGGAGCCGATGGCGGTGTCGTCGACCAGGAGTGCGTCGGGAACGCGCTGGGTCGGCACCCGCACCCGCACGAACAGGCCCGGCAGGAGAGCGAGGTTCTGGTTGTCGAGGACGCCGCGCACCTGCAGCGTGCCGGTGGAGGGGTCGATCTCCGGCGAGATGTAGTCGATCTTGCCTTTGTGCGGGAAGCCGTCCTCGTTCTGCAGGCCGATATCGAGCTCGATCTCGCCGATGTCACGCAGCGTCTTGCCGCGCTTTGCCAGCGCCTCCTTGATGCGGAGCACCTGGTTCTCGCTCACGTTGAAATAGACGTAGATCGGATTGATCTGGACGATGGTCGCGAGCTTGGTCGGGTCGCCATGGCCAACCAGCTGGCCGACGTCGGCGAGGTGGCGGGTGACGACGCCGTCGAACGGGGCGGTGACCACGGTGTAGCCGAGATTGATCTGCGCCAGCTCGACATTGGCCTTGGCCGAATCCACCGAGGCGGCGGCCTGCTGCATGTTGGTGCGCGCCTTGTCGACCACGGCCTGCGAGGAGAAGTCCTGCTTACCGAGCGTCGCCTGGCGGTTATATTCGGTCTCGGCGTTGGTGTACTGCGCCTCGGCTGAGGCCTGGGCGGCCTTGGCGCCGTCGAGATTGGCCTGATAGGTGTCCTGCTGGATCAGGAACAAGCGGGTGCCCTTCTTAACGACCGCCCCGTCCTTGTAGTCGATCGACGTCAGGAAGCCTTCGACGCGGGCGACGAGATCGACCTGGTTGATCGCGTCGGTATTGCCGGTGAACTGCAGGTAGCGCGTGACTTCCTGCTTCTTCGGCAGCGCATAGGTGACCTTGGGCGGCGGTGGCGCCACATACTCGTTCTTCTCGCCGCAGCCGGCAGCGAACAGTGCCAGGGCGCATACCGCCGAAGCGCTCGCAACGCGGTGACGAAGCACCTGCGCGCGCACATCCCACACCATCACCATTCCCCCCGCTGAATCGGAATGCCGGACCGCATCGCAATATACCGTCGCGCGAATACCTGTCTAGGCACGCAGGCTAGACTACATCAATTCGTCATAAATTTCCCATTTCATGGGCATGACGTTACATTTTCGATGTAATCGCATGGCAATGATTTAATAAATGCTTAGGGCTGGGACGTGATGCTGAGCCGCGGCAATGATGGTGGCGAGCAGCGTCGCGTACTGATTGCGCGACGGCGAATCTTGTCAGGCGGAGATTCTAAGGCTTTGATGGCGCGCGATTTCGATTTGCTTGTGGAGCAGGCGGGAAACATCGCGATGCGAAGGATGCGTCGGCGAAACGCAGCCTGCCGCGATTGCGGTTCCGCCTGGGTCGAGGAGACGTTCCGATGAATGCGCTGCGGCATATGCTTGCGGTGTCCTGCCTCCTCTTCGCCGGTGCGGCGGCGGCGGACGACTCCGCCCTGACGCTCAGCCAGAGCGACCTCTTCAGCGACGATGTCGGCTCGATGATCGAGGTGGCGGTCGTCAATGACGGGACAGTCGCCTACAATTCCGCAGTGGTGACCTGCCACTTCACCGCCCGGGGCAGATCTCAGGGCACCGCCAGCACGACGCTGTTCAACCTGCTGCCGGGCAGCAAGGGGCAGGACCAGGTGCATTTGATGGGCGCCCGCGCCGACAAGGCAGCCTGCGAGATCTCGTATACCACGCCCGCAACGCCGTGAACCCGCCGGCGCCGGCCTGCTGTCCTGGCGCAACGCCTTGTCGCAGCGCCATTGTTCGCTTCGTTGGCGAAGACGCCGGATAAGCCTCGCCCCCGGCTTGCCAGCGCGACGCGCTTCGCTATATTCCGCGCCTCTCCGGAGGGCCTGCCCTTCCGGAGAGGCGCGCGCGACGCTACGCGCGCGCTACGGAGGGGTGGCCGAGTGGTTGAAGGCGCACGCCTGGAAAGTGTGTATACGGGAAACCGTATCGCGGGTTCGAATCCCGCTCCCTCCGCCAAATAGCTATCTCAGAGCCTCCCGCGCCTTCTCGGCATCCCTTGAAAAGGCTGGGATATTCGGCGTCGCGCCTCTTCCCGCCTCTCGCCTCATCCCATACAATCCCAATCCTGAAGTGGGGCCAGATGTGGGGCCGAGCCAGATTGGCTCCGCGCGATGATCG
>JAQSWY010000132.1 GCA_029266425.1 Xanthobacteraceae bacterium
TTCGCGGCGGAAGGAGCATCGGTCCCGGACTGGGCGTAAGCGGGCATGGCCGCCGCAATCAGGGCAGCGGCGAGAAGGGCAGGGAGCAAGGCCTCGGGCCGGTTCGCGGTCACTCTTTTCATCAGCTCTTCCCCCTGGGCAGGAATCTACCGCGTCCGGCACGGCGAGGCGAGCGGCGCGGGCCTTTTGCCGCGGTCAGCTGGCGGTTTCGTGAGCGGCCGGGCGCAGGCGCAATTGATAGGCCGGGGTGAAGACGCGCCGCCGCAGCAGGGCGATCGCCACCGCGCCGGAGATGCCGGACGCGGCCAGGATCATGGCCACGATGATGAACTGGAAGATGCCGGCATAGAGCGGGCTGGCGCCCGAGACCATCATTCCCGCCATGACGCCGGGTATCCAGACGAGGCCCAGCGATTTCAGCATGTCGAGGCGCGGCAGCAGGCTGGCATAGACGGCGCTCTGCACATAGGGCGCGACGGTGACGTCCGAGGTCGCGCCGAGGCACAGCGCCGCCTCGATCGGCCCGACATGCGCCAGGACGTCCGACTTGAAGCGTTCCATCGCCTGCGCACAGGCGTTCATGCTGTTGGCGATGATCATGCTGCCGACCGGCACAAGGATGGCAAGCTGCGTATCCAGCGCCCGGATGAGCACCATGAACAGGATGACGGTGCCCGCCCCGGCGCCGATGGCCAGGAAGGACAAATAGAGCGAGCCGTCGACCTCCGGCAGCCGGCGTGCCGCGGTCCAGGCCGCCGCGACCATCATGCCGAACAGGATGAGCGCCGCGATGAGCGCGCCGCCCTTCAGCAGCAGCCCGAGCACGACGCCGACCAGCGCCATCTGTACGAGGCCGCGCAGCAGCGAGACCGACGTCTCCTGTCCGACCCGGACGCCATAGTGGCGGCAGAGCGCCACCACGCCGAGGCAAAGGAGGATGGCGGCCACGGCCTGCAACAGGCCGAGCATGACCTGGCTGTCGAGCAGGACCCGGCTGTCGAGCAGATGCGCAAACAACTCAGTGAGCATCGAGCACGTCCTTCGTGGGGCCGAGGGCGACGAGGCGCCCCGCTTCGAGATAGAGCGTGCGCGGTGCGATGCGCAGCGCCTGCGGGCGGTTATGGGTGACGATCACGCAGGTGGCGCCGCTGTCGCGGTTGATCGCCAGCACCAGCTGTTCGATGGCGCGGGAGGTCTCCTCGTCGAGCGCCGAAGTCGGCTCGTCGAGCAGCAGTACCTCCGGCTCGTTGGCGAGCGTGCGCGCCAGCGAGACGCGCTGCGCCTCGCCGCCGGAGAGGGTGGAGACGTCGCGCTCCTCATAGCCCGGCAGGTCGACGCGGTGGAGCAGGGCGGAGACCTCGTCGGGGGAAAGACTCCTGCCGATCTGCGCCGGTCCGAATCGCAGATTCGCTGCCACCGTGCCCGGGAAGAGCCAAGCGGTCTGCAGCACCATGCCGACGCGCCGGCGCAAGATGCGGGGAGCGATCTGCCGGTAGTCCCGGCCCTGCAGCAGCACCGTGCCGGAGGTCGGCTCGTCGATGCGGTTCAGGAGGCGCAGGAAGGAGGACTTTCCCGCCCCGCTCGGCCCGACAATGGCAAGGACCTCTCCCTGCGCGACGGTGAGCGAGATGTCGTCGACGATCAGGCGCCCATCCACCCGCCGGCTGAGGCCACGGACGTCGACGCCGACCGCCGTCGCAGCCGGCGGGGAGTCGGGTGGGGCGATGTCGGCAGGTGCGGGAGAGGGCATGCGGGTTCGATCCACCTTCGGCTGATGCCGGCAACTCATCCATCCCGCGGGGAGGCGTCTTTCGCGAAGCGGCGGTGCTTGCCGCTTCGAACGATGCCGGGCCGGCACCGGGCTGCCGCTGGCCCGGTGGTGCTTGCCAGCGCCCGGCACCGGCTCTAGTTCTGATGGCGATCCGCGCGAGGCGGAAGACGCGAGGAATCATCCCATGGCGCAGCTTCAGACCCGCCCGATCGAGCTCCATTACTGGCCGACGCCGAACGGCTGGAAGATCACCATCATGCTGGAGGAATGCGGGCTTCCCTACGAGGTCGTCCCGGTGAACATCGGCCGCGGCGACCAGTTCAAGCCCGACTTCCTCGCCATCTCGCCCAATAACAAGATGCCAGCCATCGTCGACCCGGAAGGGCCGGACGGGCAGCCGATCTCCATCTTCGAATCGGGGGCGATCCTGCAGTATCTCGGCCGCAAGACCGGCCTGTTCTATCCCGCCGACGAGCGCGGCCGGGTCGAGGTCGACCAGTGGCTGTTCTGGCAGGTCGGCGGCCTCGGCCCGATGGCTGGGCAGGCCCATCATTTCCGCATCTATGCGCCGGAGAAGCTGCCCTACGCCATCGAGCGCTACACCAACGAGATGCACCGGCTCTACGGCGTGCTGAACAAGCATCTCGCCGACCGCCCCTTCATCGCCGGCGACTATTCGATCGCCGACATCGCCTGCATCGGCTGGGCCAAGCTGTGGCAGCGCCAGGGCCAGGACATCGCCGAATTCCCGCATTTTGGCGCCTGGCTGGAGCGGGTGCTGGCGCGCCCGGGGGTCAAGCGCGGCCTCGCGGTGAACGCCGAGGACAAGCACAAGATCGACCTCGCCACCGACAAGGAAGCGCAGGGCATCCTGTTCGGCCAGCGCGCGCGTCCCTGAGGCTGGTTGGGGCGGCGCGGTGGACCGCCTGTTTATTCGGCCTTGACCGGGGGGCGGCGGAAACCTAGACAAGTCGCCGGCTCGGAGCCGCGTTCGCCGCGAGGTGGCGTGGGTCCGTCAGGAGACGTGGCCGAGAGGCTGAAGGCACTCGTTTGCTAAATGAGCAGACCCCCAAAAGGGTCTCGAGGGTTCGAATCCCTCCGTCTCCGCCATCGACCTTTTCACAATCGAAATCAAATACTTCGCCGAGAATGCGCAAGCGATTCCGGAAGTTGCCCGGGAAGCGCGGCGAGGCGCGCGCTCGTCAGCCCCCTACGCTCAGATTGCGCTTCAGCTGCTGGTACTCGGCCTCGCGCTGCGCCACGTCGGCGGGTTCCGGCAGGGTTTGAGGGTCGAGAACACCCATCATCTCGCGGGCCACGACGGGCCACAGACGGTCGACGAGGGCGGGAATCTGAGCCTCGGGTACTCCGCACATCCTCGCATCGAGGGCACATTGC
>JAQSWY010000133.1 GCA_029266425.1 Xanthobacteraceae bacterium
GCCGGCGCAATTTTGGGGAATCTATCTACCCCTCAGCCGCGCCGGGCGCGCGGCGCTTTGGAGAGAACCGCCGCATGGCGATGTCGGAGACCGCCATCATCCCGCGCCGCAGCCTGCACGACGAGCTGGCCGCGCAGCTTCGCGACATGCTCATGCGCGGCGATCTCAAGGCTGGCGACAAGATTTCCGAGCAGGCGCTGTGCCAGCGCTTCGGCGTCTCCCGCACGCCGCTGCGCGAGGCGCTGAAGGTTCTGGCGAACGAGGGCTTGCTGATCCTCTCGCCCAATCGCGGCGCCAGCGTCGCCCGCGTCTCGCCCGAGGAAGTGGACGAATTATTCCCGATCATGGGGGCGATGGAGGGGCTGGCCGGCGAGGCCGCCTGCGCCCGCGCCACCGATGCCGACGTCGCCCGCGTACAGGCTATGCATGACGAGATGCTGGAGTTTTACCGCGCTGGCGATCCGGCCGGC
Organism: Xanthobacteraceae bacterium; assembly: GCA_029266425.1. Classification (GTDB taxonomy): domain Bacteria; phylum Pseudomonadota; class Alphaproteobacteria; order Rhizobiales; family Xanthobacteraceae; genus Ancylobacter. Next base: position 471 of record JAQSWY010000133.1, read on the forward strand.
TATCTGCGGCTCAACCGCCGCATTCACGAGGCGTTCTTCGAGATCGCCGGCAACTCCGCACTGACGCAGTTCTACCAGACCCTCATGGTGCGCATCCACGCGGTGCGCTTCATTGCCCAGAAGTCCAGCGAGCGCTGGCGCGAGGCGGTCGACGACCATGAGGAGATGATGGCGGCGCTCAAGGCCCGCGACGGGGTGCGGCTCGGCACCGTGCTCAAGGAGCACCTGCGCCACAAGGCCGGGATGGTGCACGAATCGCTCGACGAGCTGGACAGCCGCGCGGCGGAGTAGGCCCCCGACATTCCCGCCTGGAAGGGAGTCATGGCCGGGCTTGGCCCGGCCATCCACGCCTTTGGCGGCGGTTAAAAACGTGGATCCCCGGGCCAAGCCCGGGGATGACGGTATGAAAGCGGCAAGGGCGTGTCGGAAAGCGATCCCGGCTCTCGCTTCGCTCGGCCGGGATGACGACAAAACTTCACGCCGCCCGCAGCTCGCCCGCGTTCTTCAGCGCGCCTTCCAGCGCGCTCTCGCGCAGGCCCATGGTAATGCCGTCGGCATGGATGAATTCCGGCTCGCTCACGCCGATGAAACCAAGGATCCAGCGCAGATAGGTCTCGGCATGCTCGGCCATGGCGGCGAAGGCCGGGTCGGCATAGATGCCGCCGCGCGACAGCGCCACGATCACCCGCTTGTTCCCCGCCAGACCCTGCGCCTTGCCGTCCGCATAGGCAAAGGTCTTGCCCGGCACGAGGATGCGGTCGATCCAGGCCCGAAGCTGAGTAGGAACGGAGAAGTTGTACATCGGCGCACCGATGACCACGACGTCGGCGGCGAGGAACTCGTCCAGCGCCTGTTGGCTCGGCGCATCACCCTTGCCGCCAGTGATCGGGTGGTCGGCCGGCATGCTGGCGGGCGTCGCGTGCGGCAGCGGCTCGGCCGCGAGGTCGCGATAGACGACGTGGAGCGAGGGCTCGGCAGCGGTGAGGCGGGCGACGATCGCCGCGCTGACCTGGCGGCTCACCGAATGGCCGCCGAGGATGGAGGAATCGATATGCAGAAGGGTACGGGTTGCCATGTGTTGATACCGTGATAATCCAGTTACGAATTGTGACCTGGACTAATTACGTACCCATCCCCATATTGCGCAAGAACGCACACCATCCATACCGAGGCACACGGAAGTGACTGAGGCACATCATGATTTCCGGAGCGAAGGCTGCCGCGAGGTGAGCCGCGTGCTCGCCCGCATCGGCGACAAATGGAGTGTGCTCATCGTCATGATGCTCGCCGACGGCCCTCGCCGCTTCAACGAGATGAAGCGGCTGATCAACGGCATCTCGCAGCGCATGCTCACCCTCACCCTGCGGGGCCTGGAGCGCGATGGGCTGGTCTCGCGCACCGTCTATCCCACCATCCCGCCGCGCGTGGACTACGAGCTCACCCCGCTCGGCCATTCGCTGCGCGAGCCGGTGATGGCGCTCGGCCAATGGGCACTGGCGAACACCGGCGCGATCGCGCAGGCACAGGCACAGTTCGACAAGCGCTGCACCGAAGAAGGCAAGGGCCCACGCAGCAGCACGGACAATGGCCGCGCAGGGCGCGCGGCATGATCATCCTCATCAACGTCTTCACCGTCGCCCCCGCCAACCAGCAGCGGCTGATCGAGATACTGACGGCGGCGACGGAGGGCTCGGTCAACCGCGCCGAGGGCTTCATCTCGGCGACGCTCCACCGCAGCCTCGACGGCACGAAGGTGACGATGTACGCGCAATGGCGTCGCCTGGAGGATTACGAGGCCATGCGCCGCGCGCCCGGCCCGCTGCCCTTGTTCGAGGAGGCACTGTCCATCGCCACTTTCGATCCCGGCATCTATCAGGTGGTGCGCAGCTTCACCCCCGACAGAGGCGAAGCCGCCTGCTGAACCCCGCATGCATCCAACCGTAATTATTGATGCACTCGCGCCCGTGCGGTAGTTTGCCGGCGGCGTCCCGGCGCCGCGCAAGCCCAAGGATCGTTGCATGCCCGCCGCCCCCATCGTCCGCCACTCGCTGCATGAGTCGCTCGTTGCGCCGCTGCGCGAGATGATCCTGCAAGGCGAACTCAAGCCCGGCGACAAGGTGCCGGAGGAGCAGCTCTGCGAGCGGTTCGGCGTGTCGCGCACCCCGATCCGCGAGGCGCTGAAGGTGCTCGCCGCCGAGGGCGTGCTGCAGATTCTGCCGCATCGCGGCGCCATCGTCGCCCGCATCACCGAGGAGCAGGTCGGGGAGCTGTTCCCGATCATGGCCTCGCTGGAGCGCCTCGCCGGCCGGCTCGCCGCCGCCCATGCAAGCGACGCCGACATCGCCCGCGTGCGGGCGCTGCACGACCGCATGATCGACCATTTCGAGAAGGGCGAGGAGGTCGAGTATCTCAGCCACAACCGGCTGATCCACGAGGCGTTCTTCGACCTCGCCGGCAATGCGACGCTCGCCGCCTTCTACCAGCAGATCCTCACCCGCATCCACGCCTGCCGCTTTGTGATGCGCAAGAGCCGCGAGCACTGGACCGCCGCCGTGGCCGACCACGAGAAGATCATCGCCGCGCTGGAGGCACGCGACGGCGAGCACTTGGGTGATCTTCTGGAGGTCCATGTCACCGGCACCACCGCCGGCATCGCCCACGCCTTCATCGCCCGCATGAAGGA
>JAQSWY010000134.1 GCA_029266425.1 Xanthobacteraceae bacterium
CATGCCGAAGGTCGGCACGCACGGCCTCGACATGATGTACCGGACCTGCACCGTGCAGGTGAACCTCGACTTCTCCTCCGAGGCCGACATGGTGCAGAAACTGCGCGTCGGCCTCGCCCTGCAGCCGGCCGCCACGGCGCTGTTCGCCAATTCGCCCTTCACCGAAGGCAAGCCCAACGGCTTCCTCTCCTTCCGCTCGGAGATCTGGCGCGACACCGACAATAACCGCTCCGGCATGCTGCCCTTCGCCTTCGAGGAGGGCATGGGCTTCGAGCGTTATGTCGACTACGCGCTCGACGTGCCGATGTACTTCATCAAGCGCGGCGACCATTACATCGACGTCGCCGGCTCCTCTTTCCGCGACCTTCTGGCGGGGCGGCACCCGGCAGTGCCGGGCGAGACGGCTACCGTCTCCGACTGGGCCAACCACCTCTCCACCATCTTCCCCGAGGTGCGGCTGCGCTCTGTGGACCGGCCTCTATTACGACCAGACGAGCCTCGATGCCGCCTGGGACCTCGCCAAGGGCTGGAGCGCGGAAGAACGCCAGAAGCTGCGCGACGACGTGCCCCGGCTCGGCTTCAAGGCGGAGATCGCCGGCCGCTCCATGCGCGACCTCGCCCGCGAGGTGGTGGCCATCTCCCGCGCCGGCCTCGCGCGCCGCGACAAGCGCGACAGCCAGGGCCGCGACGAGACGCGCTTCCTCAAGCCGCTGGAGGAGAGCCTCGAGAGCGGCCTCACCCCGGCCGAGGTGCTTCTGAAGCGCTACGAGACCGAGTGGAACCGCTCGGTCGAGCCGATCTTCGACGACTGCGCCTATTGATCGCCTTCATAGGAGCCTGACCCGCAATCTACTTCCCTCATCCGCGGGCTTGACCCGCGGATCCAGGGGACCGGGTGCGCCCAGTCACTGGGTGGCCGGGTCAAGCCCGGCCATGAGGGCGATAGGGTGGATATCGCTGAGCCAAGCTGAATTACGAATCACTCTCATAGGAGCCGGCCCGGTAGGTGCCGACGCTCCATAGATGGCCTTCCGGGTCGCGCACGGTGAATTCGCGCGATCCATACGGCGTGTCGTAGATCGCCATCACCACCTCGGCGCCCGCCTCCACCGTGCAGTTCCACAGCGCATCGGCATCCGGCACCACCACATAGATGCCCTGGGTGACGCCGCCCGCCTCGGCCGGGGTACGCATGCGCAGGACGTCGTCCTTCACCCCGCCGATCATCAGCGCGCTGGTGCCGAGCGCCAGCTCGGCATGGGCGACGCCGCCATTGCCGTCGTCCACCACCAGGATCGGCGAGAAGCCGAGCGCCTGCTTCAGCCAGGCGATGGCGGCATGCGGATCGGCATAACGGAGGAAGGGAACGAGGTCGCCGGGGATGGATGCGGACATGGGAATCTCCTGCGGCATTAGGACACCATGTGCGGCGCGCGGGGCAGAACCGCGCAGGCGCCGTACCGGATTGACTTAGGTCAAGCCGCCGCAACGTCACCACCCTAGACTGCCTCCAATTCCAGCCGACGCCGGCCACCCCCGAAATCGGCTCTCTGAAAATGGGAGCGACGATCATGCGCGTGCGAAGTCCGGTGATGCTGGCGCTCATGGCGCTGGCGACGATAGGCCCTGCGCTGGCGCAGGCACCCTCCGACGACGATCTGCTGAGGGGGGCGCAGGAAACTTTCGCGGCCCTTCCGACCACGGCGCCGGCGGTGAAGGACAATGTGCTTTCCCGCAGCCGCGTCGAGCTCGGCAAGATGCTGTTCTTCGAGCCGCGGCTGTCGTCGAGCCACTTCCTGTCCTGCAACAGCTGCCACAATGTCGGTACCGGGGGGGCGGACAACCTTGAGACCTCGATTGGCCATGGCTGGCAGCGCGGGCCGCGCAACGCCCCGACCGTGCTCAACTCGGTCTACAACACCGCCCAGTTCTGGGACGGGCGCGCCGAGGACCTCAAAGCCCAGGCCAAGGGCCCGGTGCAGGCCGGCGTTGAGATGGCGAGCACGCCCGCCAACGTGGTGACGACGCTCAAGAGCCTGCCAGACTACCAGAAGCGTTTCGCGGACGCCTTCCCCGGCGAGAGCGACGCCACGACCTTCGACAACATGGCCAAGGCCATCGAGGCGTTCGAGGCGACGCTCGTCACCCCCTCGCGCTTCGACGCCTATCTCGAAGGCAACAAGGCGGCACTCACGCCGGAGGAGAAGAAGGGCCTCGCGCTGTTCATCAGCACCGGCTGCGCCGCCTGCCACAACGGCGTGAATGTCGGCGGCAACGGCTACTACCCGTTCGGCGTGGTGGAGAAGCCCGGCGCCGAGGTGCTGCCCGCCGGCGACAAGGGCCGCTTCGCCGTGACCAAGACGGCCTCGGACGACTACGTCTTCCGCGCCGCACCGCTGCGCAACATCGCGCTCACCGCGCCCTATTTCCACTCGGGCAAGGTGTGGTCGCTGGAGCAGGCGGTGGAGATCATGGGCACGTCGCAGCTGGGCACCGAGCTCAAGCCCGACGAGGTGACGGCGATCGTCGCCTTCCTGGGCAGCCTCACCGGCGAGCAGCCGCGGATCGAATACCCGATCCTGCCGCCGAGCACCGAGGCGACGCCGAAGCCGCAGCTGATGGTGACGCCGGCGAAGTAAGACCTGGCGCGCATGCGGCGAGACTCGGGACGCGGACCTTGGACGGGGCAAGCGATCCCGATGCGGCCGGACCGGCGGGTGGGCCGGGGTTGGCCGGGACGGCGGGCGAAAGCCCGCCGTTCTTTTTATGCGGCGCAGGCTACTCCGCCGCGATGGCGGCTTCCGAGATGTTGTCGAGGCCCTGCACGATATGGTTGGCGAGCGCGTCGGCCAGCGGCGAGGCTTCATGCCGGTTGCGCAGCAGGCCGATGCGGCACGGCGCCAGCGCGGGGAAGCCGTCCGAGGGGCCGAGCACCCGCATGCCCGGGCGCAGGCCGGATTCCGGCAGCACCGAGATGGCGAGGCCGGAGAGCACCGCCGCAGAGACCGCGGTGCTGTTCGAGGAGGTGTAGAGGATGCGGAACGGCCGGCCGACCGCCTGCAGCATGGATATCGCCTCCTGCCGCCAATTGCAGGTCTGCCGCCCCAGCGCCAGCGGCACCGGATCCTCCAGATGTACCGGATGACGGTTGGAGCCGACCCAGAGCAGCTGCTCGCGGCGGATGATCTCGGTCTCGCGGTTGATCATCTCGCAGTCGGTGATGATGGCGAGGTCGAGGTCGCCGGTGTCGATGCGGTCGATGAGATCAGTCGAGGGATCGCACACCACGGTCAGCTCGACATTGGGGTGGGTCGCCGAGAAGCGCGCCAT
>JAQSWY010000135.1 GCA_029266425.1 Xanthobacteraceae bacterium
GGCGAGCTCGGCGGCATATTCGGGCGGCAGCGCGTCGGGGATGGTCGCCATCAGCTGGGCGACCTTCATGATCGGGCCCTTCAGCCCGCCCAGCGCCGCCGCCAGTGCTGCCGCATTGCCGGGGCGACGGCCTTCGAGGCCGAACAGGCGCGCACCGGCGATGCGCGCGGCGACGCCGCCCACGCTGGTTCCGACGCGCGCATAGCGCGCGGCGCGGGCGGTCAGGCGGTTGGCTTCGCGGTCGCGGAGATCGGGTTTCTCGGGATCGGACAAGGCGGGCCTCGACTGTTGCCTTCTACTTATGCCCGGCCGGCCGTCCTGCAACGGGCCGGGCCATCACGCCGCAGCCATCACGCCGCAGGAGTCTGCGTCGGCTCGGGCACGGGTGGGCGGCGGAACAGGCGCTGCAGCAGCAAGAGGCCGAGCACCGCGAGCGGCGTGATGAAGTCGGTATAGAGGATCGGCCCGGCATTGCCCGCCGCCATGTCGCCGGTCTGGCTGATCTGGACGAGGTGGCCGATGCCCGCCCCGCCGAGGAAGCCGAGCATCACCACGCCGACCGCGGCGCGGAAGCCGGGCGACGGCACGAAGGCGCCGATGACGCCGGCGAGGCCGATGCCGAGATTGGCCATGCCGACCTCGAACTGGAACGGGCTCGGCGCCCAGCCGATGGACGCGGCCGCCTGGTCGGCGAAGAAGACGTGGCCCATGAAACCCCACAGCCCCATGATCCCGACCGGGAACAGCAGGATGTAGCGCAGGAGCTGGCCGACGATCCGGCGGAAGGTGATGGGCCGCGGCCCGCGCACGAGCATGACGACGGCAACGAGAACAGCGGCGAGCCACGCCAGCAGCGGGAACCAGAAGACCACGGCAACCTCCCCCAAGAGCCTGGTCGGCACATCCGGATTCCACCCCGATGGGCCTCATCCTGAGGTGCCCGGCCGAAGGTCGGGCCTCGAAGGATGCTCGTCCGGGTGCGCCGTCGCGACCATCCTTCGAGGCTCGCTTCGCTCGCACCTCAGGATGAGGTCGGTCGGTGGAAGAATCTTTCAGCCAGGCACAGAAGAGAGGGAGCTTAGCCGCCCTCGGCGATGCGCTCCAGCGCGCTGGCGACGGCGTCGCGGTGCTCGGTCAGCGCCTTGTAGGCGAGCTGCTCGGCATCGAGGCCGAGTATCTGCTCGCGCAGCGAGGTCGCGAGCGCCCTGCCCTCCGGGTGGCGGCGGAAGGCGTCGAACGGATCGACATGGATGCGCACGGTGAACAGCATGTCGCCGGAAACCGGCATGCGCCGCAGCGTCTGCCGCTCGCAGCGCACGAAGGCCTCGGGCGCGAGATTGGCCGGGTCGTCGAACCAGTCGCGCGGGCGTTCCTTGGATTCGGGATGGTGCAGCTCGTCGTCGGGATAGATCGACCAGTTCAGCCGCCACACCGGCTGATCGACCTTCAGATTCTCGAAGATGCGGTTCATCACCTTGGCGAACTTAGGCTGATAGCCCGGCACCGCCTCGTGCAGCCCGTCCAACGTCTGGCCGAAGCGGTCGGCGAGCGACCAGGCGGAGGGGAAGCACAGCACCGCGGCGACGAGGCGGTAGCCGGCATCGGTCCGCGTCAGGATCAGCAGGTCGTCGGAGATGAGATGGCCGGCGATGGCGAGCGGCGCTTCGCTGTCGTCGTCGAGGTCGAAGCTGCGGCCGGTCGGCAGCACGGTGATGCGGCGGCCCTCCAGCCGGTAGAGGTCGGGATAGCGCGTCGTGATGTGGTCGACGACCAGCTCCAGCGCCTCGCGCTGGGAGGCGCGCGTGCCCGGCTCCTCGCGCAGGACGAGGTCGCGCTTGTCGCGGATCAGTTGCTCGCGCTGAGCGAGGCTGGCGGCGAGCTTGGCGTCCGGCTCGATCCACTCGGCGAGGTCCAGCGGCGCGAGGCCGACGGAGAACGCCTTGCGCGAGCCGTCGAAGGGCGTGTGGGCGAAGGGAGCGGAATCGGCTTCGGCAAGCGTCGGGGCGGCAAGGTTCATCGGCTTCATGCGGCTCGAGGGTCCGGGCGTTCGCCCGCGGCATGGCCTAGCTTAGAACGTGTGCAGCGCGCACGTCAGCCCAATCTTTCGCCAGCGACCGTTCCCGATTCCATGAGCAGACCTCATCCTGAGGCGCCCGGCCACAGGCCGGGCCTCGAAGGATGGTCCTCCGGGCGCACTTGAACGATCATCCTTCGAGGCTCGCTGCGCTCGCACCTCAGGATGAGGGTGCTCCATGGCGCACCCTAGAAATCCAGCTGGTAGGTCACCGGCAGCCAGCGATACGCATCCCCGCGCCGCTCGACATAGCCGATCGACGGGAACGAGGTGTGATAGCCGGCCACCGCCACGCGCTCGGTCGCCGCCATGTCGTAGATCCTGCGCCGCGTGGCGACGCCGGCCTGCTTGTCCTGGTCGAACAAGGCGTGCCATTCCGGACGCGCCAGCGAGGCGACCTCATGATGGGCGCAGTCGCCCCAGGCCAGCAGCCGCTTGCCCTCGCTCTCGATGTGATAGGCGAGATGGCCGGGCGTGTGGCCGTAGGCCTCCACCGCCCGGATGCCCGGCGCCACCTCGCCGTCGGGATCGACGAAGCGGGCACGGTCGGCCAGCGGCTGGAGATAGGAGCGGAACATCACCGCGGTGCGGTACTCGTTGCTCTCCTTCGGCGCCGCGAGCGCGGTGTCGCCCTTCCAGAAGTCGAACTCCTTCGCACCGACGACATAGCGCGCCTTCGGGTAGGTCGGCTTGCCCTCGGTCAGCAGCCCGCCGATGTGGTCGGGGTGGCAATGGGTGAGCACGACCACGTCGACCTGCTCCGGCGTATAGCCTGCCGCGGCGAGCGACTTCACCAGCCAGCCACCGGCGGGCGGCGGCACGAAGCCTTCCGCGCCGTTGCCGGTGTCGAACAGGATGAGCTCGCCCCCGGTGTTGACGAGCAGCGGCGAGAAGCCCGGCCGAAAGCGCTTCTCCGGCAGCAGGTTCACCTGCATCAGCTGCTCGACCTCGGCCGGCGGACGGTCCTCGCCGACGATGGGCCAGGGACCGTCGATCATGGCGCCGGCGTCGAGCAGGCTGGTGACCTCGAAGGCGCCGAGCCGGAAGCGCTGGAAGCT
>JAQSWY010000136.1 GCA_029266425.1 Xanthobacteraceae bacterium
GTTCGTCCCCGCCCCGCCCGGCGGCCGGCGGGCCGCCGTGGAATTCACCGTGCACGACACCGGCGTCGGCATCCCGCCCGAGCAGCTCGACCGCATCTTCGAGCCCTTCTTCACCACCAAGGAAATGGGCAAGGGCACCGGGCTCGGCCTCGCCATGGTCTACGGCTTCGCAAGCCAGTCCGGCGGCTATCTCACCGTGGAGAGCGAGGTCGGCGTCGGCACCACCTTCCGCCTCGCCCTGCCGGCCCTGCTTGAGCAGGTCGCGCCGCACGCACGGCCGGACGAGAACCACCGCCCGGCGGTGCATGAGCCCCGCACCGTGCTGCTGGTCGAGCCCAACCCGGAAGTGCGGCTCACCGTCGAGAACGCGCTCATCGGCATCGGCCACGAGGTGCGCACGGCCGGCAGCGCGGCCGAGGCGTTGCGCGTCCTCGACGCGGAGGGGCGCTTCGACGTGCTGCTCACCGACCTCAACCTCCCGGACATGGACGGGCTTGGGCTGGCCCGTGCGGCGACGGGGGCCGGCGCCTGCGATCAGGTGCTGCTGATGTGCGCCGCCGCGCCGGAAGCGATGGCATCTGGCGAAACGCCCGAACGTTACGGTATCCTCAACAAGCCGTTCCGCGTTGAGGAACTGAGGGACGCCATTGCGGCCCTGTTCTGATCGGTAAGGACGATGCCCGAGCACAGGATTCTCATCCTCGACGACGAACCCGAGATCGGGCAGTACGTCGCTACCGTCGCGGAGCTGAGCGGCTTCGAAAGCACTTACTTCTCCGATCCCGAGGCGTTCTTCTCGGCGATCGCCATCTGGCCCGAGGCCTGCGCCGTGATCGACCTGCAGATGCCGGCGCTCGACGGCATCGAGGTGCTGCGGCGGCTGTCCTCCACGAAGTTCCGACGGCCGATCGTGATCATGAGCGGCGTCGACCGCAAGGTGCTGGAATCCGCCCGGCACTTCGCCAGGGCGCACGACCTCGAGGTCAGCGACATCGTCAGCAAGCCGGCGCGGCTGGACGAGTTGCGCCAGATCTTCGAACGTCTGCGCGGCAGCATCCACCTGCTGCCGACGCGGGCCGAGCTCGCCGACGGCATCGCCCGCCGCGAGTTCCAGCTCCATCTCCAGCCCAAGGTGCGGCTGGTCCGCGACGGCGAGGACGGAGTGAGCTATGTGCCGCTCGGCTTCGAGGGGCTGATGCGCTGGCAGAGCCCCAGCCGCGGCCTCGTCATGCCCGACCACTTCATCCCGCAGATCGCCGCAGCCGGCCTCGGGGCGGAGTTCTCCGACCACCTGTTCGACCTGGCGCTGGACACGCTGAAGAGCTGGAACGAGGCCGGTATCGATGCTTCGCTCGCCATCAACCTGTCGGCCTCGGACGTCGAAGACCTGTCGCTCGCCGACCGGCTGTGGAAGCGCTGCTCGGATGCCGGCATCGATCAACAGCGCATCATCATCGAGGTCACCGAGACCGCGGCCATGCAGCACCCCGAGCGCGCGCTCGACGTGCTCACGCGGCTGCGGCTGCGCGGCTTCCTGCTGTCGCTGGACGATTTCGGCACCGGCTATTCGTCGCTGGTGCAGCTGCAGCGCCTGCCCTTCGCCGAGCTGAAGATCGACCGCTCGCTGATCTCCGACTGCACCTCCTCCGAGCACACGCGGATCATCGTCAAGGCGATCATCGACCTCGGCCACAATCTGGGCCTCACCGTGGTGGCGGAGGGCGTCGAGGACGAGGACACGCTGGAGCTGCTGCAAGGCTGGTCCTGCGACCTCGCGCAGGGCTATCTGCTCGCCCGCCCGCTGCCGCCGGAGCGCGCCCGCGCCTGGTGGCTCGCCCACCGCAACATGAACGGGCGCCCGGTCGCCTCCGAGTGAGGCGCCGGCCCCGGCGGATAATCCCGGGTTCAGATCGTGCCGAACATCAGCGACCGATGAAGGCCGGCGCCGGCGAGGTTGCCGTCTCCGACGGCAAGCGCCACCGAAGCCATGAGCCGGGCGGCATCTCCGCAGGCGAAGACACCCGGCATGCTGGTCTCCTTCATCGGATCGGTCCTGATGACCGCACCGACCGGTCCCTGCTCCATGTCGAGGCCGAGCTGCTGCGCGATGGGGCTTGCCAGCTCGAAGGGAGCGAGCGCGAAAAGTCCCGCGAAATCGAGCAGGCGGCCGTCGGATAGCTGGACGTCGGCATGGCCGGTGATCGCTGCGATCGTGCTGCGCTCCACCGTGACGCCGCGCGCCGCGAGCGCCGCGCTCTGATCCGCATCCGGCTCGAACGCTCCGTTGAGGAGGAGGGTCGTCGGCCCCCAGTCCGGCAGCATGAGCGCGTGATGCATCGAGAGCACGGAGCCGGCGATGACGCCGATCCGGCCCTGGTTCAGCTCATAGCCATGGCAGTAGGGGCAGTGGAACACGCTCTTGCCCCAGCGTTGTTCGAGGCCGGGAATGTCGGGCAGGATGTCCTTCACCCCGGTCGCCAGCAGCAGGCGACGTGAGGTGTGCTGCTCCTCCCCGACAGCGACTTCGAAGTTTCCGCCTGCCGACGACGGGCTCTCCATCCGTCTGGCGGAATCCGCCCGAGCCGAGATCCACTGCACGGTCGGATACGCCATCACCTGCGCGCAGGCGGCAGCGGCGATGGCCGCGGGATCGACTCCGTCCTGCGTCAGGAATCCGTGCGAGCGCCGCGCGAACCGGTTCCGTCTCCGCCCCTCGTCGATGATCAGCACCTTGCGCCGGGCGCGGGCGAGCTGCAGTGCGGCTGACTGGCCTGCGAAGCTCCCGCCGATGATGATGACGTCGTGAATATCGTCGCTCATGTGCACCTCCTTATTTGCAACAACATAAGTTGCGTGAGATGCCGAGGTCAACACTCATGACACTTTTATTGTATCATGACGGCGAGGTCATGCTACCTTGCCCGTAAGGCTCATCAAGGAAGGGATCAAAAAATGAGGCAGGACAGTCGCCTATCCCGCATGCTTCATGTTTTGATCCACATGGGCAAGCACGGGGGATCGATGACCTCCGAGACCATCGCCCGCATGCTCGATGCCAATCCCGTGGTCATCCGGCGCACCATGTCCGGCCTGAGGGAGAGCGGATATGTCCGCTCGGAGAAGGGCCACGG
>JAQSWY010000137.1 GCA_029266425.1 Xanthobacteraceae bacterium
GCCACGCAGGGCCGACGGCGCCGGAACGTAGCCGGGCGCGCGCGGCTGTCAATGCGTCGCAGCAGGCGAAAAGGCGGCTACTGCCGCAAGGGCGTTGCCCGCGGCCGGCCGAGCGAGTAGACGTCTCGGCATGAAATCGATCGACAACTTCCACGACCGCCAGAAGACCTCCGCCGACGCCAAGGCGCGCCTCGTCGCCAAGCTTGCCCAGCGGCCCCGCGCCGACGATCCGGCCGTGCAGGCACGGGCCGCCGAGCGCAAGGCCGCGGCCGAGGCGCGCGAAGCCGCCCGCATCGCCCGCAAGGAGGCGCAAGCCGCCGCCGAGCTCGCCGCCCGTCAGGCCGCCGCCGAGCAGGCCGCCGCCGCCGAGGCCGAGAAGAAGCTGCGCGAGGCCGAGGCCAAGGCCCGCCGCGACGAGCGCTATGCCGCGCGCAAGGCGCGCACCAACCAGCGCTGAGATCGCTCTCCGCCCGTTGATCCGTGCCGGTTGGCGCTAGCCGGCGGCGCGCTGGCCGGCGAACTGGCCGCCATAGCCGCGCTGCGGCACGCCGAGCGTCTGCTCGAGGATGAGCTGGCACACCTTCATGCCGGAGCGCAGGCGGATCGGCCGCGGGCCGAGATTGATGATCTCGAGCTGGATCTGCCCGGTCGAGCCGGCATGGATGGTCGGCGCGGTGAGATGGACGATCAGACCGATGCGCGCGAGCGAGCTCTTGCCTTCGACGCGGGCGGCGAGCCGCGCCCCGGCGCGCAGGTCCACCCGCTCCAGCGTCCAGCCGAGCACCAGCCGGCCGGGCGCGAGCACGAAGCCCTCCGTCCCGATCTCGATGTCGTCGGCCATGCGGGTGATGGCCTCGCGGAAGGAATAGCCGGGGCCGGCGGGGTCGATGACCGGATCCTCGTCCTCGGCCGGCGGGCGGTAGAGCGTGAGCCGGCTGTCGAGCCTGAGGTCCACCCCGTTCGGCGCATAGAACTCCGCCGGCGGTTCGGGCTCGATGGTCACGGAGCCTTCCGCCATGGCGTCGAGAATGTCGCGATCGGTCAGGATCAAGGCTGGTAATCCCCTGCATTCTATTGCAGCGCAACGATCGGTAACACGCTTTGCGCCGACGGGAAACGTCATGCCGGTGCCGTCGCTTCAACGCTTTGCGCAGGCCGGCGCAAATCCTCGCCGTGAACTGCAATGGCGACCGTGCACAGTTGCAATGAAACGGGCTTGAGCCGGTGGGCAGCCCGCGCCAGATCATACAGGATCACTTTTTTTGCGGCGCACGCCGCCTTTGGAGTTTCCCATGACTGACCGCCCTAAGCTTCTCGGCATTTCCGGCAGCCTGCGTTCCGGCGCCTTTTCCACGGCCGTGCTGGAGGCGCTGAAGAAGGCGATCGCGCCGAAGGCGGAACTCACCGTGCTCACCCTCAACGACGTGCCGCTCTACAACCAGGACGAGGACGGCGCGACCCAGCCTTCCGGCGCGGCGGCGCTGCGCGCGGCCATCGTCGCGGCGGACGGTGTGATCTTCGCCTCGCCCGAGTACAATTACGGCACCTCCGGCGCGATGAAGAACGCCGTCGACTGGGGCTCGCGGCCCTATGCCAAGGGCGCGCTGATCGGCAAGCCGGTTCTGGTCGTCACCTCCTCGCCGGGCTCGACTGGCGGCATCCGCGCGCAGGCGCAGCTGCGCGAATCGCTGAGCGCGGCGGGCGCGCGGGTGGTGACCTATCCGCACCTCGCCATCCCCAATGTCGGCGACAAGGTAAAGGACGGCGCCTTCGCCGACCCCAAGACGCAGGAATTCCTCGCCGGCGGTGTCGATGCGCTGCTGAAGGAAATCCGCCTCGCCGAGCTGGGCAAGGCGGGCTGAGACGCCCCGCGCGGGCGCATTCCCCCCTTGAGTACCGGGCGCATTCGGCCAAACTGCGCCCGGTCCGTCACCGGGAGAAGCGCATGCGCCGCCGAATTCTCGCTTTTGTCACCCTTGCCGCGCTGACCGTCCCGGCGGCCGCCGATCCCGTGCCACGCGAGCGGCTGGAGGCGGCGCTGACGGCGCTCGACGACATGGCGCAGCAGGCGGTGGCGGACGGGCAGGTGCCCGGCCTCGCCATCGCCGTGGTGCAAGACGACGCGCCGGTGTTCGTCAAGGGCTACGGCGTGCGCGAAGAGGGCAAGCCGGGGACGGTCGACGCCGAGACGGTGTTCCAGCTTGCCTCCTTCTCCAAGCCGATCTCGGCGACCGTGGTCGCCGTGCTGGTGGGTGAGCGGGTGGTGGACTGGAACAGCACCATCGCGACGCTGGACCCGTCCTTCCGGCTGCAGGGCGCCTATCCGACGCAGCAACTCACCGTCCGCGACCTGTTCGCCCACCGCTCCGGCCTGCCGGGGGACGCCGGCAACGAGCTGGAGGCGCTCGGCTATAACCGCGCAACGATCCTCCAGCGCCTGGCGCTGGTGCCGCCGTCCTCCAGCTTCCGCGCCGGCTACTCCTACTCGAATTTCGGCCTCACCGAGGGCGCGGTAGCGGCGGCGAAGCCCACCGGCAAGGCGTGGGAGGACGTGGCGCAGGAGAAGCTCTACGCCCCGCTCGGCATGACCTCGACCTCCTCGCGCCATGCCGATTTCCTCAAGCGGACCAACCGGGCGGAGCTGCACATCGGCGCGCCCGGCAAATGGGCGGCGAAGCTCCAGCGCGACCCGGATGCGCAGGCGCCGGCGGGCGGCGTGTCCTCCAACGTGCGTGACCTCGCGCAATGGCTGCGGCTGGAGATAGCCGGCGGCCGCTACAATGGCCGCCCGCTCACCACACCGGCCGCGCTCGCGGCGACGCACGAACCCTTGATGGCGCGCGGCAACAACCCGGTCACCGGCGCCGCCTCCTTCTACGGCCTCGGCTGGAACGTCGAGTTCGGCCGGCACGGGCTGAGCTGGGGGCATGCGGGGGCGTTCAGTGTCGGCGCACGCACGCTGGTGACGATCTATCCGGAAGCGAAGCTCGGCATCGTCGTGCTGACCAACGCCTTCCCCACCGGCGTGCCGGAGGGGCTGGCGGACAGCTTCTTCGACGTCGCCTTCGAGGGTAAGATCTCCAGGGACTGGCTGACCCCGTGGAACGCGGCCTTCGCCGGCCTGTTCGG
>JAQSWY010000030.1 GCA_029266425.1 Xanthobacteraceae bacterium
ATCTGCGTCGGCGTCAGCATCCGCATCGGCGTCCGCATCCGCGTCAGCATCGGCGTCCGCGTCAGCATCTGCGTCCGCATCCGCGTCGGCATCAGCATCGGCGTCCGCGTCAGCATCTGCGTCAGCGTCCGCATCCGCGTCGGCATCAGCATCGGCGTCCGCGTCAGCATCTGCGTCAGCGTCCGCATCGGCATCCGCATCGGCATCCGCATCGGCATCGGCGTCAGCATCT
Organism: Xanthobacteraceae bacterium; assembly: GCA_029266425.1. Lineage (GTDB taxonomy): Bacteria > Pseudomonadota > Alphaproteobacteria > Rhizobiales > Xanthobacteraceae > Ancylobacter. The sequence goes on from JAQSWY010000030.1 coordinate 233, forward strand.
GCGTCAGCATCCGCATCCGCATCGGCGTCAGCGTCCGCATCGGCGTCAGCATCGGCATCCGCATCGGCGTCAGCATCTGCGTCAGCATCCGCATCCGCATCGGCGTCAGCGTCCGCATCGGCGTCAGCATCGGCGTCCGCGTCGGCATCCGCATCGGCGTCAGCGTCAGCGTCAGCATCCGCATCGGCGTCCGCGTCGGCATCCGCATCCGCGTCGGCGTCAGCATCTGCGTCGGCGTCAGCATCCGTGTCGTCGCGGCCGCCGCCGCCACCACCACCGCCGGCAATGAGAGCGGCGCCGCCAGCAAGGGCGCCGAGCGCCAGGAGGACAGGCGCTATGCTTGCGCCCACGAGCTGATCGACCGAAGCAATCTCGGTGAAATGGAAATCCGCCAGGCCGGACGAGTGTTGCCCCTGCCAGAGCGTCCCGTCGTCATCCTGCAGCACGAGATCGTTCTGCTGCCCGCCTTCGAAGGTCGCGAAAAAATTCTCGATGCGGATCGTGGCTCCCGAATGGAGCCGCAGGATCAGGTCGAGGCCCTCACGGTGGTAGGCCGCGACATCGCGCGGACTGTAGGGCAGGGTGACGACACTGGGCGCGTTCACCTCGATGTCCGACAAGGATACGGTTCGGGCAGAGCCGTCAGCTTTGGTGGTGACTGTAGCCGGCATAAGTTTTCCCCTTGACTACCGCCCGCGTGAACCTTGATCTGCCAATCCGTTCGTATCCGGTCGGACAGCACGCGTGCAGGTCAGCGCCGACATCCCCATCAGCGCGGCATAGAACAGGTGAGTGGGCAGGTAGTTTTCGAGAATTCAGAGCCTCTTCGAGAGCGCGCCCGTGGGCGCGCACCCGTCATTCCGGTTGTGCTCAAGTTGCAGGCCAGCAGATCAGAAACAGTGCGAATCACATATGGGCGCGCTCAAAACTGTGAAGGCGCCGTAGAGGAAGCATGCTGCGTGACGCAACGTCTTTTCCAAGGATGATTTCTTTAGGCTAAATCCGATATAGCTTGTGAGCTAACGAATGCCTGTCGCAAGGAGGCGACACTCATTTCTGCGCCTGATGGCGGAACGCTGCCGGAGTGGTGCCTACGACCCTGCGAAATGTCCGCGTCAGACTCACTTGATCGGAGAATCCGCATTCGAGGGCAATGGTCGCGGTGGGTGTCTTGGTTTCGCTGAGCAAGCGCCGAGCGCGATCGATCCGGCATCGGATGACGAACTGGTACAGCGTCATGCCCGTGGTCTGCTTGAACAGGCGACCGAGATGGTCCGGCCCCATCCCCGTTCCCGCGGCGATGTCGCTTATCGACAGTTGATCACTGAGCCGGCTTTCCACAGTCTCGCGGATGCGAGTGAGGTTCCTGGCGCTGAGCTTGCCATCCGGCGCCTGCACGGCCTGCGGCCCGAGGCTTGAATGTTTCCTCAGCAGATGCGCGGCCAAAGCTCGGACGATGTGGTCGATATATAATCCCGACGAACGCGGATCGCCGTCGAGCGCCTCGCGCGCCTCGTGGCAGAGCTGTTCCACGAAGGGATCGAAAGTCCCGGCCCGCGGAAGGATCTGTATCGTTTCCGGCAGCTCCTGGCAGATGCTCTCCGCCACCTCGTCGAACACCGCCCGTCGGATATAGAGATGGGTCGTCCGGATGGGCGCCTTCAGGTCGACATGGCAGCTGGCGCCATTCGGCACGATGCACACCGCGCCGGGCAGCGCGCGCACTTCATTGCTGGAGTTGCGAATCGTGAGCCTGCCACTGAGCGAGCCGGCATTGAGCACTCCGACCAGAATGTCCGGTCGCGCGTCGAAACCCCGCGTGTAAGGCAGCTCGGCCTGAGTTGAGAGAAAGACGGACGACCAGCCCAACCCCGCGCTGGTCTTCAGGACGCTGAAATTGGCGAGCCCGACGAAGCCATGCGTCTCTTCCGCCCGGAATTCGGTTGCACAATAAAAATCCATGCCAACACCGCTCGATATCGGTTATGGTAAATTACTACCAATAATGAGAAGGTATTTAGCTGAAGGCCCCAGAGCCTGTGCTTGCATCTCTCCCTAGTCGTTCGATTTTTATAGTTGTAGAGAGAATCATATCACCAAGATTGACCTTGGCTATACGACGTCTGCCTATTCCATGAAATTCTACGCGGACGGAAGCAGCGTCTTATCAAAAACCGACGCGGGTTGATCGATTTCGATTTTCGTCACATTTGCGCCTTGGTAGCTACAAATTGCTGCAACTGCCGGTGTAGGTGTCAATTTCGTGAATATGCGCGCCTTTTCAGCATCCCTGGGCGATCGCGGGCTCGCACCGGCGGTCAGTCGAGGGCCGCGCGAGCGGTTTTCACACTGTGGCACTTAGCTGTGAAAGATCCGGCCATGTCGCCAATGCCGCACGTCAAAACAGCGATACGTCAAGAATTGAAATATCGATTCGCTCAATTCAGTACAGGAGGGTCTATCTTTGGCCGTGCTTTGGCGGAGTAACCGCCATCGCGCGATGGGCCCACGATGCGCCTTCAGCTCGCGAGATTTGACCCCCGGCACTGCGATGGCCATTCATGGATATCGCTCGGTTCGGGATTGCACTGGGCGAACTGAATAGCCGCGCGAGGGGCTCGACAACGGCGGATGTATCGCTGAAGCGCCAGTTGCGGCCGCAACCGCCTTCAGGTGTTTGGTCTATATCATCTCTAAAATGGAACTGATTTTCAGGACCCGCTATTCTCGATCCGGGAGGCGCGGATACATGGACGAGCGTGACTTCGACGTCCTCATGGCGATCTACAGGTACTGGCGGATCCACCGCATCACTACCCTTACTATTGGCGAACTGTTGGACAGCCTGGAGAGATCGCTACCCGAGGTGAACCTGGAAGGCGTTCTCGATCATCTGCTCGAGGAAGAGCTGATTGAGCGCGAGGCGACGTTCCTGCGGCTCACTGCCAAGGGTGTCGCGGCCGTTCTCCAGCGCCTGCAGACGGGCGGAAATTGAAGGATACAGCAGCGGCCACAATCGATGCTTCGCTCCATCGGCCTCATGTTTCAGACCTGAGCCGTGCCGCCGTCGACACTGAGTTCCGCGCTGGTGATGAAGCTGCTTTCGTCACTCGCAAGAAACAGGGCAGCCGACGCCACCTCTTCCGGCCGGCCGAGGCGGCGCAGCGAGCGGAGCGGTCTGATAAAGCGCGAGGTGCTTCACACCAAGGCGCTTGCGGCGCGCAAAATTCGGGGCCGCGCCGTGGCTGGAGAGTGTCCAGAGGCGGCCGAAGTCACCGACGAACAATGAGTCGGCCAGGATCATTGATTTATGGGAGAATTTGGAGCGGGCGATGGGATTCGAACCCACGACCCCAACCTTGGCAAGGTTGTGCTCTACCCCTGAGCTACACCCGCACCGCTCCTTCGAAGGACGTGGCCGTCGGGCCGGCGCCTCGAATGGGCCGCTTCTATGCCCCATGCTGCGGGCGATTGCAACAGGCTTGGCGTCGGCTTTTTTCACCGAGCCCGCATTCTCTGGCGCGACCTTGCCGCCGGCGGTAAGACAGAGGGCGTTGCTGGAAATCGAGCCGCGGGCGGATCCTCCCGTCGCGCCGGGGCAGAACCGGAGAGCCGCATGCGCAGCCTGACCGTCGCCGCGACCCAGATGGCCTGCGATTGGGATCGCGCCGGCAATATTGCCCGTGCCGAGCGACTGGTGCGCGCCGCAGCAGGCCGCGGGGCGCAGCTGATATTGCTGCAGGAACTCTTCGAGACCCCCTATTTCTGCCAGGACCAGCTCTACGAGCATCTCGGCCTCGCCCAGCCCTTCGAGGGCAACCCTTTGATCGCGCATTTCTCGAGCCTCGCCCGCGAGCTCGGCGTGGTGCTGCCGCTCAGCTTCTTCGAGCGCGCCGGCGAGGCCGCCTTCAACAGCCTCGCCATGATCGATGCCGACGGCAGCGTGCTCGGCCTTTACCGCAAGAGCCACATCCCGGATGGGCCGGGCTATACCGAGAAATTCTACTTCACCCCCGGCGACACCGGCTTCCGGGTCTGGCAGACCCGGGCTGGCCGTATCGGCGTCGGCATTTGCTGGGACCAGTGGTTCCCGGAATGCGCGCGCGCCATGGCGCTGATGGGCGCCGAGGTGCTGCTCTATCCGACCGCGATCGGTTCCGAGCCGCACGACCCTCACCTCGATTCCTCAAGCCATTGGCAGCGCGTCATGCAGGGCCATGCCGGGGCGAACCTGGTGCCGCTCGTGGCCTCCAACCGCATCGGCCGTGAGGATGGCCGCAACGGCACCTCCATGACCTTCTACGGCTCGTCCTTCATCGCCGATCCCACCGGCGCGAAGGTTGCGGAAGCGGGCCGCGAGGAAGAGACGGTGCTGACCGCGACCTTCGATCTCGATGCCGTCGCGCAGCAGCGCCGCTCATGGGGCGTGTTCCGCGACCGCCGGCCGGAGCTTTATGGCGCGCTGGCGACGCTGGACGGGCGCCATCCCGTCGCCAGTGCACGCTGAGGCCCGGCGCCATGGCCGAGACGCTCTCCTCTACGCCCGCCGCCGACGGCTTCCGCATGCCCGCCGAATGGGAGACGCATGCCGGCTGCTGGATGATCTGGCCGGAGCGGGCGGACAATTGGCGCAACGGGGCGGGGCCGGGACAGGCCGCCTTCGCCGCGGTCGCCAGCGCCATCGCCCGCTTCGAGCCGCTCACCATGCTGGTCTCGGCAGACCAGTGGGCCAATGCCCGCGCCCGGTTGCCCGCTCATGTGCGGCTGATCGAGACCTCCACCGACGATTCCTGGTGCCGCGACAGCGGACCGAGCTTCGTCACCGATGCCAAGGGCCGGCTGCGCGGCGTCGACTGGGAGTTCAACGCCTGGGGTGGGCTCTATGCGCCCTGGGAGGCGGACCGGCTGCTCGCCGCCAAGGTGCTGGAGGTGGAGCGCGCCCCACGCTATCGGGCGCCTCTGGTGCTGGAGGGCGGCTCTATCCATGTCGATGGCAAGGGCACGGTGCTCACCACGGAGGAGTGCCTGCTCAATCCGAACCGCAATCCCGAGCTCACCCGCGTCGAGATCGAGGAACATCTCAAGGATTATCTCGGCGTCTCGACCGTGATCTGGCTCGGCGCCGGGCTGATAAACGACGAGACCTCCGGCCATATCGACAATCTCGCCTGCTTCGTGCGCCCGGGCGTGGTGGCACTCACCTGGTGCGAGGACCCGAGCGATCCGCAATATGCCATCTCGCGCGATGCTTATGAGCGGCTCTCAAAGGCCCGGGACGCGCACGGTCGCGCGCTCGAGATCGTCAAGCTGCCGCTGCCAGGGCCGCTGCTCCGCACCGCTCAGGAAGCCATCGACGCTAGCCCGCCCTCGCACGGCACGATGAGCCGAGGCGCCGGCGAGCGGTTAGGTGCGTCCTACGCCAATTTCTATATCGGCAATGGCCTGATATTGATGCCCGAGCTCGATCCGCGCACTGACGAGGAGGCGCGCGGCATCCTGGCGAAGCTGTTTCCGGATCGCCAGGTGATCGGCCTGCCGACCCGCGAGATCCTGCTCGGCGGCGGCAATATTCATTGCATCACCCAGCAGCAGCCGGCGGGTATTCCCGGCTGAAGCCACACCCGCCCTTCGAGGGCGAAGTCTTCGCAACGCACAGAGCCCTTGTCGATGCGGATGATGTCCATCCGTATCGACAAGGGCTCTGCTGTTCAGCGGGGCGGAATCTCCGCCCCGCAATGCGCAACGTCTCAGGCGGCGACCTTCTTGGCGCGGCCGCGGCCCTTGACGGGCGCGGGCGGCGGGGTCGGCTTCTTGCGCTGCTGGCCGAGGCCCATCTTCTTGGCCAGGTTCGACCGCGCTGCAGCATAGCTCGGCGCCACCATGGGATAGTCGTTCGGCAGACCCCACTTGGCGCGGTATTCCTCAGGGGTCATGTTGTATTTGGTACGCAGATGGCGCTTCAGCGACTTGAACTTCAGGCCGTCTTCCAGGCACACAATATATTCGGGGGTGACCGATTTCTTGATCGACACCGCCGGCTTCAGCACTTCGTCAGCGACCACCGGGGCCGGATTGCCGAGGCGAAGCAGCGCGCCGTGGACCTTTGAAATGAGTTCCGGCAGCTCAGACGCCGGGACCGAGTTGTTACCGACGAACGCGGCGACGACGTCTGCCGTCAGGCCGAGAAAATCGGTGGTCGAGCTGCTTTGTTCAGACATTTATTTCCTCCATGGCAACGACCGGGATTTAACAGCATTTATGGAAACGTCAACACGGGAACAATATCTGCATAAACAAATTCCTGAGAATATAGACTCGTTGTTCCTCGCCGAAGTGCGCCCGACTTTGCCGAAAGCCAAGCTTAATAAGAGACGTACTCAATCAAATCGGGATATCCTTACCGTACGCCAACGATTCCCGAGACTCACCACCCAAAGTATTTGCTCGGCGACTTGCCAATGCAATGAGCGCAGCCGGACGAGTTCGCTCAAGGATGCGCCAGCGCCCGCTGATCAGTCCAGCTATAGATTAGATTCTCGTCTTCCTCTATGTCTATTCGTAGATGTAATCGAAGAACGCACGCTCCAGATCGACTGTCCGACGAAAGTATTCTGCGGCACTCTTCCGTTCGGAATCATCGATGAGGTCGTGAATACGGTCGAGCTCCGAGCGCAGCCAGTAGACGAAATCACGGAATCCGCGAGCGTTGTGGAGCGTTATCCACTCGGCATGGATGAAATCCGCCGGCAACGGATACTTTTGGTCGGCCCATTCGAGATAGATGCCCTCGGCGACGGTGAGCACGGCGAGGCAATTGGCATAGCGCCGGCTTTCCGCCGCGTCCGTCAGCAATGCCCGGAACTGGGTGGTGACAGCGGCCAGCGGGGGTTCGTTGCGCTCGCTCTCGGGAACACCCAATGCATTGAACGAGCGCTGGAAATAGGTGTTTTCGTCGCTCGTGATCATCGCCGCGAACTGGGCGAGCCGGATCCGCGCGGGATAGAGATCGGCGCTGGCGATGGCGGCGCCGAGCAGCGCGACGAAGCGGTCGATGAACTGATAATCCTGGACCAGATAGCGCCGCATCACCTGGTGTGGCACCGCGCCGCGGAAGATTTCGTCCACAAAACGATGGTTTATTGCAGCATTCCAGTTCGTGGCATTGTCGGCACGCAAGCGTTCGCTGAAGCTCGGCATATTGCTCTCCTGCCTATTCCAGGCCGGTTCGCTCTATGCGGCTTCGCGCGCGCCGTCGACGATCATCTGGAGATGATCAGTCGAGCGCGATCAATTTTTCGGTGAAGACATCGGCGAGCACAGCATCATCCGCATTACGGACGATCCGGCACCAGTGCGCGAGGCGGCTGGCACCAAGACGCTCGCCCATCAGCCGCACCACGACGCGGTCACCGATCTCGACATTGCCATAATAGAGAATGTCACGTTGAAGTGTCGAACTTGTACTTAAGTTGAAGAATTCCCATTCAGCGCGATCGACGAAGGCCTGAAACGCCGCGAAATAGAGGAAATCGGCACCGTTGAAATCCTGCGATGGGCAGGGATTGATCGTCATCTCCCGGTGCATCCGTCCAGCCGCGCGGGCAAAGCCGAAATGCTCGTCCCAGTCGCCGCCGCGCAGCCGCGCCGCCAGCGCCGCAGCGCCGCCGAACCCCGTTGTCGGGGCCGCCTCGGGAAACAGGTCGAGTGCGACACGGGCGACCGAGCGATTGCGCCCCGGTATGCCGCGCTTGACGAAGACGGACGACAGTTCCACCCGGCCGACGCTGCGGCCGCGGCAGCGCAGTTCGTGCAGGCTGGCGAATTGGGTACGGGAGATACGGGCGATCCGCGATTCGATCGCGAGTTCGTCATGCTCGCGCAGCACGCCGAACGCCGCATCGTTGATCGTCACCGCACAGAAGGCGGCATAGACCGGATTGCCTTCGGGATCGCGGAAGTCCGGCACCGCGCGTCCCGCGAGTTGGGCAAGCAACTGCCAATGGCGATGGCCGAGCTCCTTCAGGAGCCAGGTCTCGGACAGTCCGCCAAGGCTGAGATGCGGCATGCCGAGCATGATACGGTCCAGCACGTCACGGCAGGCGAGAGCGCCGATCGTGCCGAGCGAGGGAAAGGCGAAGTTCATGCCGGGAATCCCTCAGCTCGCGACCTTCAGAAGCGCCGATAAGGAGCGCGCATCCATGCGTTCCGCCATGTGGCTGACGATGAATTCGGCGTCCCGTCCGACGCTGCCGAACCGCCCGCTACCCCAGGTGTGCAGCCAGGGCAGGCCGATGAAATAGATTCCTTCCTCGGACGTGACGCCGCGCCGGTGCTTCGGATGACCGGAGCCGTTGAAGACCGGCGCATCCAGCCAGCGGAAATCCGGCTTGAAGCCGATGCACCAGACAATAGAGGTGATGTTTGAACCTTCGAGCGTCAGATGTGGGCGCTCGCCATCCGGCCGCCACACCGGCTCATAGATCGTCCCCGGCGGCGCCCCGATATTGTTCTCGGCAATGTACTTGTCGATGGCGGCATTGATGCCGTTATAGGTCTTGTCGGCGTCGTCGAGCGCCCGGGTGAGATTGGTGTCGAAGATCAGCTTTTCGCCGTCGAAGTCGCGCAGCACACCATAGAGCTCCATGCCCTCGCGCGCGAATTTGCGCAGATCGATGTCGCGCCCGCCGTCACGGCCGGTGACATAATGGTTGGTGTTGTCGCGCACCCCTTCGCGCAACGGGTGCTGGTCCACCGGCATGTCGTAATAACCCATGTCGGCGAGCCAGGTGACGACGTCGCGGCCGCGATGGAAGCGGGCGCAGCGCGGCGCAGCGCCGACCGCGAGGAACACCTTGCGCCCGGCAAGATGCAAATCCTCGGCGATCTGCGCGCCCGACTGGCCGGAGCCGACCACCAGCACCGCGCCTTCGGGAAGCTGTTCGGCGTTGCGATACTGCGCCGAATGGATCTGGGTGATCGAGACCGGCAGGCGTTCCGCCATGCGCGGCATGATCGGCTCATGATAGCCGCCGGAGGCGACCACGATCTGGTCGGCGGTGTAGTTGCCGTCCGAGGTCGCGACATGGAAGGCGCCGTCCTCGCGCCTCGTCACCTTCGAGACTGCGACGCCTTCGCGGATCGGCGGAGCGACCGCGGCGCGGAAGCCTTTGAGATAGGAGAGTATCTCATCCTTCTTCATGAAGCCGTCGGGGTCCGGCCCCGAATAGGCGTGGCCCGGCAGGTCGCACTGCCAGTTCGGCGTTACCAGGCAGAAATTATCCCAGCGCTGGGTCTCCCAGGTGTGCATCGCCCGATGCTTCTCCAGCACCAGATGTTCGATGCCGCGGCGCTGCAGATGCCAACTAGTCGAAAGCCCGGCCTGGCCGCCGCCGACGATTATGACGGGAAGATGCGGGGTAGGATCGGCGTTCATGACGGAATCTCCGGCGCTCACTCGTCGAAGGCTTCGACGGCGACGCGTGCATCGGGGTTTTCAAGGAAGCGCCCGCCGGCCGCCTCGATGCGGGCGAGCTGGCCGAGCGCGAGCGAACAGGGATGGCCGTAGCGCGCCGCGACCCGCGCGCTGGCGATAGTGAGCGCGCTGCGGCTGCGCTCCAGGAAATCGGCGAGCTGGTAGCTCTCGCCAGGCGCGAAATAGTCCTTGATGACCAGCGAGGGCGAATAGCAGCGCTCGAGGCTGCCGTCGGGCCAGCGGATATGGAAGCGCATCTCAGGCATAGGCGCGCTCCCGCAAGGTTTGATAGGTCTCGATATGGGCGGACGCCACCTGCTCCCAGTCATGGCGCCGGGCAGCCGCCGGCCCCCGAGACTTGAGCCGGGCGGCAAGCTCGGAGGTGAGCGCGGCGGCGAGCGCATTGGCGATGGAGCCGGCATTCTGTGGGTCGCACCACACCACCTCCTCGTCGATGAGATGTTCGGTGAAGGGCGCGATGCGCGAGACGATGACCGGCACGCCGCTCGCTTGCGCCTCCAGCACGACGAGGCCGAAGCCTTCCTTTACCGAGGGAAAGGCCAGAACATCGGCAAGCCGGTAAAGCGACGGCATGTTTTCTTGCGGTACCGGACCGGCCTCGATCACCGCATGGGCCGGCAGCGCGGCGCCGGAAAGCGCGGTTATAAATTCTTCCCGGTAGGCGTGGTGGTCGAGCACGGTGGCGCCGCCGGCAATGACCAGCTGCGCATTCGGGTGCATGACATGGAGCTGGGCGAAGGCCTCGAGCAGCCGGATTGTGTTCTTGCGCGCTTCGACGCCGCCGACGCTGAGCACCACCGGTCCGGCGCCGATGCCGAGTCGTTCGCGCAATCCCGCCTCGCGCCCGTCGCGATCGGGCGAGAAGCGCGCGGTATCGACGCCGTTGCCGACCATTGCCGAAACAATGCCATGGCGTTGCTCGAGCTCGGCTTGCCAGAGCCGGCTGACGGTGAAATGCCGGTCGGCGGCTACGATCGCCCGGGCCTGCAAGGCGCTGAGCCGCGGATCGCGGAAGGCATCGATGTGGTGAACAGTGCGGGCGAAGCCGGCAATGCTGGAGCATTGCTTGAGCGTCGCCAGAGCATTGCCGGAAATGCCGTCCTGCGCATGGAAGACGTCGAAGCGGCGATGCGCCGGATCCTCGAAGTGCCGGACATAGTCGGCGGCGCGGATCTCCACCATCTGCGTTACGTCGCTGCCGACCGGCGAGGCCGGTACCGAGACGGTCTCGCAGAGGCTTTCGCGGAAGAAGCCGGCACCCTTGGCATCCGGGGCATGCACCACGGGCTCATGGCCGAGCTTCACCAACGCGTCGGCGAGCTCCAGCGCATGCACCACTCCGCCGCGCGGATTGGTGGAATGGGCGAGTATGGCGATGCGCAGCGCCTTCATGCCGCCGCCTCCGCCTTCCCCCCCGCCGGGCCGAACCCGAGCAAAGACTGCCGGGCGAAATCCCAGATCGTCTCGGTGGCGCTGCCGTCGGTGATGGTGACGCGGCGATCGGCGGTGATCGCGCCGATATCGGCACTCGCAATTCCGCGCGCGGCGAACAGCGCGGTCACGGCCGGTATATCCGCGGGCCGCACCGCGAGCAGATAGCCGTAGCTCGGAAAGCTCAGCAGCCAGCGCCGCAGCTCGACGCCGTCCGGCCTCGGCACGGCAAGCACATCGATGGCGATGCCGACGCCGGAGCATTCGGCCAGCATGGCCGCGGTGCCGACGATCCCGCCCTGGCTGATGTCCTTGGCGGCGCGCGCCAGCCCGCTCTCGGCGATCAACGGCAGCAATTCGAGATCGGCACGCAGCCGCTCGCCGGGGGCATCGATCGCCGCCTGCCAATTGGCGAAGGGCTCGCGATAGGCGCCGCGCAGATCGATGGCGGCGATGAGCCGCTCGCCGGGCACGGCGTCGAAGCTGGTGAGCAAGCGCTTCGCCCGGCCGAGGATCGCGACCGAGAGCTGGCCACGATCGGTCCTGATATTGGTATGGCCGCCGACGAGGGGCACGCCGAACCGCTCGGACGCTGCGCGCAGCCCTTCCAGGACCGGGCTCGCCTGCTCCTCGCCGTCGGCCCAGATCGCATCGATCACGGCGATCGGGCGCCCGCCCATGGCGGCGATGTCGGAGATATTGACCATCACCCCGCACCAGCCGGCAAACCAGGGATCGCCCGCCACGAACTCGTTCATGAAGCCTTCGATGGCGAAGAGCAGATAGCCATCGCCGTCCGGGATCGCCGCGCAATCGTCGCCGACCGGCACGGCGCTGAGCCCCGAAATGCCGAGCCGCGCGGCGGCAAGAGCGATATCGGCCTTGGCCTTGAGCCCATGGCTGGTGCGGAGGGTTTCGGCGAGCATGCTCAACATCACGCCGCCTTTCGCGAATGGGCGTGGAAGCCGGTCTCGGCATCCGCGAAGGGAGGGTAATAAGCGAGGTCCGCCTCCATACGCAGATGCGGGCGGCCGAGCAGCTCGAACTCCTCGACGATGCGCCAGCGCATGCGGCGGAACAGCAAGCCGTTCTGCGCCTGCACGTTGGCCAGGAACTTTGTGCAGCCGCGGGCATGCGCGGAAGAGACGGCGAGCCGGATCAAGGCGGGGCCGAGTGCGCCGGCGCTGCGATGGTCCGCCGCCACCGCAAGCCGCGAGCCCCACCACAGCCCCGGCGTCTCCTCATGGATACGCACCGTGCCGACCACGTCACCGGCGGCGATGCCGAGCATCGAGAGCGCGACGATCGGCGTGGCGACGGCGTCGATGGCATCGCGATCGTCGCCATCGAAGATGCCCTGCTCCGCGCAGAACACGTCCCTGCGCAGCCGGGCGGCGCCTTCGCGCTCCCACGGATCGGTGGCGTACTTCACAGTGAAGGCGCTGGCGATAAAGGGCTTGAACGGCTCGAACATCACGAGCAGGCCCTCCGCTCATAGGTGGAGAGCGCCGAGCAGGCGCCGCATTTGGCACAGCCGGCCTTCACGTCGATGGCCTTCAATCCGCTCGCAATCAGCATGCCTGCGAGCGGGCCGAGGATGGAATGCATGAAGGCGGGGGAGGGCGTCGGGTGGCTCTCCAGCGGCGTGCCGGAGATCGGCACGAACGGCACCACGAAGGGATAGACCCCGATCGCGGTCAGCCGCCGGCAGATGTCGAGGATCTCCTCGCGGGCATCGCCGAGCCCGGCGAGGATATAGGTCGAGACCTGGCCGCGCCCGAACACCGGCACCGCCGCCTCGAAGGCCTGGAAATAGCGCTCCAGCGAGACCTGCGCCTTGCCGGGCATGATGCGCTGGCGCACCGGCTCGGTCACCGCTTCCAGATGCATGCCAAGCGCGTCGACCCCGGCCTCGCGCATGCGCATGAACCAGGCGTCGTCGTCCGGCGGCTCGCACTGCGCCTGGATCGGGAGCTCGACCGCGGCTTTGATGGCCGCCGCGCTCTCGGTGAGGATTGACGCACCGCGATCCTTGCCGGGCGGCGTGCCGGTGGTCATCACCATGTGCTTGACGCCATCGAGTTCGACCGCCGCTTTTGCTACCTCGGCGAGCTGGGCCGGGGTCTTGCGCTCGATGGTGCGGCCGGCGGCGAGCGATTGGCCTATGGCGCAGAACTGGCAGGTCCTGGTGCGGCTCTGATAGCGGATGCAGGTCTGGAGGACGGTCGTCGCCAGCACGTCGCGCCCGTGCAGCACCGCGATCTTGGAGTAGGGGATGCCGTCCGCCGTTGTTAGCCCATAGAATTTCGGCTGCAGCGGGAACGTCACCTCGCCGAGGCTCAGCCCGTCGCGGCTGATGCGGCTGCGGCCGAACGCGTCCGGCTTCTCGACCAGATACGGGCTCTCGAAGGCCGGCGCGGTGTGCACCGGCACCATCACCGTCATGCCGTCAATGGTCAGCGCCTTGTGATCGGACGGCCCCGCCCCGCCGCGGCGGCTGTCCGCCCCGGCCCTGGGATCAACGAGCCGCACCCCGTAGGACTGCAACTCGTTGATCAGGCGCTCCGCCGGCAGCGGCGCGAGATCGCTCGTCAGATCCATCGGCTTCATCGGGGTCGCTCCCTGAAAGAACTGGGAAGGTCGTCACCGCCTGCATCGGGGCGGCCGGACGATTGTCGAGAGTGAGGCTGAGCAGTTCCGGCCGGGCGTAATGGCCGACCGAATCCATCATCCGCTTGCGCTTGGTGATGAGGCCGAGATCGAGATCGGCGATCAGGATCCCTTCGCCCGAGGTGAGTGGCGGCACCACATGGCTGCCCTCCGGCGAGATGATCGCCGTCATGCAGCCGCCGGTCAGCGCGCGGCGCAGCTTCTCGTCCGGGGCGATGCGGGCGATCTGCTCCTCGGTGAGCCAGCCGGTGGAGTTGACGACGAAGCAGCCGCTCTCCAGCGCGTGGTGGCGGATCGTCACCTCGATCTGCTCGGCGAAGATCGGCCCCACCAGAGAGCCGGGGAATTGCGCGATATGGATCTCTTCGTGCTGCGCCATCAGTGCGTAGCGGGCGAGAGGATTGTAGTGCTCCCAGCAGGCCAGCGCGCCGACACGGCCGACCTGCGTGTCCACCACCTGGAGCCCCGCGCCGTCGCCCTGCCCCCAGATCATTCGCTCGTGGAAAGTGGGCGTGATCTTGCGGCGCTTGAGCTTGAGCGCGCCGTCGGCGTCGAACACCAGCTGGGTGTTGTAGAGCGAGCCATGGTCGCGCTCGTTCACCCCGAGCACGACGACGACCTTTTGCCGCCGGGCGGCGGAGGCAACCGCCTCCGTCACCGGGCCGGGCACCACCACGGCGTTCTCGTAGAGCCGCAGATGCTCTCCACCGGTGAGCACCGGCGGATAGACGAAGGAGAAATAGGGGTACCAGGGCACGAAGGTCTCGGGGAAGACCACGAGCTCCGCGCCCTTCCCCGCCGCCTCGTCCAACGCCTCGAGCACGCGGGTGAGCGTGCTTTCGACGCTGTCGAGATCGGGCGCGATCTGCACCGCGGCGGCGCGAACCGTTCGCTTCCCGGCCATGGTGGCCTCCTTTGGATTCCCGCCTCAGAGCGTCCAGGTGTGGAGCATGAAGGCATCGTCTTTGCGGTGGAGCAGGATGAGGTCGAGCACATCGAGCGGGCTGATCGGTATGATGCCGGGGATCAGCGAGGGCTCGCCGTGGCCATAGAGCGCCTGGAGCGCGAATCGGCAGGCATAGACGTTGCCGCCCTCTTCCATGAATTTGGTGATCTGGTTGTTGAAGTTCAGATGTCCGGGGAAGGCCTCGTCGCCGAGCTTCGGGAAACCGCGCTGCACGCCGAGGGTGACGCCGGGCCCATAAAGCAGCACCGAGGTGTCGAAGCCCTTGCGCTTCAGGCGCAGCGCCTGGAGCAGGTTGACCAGACCGATCGAGCCTTCGAAGGCGACGGTATGGAAGGTGACGAGCGCCTTTTCGCCAGGGGCGGCTTTGACGTCCTCGAACTTCTTGTCTTCGTAATCGACTAGGAAGTCGCCCTTCTGGTGGGCGGCGGCGGTGACTGCGGGCATGTTGCACTCCTTGGCGGGAATCTGGGCTGGATCTGAGGACCGGCGCTTGCCGGCATCACGCCAATAAGGATTGCAATCAATGTGCCAATTGACTGTTTGCAGGAAGAATCATCAGAACAGTCAAATTGCATTCAATAATACATACAATCGGACGATTGGAACGAAATTCCTCCTGCCCGGCTCGGAGGCGAAAGCATGCGAAGAAGGCAAGAGATTGCTCGATTCCAGGGCATGGCGGCGGTCCCGCAACATCCACACCCTTGATGCTGCAATATGGAGTCCACGGGTGACAGACCACCTTTGCAACATTATACAGTCAATCCGGTCGCTCGCTGTAGCGGCGCGTTGACGGCGTCATCCCGGCCGAAGGCGAAGCCGCAGAGCCGGGATCGTAGGAAGGTGAAGAACGTTTGCGCGATCCCGGCTCGGCCTGACGGCCGTCCTGGATGACGACAAGCCCGAGAAGAGAAGACGAAGCAGAACGCCATGCCCGACTGGACGCCCGACCTCTCCCGCTCCGACAAGCCGCGCTATCTCGCCATCGCCGACCTGATCGCCGACGACATCCGCGCCGGGCGCCTTGCGATAGGGGATCGCCTGCCGCCGCAAAGGAAGCTCGCCAGCCGGCTCGATATCGACTTCACCACGGTGGCGCGCGGCTATGTCGAGGCGCAGAAGCGTGGCCTCGTCGAGAGCCGGGTCGGGCAGGGCACCTTCGTCAGCGGCCATCCACGACCGAACCTCCGCAACGCTCCGAGCCGGGCGCCCGGCCGGGAGATCGTCGATCTCTCGATGAACCTGCCGCCGGAGCCCGACGATCCGGCGCTCATCGAGCGCATGCAGGACGGCCTCGCCGAGGTGGCGCGCGATCTCGTGGCGCTGCTGCGCTATCAGGGCTTCGGCGGCGCCCCGGCGGACAAGGACGCCGCTTCCGCCTGGCTCGGCCGGCGCGCGCTGGTGCCCTCGCAAGAGCGCATCTTCGTCACTCCCGGCGCCCACCCGGCGCTGCTCGGCATCTTCACGCTGCTGGCAAAGCCCGGCGACACCGTGCTGTGCGAGGCCATCACCTATCCCGGCGCCCGATCCATCGCCGCGCAACTGGGCCTCCGCCTCGTCGGCCTGCCGATGGATGCCGACGGCATCGATCCCGACGCCTTTGCCGACGCCTGCCGCAAGCTCGCGCCCAAGGCGCTCTATCTCAACCCGACCCTGCAGAACCCGACGACGCTCACCATTCCCGAGGCGCGGCGCACCGCCATCGCCTCCGTTGCCCGGCGCTTCCACGTGCCGATCGTCGAGGACGACGCCTATGGCTTCATCCCGGCCCACGGCCTGCCGCCCTTCGCCGCAATCGCGCCCGACCTCACCTGGCATGTCGCCGGCCTGGCGAAGTGCATCGGCGCCGGCCTGCGCACGGCCTACGTCGTGGTGCCGGAGGCCCGCGCCGGCTGGCCGTTCTCGGCGGCGCTGCGCGCGGCCAACGTGATGGCCTCGCCGCTGACCGTGGCGCTGGCGACGCGCTGGATCGAGGACGGCACTGCCGACACGCTGCTGCGCTTCATCCGCGCCGAGGCCGCGGCACGGCAGCGGCTGGCGGCGGAGATCCTGCCGGCCGGAAGCTTCCGCGCCGATCCGATCAGCTTCAATCTCTGGGTCGAACTGCCCGAGCCGTGGACCCGCTCCGCCTTTGTCGGCCACATGCTCTCCACCGGCATCGGCGTGGTGGCGAGCGATGTCTTCACCGTCGACGGCATCCCTCCGGAAGCCGCCCGGGTCTGCCTCGGCGGCCCGGTGAACCGGGAGAAGGTGAAGAGTGCGCTGGAATATATGGCGCATGCCTTGACGCACTCGCCGGAGGTGGCGTCCGCGTTTCTCTAGTCCCAATCATCGTCATCCCGGACGGCCGAAGGCCGATCCGGGATCGTAGGAAGGCGCTGATCGGCACCTTCTTGCGATCCCGGCTCTACGCTGCGCTTCGGCCGGGATGACGATGATTGGAGAGGATTACATCCTCACCGTCTGCCCGCCATCCACCGTCAGCACGTGGCCATTCACGAAGGACGCCTCGTCGGAGGCCAGGAACACCGCCGCGGCGCCGATCTCCTCCGGCTTGCCCCAGCGGCCGATCGGCACCCGCACATCGACGAAGCGCGAGAAATCGTCATCCGCCACCAGATGGGCGTTGGTCTCGGTGGCGAACATGCCGGGGGCGATGGCGTTGCTGGTGATGCCGTCGCGCGCATGGTCGACCGCCAGAGCGCGCATCAACCCGGTCACGCCACCCTTTGCCGCGGTGTAGACGGGATCGTTGCGGTTCGCGACGTGGCCGACGATCGAGGTCATGAAGATCAGCCGGCCATAACCCTGGCGCTTCATGATCACCCCCGCTTCGCGCGCCAGCAGCATCGGCGCGATCAGGTCCGTGGCGATGAGATTTTCCGCCTCCTCGGCGCTGAAGGCATCGAGCGGCCGGCGGTCCCGCGCGCCGACATTATTGACGAGCACGTCGAGCCGCCCCCGCTCCGCGACGATGACCCCCAAGGCCGCACGGGCGGCGGCGTAGTCGGTGACATCGAAGGCCGATATGCCGATCTCGCCGCCTGTCTCGGCGCGCAGCGTTCCCGCCGCCGCCTCGAGCCGCCCGGCATCGCGGCCATTGATGATGACGGTTGCGCCCGCTCGCGCCAGCGCCTTCGCCATCTCATAGCCGAGGCCGCGTCCGGCGCCGGTGACGAGGGCGATGCGGCCGTGAAGCGCGAAAGGCGAACGGGACCTGGCAACCATACGGACATACCTTCGGGACGAGCGGGTTCCATCTATTGCTCCCGGCAGGCGCCGTTATCTACCCGAAAAGCACGCTCTGGACGCCCGCGGCCGTTCGCGCGAGGCTCAATGTCGCGACTTCAGCCGGGAGGACATCGTGCCGAAGACCGCCAAAGCCAAACCCGCCAATGCCAAGCCCGATACCGCAACGCAGGCGACAATCAAGCTCACCCATCCCGACCGGCTCTATTGGCCGGAGGACGGCGTCACCAAGCAGCGCCTTGCCGAGCACTACGCCACGGTGTGGGAGCGCATCGCGCCTCATGTGGTGGCCCGCCCGCTGGCGCTGCTGCGCTGTCCGGACGGGGTGACCGAGGCCTGCTTTTTCCAGAAGCACGCCTGGCGCGGCATCAACAAGGCGATCCGCCAGGTCGCCGATCCGGGAGACGATGAGGCCGAGCCCTTCCTCGTCATCGATGGTCTCGACGGGCTCACCGCGCTGGTGCAGTCCGGCGTGCTGGAGGTCCATCCCTGGGGCGCGCTGGTCAAGACGCTGGAGACGCCCGACCAGATGATCTTCGATCTCGATCCCGGCGCCGGCATCGACTGGAAGGAGATGGTCGCCGCAGCACGCGAGGTGAGGGCGCGACTTGAGGCGGCCGGCCTCAAGGCCTTCGTCAAGACGTCCGGCGGCAAGGGGCTGCATGTGGTGGCGCCGCTGGCGCCGAAGGCCGGCTGGGACCAGGTGAAGGACTTCGCCCACGCGCTCGCCGAGGCCATGGCGCAAGATGCGCCGGACCACATCGTCGCCCAGGCGGCGAAGGCAAAGCGCGACGATCGCATCTTCGTCGACTATCTGCGCAATGCCCGCGGCGCCACCGCCGTTGCGCCCTATTCCACCCGCGCCCGCCCCGGCGCCGGCGTGGCGACACCGGTGACGTGGGACGAGCTCGACGGTCTGGGCAGGGCGAATGTCTTCACCGTGGAGAACATCGCCAAGCGGCTGAAGGCGGCCGATCCATGGGCGGAGTTCCGCGCGGCTGCGGTGCCGCTGCGCTGACCGAACGACCTCATCCTGAGGTGCGAGCCCACGGGTCTTGCCTTTGGCAAGCCCGAGGAAAGGCTCCGCGAGCCTGGAAGGATGCTCGAGCAGAAGACGATCATCGGGGGGGCGGGTATCCTTCGAGGCCGGCCTGACGGCCGGCACCTCAGGATGAGGTCGTTCTCAGGAGGGTACCATTACGTGGGACTGGCCGGACCGATTCCTGCATGCCTATGATTTCGCAGACCGGATTCGAGCGCCGTGGGAGTGCCAGATGCCGCTGATCCAGAACACCTACGGCAAGGGCCGCGTGCGCATCATGCGGGTGAAGCGCGACGACGAGCGGCACGAGGTGCGCGAACTCACGGTCCGCGCCATGCTCTCCGGCGCGTTCGAGGCGTCCTATACCGAGGGTGACAATGCCTCGGTTATCGCCACCGACTCGATCAAGAACATCGTCAATATCGTCGCCCGCAACCATGTCGGCGCCGAGAACGAGGCATTCGCCAGCGCGCTCGCTGCCTATTTCCTCGACCACTACGCCCACGTCGAGAAGGTCGAAATCTTCGCCAGCGAGACAAAATGGGCGCGCCTCGCCGTCGACGGCGCCCCCCACGCCCACAGCTTCCTGCTCGACGCCAATGGACGCCCGTCCGTGAAACTCGCGGCGACGCGCGCGGGCACGACGATCAGCTCCGGCATCGAAGGCTTCACCTTCATGAAGACGACCGAGTCCGGCTGGGAGAATTACTGGATGGACGAGGCCACCACCTTGAAGCCGACCGCCGACCGCTTGTTCGCAACTTCGATGGACGCGTCCTGGCTCTGGTCCACGGCGCCGGTCTCCTATGCCGCGGCCAATGCCAATGTATTCGAGGCGGCGCTCAAGGTGTTCGCCACCACCTACAGTCCCGGCGTGCAGAACACCATGTATCTGATGGGCGAGGCGGTGCTCGCCGCGGTGCCGGAGATCGCCGAGATCTCGCTCGCCTGCCCGAACAAGCACTATCTGCCGATCGACCTCTCTCCGTTCGGCCGCTCCTTCGACGGGCAGGTGTTCGTCCCCACCGACGAGCCGCACGGCCAGATCGAGTGCACGGTGGGGCGGGGCTGAGGCGCGTCGGACGGCATGGACCTCAACAGCATCGAAGCCGTCGCCCGGCCGCATGAGCGCGCGGAGCTCACAGGCTTTGCTCAAGGCGACGCCTATCTCGCCGGCGGCACCTGGCTGTTCTCCGAGCCGCAGCCGCATCTGAGGCGCCTGATCGATCTGACGACGCTCGGCTGGGAGCCGCTGCGCGCCGATGAGGACGGGCTGACCGTCGCCGCCACCTGCACCATCGCCGAGCTCGATGCCTTCGATGCGCCGGCCGGCTGGAGCGCGGCACCGCTGGTCGGCCTCTGCTGTCGCTCCTTCCTCGCCTCCTTCAAGATCTGGAATACCGCGACCGTCGGCGGCAATCTCTGCATGGCCCTGCCGGCTGGGCCGATGATCTCGCTCGCCGTCGCTCTCGAAGGCATGTGCGAGATCTGGATGCCGGATGGCGGCGGGCGGCGCTTGCCGGTGGTCGATTTCGTGCGCGGACCGCTCGAGACCGCCCTCGCGCCCGGCGAGGTGCTGCGCGCCGTTCATCTGCCGATCGAGGCACTGACCCGCCGCTCCGCCTTCCGCCGCGCCTCGCTCTCCGCGCATGGCCGCTCCGGCGTGCTGCTGATCGGCACGATCAAAGGCGACAACCTGGTGCTGACGGTGACGGCCTCGACTCGCCGCCCGGTGCGCCTCGGCTTTGCCGGCGTGCCGGATGCCGGCGCACTTGCGAGCCGGCTCAATGCCGACATCCCGGACACGCTCTATTACGACGACATGCACGGCCGGCCGGACTGGCGCCGGCACATGACCCTCACATTCGCGGAGGAGATACGTGGCGAACTCGCGGGGGCGAAGCCGTGAGCTTCCTCGTCAATGGCACCCCCTTCGAGGCGAACCCGCGGCCCGGCCAGTGCCTGCGCACGCTTCTGCGCGAGCTCGGCTGGCTCGGCGTGAAAAAGGGGTGCGACGCCGGCGATTGCGGCGCCTGCACCGTGCATCTGGACGGCCAGCCGGTGCATAGCTGCCTCATTCCGGCCTTCCGCGCGGAGGGCAGGGCGGTGACCACGGTCGAGGGATTGGGGACGGACGCTCTCCACCCGATGCAGCGCGCCTTCCTCGACGCCCAAGGCTTCCAGTGCGGCTTCTGCACCGCCGGCATGGTGATGACCGCTGCCGTGCTCGACCAGGGCCAGCGCCGCGATCTGCCCAATGCGCTGAAGGGCAATCTCTGCCGCTGCACCGGCTATCGCGCCATCGAGGATGCCATTGTCGGCATCTGCCATGTGGAGGCGGACGCCGCCGGCGCGGGGATCGGCCGCAGCCTGCCGGCGCCCGCCGGCCCGGCGATCGTCACCGGGCAGGTCCGCTACACCATGGATGTCGCACCGGACGGCGCGCTCGCCGGCCTGCTGCACATGAAGCTGCTGCGCTCGCCACACGCCGCGGCACGGATCATCGGCTTCGATATGGCCGCCGCGCTCGCGGTGCCGGGCGTCGTCGCGGTGCTGACCCATCAGGACGCCCCTTTGAGGCTCTATTCCTCCGCCCGGCACCATCACCCGACCGACGATGCCGACGACATCCGGGTGCTCGACGACGTGGTGCGCCATGTCGGCCAGCGCGTCGCCGCGGTGGTGGCGGTGAGCGAGGCGGCGGCGGAAGCCGGGCGTGATCGCATCGTGGTCGAATACGAGACGCTGCCGGCGGTGTTCGATCCCGAGGCGGCGATGGAACCCGGAGCGCCGGTGATCCACGGCAAGCCGGCCTCCTCGCGCATCGCTGACGCCGCGCGCAACATCGTCGCCGAGATGCATGGCCATGTCGGCGATGTCGAGGCGGGTTTCACCGACGCCGATTTCGTCCATGAGGCCACCTACGAGACGCACCGCGTCCAGCACGCCCATCTGGAGACGCATGGCAGCATCGGCTGGATGGATGGCGACCTGCTCACCATCCGCACCTCCTCGCAGACCCCGTTCCTGACCCGCGACGCGATGGCGGCGCTCTTCGAGAGGCCGCGCGAGAAGGTGCGGGTCTTCACCGAGCGGATCGGCGGCGGCTTCGGCGGCAAGCAGGAAATGCTCACCGAGGATGTCGTGGCCCTCGCCGTGCTGAAGCTCGGCCGCCCGGTGAAGCTGGAATATACGAGGGAAGAGCAGTTCGCCGCCTCGACCAGCCGCCATCCGATGCGGATCACGGTGAAGCTCGGCGCAAAGCGCGACGGCACGCTGACCGCGGTTCAAATGCGCACCGTCTCCAATGCCGGCGCCTATGGCAATCACAGCATCGGGGTGCTGTTCCACAGCGCCAATGAGAGCGTGGCGCTGTATCGCTGCGCGAACAAGAAGATAGACGGCTATGCATCCTATACGAACACGCTGCCGAGCGGCGCGTTTCGCGGCTATGGGCTGAGCCAGACCAATTTCGCGGTGGAGTCGGCGATGGACGAACTTGCGCGCGCGCTCCGCATCGATCCGTTCACCCTGCGCCGCCGCAATGTAGTGACGCCGGCCGACCCGCTGGTCACGCTCGATAATGCACCGCACGATGTCGAGTTCGGCAGCTATGGGCTCGACCAGTGCCTCGACATGGTCGAACGCGAACTGGCGCGCGAGATCGCGCACGGCCTCGATGATGACTGGCTGGTGGGACGCGGCGTCGCCAGCGCCATGCTCGACACCGTCCCGCCGCGCGGCCACCGCGCCGAGAGCCGCATCGCGCTTGTCGCGGACGGCGGCTTCGAGCTTGTCGTCGGCACCGCCGAGTTCGGCAACGGCGCGACGACGGTGCATGCGCAGATCGCCGCGACCGTCCTGCACACCACTGCGGCGCGCATCCGCATCCGCCAGTCCGACACCGCCCATGGCGGCCATGACACCGGCGCCTATGGCAGCACCGGCACCGTGGTCGCCGGCGAGGCGACGCGCCGCGCCGCCTCCGCGCTCTCCGAGGCGATACTGGAGGCCGCCGCCGCCCGGCTCGGCGTCGCGACCGCGGCCTGCCGGCTGGAGGAAGGGCAGGTCGTAGCCGGCGAGCGGCGCATTGCGCTCGGCGAACTCGCGCCATTGGACACCTTCGGCGCCGCCGACGGCACGCCGCGCTCGGTCGCCTTCAACGTCCAGGGTTTTGAGGTGGCGGTGCATCGCCGCTATGGCGAGATTCGGATCCTGCGCAGCATCCATGCCGCGGACGCCGGCACGGTCATCAATCCGGTGCAGTGCCGTGGCCAGATCGAGGGCGGTGTCGCCCAGGCCATCGGCGCCGCGCTCCATGAGGAGATGCTGGAGAATGGCGAAGGCCGCATCACCAACCCAACCTTTCGCGGCTACCGCATCCCGGCCTTCGCCGATGTGCCGCGCACGCAGGTGTTCTTCGCTGACACCTCCGACCGGCTCGGTCCGCTGGGTGCGAAATCCATGAGCGAGAGCCCGTTCAATCCGGTGGCGGCGGCGCTCGCCAACGCGATCTTCGACGCCACCGGCGTGCGCTGCCGGCAGACGCCGTTCAGGGCCGACACGATCTATCGCGCGGTCATCGACAGATAGGGCAGCAAGACATGAAGGCAATCCGCGCCGCCGCCGTCACCCTGAAGGACAATCCGTTCGAGAGAAGCGTGGCGGACTGCCTCGTCCATCATGAGGATGCGCTGGTGCTGATCGAGGACGGCCTGATCGACGCCTTCGGCCCGTATGCGGAACTGGCGCCACACCTGCCGGCCGATGTCGAGCTGACGGAGTATCCGGACGGCCTCCTCATGCCGGGCTTCATCGACGCCCATGTGCATTACCCGCAGCTCGAAGTGATCGGCGCCTATGGCACGCAGCTGCTGGAATGGCTGGAGCGCTACACCTTTCCCGCCGAGCAGCATTTCGCCGATACGGCCCACGCCGAGACGGTGGCGAAGCTGTTCCTGCGCGAATTGCTGCGTGCCGGCACCACTACGGCCATGGTCTATTGCACCGTGCACCCGCAATCGGTCGAGGCGTTCTTCGCCGAGTCCGCACGCTTCAACACCCGCATGATCGCCGGCAAGGTGCTGATGGACCGCAACGCGCCGGCCGCGCTGCTCGACACTGCCGCGCGCGGTTATCTGGAGAGCGATGCCCTCATCCGCCGCTGGCACGGCACAGGCCGCCAGCTCTATTGCGTCACCCCGCGCTTCGCGCCGACCAGCTCGCAGGCACAGCTGGACGCCGCGGGCGCGCTCTTGCAGGCGCATGACGGCCTCTATCTGCAGACCCATCTGTGCGAGGACATGGACGAGATCGCCTGGGTGCATGAATTGTTCCCGGAGCGCGCGTCCTATCTCGACGTCTATGCGCATGCGGGCCTGGTCGGCGCGCGCTCGATGTTCGGGCACGGCATCCATCTGCACGAGCATGATTTCTGCACCTGCCACCAGGCGGGGGCGGCGCTGGCGCATTGCCCGAGCTCGAACCTCTTCCTCGGCAGCGGGCTGTTCAAGCTGTTCGAGGCGACCGACCCGGCGCGCCCGGTGCGGGTCGGGCTCGGCACCGATGTCGGTGGCGGCACCAGCCTCTCGCAATTGCAGACGCTGGGCGAGGCCTACAAGGTCGCCGCCATGGCGGGCCGCAAGCTCAATGCGGTGCAGGCCTTCTATCTCGCGACGCTCGGCGGCGCCCGTGCGCTCTATCTCGACGACCGGCTCGGCCGCCTCGCGCCTGGCTATGAGGCCGATCTTGTCGTGCTCGATCCCCAGGCGACACCGCTGATGGCGTTCCGCAACGCCTATTGCCGCGATATCGTCGAGCGCCTGTTCATGCTGATGATCCTTGGCGACGATCGCGCCGTGCGCGCCAGTTATGTTGCCGGCGAAGCGGTCTATGATCGCGAGCGGGGCGGCGATCCGTTCCGCTATCCCGGAGGATAAGCATATGGCGCGTGTGACGCTGAACGAGCTGAATGCCGCCTTCGACGCCGATTTCGTGCTGGCGCTCGACGGCATCTACGAGCACGCTCCCTTCGTGGCGGAAGCCGCCGCGCCGCATCGCCCCTATCCGACGGTCGCCGCGTTGCACGAGGCGCTGATGGGCGCGGTGCGCGCGCGATCGGTGGAGGAGCGGATCGCCTTCGTGCGCAACCATCCCGACCTCGCCGGCAAGGCAGCGCGCGCCGGCGACATGGCGCCGGCTTCGGTGTCGGAACAGGCGGGGCTCGGCCTCGACCGGCTGTCGGACGAGGAATATACCCGCTTCGAGCGGCTGAATGCCGCCCATCGGGAACGCTTCGGCTTTCCCTTCATCGTCTGCGTGCGGCGCCTGACGCGCGACGCCGTGCTCGATGCCTTCGAGCGCCGCCTCGCCAATGACCCGGCGACCGAGCTCGCAACCGCGCTCGACGAGATCGGCTACATCACCCGGCTGCGGCTCGTGGAAAAGGTGGATGGCCCCGGCTTGCCGCAGGTGTTCGGCCGGCTTTCCACCCATGTGCTCGACACCCACCGCGGCGGCCCGGCCGAAGGCGTGCGCCTCGCGCTCTACCAGGTGGCTCGCTCGGGGCGTACGAAGCTCGGCGAGGCGGTGACCAATGCCGACGGGCGCACCGACACCCCGCTCCTCAGCAGCGCGCCGCTGCGCATCGGCGTCTATGAGCTGGTGTTCGAAGTCGGCGACTATTTCGCCCGCCGCGGGCTCGATCTGCCGGGCCAACCCTTCCTCGGCGAGGTGCCGCTCCGCTTCGGCATCAGCGAGCCCGAGGGGCATTATCACGTGCCGCTGCTGGTCACGCCCTGGAGCTTCTCGACCTATCGCGGCAGTTGAGCATATGGCGCCCGTTCAGGCCGCCAACACCCCGGCGGCGAAGTGCGGAACCGCGGCGGCCGGCATCGGCCGGCCGAGCAGGTAGCCCTGCGCGAAATCGCAGCCTTCCTCGCGCAGGAAGGCGAGTTGCGCCGGCCTCTCGACCCCTTCGGCCACCGTCTTCATGCCGAGCCGGTGGGCGAGGCCGATCAGGCCGGCGACCAGCGCGGCGTCTTCCGGATCATCCTCGATCCGCGCGATGAAGCTCGGGTCGATCTTGATGCGGTCGGCCTGCATGCGCCGCAGCTGGGTGAGCGAGGCGAAGCCGGTGCCGAAATCGTCGAGCGCGATCCGCACCCCAAGCCCGGCAAGCCGGCGGATCTCGCCCGGCACCTTGTCGTCCGGGTCAGAAAAATCGATGCCGCGGCCGAGCTCGACGATGACGCGGCGCGGATCGAGCCCGACGGTGTCGAGCCGTACCCCGAGGCTCGCGGCGAAGCTGCCCTCGCGGAGCTCCTGGTAGGAGACATTGAGCGCAATCTCGCGCAGCGGCGCGCCGAGGCGCTCGAAGCCGCTCATGTCGTCGCACACCCGCGCCATGATGCGCTGTCCGATCGCGACCGCGAGGCGCTGTTGCTCGAAGGCGCCGGCGAAGGCGGCGGGCGCCAGCAACCCGAATTCCGGGTGCTGCCAGCGCGCCAGCGCCTCGAAACCGGCAATGTCGCCGGAAGCGAGATCCAGCATCGGCTGGTAGAAGGGCAGGATGCGGTTCTCGGCCAGCGCGGCCTCCACCTGATCGGCGAGGGCATCCGGCTCGGTTGGCAAGCCCTTGCGCGCGGAGCCGTGAGGCACCGCCGGAGCCGTCGCCGCGGGAACCGTCTCGGCCGCCATCCTGTGTCGCGCGAGCGCCGTCATCGCCTGTCCCCACATCGGGCCGTTCCGCCGGTGGTCCATGCCACCTGGTCTGCGAACGGCGATCTTGGCCCCACTGCCGATCCCCATCGTCGCGGAGCGGTATTGAAACAACGCTAGCGGGACCGACCGGATTCGATGCAAAAGCGATGTAAATGCCGCGGGAACGGAGTACTCGCCCTCGAAATACGGTTTTCCGCCGTCATGGCCGGGCTTGTCGCGGCCATCCACGATTGCGCCGCGTTTCAGGATCGTGGATCCCCCGGACAAGTCCGGGACGACGGTCGGTTGTGAATTTCGGTCGCCCTTCAGGCAGCCTGCACGCGCTTGTCCATGCTGCCGGCGATCCAGTGGTCGATGAAGGCGTCGAGCCAGCGCCGGACCCGGGCATCATATTGCAGCCGGTCGAAGAAATGCGCGCTCCGCGGCCGCGCATTGGGCAGGTTCAGGCGCTCGCCGCCCTTCACCGTCCAGCGGCACATCATCTGGTGCGTCACTTCCGGATGGAACTGGATGCCATAGGCGTGGCGCCCATAGCGGAAGGCCTGGTTGGGGAAGGTCCGGCCGCGGGCCAGCAGCTCGGCGCCATGGGCGAGCCCGAAGCCCTCGCGGTGCCAGTGATAGACATGATCCGGCCAGATCTCCGGGCCGAATTCGCCGGCGCCGAGCAGGCCGGCGCCGGCATCGGTCGCCTTGATCGGGTAATAGCCGATCTCGACCAGCCCTTCGGGATGCGGGGCGACCGGGGCGCCGAGGTGGCGTGCCAGCATCTGCGCGCCGAGACAGATCCCGAGATAGGGCTTGGCTTCCCTGAGCGGCACCCCGATCCAGTCGATCTCGGCCCGCACATAATCATGGCAGTCATTGGCGCTTTGCGGCCCGCCAAAGATAATCGCGCCGGCATGCTCGGCCAATGTTTCAGGCAGCACGTCGCCGAGGCAGGGACGGCGTATGTCGAGGCGGAAACCGAGGGCGGTGAGCCGATGCCCGACCCGACCGGGCGAGGAATGCTCCTGGTGGAGCACGATCAGGACCGAAGGCGCCATCTCTGCCGAATGTCGTCCGCATCCGGGCGCCGGCCGATTCCGCGCCGCAACATAACTAAACTACATGGATTCGCCGTGGGTTCAAGCGCCGGAGTATCTGCGTCCGCGCGCACCCGCATCAGAGCCTGACCGAAAATTCCAAATCGCCCTCATCCCCGGGCTTGACCCGGGCACCCAGGCTTGGGACCGGGTGCATGCGGCGTGGCTGGATCCCCGGGTCAAGCCCGGGGATGAGGGTGTGAGGAGATGGTTCGTGCCGCTTCCGTTGAGTTTCGATCGGGCTCCGAGGCACACCGCCTCAGGCGCCGTCGTCCTCGTCGTCGAAGGCCTCGCGCACGCTTTTGCGGATCTGCACCCGGTCGCGCGAGGAGACGTTCAGGAGTTCGGCGGCGCGCCAGACGAGGTTGTCCTCGAACTCGGTCAGCCCGCCATCGGCATAGGCGACCTCGAACATCATCTCGACCACGCGCTTGCGGCCTTCATCGTCCAGCGCGCGATTGAGCACGCTGGTGAAGCCGTAGAGGTCCACCGCCTCGGCATCGCGGGCGATGGCGGCGTCGAGCAGGGTGGTGGCGTCCGCCGCCGTGAGGTCGAAGCGATGCGCCAGCACCCGCAGCAGCTTGTCACGCTCCGCCTCGCCGAACTCGCCGTCTATGGTGGTGACATGGACCAGCAGCGCCGCCGCGGCGAGGCGATAGTCGTTCTCGGCGAACGCGGCATCCCGATGCCCGCCGGCAATCTCGGCGATGAAATCGGTCAGGGTGCGCAGCATGCCGGGCGGCTCCTCGGCGGAAGCATTGAACGACTACAAGGCGGAAGAATGCGCCCGGCTGCCGGCATGGCCTCGGCAGGCATGCCTTCACGCACGGGTACTCGCCGTCAGGTAGCTGAAAGACGGCGCAGGCGCAATGATCGACATGGATAGTCGGGCCGCGCCATGAAGTCGCTGCCGCGCGCCGGGCACGACAAAAAGATCCCGACGGGTCCGAGGAACCCGCCGGGGGAGAGCTCGATGCTGGAAACCAGGCTCCGGTACCGGCCGGCCTGTCAGTCCAGATAATTGGCGTTGCGCGCCACATGCTCGGCAAGGCCGAGCGCGTGGTTGCGCACCAGGAGTTCGGCGCGCTCGGTATCGCGCGCCTCCAGCGCCTGGATGATGGCGAGATGGTCCTCGATCGAGCGCTCGACCCGGTCCTTCTCGCCGATCGTCTTGCGCCGGATCATCCGCATATGGGTGAACAGGTTCTCGGCGAGGCCGACGAGGATTCCGTTGCCGCCCATGGCGATGATCGCCTGGTGGAACTCGATATTGATCTCGGAATATTCGTCGAGCTTGGCGTGGAGCCGGCCATCCTCGAAGGTGGTGAACATCTCGCGCAGGCGGCCGATCTCCTCGTCGGTCGACTGCTGGGTGATCAGCCGCGCGGCGAGGCTCTCCAGCGCCGCCCAGACCTGGATCATCTCGATCACCTCGCGCTTGGTCTTGCGCACCACATAGATGCCGCGACGCGGCACCGAGTGGACGAAGCCCTCGCGCTCGAGCTGGGCCATCGCCTCGCGCACCGGGGTACGGCTGACCCCGAGGCTCTGGGCGAGCTGGCGCTCGTCGAGCCGCACCTCATGCGGCTGGTCATAGATGTTGAGCGAGACGATCACTTCCTTCAGCGCGCTATAGGCTCGGTTCTTGAAGGTCGAAGTGTCCTCGAGCGGCGCGACCGCGAGCTTGGAAGCTCCGGTGCTGACGCGGCGGATGGGTGTTTCGAAGCTCATCATTCGCCCCTCATCCATGCGCGTTGTGCCGGAGATCGCCCGCGCGCGGCGCGCGGCGGGACATGTGCGTCCGTCATTGTCTTGATCATTGGCGTTGCCTCCCGAACCCGGACGTTACTTTCGACGGAGCCGCGCCGGACGGCCGCTTTTGTTTTTGTGTGCGGCTTCATCCCTGCGCAGGTTCCCGCGTCTGCGAGTGCCCGAGCTCCTCTCTCCGCTACGTTCCATAGCTGCCGGAGGGGGATCGGGTGAGGGGCGCTCGCTCCTCACCGGGCCGCGGCGGAACCTCTTCAGGAGAGGTCCCTCAGGTCCGAAGGCCCGCCGCGATCATTGCGGCGGACCCCCGATGTCGTTCGTGCCGTCGCCGCCCTCACGCGGGCTGGGCGACCCCACGAAACTTGCTCAAGGCATGCTGCAGCATCGGCCAGAACAGGGCGATGAGGCCGAGCGCCATGATCGTGGAGACCAGCGGGTTCGACCAGAAGATCCCGATCGAGCCGCCCGAGGACAGCAGCGACTGACGGAACGCCTCCTCGGCGCTGTCGCCGAGCACGATGGCGAGCACCAGCGGCGCCAGCGGATAGTTGGTCTTCTTCAGGATGTAGCCGACCACGCCGAACACCAGCATCATCACCACGTCGAAGACGTTGTTGTTCACCGTGTAGGCGCCGATGGCGCAGATCACCAGGATCACCGGAGCGATGATCGAGAAGGGGACGCGCAGGATGGCGGCGAACAGCGGCACCGTGGTGAGCACGACGATCAGGCCGACGATGTTGCCGAGATACATGGAGGCGATGAGGCCCCACACGAACTCCTTCTGCTCGACGAAAAGCATCGGACCCGGCTGCAGACCCCAGATCAGCAGGCCGCCGAGCAGCACCGCGGCGGTGGGCGAACCCGGAACGCCGAGGGCGAGCATCGGCAGCAGCGCCGAGGTGCCGGCGGCGTGCGCGGCGGTCTCGGGGGCGACCACGCCCTCGATCTCGCCATTGCCGAAGTTCTTGCCGTTCTTCGACACGCGCTTGGCGATGCCATAGGCCATGAAGGAGGCCGGCGTCGCGCCGGCGGGCGTGATGCCCATCCAGCAGCCGATGATGCAGGAGCGGATCGAGGTCGCCCAGTACTTCGGCAGCTCGGCCCAGGTGCGCAGCACGACCTTGAGGTCGATCTTCGCCGCCTTGCCGCGGAACTCGAGGCCCTCTTCCATGGTCAGCAGGATTTCGCCGATGCCGAACAGGCCGATGACCGCGATGAGGAAGTCGAAGCCGTTCAGCAATTCCTCCGAGCCGAAGGTGAGGCGGAGTTGGCCGGTCACCATGTCGAGGCCGACGGCGGCGAGCGCGAAGCCGATCATCATCGACACCACGGTCTTGGCCGGCGGTTCCTTGCTCATGCCGATGAAGGAGCAGAAGGCGAGGAAATACACCGCGAACTTCTCGGCCGGGCCGAACTGCAGCGCGAACGCCGCGACCAGCGGAGCGACCAGCGTGATCATGATGATGGCGACGAAGGCGCCGACGAAGGATGAGGTGAAGGCCGCGGTCAGCGCCTCGCCCGCCTTGCCGTTGCGCGCCATCGGGTGGCCGTCGAACGTCGTCGCCACCGACCAGGGCTCGCCCGGTATGTTGAAGAGCACCGAGGTGATGGCGCCGCCGAACAGCGCGCCCCAATAGATGCACGACAACAGGATGATCGCCGAGGTCGGCGACATGGAGAAGGTGAGCGGCAGCAGGATGGCGACGCCATTGGCGCCGCCCAGGCCCGGCAGCACGCCAATGATGACGCCGAGCAGGATGCCGACCACCATCAGCAGGATATTGAAAGGATCGCCGGCTATGTAGAAGCCGTGCCAGAGGTTGATAAAATTGTCGAGCATTGGCGCTTCCCCTTGGGTGCAGGCGGCAAGGCCGCACCCGCATTCCGGATTATGTTTGCGTCACAGCCCGAGCAGGGCTTCGACCGGACCCTTCGGAAGCGGAATGAGGAACCACTTCTCGAAGACGAAAAAGAAGACCGCCGGCACGCCGATGGCGATGGCCAGGGTGAGCGGCCAGCTGTATTTGCCGAGCCACTTCATAAAGACGACGATCAGCAGGAACGAGGGCAGGTAGATGCCGAGCGGCTCGACCGCGAAGCAGTAGATCGCGGTCGGGACGAGCACCTTCAGCACCTGGCGGAGCTGGCTATACTCGGAGGCGATGGCGTCCGGATCCTCGCGCAGCCCGGTGATGAGGTTGAGCAGGCTGCCGCCGATGATGAAGAGGCTGACATAGAAGGGGAAGAAGCCGGCCTGCGGGCCGTCACCGGTCCAGCCTATGCCGACCTGGAAGCTTCCATAGAGGACAATGAGGCCGAACAGCAGGGTCAGAAGGGCGACCCCGACCTCGGCGGAACGTTGCTTGACCCCTGCCTGCGCGCCGTGGGGAGCTTCTTGCATGACGATCTCTCCGAAAAATTGGCGCAAGAGGCCGGCCGCCGGGGACGGTCCCCGCGGGAGGCGCGCTCACGCAAGCTCAATTCCTGCTGGGTCCAGAGTCCCTATCCGTTCGGACGAAGTCATCCGAAGAGAAGAAGGTGCTCTAGTATCTGGAGCATTCTCTCATCGCAAAGGTCATTCGACTTCTGCGGAAAATGCTCCGGCGCTCTAGTGGCGCCGCTGCGGGCTGGACCTCGTGAGCCCGGAACCCGCGCCGGACGTGTGCCGGCGCGGATCGCGAAGTCGTTGCGGCCGTCAGGCGCGCATCAGTTCCCGGCGATGAAGCCGGCTTCCTGCATCAGGGCCTTGTGCTTCTTCTCGGTACCGTCGATCCAGTCGGCGAATTCCTTGCCGGCCATGAAGGTCTGGTTGAAGGCGCCGTCCTTCATGAGCTGGGCCCATTCCGGGGTTTCGCGGACCTTCTTGAACAGCTCGACGAAGTAGGTGACCTGCTCGGCGCTGACACCCGGCGGCATGAAGATGCCGCGCAGCATTAGATATTCGACGTCGACGCCGGCCGACTTGCAGGTCGGGACCGAAGACCAGGACAGGTCGCCGAGGATCTTGTCGGTGTAGGGCAGGGTCTTCGAGTCGAACACGCAGAGCGGACGCACCTTGTCGCCGCGCCACTGGGAAACCGCCTCGATCGGGTTGTTGACCGACGAATCGATATGGCCGCCGACGAGCTGCACCGCGACCTCGCCGCCGCCCTTATACGGGATGTAGGTCAGCTTCTTGCCGATCGCCTTCTCGAGGGCGACGGTGATGATCTGGTCTTCCTGCTTGGAGCCGGTGCCGCCCATCTTGAACTGCCCGTCCGGCGCGGCCTTGATGGCGGCGACGTATTCCTGGGCGGTCTTGTAGGGCTTCTCGGCGTTCACCCAGAGGATGAACTCGTCCAGCGCCAGCATCGCGACCGGGGTCAGGTCCTTCCAGTTGAAGGGAATGCCGGTGGCGAGCGGGGTGGTGAACAGGTTCGAGAGGGTGATGACGATCTTGTGCGGATTGCCCTTCGAATTCTTGACGTCGAGGAAGCCTTCACCGCCGGCGCCGCCCGACTTGTTGATGACGACGAGCTGGGTCGGCATCAGGGAGTGCTTGGCGATGATGCCCTGAAGGGTGCGGGCCATCTGGTCGGCGCCACCGCCAGTGCCGGCGGGAACGATGAACTCCACCGGCTTGTTCGGCTCCCAGGCAGCCGCGGGCGCAAGCGTCAGGGCCGACAGTCCGAGCGCGGCGACCGCGCCGAGACCAAAGGCGTGCAGATGTTTCATTTAGCGTTTTCCTTCCCAAGGGGTTTTTCCACCGGCTTTCGTTGAGCCGGCATGATTATGCTTGGTCCGCCGCGGCAGTCTCAAAAATGAACTGCTAGAGGGCGTTCATATCACCGAGGACGCCGTGGTCGGCTGCATCGGGTATAATGTGGAATAAGTTGTACCAAGTTTCCGCTGCTGCCAAGTGTTAATTCTAAAGTGGAATTGTGCGTCGCAAGGTAAGGTAATATAGGAAATACAGTATTTGGTATGTGGCATGCCAAGGCTGGCATACGTTATTATAAATCCGGTAATGCCGCATGCCTTATTAACCAAACCATTGGCGCCCTTCGCTTTTCGAGAATCGCTCGAGCATTGCCGAGCGCATGAGACGGATGGTCGCGATGTAACCCATTCTGGCGCGGATATGCGCTCGCCGATCCCGGCACCTCCCGCTGGTGACGCGACGCCGTGGGCCGGCCCATGCGGCGTCCGCCGAAAGCCACCCGACAAGCCGGCTTTGGCGCCGTTTTCCCGCACCGCAGCACAATATTTTTCACAGGGGGGCAGCCGGGCACGCTGTTCCGAAGCTCCTCCAAAGCTCCCTGCGTCACCGTGAGCGGGCGCTTGCTCACCCGCGCCGGACGCATGGCGGCGATGCCGCCACCGGTACATGCCCGCTGTCGCAGTGCGGAATCGTTTTTGCTACTACTCTTCCAACCAGCCTGAGACGGCGCCGCGACCGGCCCGGCAATTTCTGCCTACCGCGGCTCCATTGGAGAGAGGTTTCGCATGACCAGCCGGGTGATCCCCGTGGCCCCCTTCGTCCTCACCGTGTTCGGCGCGACGGGCGATCTTTCGCGCCGCAAGCTGATTCCGGCGCTGTTCCACCGCGACCTCGCCGGACAGATTCCGGATGACGCCACCATTATCGGCTGCTCCCGCCGCCCGCTCAGCGAGGAGGAATTCCGGACCTTCGCCCGCCAGGCCCTGGTCGACCATGTCCCGGCCGCCGAATTGACCGGGCCCGAGCTCGACCGTTTCCTCGGCCGGCTCTCTTACGTGCCGGTCGATGTCGAGGGCGAGAATGGCTGGCTGGAGCTTGCCGAGCGTGTCAGCAAGCAGATCGAAGGTCGCATTTGCGTCCACTATCTCGCCACCGCGCCGCATCTGTTCGGACCGATCTGCGAGAAGCTCGGCAAGTACGGCCTGTCGGAGAACGGCGCTCGCGTCGTCATCGAGAAGCCGATCGGCAAGGACCTCGCCTCCGCTTTGGCGCTCAACCAGCAGGTCGGCCGCATCTTCCCGGAAGAGCGCGTCTACCGCATCGACCACTATCTCGGTAAGGAGACAGTGCAGAACCTGATGGCGCTGCGCTTTGCCAATGCGCTGTTCGAGCCGCTCTGGAACAACGCCCATATCGACCATGTGCAGATCACCGTCGCAGAGGCGCTCGGCGTCGAGGAGCGTGCCGGCTATTACGACACCGCCGGCGCCATGCGCGACATGGTGCAGAACCACATCCTCCAGCTGCTTTGTCTCGTGGCCATGGAGCCGCCCTCCTCGCTCGATGCCGATGCGGTGCGCGACGAGAAGCTGAAGGTGCTGCGGGCACTGAAGCCGATCGACGAGCACAATGTCGCCAATGTCACGGTGCGCGGCCAGTACCGCGCCGGCGCCTCGGCCGGCGGCGCCGTGCCGGGCTATCTCGAGGAGCTCGGCTCGACCCGCAGCGAGACCGAGACCTTCGTCGCGGTGAAGGCCGAGGTGGAGAATTGGCGCTGGGCCGGCGTGCCCTTCTATCTGCGCACCGGCAAGCGCCTCGCCTCGCGCGTCTCCGAG
The DNA here is from genome assembly GCA_029266425.1 of Xanthobacteraceae bacterium. Lineage (GTDB taxonomy): Bacteria > Pseudomonadota > Alphaproteobacteria > Rhizobiales > Xanthobacteraceae > Ancylobacter. The sequence goes on from JAQSWY010000030.1 coordinate 35,194, forward strand.
ATCGTGGTCGCCTTCCGCCCGGTGCCGCATTCGGTGTTCGGCGAAGCGGTCGGCCCGATCGACCCCAACCGCCTTGTCATCCGCCTGCAGCCGGACGAGGGCGTGAAGCTGTGGCTGATGATCAAGGATCCCGGCCCGGGTGGCATCCGCCTGACCCATGTGCCGCTCGACATGAGCTTCGCCAAGGCCTTCAAGGTGCGCAACCCCGACGCCTATGAACGGCTCCTGCTCGATGTGGTGCGGGGCAACCAGACCCTGTTCATGCGCCGCGACGAGGTCGAGGCGGCATGGCGCTGGGTCGATCCGATCCTGGAAGCCTGGCGCAATGTGAAGGAGCCGCCACGCCCCTACACCGCCGGCACCTGGGGCCCGTCCGCCTCCATCGCCCTCATCGAGCGCGACGGACGCACCTGGCTGGAGGATGGGGCCTGATCGGCGCACCTTCCGATCTCCCTCATCCCCGGGCTTGACCGCGGGATCCAGCCGCGCCGCATGCACCCGGTTGAAGTTCGGATGGCCGTCTCGCCCGATGCGCTGCCCGTAAATTGCATGTCGGCATTGATTGCCGCTTCACGAAGGAGGCTCCCATGGCCGATGCAACGATCCCGTCCAGCGTGAATGCCCGCCTCGGCGAGGTGACGGAACGGATCGTCAAGCGCTCGCACGATGCCCGCTCGCGCTATCTCGACCGCATCGTCGCCGCCGCGGACAAGGGGCCGAGCCGGCAAAAGCTCGGCTGCGCCAACCAGGCCCACGGCTTCGCCGCCTGCGGGCCGGGCGACAAGACCATGCTGCGCGAGGGAGGCGGCGCCAATCTCGCCATCGTCACCGCCTATAACGACATGCTCTCCGCCCACCAGCCCTATGAGCGCTATCCGGACCTGATCCGCGACGCCGCACGGGCGGCCGGTGGGGTCGCCCAGGTGGCGGGCGGCGTGCCGGCCATGTGCGATGGCGTGACCCAGGGCGAGGCCGGCATGGAGCTGTCGCTGTTCTCGCGCGACGTCATCGCGCTCGCCACCGCGGTCGCGCTGTCCCACCAGACCTTCGACGCCGCGGTGTTCCTCGGCATCTGCGACAAGATCGTGCCCGGCCTCGTGATCGGCGCGCTCTCCTTCGGCCATCTGCCCACGGTGTTCATCCCCGCCGGGCCAATGACCTCGGGCCTGTCGAACGACGACAAGGCCAAGATCCGCCAGCTCTTCGCCGAGGGGAAGGTCGGCCGCGACGCGCTGCTCGAGGCGGAATCGCAGGCCTATCACGGCCCGGGCACCTGCACCTTCTACGGCACCGCCAACACCAACCAGATGATGATGGAGATCATGGGCCTGCATCTGCCCGGCGCCTCCTTCGTCAATCCCAACACGCCGCTGCGCGATGCGCTCACCACCGCCGCTGCGGAGCGCGCCATGTCGATGACCGCGCTCGGCAATGACTACGTGCCCGTCGGCCGCATGCTGGACGAGAAGGCCTTCGTGAACGGCGTGGTCGGCCTGCACGCCACCGGCGGCTCGACCAACCATACGCTGCACATCGTCGCCATGGCGGCGGCGGCCGGCATCAAGCTGACCTGGGACGATTTCTCCGATCTCGCCGAGGTCACCCCGCTGCTCTGCCGCGTCTATCCGAACGGCAAGGCCGATGTGAACCATTTCCACGCCGCCGGCGGCATGGGCTACGTCATCCGCGAACTGATCTCCGACGGCAAGCTGCACCGCGACGTCGAGACGGTGTGGGGCGGCGGGCTCGACGCCTATATGCAGGAGCCCATGCTGAAGGCGGACGGCTCGCTCGGCTGGCGCGACGCCGCGAGCGCGAGCGGCGACGAGACCGTGCTGCGCGGGGCGGCCGCGCCCTTCCAGGCGACCGGCGGCCTGCGGCTGCTGACCGGCGATCTCGGCCGTGCGGTGATCAAGACCTCCGCCATCGCCAGCGAGCGCCACATCATCGAAGCCCCGGCCCGGGTCTTTCATTCGCAGGAAGCCCTCCAGGCCGCCTTCAAGGCCGGCAATCTCACCGGCGATTTCGTCGCCGTGGTGCGCTACCAGGGTCCGAAGGCCAACGGCATGCCGGAGCTGCACAAGCTGATGCCGCCGCTCGGCGTGTTGCAGGACCGCGGCCACAAGGTGGCCCTCGTCACCGACGGAAGGCTTTCCGGCGCCTCCGGCAAGGTGCCGGCGGCCATCCATGTGACGCCGGAAGCCGCCGACGGCGGCGCCATCGCCCTGATCCGCGACGGCGACCTGGTCCGGGTCGATGCCGTCGCCGGCACCCTGACCGTGCTGGTCGATCCCGTCACCTGGGCCGAGCGCGCCCCGGCGCCGGCGGACTTGTCGGCTTCCCATGTCGGTGTCGGCCGCGAGCTGTTCGCCAGCTTCCGTGCCGCGGTGGGTACGGCGGACACCGGAGCGACCATCTTCGCGATGGCGTGACGCTATTCACGCAGTGTCATCCCGGACGACCGTCAGGCCGATCCGGGATCGTGCGACGTCTACGGACGGTTCCCGATTTCGTCATGGCCGGCCTCGTGCCGGTCATCTCGATTCCTGATGCGCTGTCAAAGGTCGAGATCCCCGGCACAAGGCCGGGGATGACAGCCCCCCGGCGTGGATACGAGGGATCAATCCTCCCCGCCGCCGCGCGGCTTGTCCTGCCGGAGCGCCTTGACGCCCGAACGGCGCGCCTTGGATTCCAGCCGCCGCACCTTGGAACCGAGCGTCGGACGGGTCGGCCGGCGCGTCACCGGGACCACACTCGCCGCCCGGATCAGCTCGATGAGCCGCTCCAGCGCATCCTCGCGGTTGCGCTCCTGGGTGCGGAAGCGCTGGGCGATGATGATGATGACGCCATCGCGGGTCATCCGCTTGCCGGCCAGCACTTTGAGCCGCGCCTTCAGGCCGTCGGGCAGATTGAGCGAGGCCATCGCGTCGAAACGGAGCTGCACTGCGGTCGAGAGCTTGTTGACGTTCTGCCCGCCTGGCCCCGAGGAGCGCACGAAGCTCTCCTCGATCTCCGCCTCGTCGAGGGCGATGGAGGGCGTGATCTCGATGCGGGGCGGCATGGCAGGGGATCGTCGCGCGGTTCAGTTGCGCGGCGCGCGCGGCGGTGGCTCGATGCGCTCGATGCGCCGGCGCACCCCGTCAATGCCGCTGACGGTCTCGGCCACCCGGTCCTGTAGTAGACGCGCGAGCCGCGCCGCCGCCTCCGGATAGCTCTCCAGCGTACGCCGAAAGATGCTGCGCGGAATTCGCAGCACATTGGAGAGCTCGGTTGCGGTCGCCGTCGCCGGCCGTTTGGTCTCGGTCAGCAGCGCCATCTCGCCGAGCAATGTGCCGGTCCCGATCGTGACCCCGGCGCTGCGGCGGCTGGCACGCAAGGTGCGGTCATGGGTGAGCGAGAAGGCCCCGCTCACCACCAGATAGGCGGAATCCGCCGCCTGCCCCTCGCGGAACAGGATGTCACCGCCGCGCACGATGCGGCTCTCGGCACTGATCGCGATGATGCGCAGCGCTTCCGGGCCGAGCAGGGCCAGCATCGGAATGCCGTTCAACAGGGCAATATCGTTCTCGATCGACATCAGGCAGACGCGATTCGTACCAGCGGAGACAGCCGGCGAATCACTCCGCCGGCACCATTACGGTAGCAGCTTGTAGCCCCCGGCCTCGGTCGCAAGCAGATTGGGATGGGAGGGATCCTTCTCGATCTTCTGGCGCAGCCGGTAGATGTGGGTCTCCAGCGTATGCGTGGTGACGCCGGAATTATAGCCCCAGACCTCCTGTAGCAGGATCTCGCGCGCCACCGGCTTCTTGCCGGCGCGGTAGAGGTAACGCAGGATGGCCGTCTCCTTCTCGGTGAGGCGGATCTTCGAGTTGCGCTCGGTCACCAGCATCTTGGCGCCGGGCCGGAAGGTGTACGGCCCGATGGTGAACACCGCATCCTCGCTCGCCTCGTGCGAGCGCATCTGGGCGCGAATGCGGGCAAGCAGCACGGCGAAGCGGAACGGCTTCACCACATAATCGTTGGCGCCGGCCTCCAGCCCCATGATGGTGTCGCTGTCGGTGTCGTGGCCGGTGAGCATGATGACCGGAGCCTTGAAGCCCTTGCCGCGCATCACGCGGACCGCATCGCGACCGTCCATGTCCGGCAGGCCGACATCCATCAGCACCAGATCGACGCGGGCGGCATCGACTTCGTCGATCGCGGCCTTGGCCGAATCGACCGCCACCGTCTCGAACTCGTCCTGCAGGGTGAGTTGCTCGACGAGCGCCTCCCGCAGTTCATTGTCGTCGTCTACCACCAGGATGCGTTGGGCGTTGGCCATATGACTTTCCCGAAACGTGACTTAAACCGCCCCTTCAACGATATAGGATGCGTGCGCGGCTTTCCGCAGTAGGACAGGCGCGCCCTTTCGGGCAAGCGCCGAGGCTCGGCTCGCGCCTGCGACCTCGGGCTCGTGACGTGATCGTGAACGCAAAACGCGCGAAGAAGAAGGCCTTTGTACGAAAATCAACGCCGTTGCGCGTGGTACGCCGGCCCGGCGAGACCCATCGCGGCCTCGCCTTCTGGCACGGACGGGCAATGCCGGTAGCCCTCGGCCCTACCGGGATACGCCATGCCAAGCGCGAGGGCGACGGCGCCACCCCCGCCGGCCTCTGGCATGTCGAGCGGCTGCTGTGGCGGGCCGATCATGGCCGCCGGCCGGTGACTAGCCTTCCCGCCCGGCGCCTGCGGCCCGACGACGGCTGGTGCGACGACCCTGCGGACCGCTGCTACAATCGCCCGGTGCGCCTGCCCTATCGTGCCTCGCACGAGGAGATGTGGCGCGGCGACGCGCTCTACGACCTCGTCGTCGTGCTCGACCACAACGCCCGCCCGCGCAAGGCACAGGGAGGCTCGGCGGTGTTCCTGCATCTGGCCCGCCCCGGCTTCACGCCGACCGCCGGCTGCATCGCCTTCCGCCCCGCAGACCTGCGCCGCCTGCTGAAGGACATGAGGGCCGGGACCCGGCTCAAGGTCGGGTAGAGCCCTTTCCGTTCGGATGGAAACATCCGAACGACAGATAAGTGCTCTAGATTCAATAAGCTGGAGCAATTCCTCTTCGATCAGATGATTCCATCCGATCGGGAAATGCTCTAGGCTGTAGTGACGAATTAATCATTTGATCCAGAGCATGATGCTGACGAGCTTGATGAAGCCGAGGAAGTTGGCGGCGAGCTTGTCGTATCGGGTTGCGATGCGGCGCCATTGCTTGAGGCGGGCGAAGAAGCCCTCGATGCCCCAGCGGTTCTTGTAGGCGATCTTGTCGTCGGCGGGATGACAGGCTCGCCGCCTTGGTCGAGGGTCAGGTCGTGAAGACTATCGGCGTCATAGGCGCGGTCGTAAAACCCCGCCTTCCACGCCAGCCTCCAAAAGCCAGCGTTGAATCCGATTTGAGCTCCCTTGGGAATCCCTCAAACCCTAAATTGTCACTACGGCCTAGAGCCGAACTCAAGCAAAGCTCGAGCAAAGCCGGAGCCTGGCTCAAGCGGCGCTAATTTCTCGTGACGTCCTGACCAGCGCGGCGAAGGCCGTCGGCCGGGGAGCAATGCCCAGCCCCGGCTCGTCGGTGATCGATACCGTCCCGTCCGGGTTGATCGGCGGGCGGCCGAGCGCATCGAACAGCGGATGCGGTCCCATGTCGTATTCGAGATAGGGCATGGGCGGAGCCGCTCCCGCCGGCAATTCCGGCTGCGCGGCGGCGAAATGCATAGCCGCGTAGAGATTGACCGAGCTACCCCACACATGCGGCACCACCGGCCGATCGTACAGCTCGGCCAGGGCCGCCACGCGTCCGACGCCGGTCAGCCCACCGCAGATCGCGATATCCGGTTGCAGTACGTCCATGGAGCCGGAGGCCAGGAACGGCTGGAAGGCGCGAGCGTCGCTATAGGTTTCCCCGCCTGCCAAAGCCGGCTCGAGCCGTCCCGCCAGCAACCGATAACCTTCGAGATCGCCCGGCGTGGTCGGCTCCTCGATCCAGAGCGGGCGCGATTCCGCCATGCGCTCGCTCGCATCCAGCGCCGCGCGCGGGCTGTAGGCCTGGTTGAAATCGACCATCAGTGTCGCGTCATCGCCCATCAGCCGGCGGATCCTCGCAGCGATCGCTGCGTCCTCCTTCGGGTGGAAGCCGCTGCGCAGCTTGATCGCCTTGAACCCGGCCTCCAGATAGAAGGCCGCCTCGCGCTCGAACTCGCGATACGGGTTGCCGCCGGGCTTGAAGAAGGGCCCGCTGGCATAAGCGGGCACCCGCTCGCGCAGCGCGCCACCCAGCACCGTCGAGAGGGGCACTTCCCTCAGACGGGCCGCAAGATCATGGAGTGCCATGTCGAGCGCGGCGACCGCCATGCGCGATGCCCCCTCACTGCCGGTGGCGGCGCACATCTCATGCCAGAGCCGGCCGACCTTCATCGCATCCTGGCCGAGCACAAGGGGCGCGAGCCGCGATTCGATGATCGCGGCAGCGGCCCCCGGCAAGGCCCAGGTCTCGCCCCAGCCGGCAACGCCCGAGCGATCGACTACCTCCACCAGCAGCGTCTCCCGCGACTGGAAGAAGACGAGGGCGTTGCCGATGGTCTCAGGAAGAGGCGCGACGAGGTGATAGAGCCGGATGGCCTTGATGGTCATGCGGTTGCCTTGGGTGCGGTGGCCTTGGTGGTGCTCGAAGCCGGGTGGATCAGATCGCGCATGCTGTGGCCGAGCACCAGGATCGCCCCGGACGTCACGGCCATGGCGATCGACAGGAACAGCAGGGCGCCGCTGAATCCCCCGGTGGCATCGCGCACCCAGCCGATGATGGTCGGGCCGAAAAAGCCGCCCGTGCTGCCGATCGAATTGATCAGGGCGATCCCCGCCGCCGCGGCGGTGCCGGTGAGCAGCGTGGTCGGGAAGATCCAGATATTGGGCGAGGCGCCACCGATGCCCGCGGCCCCGATCGTCAGGCCGACGAGGCCGAGCACGGGCGACTGCGTCATCGCTGCCAGCAGGAAGCCGGCCGCGCTCACCAGGAACGGGCCGGCGGCGTGCCAGACGCGCTCGCCGGTGCGGTCGGCATGGCGTCCCACCACAATCATCGCGATCGCCATGAAGGTGGCCGGAATCGCGGTGACGAAGCCGGTCTGCAGGTTGCTGAGGCCGAACGCCTTGACGAATTGTGGCATCCAGATCGCGATGCCGGTGGTGCCCATGACGAGGCCGACGGCGATGAAGCACATCAGCAGGACGCGCGGATCGGCCAGCGCCTTGCCGACGGAGAACTTGCCCTTCGCTTCCTGTGCGGCGCGCTCGGTCTCCAGGCGCCGCGACAGCCAGTCCCGCTCGTCGGGCGCGAGGAAGCCCGCGGTGCGCGGCGTCTCCGGCAGCGCGGCCAGGACGACGAAGCCCATGACGACCGCCGGTATGGCCTCGATGATGAACATCCATTGCCACCCGGCAAGGCCGTGGACGCCGGCCATGTGCTCGACGATCAGGCTGGAAATGGGCGCGCCGATGACCGACGACATCGGCACTGCGATGTTGAAGGTCGCGAACATCCGCGCCCGGTAGGCGCGGGGAAACCACAGCGTCATGTAGAAGATGATGCCGGGGAAGAAGCCGGCTTCCGCCGCACCCAGCAGCAGGCGGACGATATAGAAGCTCGCCGGATTCCAGACGAAGGCCGTCAGGCCGGACAGAATGCCCCAGGTGATCAGGATCCGGGCGATCCAGACACGTGCGCCGAAGCGCACCAGCAGCAGATTGCTCGGCAGTTCGCAGAGTATGTAGCCGAGGAAGAAGATGCCGGCGCCGAAGCCGAAGGCTGAGGCGGAGAAGCCGAGATCCTGGTTCATCGTCAGCGCAGCGAAGCCGATGTTCACCCGGTCCAGGAACGCGGCGAAGTAGCAGACGATGATGATCGGCAGGATGCGCCATGCCGCCTTTGAGACGATGTCGGCCCGTTCTTCCATTGGACAACCCTCCTGTCGCGGTCTGTGCCGCTTGAAGGGAAAGTTTATTAATGGATTGACTTTTCCAATCAAATGGGATGTTCAAAACTTGGTATATTTGGAAATCCAATATGCGGCCCTCGCTGGCGCAGCTCGAAGCCTTCTTCTGGACGGTGGAGTTCGGCTCCGCGCAACGCGCCGCGCGCCATCTGAACATCGCCCAGCCGACCATCTCGCTCCGCCTGAAGGAGCTGAGCGACCATCTCGGCATCGCGCTGCTCGAGCGGACCGGGCGGGGGCTTCGGGCGACGCCGGAAGGGCGGGCCCTGCTGCCGCGGGTGGCGACGGTTCTGGCGGAGCTGCGCGGGATCGTCGGCCACGACCCGGCACGGGAGATCGTCGGCCCGATCCGCGTCGGCCTGGCCGAAGGCTTCGCCGTCACCTGTCTCGCCCCGTTGCTGGGGGCGCTGCTCGAGGACCATCCGGGGCTCCAGCCCGAATGGTTTGTCTCCACCAGCACCACCCTCGAGGCGCAGTTGCTCCGCGACGGCCTCGATGTCGGTGTGCTCCTCAACCCGATCGGCGACGAGCGCCTGACGATGATCGCCCTCGGCGCCCAGCCGACCGCCTGGGCCGCCCCGACCGCATGGGGGCTGAAGGGACCGCTCACGCCTCAGGATATCTGGTCGCAGCCCATCATCTCGAACCCGCCGCCATCGGCCATGCATCGCCAGGTCACCGGCTGGTTCGCCGCGGCAGGCTTGTCGCCGTCACGGCTCAGCGTCTGTTCGAGCGTCGCGGTGATCGCCGAGCTCGTTGCCGAAGGCATCGGCATGAGCGTGCTCCCCGAACGCATGGTGGCGCGGCTGGTCACTGAGGGTTCCATCCAGCTCGTCGCTACCAATCCGCCGGTCGAGGATGGCCGCCTGTTCATCGTCTCGCGCGCCGGCAGTGAGGACGCCAAGGTCGAGGCGATCTCGGCCACCATCAAACGGGTGCTGCAGCAGATCGGCTATCTTCGAAGCCGCTGAGCTTGCCCGCCCCGCGGATCGAGCAAGGGCCTTAGCGCGCGCCGAAGATGGCGCTGCCGACCCGCACATAGGTGGCGCCGAGCGCGATCGCCTTCTCGTAGTCGCCGCTCATGCCCATGGAGAGCTCGCGCAGCCCGTTGCGCCGGGCGATGGTGGCGAGCAGGCCGAAATGCGGGGCGACCGGCTCATCAAGCGGCGGGATGCACATCATCCCCTCGATAGCCAATTTGTGCTCGTCGCGGCAGCGGGCAATGAAGGCGTCGGCCTCCCCTGGTGCAATCCCGGCCTTTTGCGGCTCCTCCCCGGTGTTCACCTGGATGAGCAGGCGCGGCGGCGCGTGATCGAGCCGAGCGATCTCTTTCGCCAGTGTTGCGGCGAGGGATTCCCGGTCCACTGTGTGGATCACTTCGAACAGCGCCAGCGCCTCGCGCACCTTGTTGGTCTGCAACGGGCCGATCAGGTGCAGTTCGATATCGGGAAAGCGCTCCTTGAGCGCCGGCCACTTGCCTTTCGCTTCCTGCACCCGGTTCTCGCCGAACACGCGCTGCCCGGCCTCAACCGCCGGCATGATGTGCTCGGCCTCGAACGTCTTCGACACCGCGACGAGCCTCACCCCGGCCGGATCGCGCCCGGCGTCGCGGCACGCCCGGGTTATGGTGCCGCGCACCTCGGCGAGACCTTCCGCGACGTTCATGGCAGTCTCCCCACTGGAGCCCGAACCGATCAGGCTGGACCAGCCTGATCGGTAAATCCGGCCCTGAACTTCAACAATGAGCACCCGCCGGGAGGGAAGGCGAATGCGGCTTCTTGTCAATATCGACGTGCCGGATTTCGAGGCGGCGCGGCGCTTCTATCTCGAGGCCTTCCCGCTCACCGAGGGCCGCCGCTTCGGTACCGGCATGGTCGAGCTCGTCGGCACCTCCTGCGCGATCTATCTCCTGGTGAAGCCGGCGGGCTCGAACGCCGTGCCGGGCGGCGGCGCCACCCGCGCCTATGAGCGCCACTGGACGCCGGTGCATCTCGACATCGTGGTCGACGCCATCGAGCCGGCGCTCGAACGCGCGATCAAGGCCGGCGCGGTGGTGGAGGCGCCGCTGCGCGAGGAGAATTGGGGTCGCATCGCCGGCCTCGCCGACCCGTTCGGCAATGGCTTCTGCCTGATCCAATTCACCGCGCTCGGGTATGATGCGATCGCGACGCCCAATGGCGGATGATGCATTCCTGCCTACCCCGAATGGGGGCTACGCCAAAAGGGCAGTGCATAGTGACAAGGCCGCCAGCAGGGGATTAAGCCTGTTGGTGATGCACGTGCCGTGGGGGCACATTTCCGCCCGCGGCGCGAGGGGCGGCGGATGCCATGACGATAGTGTTCCCGAGAGGCGGCGAAGTCGCCGATAGCCGGAACAGGGCGAGTGGTACCGGAGCCCTCAGCCACATAGAGCCTCGCGCCCGTCGGACCAGTCTGCGTCACCGCCTGATCGCCCTTGTCGGGCTCGGCCTTGCCCTGCTCATCGCCGAGCGGGTGGCGAGCATCAGCACCGAGCGCGACGACAAGTTCCGTGCCGTTCGCCAGCACGTGCTCGATCTCACCGACCGCGGCATGGGCCAATATATGGAGACGCTGTCCTCCATCACGGGCGCGCTGCACGTGGCGACGCTCGATGCAGCCGGCATGCTGGCCGACCCGCGCGCCTGCGGCCGCCTCGAACGGATCGTCGAGATGGAACCTGGGATCGCGTCGCTCGCGGTGGTCGGCCCCAACGGCATCGTCGCCTGCTCAAGCAACCCGGCGGCACATGGCCTGGACATAGGTGATCGCGAATACATGCAGATCGCGCTGCGCGGCGTCCCCAATATCAGCGGCATCGTGCGCAACGTTCTGAGCGGCAATCCGAGCATCATGGCGGCGCAGCCGGTGATCGACGACGACGGCAATGTCACGGCCGTGCTGGTGGCCCGCATCGACCTCGATCTCCCGTTTCCGCTCTCGATCATCTCCGAACTCGACCTCAGCGCCGCCGTGCTGATGGTCGACCCGCGCGGCACGGTGATCATGGCCTATCCCGACAACCAGCAGCTCGCCGGCCAGGATCTGAGCGCGACACCGCTGGTTTCCACCATGCTCGGCCGCTCCCACGGCACCACCATCGCCCGGGGTCCGGACGGCGTTCGACGGATCTACGGGTTTCGCCGCCTTCCCGCGAGCAACATGCGGCTCGCCGTCGGCCTCGACGCCGCCAGGGTGATGGAGCCGGTCAACACCGCCACCTCGCGCGCCGCCTCCATCTTCCTTGCGGCCTGTGCGCTGATCTTTGTCGGTCTGTGGTTCGCTGGCGAGCGCCTGGTGGTGCGCCCGGTCCAGATGCTCGCCGCGCGCTTTGCCCGTTTCGGGCGCGGCGAGACCGAGGCGACGACCGACCCGGCGCCGCGCATCGTCGAGCTGGAACCGCTGATCGACGCCTTCAGCGCCATGTCGAGACAGCTCACCCAGCGCGAGATGGCGCTGCGCGATGCCAACAGCCGGCTCTCCGCCTTGGTCGGCCTCGATCCGCTGACCGCGGTCGCCAACCGCCGCGCCTTCGATCAGCAGGTCGAGGAATATTGGGACGGCAGGGTGTCGCGCATCGCGCTGCTGATGATCGACGTCGACAAATTCAAGGAATTCAACGACCGCTACGGCCATGGCGAGGGCGACACGTGCCTGCGCCGCATCTCCGCCGCGCTGGTCGCCTCGGTGCGCGGCTCCGAGCTCGTGGCCCGGCTGGGCGGCGAGGAATTCGCCGTGCTGATGCCGGACAGCACCCTCGCCGTCGCCGAGGAAGTGGCGACGCGCCTGCGCCGGGCGGTGGAGATGCTCGACATCCACCATGTCGACGCCCCGGCCGGACGCGTCACCGTGAGCGTGGGCGTCGCCGCCTGCGGGCTCGCCCAGGGCCTTGTCCCGAGCGACCTCCTTGCCGCCGCCGACAAGGCGCTCTATGCGGCAAAGCATGCCGGCCGCAACGCCGTGCGGACCGGCCAGGTTGTGCACCTCGGTAAAGGTCCGAGACCTGCACGCTCGGCCTGAGGCCCCTCTCCCTCCCCGCCAGCCGGAGGGGCACGGACCACCAAGCGTCTATCGCTGAAGCTGAGGCTTCGGAAGCGCTCCCAAGGTTGACCTCTCCTCCATGTTCGTGTCCTAGTCTGCCGCAAATCGACAGGCTTTATTAGAAAACCGATGAGCACCGAACGCTACAACGCCCGCGAGGCCGAGCCTCGCTGGCGCAAGGTCTGGGATGATCGCGGCATCTTTCGCACCCGCAACGACGATCCGCGTCCCAAATACTACGTGCTCGAGATGTTCCCCTACCCGTCGGGGCGCATCCATATCGGCCATGGCCGCAATTATGTGATGGGCGACGTCGTTGCCCGCTTCAAGCGGATGAAGGGTTTCAACGTCCTGCACCCGATGGGCTGGGACGCCTTCGGCCTGCCGGCGGAGAACGCCGCCATCGAGCGCCGTTCGCACCCGCGCGAATGGACCTACGAGAACATCGCCACCATGCGCGAGCAGCTCAAGCTGCTCGGCCTTTCGCTCGACTGGTCGCGCGAGATCGCGACCTGCGACCCGTCCTATTATGGCGAGCAGCAGCGCATATTCCTGCAGCTGATGAAGGCCGGCTTCGTCTACCGCAAGGAGAGCGAGGTCAATTGGGACCCGGTCGACAACACCGTGCTCGCCAATGAGCAGGTGATCGACGGCCGCGGCTGGCGCTCGGGGGCGCTGGTCGAGCGCCGCAAGCTGGCACAATGGTTCTTCCGCATCACCGCGCTCGCCAAGGAGCTGCTGGACGGTCTCGACACGCTGGAGCGCTGGCCGGACAAGGTGCGGCTGATGCAGCGCAACTGGATCGGCCGCTCCGAGGGCCTCCATATCCGCTTCGCCATCGAGCACCCGCCCGCGGGCGGGCCGAGCGAGATCAAGGTCTATACGACGCGGCCGGACACGCTGTTCGGCGCTTCCTTCATCGCGCTCTCTCCCGGCCATCCGCTCGCCGAGCAGCTCGCGCAGGGCTCGCCGGCGCTTGCCGGCTTCATCGAGGAGTGCCGGCGCGGCGGCACCTCGACCGCCGAGATCGAGACCCAGGAGAAGATGGGCTTCGACACCGGCTTGAGGGTGCGCCATCCGCTCGGCGGACCGCATCTGCCGGTCTATGTCGCCAATTTCGTGCTGATGGAATACGGCACCGGCGCCATTTTCGGTTGCCCCGCGCACGACCAGCGCGACCTCGACTTTGCCCGCAAATATGGGCTTCCGGTCACCCCGGTGGTGCTGCCGCCGGGCGAGGACCCTGCCGTGTTCGAGATCGGCACCGTCGCCTATGACGGCGAGGGCACCATCGTTCATTCCGGCTTCCTGAACGGGCTGTCGATCCCCGATGCCAAGGAGGCGGTGGCGGTACGCCTGGAGAAGGAGCCGCTCGGCAATGAGCCGCTCGGCGAACGCGCGGTGAATTACCGGCTGCGCGACTGGGGCATCTCGCGCCAGCGCTATTGGGGCTGCCCGATCCCGGTCATCCATTGCGAGGCCTGCGGCATCCAGCCGGTGCCGGAGGCCGATTTGCCGGTGCGCCTGCCGGACGACGTCTCCTTCGATGCGCCCGGCAACCCGCTGGACCGCCATCCGACCTGGAAGCACATCGCCTGCCCGAACTGCGGCGGCGCGGCGGTGCGCGAAACTGACACCATGGACACCTTCGTGGATTCGTCCTGGTATTTCGCCCGCTTCGCCTCCGAGCCCGGTGAGGCGCCGCTCTCGAAGGAGGCCGCCGACAAGTGGCTGCCGGTCGACCAGTATATTGGCGGCATCGAGCACGCCATCCTGCATCTGCTCTATTCGCGTTTCTTCATCCGCGCGCTGAGCAATGTCGGGCGGCTGTCGCTGGAGGAGCCGTTCGCCGGCCTGTTCACCCAGGGCATGATCGTCCACGAGACCTACAAGGACGCGGAAGGCCGCTGGCTGTTCCCCGAGGAGATCGAGCGGCGCGACGACGGCAGCGCGGTGAAGATCGGCACCGGCGAACCGGTGACGATCGGCGCGCCGGAGAAGATGTCGAAGTCGAAGAAGAACGTGGTGCCGCCGGAGACCGTCGCCGACACCTATGGCGTCGACTGCGCCCGCTGGTTCATGCTCTCCGACACCCCGCCCGAGCGCGATCGCGAATGGACCAGCGCCGGCATCGAAGGCGCCTGGCGTTTCCAGCAGCGCATCTGGCGCCTGGTGAACGAGGCGATCGAGCTGGTGCCGGCGGCCGACCCGGCGCGGCCTGATGCTTTCGGAGCCGAATCGACCGCGTTGCGCCGCGCCTCCCATACTCTGGCCGCCGAGGTCGAGAGCGACATCGAGCGCCTGCACTTCAACAAGGCGGTCTCGCGGGTGCACAGCTTCGTCACCGTGTTCGGTGATGCGCTGGGTACCGCGCGCAACGGCACTCCGGCGCCCGATCTCGCTTTTGCGATCCGCGAGGCGGCGCAATTTCTCGCGCTCGCCATCGCGCCCATGGTGCCGCACCTCGCCGAGGAATGCTGGGCCGCACTCGGCCAAAGCGACGCGGCGAGCGCCGGTCTCGCCAGTGAGGCCGGCTGGCCCGTGGTCGAACCCGCGCTGCTTGCAGCCGACACCGTTACGCTGCCGATTCAGATCAACGGCAAGCGCCGCGCTGACATCACCGTGCCCGTCGCCGCCACCCCGACCGAGGTCGAGAGCGCGGTTCTCGCGCTCGATGCGGTGGTGAAGGCACTCGACGGGCGCGCCCCGAAGCGTATCATCGTGGTTCCTCAGAGGATCGTGAATGTCGTCGCTTGACCGCCGTCCTTCCCGCCCGGCCGCCAGTCGCCGGCATTTTTTTGGCCTCGCTGCCGCCTGTGTCCTGGCGCTGTCGTCGGCCGGCTGCTTCCAGCCGATGTACGCCGACAGCACGGCGGGCGGCGGATCCAGCTTGCGCGACAAGCTCGGCGACATCGAAGTGGTGTTCGTCCAAGGGCGCGTCGGCAACGAGGTGCGTAACGACCTGATCTTCGAGCTCACCGGGGGCTCCGGCAATCCGTCGGGCGCGCCTTACAAGCTGGTGATGCGCGTCACCGACAACACCGCCTCGGCCATCATCGACCCGGTCAGCGGCCTGCCGGAGGTCGAATTGGTCTCGGTCGACGTCAATTGGCAGCTCTTCGATGCCGCCGCCGACGAGAAGACCAGGAAGCCCCTCACCCAAGGCAACGCCTTCGGCAAGGCCTCGATCGACAGCGGCTTCCAGCGCTTTGCCCGCGCCCGCGCGATCCGCGACGCGCAGAACCGTTCCGCTCGCGTCGCCGCCGAGACCATCCGTGGTCAGCTTGCGTCCTGGTTCATGACCCGGGCGGCGCCGAAGAGCTGAATCGGTAACCGAGGGCGCTGCAATGACCGCGGTCCGGCCTGCGGAGGTCGACGCCGTCCTCTCCCGCATCGATCCGTTGCGGCCGGTGATCCTGCTCTTCGGGCCGGATTCCGGCCTGGTGCGCGAGCGCGCGCAGGCCTACCTCAAGCGCGCACAGGCCGGCTCCGACGATCCGTTCGGCCTTATCCGCCTCGATGGCGACGAGCTTGCCGGCAATCCCGTCCGCCTGATCGAGGAGGCTTCGACCGTCGCCTTATTCGGCGGGCGGCGGGTGATCTCGCTTCGGACCGGGGCCAAGAATATCGTTCCGGCGCTGGAGCCGGTGCTGGCGGCGCAGCCCTCGAACGCCATCATCGTCATCGAGGCCGGCGACCTCAAACGGGGCGCGCCGCTGCGCGCGCTCGGTGAATCCTCGCCCCGAGTCGCCGCCATTGCCTGCTACACCGACACCGACCGCGACATTTCGCGGCTCATCGACACCATGGTCGCGGAAGCCGGGCTCTCGATCGAGCGCGACGCCCGCACCGATCTGATGGCATTGCTCGGCGGCGATCGGCTCGCTTCGCGGGGCGAGATCGCCAAGCTGATTCTCTACGCGGCGGGCGACACGCGCATCACCGGCGCCCACATACGCGCCATCGTGGGCGATGCCTCGAACCTTGCTCTCGATGATATTTCCGATGCTGCCTTGTCTGGAAACGGGCGCGAGGCGGCGAGCACCTTCGCCAAGGCGATGGGCGAGGGCATCCGCCCCGACGCCGTGCTCGGCGCCACCGCCCGCGCGGCGCAGGCGCTGCACCTCTTACGGCTGAGTGTCGAGGGCGGCGGCAGTATCGAGCGCGCCATCGACGGCGCGCGCCCGGCCATCCATTTCCGCCGCAAGCCATCGGTCGAGGCGGCGCTGCGCAACTGGACGGCCGCGCGGCTCGCGACCGCCTTCGTAACCCTGGACGAGGCCCTGTTGGCGGCCCGGCGCAACGCCGCTTTGGCGCCGGCAATCGCAGAGCGGGCCTTGCTGAGCTTGGCGTCGGCCGCGCGACGGGGTTAATTCATATGACGTCATCCCGGACGGCCATAGGCCGATCCGAGATCGCGCGCCGAGGAGGCGCACTGCTATCACGCGATCCCGGCTCTACGCTGCGCTTCGACCGGGATGACGTTCTCCATTGACTGTTACGCCGGCGAATCGGGTGCTTAGCCGGCTGCGAGACGCCGGCAGACCTCTTCGAGCTGGTCGAGCGAGGCGTAGCGGATGCGGATCTCGCCGCCATCGCCTTCATGGCGCAAGGCCACGGCGAGGCCCAGCGCGTCCGACAGCCGCCGCTCCAAGGCGCGGGTGTCGGCGTCGAGCTCCATCTTCGGCTTGCGCGGCTTGCCCTCTGCCCGTGCCTTGGCGACGGTCAGCTCCTGAGCCAGCGCCTCGACGGCGCGCACATTCATGCCGCGCTCGACAATGGCCCGTGCGAGCGTTTCCGGGTCTTCCTGGGTCAGCAGCGCGCGGGCATGGCCGGCGGAGAGCCGCCCATCGGCGAGATAGGCCTTCACCGGCTCGGGCAACTTCAGCAGCCGCATCGTATTGGCGACATGGCTCCGGCTCTTGCCTATGATGCGCGCCACGTCGTGCTGCGAATAGCTGAACTGGTCGGCGAGCATCTGGTAGCCGGCCGCTTCTTCCAGCGGATTGAGGTCGGCGCGCTGCACGTTCTCGATGATGGCGATCTCGAGCGCCTGGCGGTCATCGACCTCGACGACAACGATCGGCACCTCATGGAGCCCGGCAATCTGCGCGGCCCGCCAGCGCCGCTCGCCGGCGATGATCTCATAGGCGTCGCGCGCGCCTTCGACGACGCGCACCACGATCGGCTGGATGATGCCCCGCTCGCGGATCGAGCTCGCCAGCTCGGCGAGCTCCTCTTCGCCGAACGCGCGGCGCGGATTGCGTGGATTGGGGCGCAGGAACGCCGCCGGCACCTTGCGCTGGCCGACGCGCGGCGTCGAAGTGGCCGCGCTCTCATCGCCGACATCGCCAATCAGCGCCGCAAGCCCGCGACCGAGCCGGGAGCGCCCACCATCATCTGCCATGGCCATGATCTGCCCTCCCCTATGCCGCGCGCAGACTGCGTTCGCGCTGAATGATTTCGGATGCGAGACGAAGATAAGCCTGCGATCCGACGCACTTCAGATCGTACAGCAGCACCGGCTTGCCATAGGATGGCGCCTCCGAGACGCGCACGTTCCGCGGGATGATGGTGTCATAGACTTTGTCGCCCATGAACTGGCGGACATCGGCAACCACCTGGGTCGACAAATTGTTCCGCGCATCGAACATGGTCAGCACGATGCCGTGGATGCTCAGGTCCGGATTGAGCGTCGTTCGGACCTGGTCGACCGTCTTCAGCAGTTGAGAAAGCCCTTCCAAGGCGAAGAATTCGCATTGCAGCGGCACCAGGATCGCGTTCGCCGCCGCCATCGCATTGATGGTGATCAGGTTCAGCGACGGCGGGCAGTCGATCAGCACATAGCTGTAGCGCACCTGATCGTTACGGGCTTGAATCGAAGACTCGCTCTGGTTGAGCGCCCGTACCGCATTTCGTAGACGGAACGGGCGGTCCCTGGCGGTCGCGATCTCCAGTTCGAGGCCGGAGAGGTCCATGGTCGAGGCTGCGATGTGCAGCCGCGGCACCGCGGTCTCCAGCACCGCATCGCGCAGCCTGGCCTCGCCGGTCAGCACATCATAGGTCGAGACACGGCGGCTGCGCCGATCTATGCCCAGCCCGGTGGAGGCATTGCCTTGCGGATCGAGATCGACGATCAGCACGGTCTCGCCGATGGCGGCGAGAGCCGTGCCGAGATTGATCGCCGTCGTCGTCTTGCCGACCCCGCCCTTCTGATTGGCGAGGGCCAGCACGCGCGGCGTGCTGCCCGGCGAGGAAGACAGCTCCGATGAAGACAGCTCCGTCATGGCGTCCGTCCTGGCTCCGGCCGATGGGAAGTGGTGTCCGTGGGGATCCGGTTGGCCTTGCGGACGATCAGTATGCGCCCGCTCCGATCCGTTCGGCTTTCAACGATCGAGGCTTCGACATTCCAAGATTTAGATGCTTCGGTCAATTCGTTATCAACATCTTGTCCCTTGAGGAACAATCCCAGCGCCCCTTGCGCAATGAAAGGTTCCGCGAGCGGGAGCAGTTTCGGCAGTGGTGCAAGCGCGCGTGCCGACACCACCTCGACCCCGGCGGCGATGCGCGGCGCAACCTGCTCGATCCGGGCGGGCAGCACGGTTGCCGGCAGTTCGGCGATCCGTGCCGCCTCGCGCAGGAAGGCCGCCTTCCGGCTGTCACTCTCGATCAGGGTCACGTCGGCGTCCGGCCGCTCGGCCAGCACGGCTGCGACCACCAATCCCGGAAAGCCTCCGCCACTGCCGAGATCGACCCAGCGTTTGGCCTCACCCGCCAGCGGCACGAGTTGCAGCGAATCGGCGACATGGCGGGTCCAAACTTGTGGGAGTGTCGCCGGAGCCACCAGATTGATGGTGTGCTGCCACTTCTCGAGAAGCGCGACGATGCTGTCGAGCCGGTCCGCTGTTTCACGTGAAACAGGGCACAGCGCGAGCGCGCGATCACGGTCGGACGAATCAGTCGGCGAGATCATGCCGGACTATATGCAGAAAACGCGCTCGCGCGCACGCGCGCGGGAGCACCGCAGAGTTAACGTGCCTTACGCGCGTGCGCCGCAATCAATGCCAGAGCAGCCGGCGTCATGCCGTCGATGCGTCCAGCTTGGCCAATAGAACGGGGGCGAATCGAATCCAGCTTCGCCTTGATTTCATTGGAGATTCCGCTCATCGCGCGGTAGTCGAGCGCATCCGGCAGCGCTGCAGCATCGTCCCGCCGGTAGGACGCGATATCCGCCTGCTGCCGATCGAGATAGACCGCATATTTGGCATCGATCTCGACCTGCTCGCCAATGGCAGTCGGAATCTTCCCCGATTCGGGCCATATCCGCGCGATGTCCGCCCAGCCCAGATGCGGGTAGGACAGCAGGTCGAAGGCAGTTCGGCGCTGCCCGTCACGATTCAGAACGAGACCGAACCGAGCGCCCTCGGAGGGCGTGATCGAGACCGATCGCGCCCACTCCCGCGCTGCATCGAGCGCCGTCCGCTTCTCCTCAAAGGAAGTCGCGCGATCCGTCCCGACGCAGCCCAGTTGCACGCCCCGCGCGGTCAGCCGCTGATCGGCATTGTCGGCCCGCAGCGACAGCCGGTACTCGGCGCGCGAGGTGAACATGCGATACGGCTCGCTCACCCCGCGCGTCACCAGATCGTCGATCATCACGCCGATATAGGCGTCGGCACGATCGAAGGTGACGCCGTCGCCGCCGCTCGCAAGGCGCGCCGCATTCAGCCCGGCCACCAGCCCTTGCGCGGCCGCCTCCTCATACCCCGTGGTCCCATTGATCTGTCCCGCCAGGAACAGGCCCGGGGCGCGCTTCACTTCCAGCGTCGGCTCCAGATCGCGCGGATCAACGTGGTCATATTCGATGGCGTAGCCAGGCCGCAGCATCACTACCCGCTCCAGCCCGGGGATGGTGGCAAGCAGAGCGCGCTGCACCCCCTCGGGGAGCGAAGTGGAGATGCCGTTCGGATAGACCGTCGGATCCTCGAGCCCCTCCGGCTCGAGGAAGATCTGGTGGCCGTCGCGCTCCCCGAAGCGGACGATCTTGTCCTCTATCGACGGGCAATAGCGCGGGCCGATGCTCTGGATGTTGCCCGAGTACATGGCCGACCGGCCGATATTGGCGCGGATCACGGCATGGGTCTCGGGGGTAGTCCGCGTCACCCCACAGGCAATCTGCGGATTCGGCAAGCACTCCGTCAGCGTCGAGAACGGCTCCGGCGGCTTGTCGCCCGGCTGCATCTCCAGGCTCGCCCAGTCGATGGTTCGGCCGTCGAGCCGCGGCGGCGTCCCGGTCTTCAGGCGACCGAGCTTGAGCCCAAGCCGCGCCAGCGTCGCCGAGAGACCGAGCGCCGGCTTCTCGCCCATCCGCCCGGCGGGCGTCTGATTGTCGCCAATATGGATGAGCCCGCGCAGGAAGGTGCCGGTAGTGAGCACCACGGCGCCGGCGGCGAGTTCCCGTCCGTCCAGCATCTTCACGCCCACGGCGCGGCCGTCGCGCAGTAGCAGGTCGTCGGCCTCGCCCTCGACCACGAAAAGGTTCGGCTGCGAATCGATCGCCGCCTGCATCGCCGCCGCATAGAGTTTGCGATCGGCCTGGGCGCGCGGGCCGCGCACGGCCGGCCCCTTGCGGCGGTTGAGCACGCGAAACTGGATGCCGCCAGCATCCGCTACCTGGCCCATCAGCCCATCGAGCGCATCGACCTCGCGCACCAAATGGCCCTTGCCGAGACCGCCGATCGCCGGGTTGCAGGACATCGCGCCGATGGTCGCGCGGCCATGGGTGACGAGCGCCGTGCGCGCGCCGAGCCGAGCCGCAGCGGCCGCAGCCTCGCAGCCAGCGTGTCCGCCGCCGACCACGATCACGTCAAAGGAATGAGCCACATCGTCCATGGAAGTCGCGCCTGTCGGGATGAGGCATCTCGAAACCCCCTTTCGGGCCCGGCGTCAAGTTTGGCGATCAGGGCGACGGTGATTCACGTGAAACAGTGGTAGCGGAGATAGTGACTTATCGTTCGACCTCATCCTGAGGTGCTCGGGCAACGCCCGAGCCTCGAAGGATGCTCGCTTGAAATGGCCGCGCTCTACTTGAGCATCCTTCGAGGCTGGCTTCGCGAGCACCTCAGGATGAGGTCGTCACCCGGCTTACGCGCTGTTTCACGTGAAACGCTCGCGCCTCACTTTCCGATGCAGAACTCGCGGAACACCACGTCGAGCAGGTCGTCGGTGTCGATCCGCCCGGTGATCCGGGCGATGGCATGGGCGGCGCGGCGCAGTTCCTCCGCCAGCAACTCGTCGCTCAAGCCGTCCCACCCTGCGAGCGCCTGCGCGAGATGGTCCGCGGCCTCTCCGGCCGCCGCGCGGTGGCGCTCCCGGATCAGCACCGGATGCTCGGCGCCGGCGAGCCGCACGGAGGTCCATTCCGTCAGCGAATCGATCAGCGCCGCCATACCCTCGCCCGTCCTGGCGGACAGCCGAAGCGCACGCTCCGCCCAGTCCGGGTCATTGCCCCTCCGCTCGCCCGCCATGTCGCTCTTGTTCGCCACCAGCCAGAACTCCGCGCCCTCCCCTACCGAGATGTGCGGGTGCGCCTCGGGCGCCGGCCCGGCCGCCGCATCGTGGACCCACAGCACCAGGTCGGCGCCGGCGATGCGGGCGCGGGCCCGCCTTATGCCCTCGGCCTCGACCGCGCCCGACGCCTCGCGCAGGCCGGCGGTGTCGATCAGCGCAACGCGATGGCCGGCGAGATCGAGCGCCACTTCGAGTACGTCGCGCGTCGTGCCCGGCTCGTCCGAGACGATGGCGACGTCGCGCGCCGCGAGCGCGTTCATCAGCGACGACTTGCCGGCGTTCGGCAGTCCGGCGATGGCGATCGTCGCGCCCTCGCGCACCAGGCCGCCGCGTTGATCGGCGAGCGCCGCCGTCAGCTCGGCATGAAGCGCTTCCACTTCCGGCCGCGCTGCGGCGCGGGTCTCCACCGGGATATCGTCCTCGTCCGGAAAGTCGATGCCGGCCTCGATCAGCGCCATGGCGCGGATGAGCCGCATCCGCCAGTGCTCGGCACGCTGCCCGAGATGGCCGAAGGCGTGGGCAAAGGCGAGCCGTCGCTGGCCCTCGGTGTCGGCGGCGATCAGGTCGGCAAGGCCCTCCACCGCGCTGAGATCCATGCGGCCATTGAGGAAGCCCCGACGGGTGAACTCGCCCGCCTCCGCCGGCCGCACACCGGGAATGGCGAACAGCGCGCCGAGCACCGCGGCAACCACGGCGCGGCCGCCATGCACCTGGAACTCGGCCATGTCCTCGCCGGTCGCCGAGGCCGGTCCCGGGAACCACAGCACCAGCCCCTCATCGAGCCTCTCGAGGCTGGATGGGTGCCTGAGCTTCGCCAGCAAGGCGCGGCGCGGCTCCGGCAATTTGCCGGCGAGCGTGCGCACCGCCTCCCCCGCCTGCGGCCCGGACACCCGGATCACCGCAACGGCGGCCCGGCCCCCACCGGTCGAGACCGCGGCGATGGTGTCGGGAGAAATCCCGCTTTGCTGATGTGCACTCACCCGCTACGCCCTATCTAACCGCCAGATCCAATCGCCACTTCCGCCGCTATCCGCGCAGGAGCCGCCCTTGTCCAATCGCCTGAAGGATGCCGCCAGCCCCTATCTGCTCCAGCACAAGGACAACCCCGTCGACTGGTGGCAATGGGGCCCGGAGGCCTTCGCCGAGGCACGCGGCAGCAGCCGGCCGATCCTGCTCTCCATCGGCTATGCCGCGTGCCACTGGTGCCATGTCATGGCCCATGAGAGTTTCGAGGACGCCGAGACCGCCGCCGTGATGAACGAGCTTTTCGTGAACATCAAGGTGGACCGCGAGGAGCGGCCCGAGGTCGACCAGATCTACATGTCCGCGCTCCAGCATCTCGGCGTCCAGGGCGGCTGGCCGATGACCATGTTCCTCGACACCGAGGGCGCCCCCTTCTGGGGCGGCACCTATTTCCCCAAGGAGGCCCGCTACGGCCAGCCGGCCTTCAAGGATGTGCTCGCCACCATGGCGAGGGTCTATGCCGAGCGCGACCCACGCATCGTGCAGAATCGCGACGCCATCCTTTCCAGGCTGACCGAGAAGGCGCGGCCCGCAGGCAAGGTGACGATCGGGCTGAACGAGCTCGACGACGTCGCCTCGCGGATTTACGGCATCATGGATCCCGAGCACGGCGGGCTCCAGGGCGCGCCGAAATTCCCCAACACGCCGTTCCTCGAGCTGCTCTGGCGCGCTCATGAGCGCCGCCCGCGCGAGAGCTTCCGCAACGCCGTGCTCGATGCGCTGCACGGCATGAGCGAGGGCGGCATCTACGACCACATCGGAGGCGGCTATGCCCGCTATTCGGTCGATGACCGCTGGCTGGTGCCGCATTTCGAGAAGATGCTGTACGACAACGCCCAGCTCCTCGAATTGCTGGGCCTCGTCTTCAACGCGACCGGCGCTCCCCTCTTCCGCGAGCGCGCGGAGGAGACGGTCGGCTGGCTGTTGCGCGAGATGGTGACGGACGGCGGCGCCTTCGCCGCTAGCCTCGACGCCGATTCCGAAGGCCATGAAGGCCGCTATTACGTCTGGACGCTGAAGGACATCCTCGCCGCGCTTGGCGCCGAGGATGCGGAATTCTTCGCGCGGCATTACGACATCACCCCGTTCGGCAACTGGGAAGGCGTTTCGATCCCGAATCGGCTGGCCGGCAAGGAGCGCACCGGCGCGGACGAGGTCCGCCTCGCCATGCTGCGCGACAGATTGCTCAAGGTGCGCGAACGGCGCGTTCGCCCGGGGCTCGACGACAAGGTGCTGGCCGACTGGAACGGGCTGATGATCGCCGCCCTCACCGAGGCCGCAATGCGGCTCGATCGGCCGGAATGGCTGGAGCCGGCGACACGTGCGTTCCGTTTCATCGCCGAATCGATGACGCGTGGAGAGAATGCCGAGCGGCTTGGCCATAGCTGGCGCGACGGCCGATTGGTGTTTCCCGGGCTCTCATCGGACTACGCCGCCATGGTGCGGGCCGCCCTGGCGCTGCACCAGGCGACGGGCGAAGCCGAATATTTCGACCGCGCGATCGCCTGGAGCAGCGCGTTCGAGACCCATCACGCCCATCCGGAAGGCGGTTATTACCTCACCGCCGACGACGCCGAAGGGCTGATCCTGCGCCCGGATTCCACCGCCGACGATGCCGTCACCAATCCCAATGCGCTGGCCGCCCGCAACCTGATGCGGCTCGCCGTGTTGGCCGGAGACGGTGCCTATCTCGCCCGTCTCGACCAGATGTTCGACGGCCTGCTGCCGCGTGCGGCGCCGACGCTCTACAGCCACGCCGGCCTGCTCAATGCGCTCGACACCCGGCTGCGGGCGCCGCAGATCGTCGTGGTCGGGCCACCGGGCGAGGCCGCCGACGCGCTGCTGGCAGCCGCCTTCCGCCTGCCGCGCGTCGATGTCGTGGTGCAGCGGGTGAGCGATCCGGCAGCCCTCCCCGCCGGTCATCCCGCGCGGGAAAAGGCAGAGGCCGTCGCCGGCGTCGCGGCCTTCGTTTGCGAAGGGACGGTGTGCTCACTGCCCGTCACGGAGCCGAGCCAACTGGTCGAGGTGGCGGCTGGCGGGCTCTCATGACCTAAGCCGTCATCCCGGCAGAAGGCGACGCCGTAGTGCCGGGATCGCGTGACGATAGCGCGCCCATTTCCGCAGACGATCCCGGATCGGCCCTCAGCCCTCCGGGATGACATCTCTCGGAGACTGGGGACAAGCCTGTGGAAAACTTCGGGAGAAATTCGCCCGACTCTCACAGCGCCCCGCAAATGGCCCGTGGAGTTACAAGCGCCTTTTAAGGCATCGCACATCGTCCGACGCCCGGAATCGCCGCCTGGAGTCAATTGTGGGGACCGACATTTCGCAGGCGAATCGATCCAAAAGACTCGCGCTGGTTGAAATCTCCGTCAGCGCTCGGTCTGACCGGGCCAGCGTGACGAGTGTCGGCCGAGCTGGATGTTCGCGAGCAACAGCGGCATGACGACGAGCAGCGCGCTGCATAGGTCGGCCTGCAGCACATAGCCGGCTCCAAGCTCGTCGCGAACGGCGGGACCGATGACCGGATCGCCCAGTTCGGCGATCAGCTCCGAGGCGAGGAAGGCGATCGGGCCCCAGATCAGCAGCGGCAGCCACCAGCGGCGGCACGCCATTACCCAGCTCATGCTCGCCACGGCGATCACGGCAAGCCACAGCGCGCCCGAGGCCGGCTCGCGATCGGAGACGGCGGCAGCGGCCGGCGCGGCGGATAGGAGCCACGCAGCGCAGATCATCATCATGAACCGCCGCGCGCTCATCCCGCTGCCTCAGGTGTTCATGGACTCGAAGAAGTCGCCATTGGTCTTGGTCTGGCGCAATTTGTCGAGGAGGAACTCGATCGCGTCAACCGTGCCCATCGGATTGAGGATACGGCGGAGCACGTACATCTTCTTGAGCACATCGTTCGGCACCAGCAGCTCCTCCTTGCGGGTGCCGGAGCGGGTGATGTCGATCGCCGGGAAGACGCGCTTGTCGGAAACCTTGCGGTCGAGGATGACCTCGGAGTTGCCGGTGCCCTTGAACTCTTCGAAGATCACTTCGTCCATGCGCGAGCCGGTCTCGATCAGCGCGGTCGCGATGATGGTCAGCGAACCGCCCTCCTCGATATTGCGCGCCGCGCCGAAGAAGCGCTTCGGACGCTGCAGGGCGTTGGCGTCGACACCGCCGGTCAGCACCTTGCCGGAAGACGGCACGACCGTGTTGTAGGCGCGCCCGAGGCGGGTGATCGAATCGAGCAGGATGACGACGTCGCGCTTGTGCTCGACGAGGCGCTTGGCCTTCTCGATCACCATCTCCGCGACCTGGACATGGCGGGCGGCCGGCTCGTCGAAGGTGGAGGAAACCACCTCGCCCTTCACCGAGCGCTGCATGTCGGTGACTTCCTCTGGCCGCTCGTCGATGAGCAGCACGATCAGGTAGCACTCCGGGTGATTCGTGGTGATGGACTGCGCGATATTCTGCAGCAGCACCGTCTTGCCGGTGCGTGGCGGGGCGACGATGAGGCCGCGCTGGCCTTTGCCGATCGGCGCCACGATGTCGATGATTCGCGCGGAGAAATCCTTGCGCGTCGGGTCTTCGAGCTCGAGCTTCAGGCGCTCGTCGGGATAGAGCGGCGTGAGGTTGTCGAAATTGATCTTGTGCCGGATTTTCTCCGGGTCTTCGAAGTTGATGGTGTTGACCTTGAGCAGGGCGAAATAGCGCTCGCCGTCCTTCGGCGAGCGGATCTGCCCTTCGACGGTGTCGCCGGTGCGCAGGCCGAATCGGCGAATCTGCGACGGCGAGACATAGATGTCGTCCGGCCCGGGCAAATAATTCGCGTCGGGCGAGCGCAGGAAGCCGAACCCATCGGACAGGATTTCGACCACGCCCTCACCGATGATGTCGGTTTCGCGGGAAGCGAGTTGTTTCAATATGGCGAACATCAGCTCCTGCTTGCGCAGTGTGCTGGCATTCTCGACTTCAAGCTCTTCGGCGAAGACGAGAAGTTCGGCCGCGTTCTTGGACTTGAGGTCCTGAAGTTTCATTTCCCCCATGGGGAAGCCTCGGATGTTGGGAGAGCGTAAGGGTGGACCTCTGACAGGTGCCCGGACGCATCAGGAGATAGGAAGGCGCTGGTCTGCGGAGCGGCTCCGGTTCGTCCGGAACCCGTCCGGCGCACGCGCCGGTGTCTGGGGCGACAACAGGCAGGTCAGTGCGTCAGCCAGCTTGGTGGAAGGCACCGGCAACATAGGCAAAGCAGTGAACCCGCGCAAGCCCACCGATAAGGTTTAGAAAGGCTTCACCACGACCAGAATGACGATGCCGATCATCAGCACCGTCGGCACCTCGTTGGCGATGCGGTAGAAGCGCGCAGAGCGGGTGTTGCGGTCCTGCGCGAAGTCCCGCACCCGGGCGGTGAGGAAGCCGTGCATGGCGCTCATAGCCAGCACCAGAGCGAACTTGGCGTGGAACCAACCGGAGGCGTACCAGCCGCCGTCCCAGACCAGCCAGAGGCCCGCTAGCCAGGTGATGCCCATCGCCGGGTTGATGATGGCCTTGAGCAGCCGCCGCTCCATCACCTTGAAGGTCTCGGATTGCGGCGAGCCCGTCGGGGCCTCGCAGTGATAGACCATCAGGCGCGGCAGATAGAGCATGCCGGCCATCCAGGAGATCACCGCGAGGATGTGCAGCGCCTTGATCCATTCATAGAGCACAGCTCAGCCCCGCAAGCGTTCGAGCATATGTTCGACATGGGAGATCGGCGTCTCCGGACGGATGCCGTGGCCGAGATTGAAGATGTGGGCGGCGCCGCGGAAATCGTCGAGGATCGCGTCTATCCCCTCATCCAGCGCCTTGCCACCCACAATCAGTCGCAGCGGATCGAGATTGCCCTGCAGCGCCACCCGGGCGCCGAGGCGCCCGCGCACCGCACGGCGATCGACGGTCCAGTCAAGGCCGATCGCGTCAACTCCGGCGCCGTCGACGAGCGCCGTCAGCCCCTCGAGCGTTGCCCCCTTGGGAAAGCCGATCACCTTCGCGTCCGGAATCTCGGCCCGCACCGCGTGGATGATCCGGGCGATCGGCCCGACGCTCCAGCGCACGAACTCCTCGGGGGCAAGCACGCCGGCCCATGAATCGAAGATCTGCACCGCGTCTGCGCCAGCCTTGAGCTGGCCGATCAGATAGGCGCTGGAGGATGAGACCAGCCGGTCGATCAGCGCCTCGAAGAAGGCGGGATCGCGCATCATGGCGAGCCGCGCCGGCGCCTGGTCGTCGGTGCCACGGCCGGCGATCATGTAGGTCGCGACGGTGAACGGCGCACCGCAGAATCCGAGCAGCGCGGTCTCCTCCGGCAGCTCGGTGCGGGTGCGGGCGACCGCCTCATAGACCTTCCCGACCTTGGCCGGATCGAGCTCGCCGGCAAGGCGCCCGAGGTCTTCGAGGTTCCCGGTGATCGACAGCCGAGGCCCTTCCCCGGCCTCGAACCTCAGCTCGCAGCCAAGGGCATGCGGCACGACGAGGATGTCGGAGAACAGGATCGCCGCATCGAAGCCGAAGCGGCGGATCGGCTGCAGCGTCACCTCGGTGGCGAACTCCGGCGTGTAGCAGAGGGTGAGGAAATCGCCGGCCTTTTCGCGCAGCGCCCGGTACTCGGGAAGATAGCGCCCGGCCTGGCGCATCATCCAGACGGGAACCTTTACCGGCACATGGCCATTGAGGGCTTGGAGCAGCGGATTCTCTCTGCTCCGCTGGCTCGCGGACCCCTGGTGGGCGATTTCGTCCCCCGGTCCCTTCATCTTTTAAAAATCTCTTTCAATGAGAGTCTTTTGAGTCTGTGCCTGCGAATTAGCCGTGTTACGCCGATCCGGCAACCAATCCCCAGCCTATCCCGCCGTGCGGCGTTCATCCGGCCTGAAATAGCCATTCCTTAACAATATATTACCGAGGCTGCCGGGCTTCTCCCGGCTGTCCACGCACAGCCCTGCCGGACGATCCCCAACCGGGTCGTCTGTGGATGGAAAATGCCGCTGTCCCCAGCCCACCCTTGCCAGCGGAGTGAGGGCATGGCTTTTTCGCACCTCTGTACACAGGCCTGTGGATGACCGGCGTGAGCGATGCCGCCCGCACTGCGGAAAGCTATTTCCACCTGCATCTCGTCTCGGATTCCACCGGCGAGACACTGATCAGCGTCGGCCGGGCCGCAGCCGCGCAGTACAGCCATGTGAAGCCGATCGAGCATGTCTATCCGCTGATCCGCACCCAGAAGCAGCTCGACAAGGTCATCGGCGATATCGAGGCCTATCCGGGCATGGTGCTCTACACGCTTACCGATATCGAGCTGCGCGAACGCCTCAAACTCTATTGCCAGCAAAATGGCGTGCCCGTGCTGTCCGTGCTGGCCCCGGTGGTTCGGCTGTTCCAGGCCTATCTCGGCGGCACGCCGACCCCACGCGTCGGCGGCCAGCACCAGCTCGACGGCGATTATTTCCGCCGCATCGATGCAATGAACTACACGGTGATGCACGATGACGGCCAGCACACCGACGGGCTCGAGGAAGCCGATGTCGTGCTGCTCGGCATCTCCCGCTCGTCCAAGACGCCGACCAGCATCTATCTCGCCAATCGCGGCATCAAGACCGCCAATATCCCCCTGGTGCCGAACATGCCGGTACCGACAGGGCTGCCACTGCTGAAGCGACCGCTGGTCGTCGGGCTGGTGGCGAGCGCCGAGCGCGTGGTCGAGATCCGCCGCAACCGCCTGCTCGGGCTGAATGCGGTCCAGCCCAATGACGCCTATATTGACCGCGATGCGGTGGCCGAGGAGATCGCCTTCTCCCGCCGGCTCTGCGCCCGCAACGACTGGCCGGTCATCGATGTCACGCGACGCTCCATCGAGGAGACAGCGGCGGCGATCATCGGCCTGCTGCAGGAGCGTCGTCGCAGAATGTCGGAGTCCGAGTGATGGCGGAGGTGGACAATCCCCTCTGGCGCGGCACCACGCCGCTGCTCCTGGCTTCGAAGAGCACGGCGCGGCGGGCGCTGCTCGAAGCCGCGCGCCTGCCGTTCGAGATCCTCGGCGTCGACATCGACGAGCGGGCGGTCGAAGCCGAGACGCCCGAGGATGGTCCGGACGGCGTCGCCAGACGGTTGGCGCGGGAGAAGGCCCTGGCCGGGAGCCGCCTGCGGCCCGAGGCGCTCGTCATCGGCGCCGACCAGACGCTGGCGCTCGGCAATGAGAGCTTCCACAAGCCGGTCGATCGGGATGCCGCCAAGGCGCAGCTGGCCCGGCTCGCCGGCCGCACCCATGCGCTCCACTCGGCGATAGCGCTGGCGCGCAATGGCGAGGTCGTGTTCGACACGGTGGAGGCGGCGCACCTCACCATGCGGCCGATGACGGCAATGAGCCTCGACGCCTATCTCGATGCAGCGGGCGACGCGGTGCTGGGAAGCGTCGGAGGTTACCAGCTCGAAGGGCTGGGCATCCATCTGTTCGAGCGGATCGAAGGCGCGCATTCCGTCATACTCGGGCTGCCGCTGCTGCCGCTGCTTGGCTTCCTGCGCAGGGCGAATGTGCTGCTGTGAAATGTGTTTTGCTGTGAGAGGTTTGCTGCCGTGACTCGCCGCGCCTGCGTCATCGGCCATCCCATCGCCCATTCCCGCTCGCCTCTGGTCCATGGCTATTGGCTGGCGCAGCACGGCATTGACGGCGCCTATGGGCTCCAGGATGTGGCGCCGGGAGAAATTGACGGGTTTCTCAGGAGCCTCGGCAGCCATGGCTATGTCGGCGCCAATGTCACCGTGCCGCACAAGGAAGCCGCGTTCCGTGCCGCCGAGGAGCTCGACAAGGACGCCGCCGCGCTCGGCGCGGTGAACACGCTCTGGTACGAGGATGGCCGGCTCCATGGCGGCAATACCGACGTCTATGGCTTCCTCGCCAATCTCGACGCCGGCGAACCGGACTGGCAGCGCGCGCTCGGCGAGGCGGTGGTGCTGGGCGCCGGCGGGGCCGCGCGTGGCATCGTCCATGGCCTCATCGGCCGCGGCGTCGACCGCATCGCGGTAGCCAACCGCACCTTCGAGCGTACCGAGGCGCTGCGCGCGCAGTTCGGCCCCAAGGTGGTGCCGGTGCAGTGGCGCGACATGCCGGGCTGGCTGAACAGCACAAGGCTGCTCATCAACACCACCTCGCTCGGCATGAAGGGCCAGCCACCGCTCGATATCGACCTCTCGCTGGTCTCCCCTGATGCGGTGGTGACGGATGCGGTCTATGTGCCGCTGGAGACGCCGCTTCTGCGCGCCGCGAAAGCCCGTGGCATCGCCACCATAGACGGGCTCGGCATGCTGCTGCACCAGGCGGTCCCGGGCTTCGAGCGCTGGTTCGGGGTGCGGCCGCAGGTGACCCCGGAACTCCGGGCGCTGGTCGTCGCCGACCTTGCCGCCAAAGGCCAGCTCGTCTGATGGCGAAACCTCCGTTCCGGCTCGGCCTGACCGGCTCGATCGGCATGGGCAAATCGACCACCGCCGGCCTGTTCCGTGAGCTCGGCGTGCCGGTGCACGATGCCGATGCCGCGGTGCACGAGATCTATGGGGCGGAGGGCGTCGCGCCGGTCGAGGCCGCCTTTCCCGGCGTCACCGTCGACGGTCGCATCGATCGGGCCCGCCTCGGTGCCCGCGTGCTCGACGACGATGCGGCGATGAAGCGGCTGGAGGCCATCGTCCATCCGCTGGTGCGGGCGCGCGAGACCGCGTTTCTGGAACGGGCTCGTCGCGAGGGCGCCCGCATCGCCGTGCTCGACATCCCGCTGCTCTATGAGACCGGCGGCGAGGGCAGGGTCGACGCCGTCGTGGTGGTCTCGGCACCGGAATCTGTGCAGCGCGCGCGGGTTCTTGCGCGGCCGGACATGACGGCGGAAAAATTCGCGGCGATCCTGTCGCGGCAGATGCCCGATTCGGAAAAGCGCCGCCGCGCCGACCACGTCATCGACACCGGACGCGGGATACCGGCGGCGCGCGAACAGGTGGCGGCACTTTTGAAGCGGTTGGCAGGAGACCAGGACTAGGATGCGCGAGATCGTGCTCGATACCGAGACCACCGGTCTCGATCCGCTGCGCGGCGACAGGCTGGTGGAGATCGGGTGTGTCGAGATGCTGAATCGCATACCGACCGGCCAGAGCTTCCACGTCTATATCAACCCCGAACGTGACATGCCGGTCGAGGCCTTCAACGTCCACGGGCTCTCCGCCGAATTCCTGTCGGACAAGCCGCTCTTCGCCGCGATTGCCGACGAATTCCTCGCCTTCATCGCGGATTCGCCGCTCGTCATCCACAACGCCTCGTTCGATGTCGGCTTCCTCAATGCCGAGCTCGCCCGCCTCGGCCGTGTCGCACTCGGCTTCGACCGCGTGGTCGACACCCTGGCGCTGGCGCGCCGCCGCCATCCCGGTGGGCCGAACCGGCTGGACGATCTGTGCGGGCGCTACGGGATCGACCTGTCACGCCGCACCAAGCACGGCGCGCTGCTCGATTCCGAATTGCTGGCGGAGGTCTATGCCGAGCTCGCCGGCGGCCGTCAGGCGGCGCTGGTCCTCGACACGGCGGAAGCGAACGCGGCGCGCTTGGCGGGTAATGCCGCGGTGCGCCAGCGCCCGGTGCCGCTGCCGCCGCGCATCTCGCCCGACGAGGCCGCCGCCCATGCCGCCTTCGTGGCAAGCCTGGGCGAGGGTGCGCTCTGGAAGGACTATGAAGCCGCGGAGCCGGAAGCCGTCGCCGCTGTTGGCTAGTGCTTACCATCCTGGCCCGAATCGAGCCGTTTTAGGTGACGACGCGCCATATCCAACGTCATGGCCGGGCTTGTCCCGGCCATGACGGCCTCTGATGCATGGTCAGGAATCGAGATCCCCGGCACGAGGCCGGGGATGACGTTCGATCTTGTAGTTTCAGCCAGCGTCTCAGGAACTCAGCACCGCGGCGGCCGGCGCCTGCTTCGCCATGCGCTGGCGATAGAGCGAGACGAAATCGACCGGATCGATCATCAGCGGCGGGAAACCGCCATTGCGTACCGTGTCAGCGACGATCTGCCGCGCGAACGGGAACAGCATGCGCGGGCACTCGATCATGACGAAGGCGTGCAGCGTCTCCTGCGCCACGTTCTGGGCGCGGAAGATGCCGGCATAGAGCAGCTCGACCGCGAACAGCAGCTGGTTCTTGGCCTCGGCCTTGGCCTCGATCTTCAGCTCGACCTCGAACTCGCCATCCTTCACCGGGCGGGCATTGACGTTGATCTGGATATTGATCTGCGGCTGGCTGGACGGCGCGAGCGAGGCCGGGGCACCCGGATTCTCAAACGAAAGATCCTTGGTGTACTGGGCGACGACGTGCAGCGTCGGCATGGCCGTCGCATTCGCGGCGTTGTCGGTCTCGGTCATCTTCGTCTCCGTTGTCCGCCGTTTGGCGTCGTTCTTGTCAGACGCGCTTCTTGAGCGCGAGCCGGCGGGCGCCCGGCCTGTGATGGGCGGCGTGCTGCTATCACGCTTGGGTGTTCCTGCCAAGGCAAGGCTGGGCCACATGCTGCCCAACACGCCGCGCGGGGGCGCGTGGCGCATGCCGGCCCGATGCTCTAGTCTTCGCGGACTCGCGGGAAATTCATGATTTCGCCTTCACCACATGATGACGCTGCGGCATTGACGGGCTGGCGAAATCCGGGCGAAGGCGTACATAAGATAGGATCGATGTGCGCATCCGACTGCCGGAAACGCGCATGGACGGTATCGGCTAACGTGCACGGGGCTGGCGTCTGGCGCCGCATTCCGTGACGAACCACGGCAAAGAGCGACGTGTTCGATATTTATACGATCATATTCCTGGCCTTGGCCGTGTTCATTTTCATGCGGCTGCGCAGCGTGCTGGGACAGCGTACCGGGCGCGAGAGGCCGCCTTATGATCCTTATTCGCGCCAGGATCCGGCCAAGGCGCCGGCCGGCAGCGACGCGCGCTCGGACAAGGTGGTGAATTTCCCCGATCGGGCCGGCGAGCCGACGACCGCGCCTTCCGCCTCGGCGGACAGCGACGAGCCGGCAGCGCCGCGCTGGTCGGGCGTCGCCGAGATCGGCTCGGCGGTGGCCAATGGTCTCGACGCCATCGCCGCGCAGGAACGCGGCTTCGATGTGGAGCATTTCCTCAATGGCGGGCGCTCGGCCTATGAGATGATCGTGCTGGCCTTCGCCAATGGCGACCGCCGCGCCTTGCGCGATCTTCTGGCGAAGGACGTGTTCGACGGCTTCTCCGCCGCCATCAGCGAGCGCGAGGCCCGCGGCGAGACCATGGAGACCCGTTTCGTCGCCATCGACAAGGCCGATATCATCGATGCCCAGGTGAAGGCGCGCACCGCGCAGATCACCGTGCGCTTCGTCTCGCAGCTGATCTCGGTGACGCGCAATGCCGCCGGCGAAGTCGTCGACGGCGATCCGGAGACCGTTGCGGACGTGACCGACGTGTGGACCTTCTCGCGTGACCTCGGCGCGCGCGATCCCAATTGGAAGCTGGTCGCCACCGAAGCCGCGGCGTGAGAGTATGCGTGGGTGCGCGCATATCACCTCACCCTCGCTTGTCTTTTGCTCGCCGCCGGTCTGGTGCTCACGCTCGGCGTGAACCTGCCGTCCGGCACCTTCGACGGCGCCATGGCGAAGCCGGTCGCCCGCAAGCACGAGAAGCCGCTGCGCCCGAGCGCCAATGTCGGCCGGGGGAAGAAGGGCCACGCAGCGGCCAAATCCACGGCCAAATCCAGATCGGCGGCCAAAGCTGCGGCAAAGCCGGCCCATGGCGCGCCGGCCCGCCGCGCTGCCGGCGCGCATCTCTTCCGCATGCCGCAGGCGGCACTGGAGCCGACCGAGTACGCCGCGCTCGACGGCTGGGCCGAGGACGACCACGTCGCGGCCTTCCTTACCTTCCGCAAGAGCTGCGCGCCGATCCTCCACGGCCGTGATCCGGTGCGCCCCGGCCGCCCGGTCTTCGGTGCGCTGCGCCCGATCTGCGCCCACGCCCGCAAGCTCCCGGCGAATCCGGACGAGGCGGCGGCCCGCCACTTCTTCGAGACCGAGTTCCGCCCGGTCCTCATCTCCGCCGTCGATGCCCAGCAGGGCTTCCTCACCGGCTATTACGAGCCGGAGGTCGAGGGCTCGCGGGAGCGCACCGATGATTATCAGAGCCCGCTCTATCGCCGGCCGCCGGACCTGATCATCCGCGCCCCGAAGAAGGGCGCCCCGTCGAACAAGGGCCAGGCGTTCCGCCGCGACGGAAAGAAGCTGGTGCCCTTTTACGATCGCGGCGCCATCGAGGATGGCGCGCTCGCCGGCCGCAGCCTCGAACTCGCCTGGATCAAGGATCCGGTCGATGCCTTCTTCGCCCATATCCAGGGCTCGGTGCGGGTGAGACTGCCCGACGGCGACGTGCTGCGGCTGAACTATGACGGCCACAATGGCCAGACCTACACGCCGATCGGCCGGATTCTGGTCGATCAGGGCACCGTGCCGCGCGAAAAGATCTCGATGGACACCATTCGCGCCTATATTTCGAATGATCCCGAAGCCGGGCGCGCGCTGATGCGGCAGAACAAGTCCTACGTCTTCTTCCGCGTGGCGAAGGAGCTCAAGAAGGATGACGGCGCCGTCGGCGGGCAGGGCCTGCCGCTGACCGCCGGGCGCTCCATCGCGGTCGACCGGGCGCTCCATGTCTATGGCACGCCCTTCTATATCGACGCGAAGCTGCCGATCGAGGGCGACACGCCGACCACGCCGTTCCGGAAGCTGATGATCGCCCAGGACACCGGCTCCGCCATCATCGGCCCGGCACGCGCCGACATCTTCTTCGGCGCCGGCAAGGAGGCCGGCTCGATCGCCGGGCGCATCCAGCATCCCGGCCGCTTCGCCATGCTGCTGCCCAAGGCGCTCGATCCGTCCAGGGCGCCGCCGCCGCCCTTGCCGCCCATGCGTCCGGCTGATGCGCCGAAACCCCCGGCGAGCGAGCCGCAGGCGGCCCCCACCGCGTCGGGAACGACACCATGAGCGCCGACGGCCCGCCCGGGGGCCGCCGTCGCCGGCGGCTCGATGCCGAAGAGCATGCGCTCTGGCAGCACGTGACGCGTTCCGTCCGGCCGCTGCGTCCCGAGCCCGAGCCGACCTTGGTGCCGGAATTGCCGCCCGAGCCGGAGCCGGCTCCGATACCGGCGAAGCCTCGATCCGCGCCGGCGAACGCCAGGCCAGCGGCACTGCCCGGACCGCCACCGCTCGCACCGCTGGAGCCGAAGCTGCGGCGCCGGCTCTCCCGGGGCTCGGAAGTTGATGCCCGGCTGGATCTGCACGGCCTGACCCAGGCATTGGCGCACCGGCGGCTCCACGCCTTCCTCATCAGTGCGCAAGGCGCCGGCCATGGGCTGGTGCTGGTCATCACCGGCAAGGGCGCGGCGAGCGAGGAGCGCTTCTCGCTCTCCGGCGAAGGCGGGCGGGGCGTGCTGCGCCGCCTGGTGCCGCAATGGCTGTCTGCGCCGGAGATGCGCACTCTGGTGGTCGGCTTCGAGACGGCGGCGCGCGGCCACGGCGGCGAAGGCGCGCTCTATGTGCGGGTGCGCCGTACCCGGGCGGGGTCGAAGGAGACCGGGCGATGACCCCCTTCGGTCGCCGCATGCGTGAGATGCGTGCGGAGCGCGGGGTGACCCTGAAGGAGATGGCCGAAGGCGTCGGCGTCTCCGCCGCCTATCTCTCGGCGCTCGAGCACGGCAAGCGCGGCCAGCCGACCTTCATCATGCTCCAGCGCATCATGGCCTATTTCAACGTGATCTGGGACGACGCCGAGGCGCTGCGCGCGCTCGCCGAGCTGTCCGATCCGCGCGTCGTCGTCGACACCGCCGGCCTCACCCCCGAGGCGACGGAACTCGCCAATCTGCTGGCCCGCGAAATTGCCACCTTGCCGCCCGAAGCGGTGGCCGAGCTGCTGGGCCGGCTGAAGATATTGCGCCGGCCGGGGTGAGCGGTTTCACGTGAAACCGCGGATGAGGCGGCCGGACGGCTGAGGGCTTCTCCCTCTCCCCGCTAGGGAGAGGGTTGGGGTGAGGGGTCGTCACCGCTCCGCAATCGTGTTCCCCCTCACCGAGGCGCTTCGCGGGCCACCTCTCCCCGGAGAGGAATCGACCAGGTCGACCGCTTACAGGATGAACCGGCTCAGATCCGCGTTCTTGGCGAGGTCGGCGACGCGCTCGCGCACATAGGCGCCGTCGATGGTCACGCTCTCGCCGGAACGGTCCGGGGCGGTGAAGGAGAGCTCGTCCAGCACCCGCTCGATCACCGTCTGCAGGCGCCGCGCGCCGATATTCTCGACGCTGGCATTCACCTCCACCGCGACATCGGCGAGCGCCTCCACCGCATCCTCGGTGATGGCCAGCGTCACCCCTTCAGTCGCCATCAGCGCTACCGACTGCTTGACGAGGCTCGCCTCGGTCTCGGTGAGGATGCGCTTGAAGTCCTCGCGGGTCAGCGGCTCCAGTTCGACCCGGATCGGCAGCCGGCCCTGCAGTTCGGGCAAGAGGTCGGAGGGCTTCGAGACATGGAAGGCGCCGGAGGCGATGAAGAGGATGTGGTCGGTCTTCACCGGCCCATGCTTGGTCGAGACCGTGGTGCCTTCGATCAGTGGCAGCAGGTCGCGCTGCACGCCCTCGCGCGAGACATCGGCGCCGGAGCGGCCCTCGCGCCCGGCGATCTTGTCGATCTCGTCGAGGAAGACGATGCCATTCTGCTCCACCGAGCGGATCGCCTCCTGGACGATGGCGTCCTGGTCGATCAGCTTGTCGGCCTCTTCCGAGAGCAGCAGCGGATGGGCGTCCTTCACGCTGACCCGGCGGGGCTTGGAGCGGCCGCCGAACGCCTTGCCGAGCATGTCGCCGAGCGAGATGGCGCCCATCTGGGCGCCCGGCATGCCGGGAATCTCGAACATCGACATGCCTTGCGACGAGGAGCTCACCTCGACCTCGATTTCCTTGTCGTCGAGCTGGCCGTCGCGCAGCTTGCGGCGGAAGCTCTCGCGGGTGCCGGGCGAGGCGGTGGAGCCGACCAGGGCGTCGAGCACCCGCTCCTCGGCGGCGAGATGGGCGCGGGCTTCGACATCCTTGCGCCTGGCATCGCGGATGAGGCTGATGCCAATCTCGACGAGGTCGCGCACGATCTGCTCGACATCGCGGCCGACATAGCCGACTTCGGTGAATTTGGTGGCTTCCACCTTGAGGAAGGGCGCGCCGGCGAGCCGGGCGAGGCGGCGCGAGATCTCGGTCTTGCCGACCCCGGTGGGGCCGATCATCAGGATGTTCTTCGGCAGCACCTCTTCGCGCAGCTGGCCGTCGAGCTGCTGGCGCCGCCAGCGGTTGCGCAGCGCGATGGCGACCGCGCGCTTGGCCTTGTGCTGGCCGACGATGTAGCGGTCGAGCTCGGAGACGATCTCGCGGGGGGAGAAATTGGTCATGTCGTTGATGCGATCGGGGTCGTTGATAGGACGTTCGGGTTCGGCAGCCGGCGGGCGAGCCCGGCCGGCAGCAAAGCGAGCACGGCGCGACGCAGCGGATGCCAGAGCGCGCTGATGAGC
The DNA here is from genome assembly GCA_029266425.1 of Xanthobacteraceae bacterium. Lineage (GTDB taxonomy): Bacteria > Pseudomonadota > Alphaproteobacteria > Rhizobiales > Xanthobacteraceae > Ancylobacter. Next base: position 73,468 of record JAQSWY010000030.1, read on the forward strand.
AGGATGAAGGCGCCGAGCACCAATATGGTGAGCGGCGTCGAGCTGCCGGCGACGCCGCTGTCGCGCACTAGCGAGGCGAAGGCGATGCCGGCATAGGCAAGGCCCGAGACCAGCAGCGCGCGGCGGTCGACCAGCACTGCGACGAGGCCGAGCACGGCGAACGTGGCGAGCATCGGCCAGGCGGCGCCGGTCTCGTCTGGCGTGCCGTCGGCCCAGAGGAAGCCCCGGATCAGCGGGTGCACGATCAGCGGCGCCGCCAGCATGTGCAGCCAGAAGGCGATGTCGGTGCGTCGCGTCAGCCGCTGCGGGTCGCTCAGGTCGAAGCGCATGGCGAGCGCGAACACGGCGAGCCCGCAGGCCAGCAGCAAGGGCGAGATGATGGTCTCGGCGAGGTCCGGATCCAGCGCGCCGACGAGGCCGATGACCACGGCGATCAGCGCCGCGGCGCCGGCAGCCGGAGTGATCGGCACGCGGAAGCGCCAATAGTGCAGGGCGACGGCTATGAGGGTGCCGAGCCCGGCGATCACCACGGCCATCGCATCGCGGATCTCCGGCAGCATCGGCAGCCGAGGCAGCATCAGCGCCATGCCGGTGGCGCTGTCCGTCAGCGGATCGGCCACGGCGGCGCAGAGCATGAACACCGACACCGCAAAGACGAGCAGCAACACGATGCTCGGCAACGCCATGCGCTGGCGGCGGGTGAAGAACTCGGCGAGCAGCCAGCTCGCCGCGACCATGGTCGCCCAGACGCCGCTGGTTTCGAACTGCCGGTCGGCGAAATAGCTGAGCGCACCGAGGAACAGCGCGAGGCCGATGGTGACGAAGATGTCGCCGAAACCGGAGATGAAGCGCAGTCGCTCGTCGTCGTCCGGCAGTGCTGCCGCGGGCAGCGCGGATGCGGGCGCGAGTTCCGCCTCCAGAGCCCGTAGCCGTTCCGCCTGGTCGGGCGTGAGGAGGCCGCGCTCGATGGCGGCAGACAGTGTAGCCGGCGAGACCGTCACCCGATCGTCTCCACCACGACGTTGCTGTTGGTGTAGATGCAGATATCCGCGGCGATGCCGAGGCTCCGGCGCACGATCGCTTCCGCATCCTGCCCGCTGTCCGCCAGCGCGCGGGCCGCGGCGAGCGCATAGCCGCCGCCGGAACCGATGGCGGCGATGCCGCCTTCCGGCTCGAGCACGTCGCCGGTGCCGGTCAGCACCAGGGTGATGGTGCTGTCGGCGACGATCATCATCGCCTCCAGCCGACGCAGATAGCGGTCGGTGCGCCAGTCCTTGGCGAGTTCGACCGCGGCGCGCTGCAGCTGGCCGGGATATTGTTCGAGCTTGGCTTCCAGCCGCTCGAACAAGGTGAAGGCATCGGCGGTCGCCCCGGCAAAGCCGCCGATCACGTCGCCGCGCCCGAGCCGGCGCACCTTGCGGGCGTTCGCCTTCATCACCGTATTGCCGAGCGTCACCTGGCCGTCGCCGCCGATCGCGACGCGGTTGCCGGACCGTACCGAGACGATGGTGGTGCCGTAGATGGTATCGGGAGAATGGGACATGAGGGGCTCCGGTCGAGAGCCTTACTTAGGCGGTCGCGGCGTCGGCGCAACCAATATCACGCCCCGGCCGATCACGCCGGGGCCTTGATCGGGCCGGTTGCGAGCCGCAGTGCGGGCGCGATGCCGGTGAGGATCAGGAACCCGCCCAGCGCAAGGAACACGTCGCTCGGCAGCACGGTGAGCAGGCTGGTCAGCAGGCCGGCGAGGAGCACGGAGAGCGCGACGCCGGCATTGCCGATGCCGAGCGCCCAGCCGCGCTCGGTCTCGTCGACGGCGGACGAGATCGCGGCCAGCAGCGTGATGAAGGCGAGGATGTTGCTCATGGTCGAGAGCATGGCGAGCGCCACCTGGCCATAGGCGGGAACCGGCAGCGCGCTCGCCATGGTGAACAGCCCGCAGAGCACGAGGCCGGTCAGCGTCACCGCGCGGTCATTGCCGAGCTTGCCGCGCACATAGGCGAAGCCCCAGGCCGAGGAGATGGCGCAGCCGATCCCCATCGCCATCGAGAACAGGCCGAGTTGGGCGGTGGAGAAGCCGTAGGAGCGCTGCATCTCGATCAGGATGAAGGTGTAGTAGATCAGGAAGCCGAACTGGAACAGGAAGAACGACGCCACCGGCGGGATGACCGCCGGCCGGTCGCCGAGCCGCGCCAGCAGTCGGAAGGGCTGCTTCCAGTCGAGCTTGAGCGCGCGCTTGGCCCCATCGCCGTCGAAATGCGCCGAGCGCAGCGCGATCAGCGTGACGAGGCAGAGCAGCAGCGCGAGGATCAGCGGCAGGCGGAAGTCCCAATGCCCGAACAGGCCGCCGACCGCCGGCCCGGCGACCATGCCGAGCGTATTGACCAGGATGATCTGCGCCATGGCGGCGCTGCGCTGATCCGGCGCGGCCTGGTCGATCACCGCGGCTTGGGCGATCGGGGCGGTGCCGGCCATCAACCCGGACAATAGCCGCCCGGCGAAGAACAGCCACAGATGCGAGAGCTCCAGCGCCGACCACATCAGCCCGTAGCCGGCGGCCAGCCCCGCCATGCAGATCATCAGTGTCTTGCGCCGGCCGAGCGCATCGGAGAGGTCGCCGAGCAGCGAGGCGCCGAAGAACATGCCGACCGGAAACAGCGAAAAAGCCAGCGACAGCAAAGTGTCGCGGGCGGCCGGTGAATAGGCGCGCGCGATCCCGTCGCTCTCGAACAGCCCGACGATCAGCGGATACATCAGGCCGAACGAGAAGATGTCGATGAAGACGGCCAGGAACAGCGGCAATCGCGAGCGCAAGGCGGCTACGTCCATCCGTAGGCTCTCCGAGGGGAATTCGGTAAGGAGGGGCAAGGGGGCAAGCGCGCCGTGCGATGATGACGGCTTTAAGTCAGGTTCGCCAGCACCTTGGTGCGGCGCAACCCGCCATATGGCGTGCTGCGGCCATAGCTGCTAAGACGCCGGCCTTCGGGAGCTTTTCACATGCGCACAGCCGAGATCACCCGCGCCACCAAGGAAACGCAGATCCGCCTCTCCGTCGACCTTGACGGTACGGGGAAGGCGTCGGTCGCGACCGGCGTCGGCTTCTTCGACCATATGCTGGATCTGCTCGCCCGTCATGCCCGCTTCGACCTCAAGGTCGAGGTCAAGGGCGATCTGCATATCGACTTCCACCACACGGTGGAGGATGTCGGCATCGCGCTCGGTCAGGGCGTGAAGCAGGCGCTCGGCGACATGCGCGGCATCACCCGCTATGCCAGCCTCCATCTGCCGATGGACGAGACGCTGACCCGCGTCGCGCTCGATATTTCCGGCCGGCCGTTCCTGGTGTTCCGCACCGAGTTCGCGGTGCCGAAGATCGGCGAGTTCGATACCGAGCTGGTGCGCGAATTCTTCCAAGCTTTCGCGATCAATGCCGGGCTGACGTTGCACGTCGAGACTCTGTATGGCGCCAATGCGCACCATATAGCAGAGAGCTGCTTCAAGGGGCTCGCGCGGGGGCTGCGTGCGGCGGTGGCGATCGATCCGGCGGCTGCGGGGGAGATCCCCTCCACCAAGGGCAGCCTCGGCGGCTGAAGGCGAGGACATCATGGCGGTCTGGACGGTGTTCGAGCCGGACGAGGCGAAGGACAATGCGGCCCCGACGCTTGCCCGCTGGGCGGAGCGCGTGGTCTTCGTGCGCGAGAAATTCTCCTGGAGCTCGATCCTGTTCGCGCCGCTGGTGCTGCTGCGCCACCGGCTGTGGCTGGCGCTCCTCGGCTATATCGTGCTGCAGGGCGTGATCGGCGTCGCCATCGCGGCCCTGGAGCCGGCCGGCCCGGTGGACCTGCTGCATCTGCTGCCGAACCTCCTGGTGGCCCTCACCTTGTCGGATCTGCGCCGCGCCAAGCTCAGATGGCGCGGCTATGAGGAACTGGGCGCGGTGGTGGCGCCCGATGCCGAATCCGCCGAGCGGCGTTTCTTCGAGGGCTGGCTCGCGGGCGCAGCCGCCCGGCCGCGCGAAATGAGCTTCGCTGCCCCGTTGCAGGCACCCGTCGGCCCGGCGTCATTGGCGCCGAACCCGGTCCTCGGGCTGTTTCCGGAGGCGCGCGGACGATGAGCAGCGGCACCGTGGTGCTGATCGATTACGGCTCCGGCAATCTGCACTCCGCCGGCAAGGCGCTGGAGCGCGCCGCGCGCGAGAGCGGTAGCGGCCAGCCGATCCTCGTCACAAGCGACCCCGAGGCGGTGCGAGCGGCCGAGCGCGTGGTGCTGCCCGGCGTCGGCGCCTATGCCGATTGCCGCCGCGGCCTCGACGCCGTACCCGGCATGGTGGACGCCCTCACCGAGGTCGTCCGCGACAGGGGCCGGCCGTTCCTCGGCATCTGCGTCGGCCTCCAGCTGATGGCGAGCCGCGGGCTCGAGCACGGCGTCACCCATGGCCTCGACTGGATTCCGGGCGATGTAGTCAAGCTGGCGCCGGACGACGCCTCGCTGAAGATCCCGCACATGGGCTGGAATTCGCTGGAAGCGCGCCGCCCGCACAAGCTTCTGGACGGCATTTCCACTGGGGAGGCCGGGCTCGATGCCTATTTCGTCCACTCCTACCATCTGGCGGCGGCGGACGAGGCCGACATCGTAGCGGTGAGCGAATATGGCCAGCCGGTCACCGCCATGGTGGCGCGCGACAATCTCGCCGGCACCCAGTTCCACCCCGAGAAGAGCCAGACGCTCGGTCTCGCCCTTCTCGCCAATTTCCTGAGGTGGACGCCATGATCCTGTTCCCGGCCATCGATTTGAAGGAAGGCAAGTGTGTCCGCCTGCAGCAGGGCGACATGGCGCGCGCCACCGTCTTCAATCACGATCCCGCCCAGCAGGCGGCGATCTTCGAGGCAGAGGGCTTCCGCTACCTGCACATTGTCGATCTCGACGGCGCCTTCGCCGGCAAGCCGGTGAACGGCCATGCGGTGGACCGCATCCTCGAATCCGTGGCGATGCCGGTGCAGCTCGGAGGCGGCATACGCGATATGGCGACCGTCGAGGCCTGGCTGTCCAAGGGCGTCACGCGGGTCATCCTCGGCACCGCGGCGGTGCGCAATCCCGAATTCGTCAAGGACGCGGCGATGCATCATCCCGGCCGGGTCGCGGTCGGCCTCGACGCCAAGGATGGCCGGGTCGCGGTCGAGGGCTGGGCCGAGACCTCTGACCTCGAGGCGCTGGAGCTTGCCAAGCGGTTCGAGGATGTCGGCGTCGCCGCCATCATCTACACCGACATCGCACGCGACGGCCTGCTCAAGGGCCTCAATCTGGACGCCACCATCGCGCTCGCCGAGGGCGTCTCGATCCCGGTGATCGCCTCCGGCGGCCTCGCCTCGCTCGATGACGTGCGCGCGCTGCTGGAGCCCCGTGCGGCGAAGCTGGAGGGCGCCATCACGGGCCGCGCGCTCTATGACGGCCGGCTCGACGCCCGTGCGGCGCTGAATCTGATCGCCGGGTTGCCGCTATGAGCGAAAACCCGACATCCCGGCTCAAGGTCCGGGTCATACCGTGCCTCGACGTCAAGGACGGCCGCGTCGTCAAGGGCGTGCGCTTTGTCGATCTGCGCGATGCCGGGGACCCGGTGGAAGCGGCCAAGGCCTATGACGCCGCCGGCGCCGACGAACTCTGCTTCCTTGACATCACCGCGAGCCACGAGGCGCGCGGCACCCTGATCGACGTCGTCAGCCGGACCGCCGAGCAATGCTTCATGCCGCTCACCGTCGGCGGCGGAGTGCGCACGGTGGAGGACATCCGCGCGCTGCTGAATGCCGGCGCCGACAAGGTCTCGATCAACACCGCCGCTGTGTCCAACCGCCAGTTCGTGCGCGAGGCGGCGGAAAAATTCGGCGAGCAGTGCATCGTCGTCGCCATCGACGCCAAGAAGGTGTCCGCGCCCGGCGAGCGGGATCGCTGGGAGGTCTTCACCCATGGCGGGCGCAACCGCACCGGCCTCGATGCGGTGGAGTATGCGCGCGAGGTGGTGGCGCTCGGCGCGGGCGAGATCCTGCTGACCTCGATGGACCGCGACGGCACTGGTGAGGGCTTCGACCTTGCCCTGACCCGCGCCATATCCGACGCCGTCCCGGTGCCGGTGATCGCCTCCGGCGGTGTCGGCACGCTGGATCATCTGGTGGATGGCATAAGAGAGGGCGGCGCGTCGGCCGTGCTCGCCGCCTCCATCTTCCATTTCGGCACCTTCACCGTCGGCGCCGCCAAGCAGCGCCTTGCCGAGGCAGGGTTGCCGGTGCGCCGCACCGCCGAGGTCGTCCGATGAGCACCCCCCGCTACACCCTCGACGACCTTGCCGCCACCATTGCCGCGCGCGCGGCAGTCGCAGGCGCCAGCGAGGCGGGCGTCAAGCCGTCCTATACCCGCAGCCTGCTCGACAAGGGGATCGCCAAATGTGCCCAGAAGCTTGGCGAGGAGGCGGTCGAGACCGCGCTCGCCGCGGTCGCGGGCGACGACAAGGCGGTCGTCGGGGAAGCCGCCGACCTGCTTTACCATCTTCTGGTGGTGCTGAAGGCGAGGGACATACCGCTCGACGAGGTCTATGCCGAATTGGCAAGGCGCACAGCGCAATCCGGCATTGAGGAAAAGGCATCGCGCCACAGGGGCTGATCCTCTTATATTGCTGTGCTGAGCCGGCTGCTCATGGCGGAAAATCGTGGTATACGGTCGACCAACGCCGGGCAATCCCACGACCCGGGCGATCGGGTGAGGACTGCGCTTATGGAAATGAAGGTCGATCCGGGGCTGTCGCCCTTTCGCAATTTCACCCGTGAGGAATGGGCGGCGCTGCGCGCCGACACGCCGCAAACGCTGCGCCACGAGGAAATCGCCCGTCTCCAGGGCCTCAATGACCGGCTCCATATGGCCGAGGTTGAGGAGATTTACCTGCCGCTCTCGCGCCTGCTCTCCATCTATGTCGGCGCCGAGCAGCGGCTCTTCCGGCAGATGCAGAAATTCCTCGGCCCCGAGGATGGCGGCAAGATGCCCTACATCATCGGCGTCGCCGGCTCGGTGGCTGTCGGCAAGTCGACCACCTCGCGCGTGCTTCAGGCCCTGCTGGCGCGCTGGCCGAATACGCCGAAGGTTTCGCTGGTGACGACGGACGGTTTCCTGCTGCCCAACGCCGTGCTGGAGCGCGAAGGCCTGATGGGACGCAAGGGTTTCCCGGAAAGCTACGATGTGCCGACCCTGCTGCGCTTCCTCACCGATGTGAAGGCCGGCCGCCGCCCGGTGCGCGCTCCGGTCTATAGCCATTTCAATTACGACGTGCTGCCCAATGAGACGGTCGAGGTCGACCAGCCCGACATCCTCATCGTCGAGGGGCTGAACGTGCTGCAGACCAGCCGTCCGCCGAAGGACGGCAAGGGGATTCCCTTCGTCTCCGACTTCTTCGATTTCAAGATCTATATCGATGCCGACGAGGCGATCCTGGAGCGCTGGTATGTCGAGCGCTTCATGCGGCTGCGCGAGACCGCGTTCCGCGACCCGAAGGCCTATTTCCACCGCTATTCCGGCCTCGATGACGCGGAGGCGGACGTCACCGCCAAGTCGATCTGGCGCAGCATCAATCTGGTGAACCTGCGCGAGAACATCCTGCCCACCCGCCAGCGCGCCGACCTCATCCTGCACAAGGGCGGCGACCACGAGGTCGAGGCGGTGGCGCTCAGGAAACTGTGAGGAGCGCGATGCCCGCGGCCGTCGAGATCGCTCCCGGCTGCCTGTGGTGGTCTGGCTGGCTCGACCGCGTCAGGCAGGAGGCGCTCGTCGCCGAGCTGCGCGACCTCCTGAAGGAAGCCCCGCTCTTCACCCCGCGCATGCCGAAGACCGGCAAGCCCTTCTCGGTGCGCATGTCGAATTGCGGGGCGCTCGGCTGGGTGTCGGACGAGATCGGCTACCGCTATCAAAGCACCCATCCGGAGACCGGCCGGCCGTGGCCGCCGATGCCGGCGGTAATCCGCGAGGCATGGCGGACGCTGGCTGGCGATGCTCCCGAGCCGGAAGCCTGTCTCATCAACTGGTATGGAGACGGCGCGCGCATGGGCCTGCATCAGGATCGTGATGAGCAGGAGTTCGCTGCCCCGGTTCTGTCGCTTTCTCTGGGTGATACTGCGGTGTTTCGTATCGGCGGCACCTCGCGGCGCGATTCCACGCGTTCGATCCGCCTCGAATCCGGCGATGCGCTGTTGCTGTCCGGGCCGAGCCGGCTCGCCTTTCACGGTGTCGACCGCATTGTTTCCGGCAGCTCGACCTTGCTGAACGGGCCCGGGCGCATCAATCTGACGTTGAGACGGGTGCACGCGATAGGTGCCGCCCCTGAGAATTGAGGAAACGGCATGTTGAGACTGTTTGCAGGCCTGATGGTCGGGCTCTGCCTCGTTCTGCCGGCGCATGCCGCCGATCCGGTCTTCGCCAAGGGCGGCTCGGTCGGGCTGGTGCCGCCAGCCGGCATGACGCCGAGCGAGGCCATGCAGGGCTTCGAGGATCGCGCCGCGCGTGCCTCCATCCTCATCGCCGAAATGCCGCCGCAGGCCTATCAGGAGGTGCGCACCAGCTTCTCCGACGACGCGGCACTGGCGGCGAAGGGCGTGACCATCGAGACGCGCCGGGACGTCGAGCTCGCCGGCGGCGTCAAGGGAATGTTGCTGTCCGGCTACCAGAGCGTCGGTCCCGCCGCGATCCGCAAATGGATCCTGCTGGCGGCCGGCGAGAGCGTCACTGCCCTCGTCACCGCGCAGCTCCCCGACGAGGCGGCGGCGCGCTATCCGAGCGCCGCCATCGAACAGTCGCTGCTCAGCGTCGCCTTCCGTCCGCCGCCGACGACGGAGGAGATGCTGGCAAGGCTGCCCTTCCGGGTCGCGGCGCTCGAAGGCTATCGCGTCGTGAAGGTGTTCGGCGGCTCCACGGTGCTGCTCACCAAGGGCCCGAACGATGTCATCGAGGGCACCGATCAGCCCTATTTCATCGCGGCCTATGGCATGGGCGACATACGCGACGACGATAGGCCGAGCTTCGCCCGGCGCGCCGTCGCCTCGGTTCCGGGCGTGCGCGAACTGAAGCTGGAGCGCGGCGGGCCGCTGCGCATCGCCGGCCAACCCGGCTTCGAGATCATCGCCAAGGGCGAGGAGACCCGCACCGGCAAGCCGGTCAAGGTGGCGCAATGGATCAGCTTCGGGCGGGCCAGCTATGTCCGGATGATCGGGGTGGCCGCCGCTGAGGGCTTCGACACCGATTTCACCGCGCTGCGCGCGCTGCGTGACGGCGTCGAGCCGAGATAGCGCCTACCGGCTCGTCATGCCCGGGCTTGTCCCGGGCATCCACGTCCGTGAGGCAAGAGCAGCCGTGAATGGCCGGGACAGGCCCGGCCATGAAGGGTGGAATGATCTCACCGGATACGTCGAGGGTATGGTTCTGGCACTCCCCGCCGAGCGTCAAGCCGCGTCGGTGTTGTCCGCGGGGGCCTCGGGTGCCGGCTTCGGGCCGCCCTTCGCCACGCCGACCAGGGCCGGCCGCAGCACCCGCCCGCCGATCGTATAGCCCGGCTGCACCACCTGCACGACGGTGCCGGAGGGCACCTCCGGATTCGGCACCTCGAACATTGCCTGATGCAGGTTCGGGTCGAATTTGGCGCCCTCGGCCTCGATCTTGGCGATGCCATGCTTGGTCAGGGTCTGCGTCAGCGCGCGGGCGGTGAGATCGATGCCGTCCAGCACCGTCTTCAGCGTGCCCTCGGCCTTCTCGCGCTCCTCGGCGACGACGGCCCCGAGCGCACGCTCGAAATCATCGGCGACGGTGAGAACGTCGCGGGCGAAATTGGTGATGCCATACACCTTGGCGTCGGCGACTTCGCGCTCGGCGCGGCGGCGCACATTGTCGGCCTCGGCAAAGGCGCGCAGGAACTTGTCCTTCAGGCTCGCCACCTCGATATCGAGGCGCTCCTTCTCGGCGAGCAGCGCGCTGATGGCGTCCTCGGGCGTCAGCTCGGTCTTTTCCGAGGCCGCCTCGGTGGCGGCGATATCAGCCTCTTCCGCCGGATTGCGGGTGTCGTCGCTCATCGGAACCTCATTGGAGAATTGCTGTGGAATCGCCGTCAGGCGTCTTCCCGCACGCCCGCCATATCGGGTGACGGACGGGAAAAATCAAGCCGCGTCAGCGCCGGGGTCGCCCAATACCCGGCTCACCACGCGGGCTGTGAAGTCGACCATGGGCACGATCCGCGCATAATTCAACCGGGTCGGCCCGATGACGCCGAGCACGCCGACCACCCGTCCCTGCCCGTCGCGATAGGGCGCGACGATGGTGGAGGAGCCGGACATGGAGAACAGCTTGTTCTCCGAGCCGATGAAGATGCGCAGCGCCTGCGCCTCCTCGGCGCGGCCCAGCAATTCGGCCACTTCCTGCTTCGATTCGAGATCGTCGAACAGGAGGCGGATGCGCTCCAGGTCCTCGATCGCCCTGAGATCGTGCAGGAGCTTCGCCTGCCCGCGCACGATGAGGCGCCGCTCGGCCTTGTCGCCGCCGGACCAGCTGGCGAGCCCGGCCGCGACCACCCGGGCGGTGATCTCGTCCAGCTCGGCGCGATGGGCGGCCAGCACCGTCTCCACGTCGGCACGCAGCTCTTCCAGATTGCGCCCGCGGGTGCGGGCATTGAGGAAATTGGTCGCCTCCATCAGGGCTGAGGCCGGCAGGCCCGGAGGCAGCGGCACCAGCCGGTTCTCCACCTCGCCATCCTCGGCGACCAGGATCAGCAGCGCCCGGGAGGGGTCGAGCGGAACGAATTCGATGTGCTTGAGGCGCACGTCGCTCTTGGTGGCGGTGACGACGCCCGCCCCGCGCGACAGCCCCGAGAGCAGCGCCGAGGCTTCCGCCAGCACGCCGTCCACCGTCTTGCCGCGGGCGGCGGCGCGCACCTGTGCCTCGATCGCGTTGCGCTCGTCCTCGGCCACGTCGCCGATCTCCAGCAGCGCATCGACGAAGAAGCGCAGGCCCCGTTCGGTCGGCAGCCGCCCGGCGCTGGTGTGGGGGGCGAAGATGAGGCCGGCCGCCTCCAGGTCCGCCATGACGTTGCGCACCGAAGCCGGCGACAGCGTCATCGGGATGAGCCGGGAGATATTTCGCGATCCGGCCGGCTCGCCGGTGGCGAGATAGCTCTCGACGATCTGCCGGAAGATCTCCCGCGAGCGTTCGTCAAGCCGGGCGAGTTCCGGCGCGCGGTCGGCAATTAGGGGGTCGAGGGCCATGATTCAGCAGCGCCTTGTCATTTCTCCCTATATTCGACCATCGCGGCGAGGGTTCAAGCGGCCATTCCGTTCGCATTCTCCCATGTCGCTGCCGGACGGCCGCAATCCGGCGACGGCTGCGCCTGTGTTCGCACGGTCTCCAGCGCCCCTTGCGGGCCCCCTTGCGACGCACGTACAAGGGCAGCCGAACAACAAGGAGAAAAGCCTATGCGCCCGTCCCGCCGCGCCGCCGACGAGATGCGCACCGTGAGCTTCGAGCGCGGCGTGCTGCGCCATGCCGAAGGCTCGTGCCTCGTCAAGTTCGGCGAGACCCATGTGCTGGTCGCCGCGAGTCTGGAAGAGCGCCTGCCGCCCTGGTTGAAGGGGCAGGGCCGTGGCTGGGTGACCGCCGAATACGGCATGCTGCCGCGCGCCACCCATGAGCGCACCCGCCGCGAGGTCACCGCCGGCAAGCCGTCCGGCCGCACCCAGGAGATCCAGCGCCTGATCGGCCGCTCGCTGCGCGCGGTGACGGACCTGGAGAAGCTCGGCGAGCGCCAGATCACGGTCGATTGCGATGTGATCCAGGCGGATGGCGGCACCCGCACCGCCGCCGTCACCGGCGCCTGGATCGCGCTGCACGATTGCCTCACCTGGATGAAGACGCGCGGCATGCTCCCGGCGCTGCCGCTGCGCGACCATCTCGCGGCGGTGTCCTGCGGCATCGTCGAGGGCGAAGCGCGGCTCGATCTCGATTACGCCGAGGATTCGCAGGCCGAGACCGACGTGAATTTCGTCATGACCGGCTCCGGCGGCTTCGTCGAGGTCCAGGGCACCGCGGAGAAGACGCCCTTCACCGAGGAAGAGTTCAACGCCATGCTCGGCCTCGCCCGCAAGGGCGTCGGCAAGCTGGTCGATTTGCAGAAGCTGGCGGTGGCCTGAATGGGCGAACACCGCCGCCTCGCAGGCAAGGTCGTCGTCGCGACCCACAATCCCGGCAAGCTCGAGGAGATGCGCGGCCTGCTCGCGCCCTATGGGATCGAGGCGGTCTCCGCCGGCGAGCTCGATCTGCCCGAGCCCGAGGAGACCGGGCTGACCTTCGCCGAGAATGCCCGGATCAAGGCCAATTCCGCCGCGCAACTGGCCGGCCTGCCGGCCTTTGCCGATGATTCGGGCCTCTGCGTCGAGGCGCTGGGCGGCGCCCCGGGGCTGCTCACCGCGCGCTGGGCCGGGCCGGAGAAGGACTTTGCCATGGCCATGGCAAAGGTCGAGGAAGGCTTGAGGGACGCTGAAGCGACGCTTCCCGAGCAGCGCCGCGCTTATTTCATCTCCGCGCTCTGCCTTGCCTGGCCGGATGGTCATGCCGAGGATTTCGAGGGCGTGGTCGAAGGCACGCTGGTCTGGCCGCCGCGCGGCCCAGCTGGCTTCGGCTATGATCCGATGTTCCAGCCGGACGGTCACGAGAGGACGTTCGGCGAGATGAGCGGCGCCGAGAAGCACGGCCTGCCGCCGCTCGGCCGCGGCCTGTCGCACCGCGCCCGGGCCTTCATGGCGCTGGCCGAAGCCTGCCTCGGGGCGGACTTCCCGGAGGCCGATATTGGCTGATGCGATGACGCTGGAAAGGCCGCAGATCACCTTGCCGCCGCCGGTCGATCCCGGCTTCGGGGTCTATGTGCATTGGCCGTTCTGCCTCGCCAAATGCCCCTATTGCGACTTCAACTCGCATGTGAGGCACTCGCCCCCGGACCAGGCGCGCTTCGTCGCCGCCTTCAAGGCGGAGATCGCCAATGTGCGCGAGCGCACCGGCCAGCGCCGCACCGCGAGCGTGTTCTTCGGCGGCGGCACGCCCTCGCTGATGGAGCCGGCGACTGTCGGCGCCGTGCTCGACGCGATCAACGCGGCCTGGCCGCTCGATGCGCGGGCCGAAGTGACGCTGGAGGCCAACCCGACCAGCGTCGAGGCCGGCCGTTTCCGCGGCTATCGCTCAGCCGGGGTCAACCGCGTCTCGCTGGGGGTGCAGGCGCTGGACGATGTCTCGCTGAAGTCGCTCGGCCGCATGCACACCGCCGACGAGGCGCTGGCCGCGGTGGCGGTGGCGCGCGGCGCCTTCGAGCGCGTCTCCTTCGACCTGATCTATGCCCGTCCGAACCAGACGCCGGAGGCCTGGCGCGCCGAGCTCCTGAAGGCGATCTCGGAAGGCTGCGAGCATCTCTCGCTCTATCAGCTCACCATCGAGGAGGGCACGCCCTTCGAGATGCTGTTCCGCGCCGGCAAGCTGAAGGTTCCGGACGAGGACGTCGCCCGCGCGCTGTGGGACGTGACGCAGGAGACCACCCGCGAGGCCGGCCTGCCGGCCTATGAGATCTCCAACCATGCCCGCCCGGGCGCCGAGAGCCGGCACAATCTCGTCTATTGGCGCTACGGCGAATATGCCGGCATCGGCCCCGGCGCCCATGGCCGGCTCGATACCCCGGAAGGCCGCCGCGCCACCGCGGTGGAGCGCGGCCCGGAAGCCTGGCTGAACCTCGTCGAGGCGCAGGGCCACGGCATCATCGTCGATGAAGGGCTGAGCCGGATGGAGCAGTCCGACGAGTATCTGCTGATGGGCCTGCGTCTTGCCGAAGGCATCGACCGCCACCGCTTCGCCCGCCTATCGGGCCGCGATTTCGAACCCGCCCGCGTCGCCGCGCTGCTGGCCGAGCGCATGATCGAGGAACTGCCGGACGGGCGCCTGCGCGTCACCCCGCAAGGCTTCCCGGTGCTGGACGCCATCGTGGCCGATCTGGCGGCGTGATCCCGTCCTTTACGAGGCCATCCCGGCCCGGGATGACGACGTTCGGGATTCAGAGCCCCGCGCCGGCGCTGAAGCTCCGCGGCGCCGGCTCCAGCACCCTGGCGCCGCCGGGCTGTACCTGCATGATGGCAAGGCCGCGCTGGTTGGTGCCGTCGCTCTTGAAGCGGAAAATGCCGTCGACGCCGGAGAAGCCGGCCGGGCTCTGGATCGCCTGGTCCGAGATGCCGCCCGGGCCTTGCGATTTCACGATCGCCGCCATCAGCGAGACCGCGTCATGCGCCAGCGCCGCGGTGCGCACCGGCTCGCGGCCGTAGCGGGCGCGGTAGCGCTGGGCGAAGGCGCGGTAGCCATTGGGATCCGGCGCCGCATAGATGCCGCCGGCCAGCGAGGGCGAGGCGGCCATCTTCGGATCGTCCCACAGCCCGGTGCCCATCAACTGCATGCGCTTGAGATCGACGCCCGCCGCGGTCAACGCCTGGGCGAGCTGCGGCACCACATCGGCAGCGTCCGGCAGGAACACCGCATCAGCCGCCTGCGCCGCGGCGGCGAGACGACGCGCGGCATCGGCATAATTCGGCTTGTCGGTGGCGTAGCGCTCGATGCCGACGATGCGCCCGCCCGCCGCCGGCACCGCCTCGCGGAAGGCGGCTTCCACCACCGAGCCATAGGCGTTCTCCGGCAGCAGCGCGATGAAGGAGCGCTTGCCGTGTGCCGCCGCATAGCGCACCACGCGCTCGACATCGGTCTCGGGCAGGAAGCTCAGGAGATAAACGCCCTGCGTCGCCACATTGGTGTCGGTGGAGAAGCCGACCAGCGGCAGGCTGCGCGAGCGCGCGACCTGGCCGGCCGCGGCGACGGTGTGGGCGAACAGCGGGCCGATGATCGCGCGGGCGCCTTCGTCCGCCGCCTGCTGGGCCGCGCCCTGCGCGCCCTGCGAGTTGCCGCCGTCATCCTTGACGATGATCTGGAGATCGGCGCCGCCGCTCTCCTCCATCGCCAGCTCGGCGGCGTTGCGCAGCGCCTGCGCCGCGAGCGCCGCATTGCCGGAGGCGCCGAGCGGCAGGATCATCGCGACGCGGGTGCTGCCCGTGCCGATCACATTGGCCGGCTGGTCCGGCGAGATCGGCTGTTCCGCCGAGAGTGCCGCGGTGGGCGGCGCCTCGGAGACGGTGCTGCCGCAGGCCGCGAGCAGCGCACACGCGATGCCCAATGCGCCGACGCGCAGCGTGCCACCGAAGGGCGGAAGTCCGAATATGCTCATCGCCAATGCCTGCCTGCGCCTTCGGCACCTCTTGCCCTTTTAGGATGCCCGGCGCCGTGAGGCCACCGCGCATCGGCAACAGCTCGGTAAATTGTGCCGACATATCCACCCGTTCGACGCGCGGGCGGTACATGACGGCGGTGTTTCCTGGCCCTAGAGTGACGGCGACATGAAAGATCCAGCATCAGCGGCGCGCCCGCGTACCTACCGACTCGCCGGACAGACGCTTGCCGCACCGCGGCCCGAGCCGGGGCTCCACGTGGTCGCGACGCCGATCGGGAATCTCGGCGATGTCACGGTGCGGGCGCTGGAGACGCTGGCCGGCGCCGATCTCGTCGCCTGCGAGGACACCCGCATCACCCACCGGCTGATGGAGCGCTACGGCATCGAGACGCCGCTGACCGCCTATCACGACCATAATGCCGAGAGCGCCCGCCCGCGTCTGCTGGCCTTGCTCGGCGAGGGCGGCACGCTGGCGCTGGTATCGGACGCCGGCACGCCGCTGGTCTCCGATCCCGGCTTCAAGCTGGTGCGTGCCGCGATCGAGGCCGGGCACCGGGTGGTGCCGATCCCTGGCGCCTCGGCGAGCCTTGCCGCCCTGGTCGCGGCGGGATTGCCGACCGACCGCTTCTTCTTCGAGGGTTTCCTGCCGGCAAAGGCCGGCGCCCGCCGCAACCGCATCGCGGAATTGCGCGCGCTCGACGCTACGCTGGTGATCTACGAGACCGGCCCACGCCTTGCCGAGAGCCTCGCCGACCTCGCGGGCGGCCTCGGGCCGCGCCCTGCAGCGGTGTGCCGCGAGCTGACCAAGACCTTCGAGGAGGTGCGGCGCGGCCCGCTCGATGCGCTGGCGGCGCATTATGAAGAAGCCGGCGCACCCAAGGGCGAGATCGTGCTCATCGTCGGCGCGCCGACCGGGGAGGATTTGAGCGACGCCGATGTCGAGGGCGCGCTGCGCCGCGCATTGGAGACCCTCTCGCTGAAGGACGCGGCAGCAGCGGTCGCCGCGGCCACCGGCCGGCCGCGGCGCGAGATCTACGCCCTCGCGCTCGCGCTGGAACGTGCCCATGGCGACTGAGGCGCCGGCAAGCGCGGCACGCCGCGCCGCCTTCACCCTCGGCGTCGATGCGGAAGCCGCCGCCTCGGCGTTGCTGGCGGCGCAGGGCTTCGGCATCGTCGCGACGAGAGTGCGCACGCCGCGCGGCGAGATCGACCTGGTGGCACGGCGGGAATCGCTTCTGCTGTTCGTCGAGGTCAAGGCCCGCGCCCGGCTCGACACCGCCGCCGAATCCATCCTGCCGCGCCAGCGGCGTCGAATCGCCGAGGCGGCGGAGATCTTCCTCGCCCGCCATCCCGAATATGCCAGCCTCGATATGCGGTTTGACGTGGTGCTGGTAGCGCCCGCTCGTCCGCCGCTGCACCTGGCAAACGCCTTCGAAGTGGAATGATGCGCGGCGCGCTGCCATGGCGCTTCGCGTCCCGAGCCATTAATTACGGCGGACACCCGCCTCACGTTTCTGCGAGAGCTGACGCGCCATGAGCCTGAACGTCGCCGTCCAGATGGACCCGATCGACCGCATCAATATCGCCGGCGACTCGACCTTCGCGCTGCTGCTCGAAGCGCAGGCCCGCGGCCACACGCTTTACTATTACACCACCGACCGTCTCGCCATGCGCGACGGAAACGTCTTCGCCACTGTCGAGCCGTTGCAGGTGCGCGACACGAAGGGCGACCATTTCACGCTCGGCGCGCCCGAGCGCGTGGCGCTGGAGATGTTCCACGTCATCCTGATGCGGCAGGATCCGCCGTTCGACATGAATTACGTCACCGCGACCCATCTTCTGGAGCGGGTTCACCCCAAGACCCTGGTGGTGAACGATCCCATCCATGTGCGCAACGCGCCGGAGAAGATCTTCGTCACCGAATTCCCGGACCTGATGCCGCCGACTTTGATCACCCGCGACCTCGATGAGATCAAGGCGTTCCGCGACGAGCAGGGCGACATCGTCGCCAAGCCGCTTTATGGCAATGGCGGCGCTGCGGTGTTTCGCCTCACCCGCGACGACCTCAATTTCGGCTCGCTCTATGACCTCTTCGCCACCACCTTCCGCGAGCCCTGGGTGATCCAGCGCTTCCTCCCCGAGGTGAAGGCCGGCGACAAGCGCATCATCCTGGTCGACGGGGTGTTCGCCGGCGCGGTGAACCGGGTGCCGAGCGAGGGCGACCTGCGCTCCAACATGGTGCGTGGCGGCGCGGCGCGGGAGACCGAGCTCTCGCCGCGCGAGCGCGAGATCTGCGAGCGGCTCGGCCCCTCGCTGCGCGAGAAGGGCCTCATCTTCACCGGCATCGATGTGATCGACGGCAATCTCACCGAGATCAATGTGACGTCCCCGACCGGAATCCGCGCCATCCGCCGGCTCGGCGGGCCGGATATCGCGGCGCTGACCTGGGACGCCATCGAGGCGAGACGTGGATAGGCAAAGGCGCGGATAGGGCGAGCCTTTGACCCGCAAAACAAAAGCGCCGCTACCCGGCCGGGCAGCGGCGCCTGAAATTCCTGGCGACCAGTCGCGCGTCAGTGGACGCTGACCGTCTCCAGCTCATTCTGCATCGCACTCGCAACCGCAGCCTCGCGGCTGTCAGTCAGCATGATCGGCGTACCGTCGGCCGCGTGCAGGGTAAAAAGCTCAAGGCCCGGCGCGATATGCGGCGCCTGCGGGAACATTTCGGCTACGTCTTCCGAGCGGATCGAACGCACATAGGCGATCTTGCCGCCGCCGAGGCTCGCGAAGGCTTCCGGGGAAAGCGGGGCCGGCGCGGTGCCGACATCGCCGGTGAGCTCGAATTCATTCGTCATGGTCCGCGACTCCTTGTCTAGCGGTCGAGACCGGTTGGTGCACCCTCATTCGTCGGTCGCAATGACGATACGCTTGACGACCCTTTCCGGTTCCGGGCGCGCCAGGTCCACTGACAACAGCCCGTTCCTGAGATCGGCGCCCAGCACCTGCATCCCGTCGGCCAGCACGAAGGTACGCTGGAACTGGCGGGCTGCGATGCCGCGATGGAGGTAGGTGCGGCCGGGTTCCTCGGCCTGGCGGCCACGGATCACCAGCTCCTTCTCCTCCAGGGTCACCTCGAGCTGTTCGCTGGTGAAACCGGCGACGGCCAAGGTGATGCGCAACCGCTCCGGTTGCCCGGCGGCGGCGATGCGTTCGACATTGTAGGGCGGATAACCGTCCGAGCCTTTGACGACCCGGTCGAGCGCCCGCTCGACCTCGTCAAAGCCGAGCAGAAAGGGGCTCGACAGCGAGGGTATACGCGACATGGTCCCAAAGTCCTTGATTGAAGCGACTTTGCTTAATCGGGGCCCCTGTTAGGCACCCCTTCGATCAGGATATGGGGATCGCGGAAGGCCGCGCAAGACAGACCCGCGCGGGACCGCGAATCAGTCCCGCAATCCACACCGTGCGATCGGTCTCGGTGTCGGGCCCGCCTCAGGCGGCGTGGCGCTCCGCATTGACGCCGAAATGTTCCATGTAGCGGGGATTGATGCGTTCGATCGGCAGCACGATGAAGACGTCGGTGGTGCCGAACTGGTGATCGATCACCGCGCCCTCGCCGATCTGCGCGCCGAGCCGCAGATAGCCCTTGATCAGCGGCGGCAAGTCATGGAGCGCGGCCTTGACGTCGATCGCCTCCTTGGCGAGGCGGTCCATGCGGGTGCCGCGTCCCGGCAGCGCCGGGGCGCTCCATTCGGCGTCGGTGGGCGCATAATGGTGCAGGAAGGCGAGCGGACGGGCGAGCGCCTCGGGATCGACGCCCTTGAGGCTGGCGCAGCCGAACATGACGTCGATGCCGTGATGGCGCGCATAGGCCCACACCCCCGCCCACAGCAGTTCCACCGTACGCTTGGTGCGGTACGGCGCCAGCACGCAGGAGCGGCCGAGTTCCATGAAGCGGCGGCCGGCATGGCGCGCCAGCATCGGCCCGATGTCGAACTCGTCGGCGGTGTAGAAGCCGCCATGCCGGGCGGCCATGTCGTGGCGCAGCAGGCGGTAGGTGCCGACCACCTTGGGCTCGTGACGGCCGAGCACCATGCGGCCGGCATTATGGTCGAGCACCAGCACATGGTCGCAAATGGTGTCGAAGGCGTCGAAGTCGCGCCGGGCGAGGCGCGCCGCCGCGGCCGGGGTCGCCGACATCTCCTCGTAGAACACCTCGTAGCGCAGGCGCTGGGCGCGGCGTACCTCGGCCGCGGTACGGGCGAGGCGCACTTCCAGCGCGCCGATGCGCCCGAGCGTCGCCGGTCCGATCGCCTTGCGGCTCTCGCGATGGCGCACCCCGGAATAGGAGCGCAGCGCCGGGATGATGCGCGCCGGCTTGAAGCCTTCCGTGAATTTCTCGGTGAATTTCGGACCGAGCTTGTTGGGCCGGAACACCAGCGGCGCCAGCACCGGATTGGCCAGCATCTGGCGCATCAGTGAAGCAGCAGGTCCGGGCGAGCGCATTGCCGGCGGCGGTGGATCTATCGTATCGCCGGCTAAGTGTTGCTCCATGATCCCCGCCCTTCAGTGCGACTGCTGACCTGTGAATCCGCAACGAATCACATTTGTCCGACGCGTATGTGACATTGGAAGACTTGACCGTAACGCAGCTTGCGCAAGTAAACGGGTTGGAAAACCGGTTCGCGGCACGCACCGTCGCGTGGTGAGCCGGCGATCGCCGATCAGTGTCGGAGGAAGTTTAGCCGGTAGAGCCGCGGAATTACAGAGCGTTGCTCCGGGCCTCGATCGGGCCGCGCCGGGGCAGGACGGCAGCCGGCTTTGCTTCCTCACGCCACCGCTTATGTGCACCGCCGCCAGCTCATGCCGCGGCCATGATCCGGTCGGCGCTGGCGCGATAGGCGAGCGCTTCGGCAAGATGCGCCCGGCCGACCGATTCGGCACCATTGAGGTCGGCGAGCGTACGCGCCACCTTGAGCACGCGGTGATAGCCGCGCGCGGAAAGATGCATGACCCGCGCGGCTTCGGTGAGCAGGCGGGTGCCCGCCTCGTCGGGGGAGGCGATCTCCTCCAGCATCGGCCCCGAGGCCTGCGCATTGGTGGAAAGGTCCGGCCGGCCGAGCGCGGCGAAGCGTTCCTGCTGCAGCGCCCGCGCCTGCGCCACCCGGGCGGCGACGCTCGCACTGCTCTCGGATGGCGTCCGGCGCACCAGATCGCTCGCCGCCACCGCCGGCACTTCGAGATGCAGGTCGATGCGGTCGAGGAACGGGCCCGAGAGCCGCGCCTGATATTCGCCGGCGCAGCGCGGGCCGCGCCGGCAGGAGAAGCCCGGCTCGCCGGCACGCCCGCAGCGGCACGGATTCATCGCCGCCATGAGTTGGAATCGCGCCGGATAAGCGACGCGGTGATTGGCCCGCGCGATCACCGCTTCGCCGGATTCCAGCGGCTGGCGCAGCGAATCCAGCACTGCGGGCTGGAATTCCGGCAGTTCGTCGAGGAACAGCACACCATTATGGGCGAGCGAGACCTCGCCGGGCTTCGCTCTGATCCCGCCGCCAACCATCGCCGCCATGCTGGCGGAGTGATGCGGTGCGCGGAACGGCCGTCGGCTGGTGAGCGCGCAGCCCTGCAGCGTGCCGGCCACCGAGGCGACCATCGAGACTTCCAGCAGCTCCGACGGGGAGAGCGGCGGCAGGATCGAGGGCAGGCGCTGCGCCAGCATCGACTTGCCGGCGCCGGGCGGGCCGATGAGGAGGAGGTTGTGCCGGCCCGCGGCGGCGATCTCCAGGGCGCGCCGCGCCGCCTCCTGGCCCCGGACGTCCGCGAGGTCGGGCAGAGCCGGACCTTCGCTCTCGATCCGAGGTTCGGGGCGCGACAGGATCTGCCGTCCGGCGAAATGATTGACCAGCTGGATCAGCGAGCTCGGCGCCAGCACCGCCATGTCGGGGCTTGCCCAGGCCGCTTCCGCCCCGCAGGCCGCCGGGCAGATCAGCCCATGGCCGCGCGCATTGGCGCCGATCGCGGCCGGCAGCACGCCGGCCACCGGGGCGAGCTGCCCGTCGAGCGCCAGCTCGCCGACCACGGTGAAGCCATGGAGCGCATCCGCCGGCACCGCGCCGATCGCCGCCATCAGCCCAAGCGCGATCGGCAAATCGTAATGACTGCCTTCCTTCGGCCGGTCGGCCGGGGCGAGATTGACGGTGATGCGCTTGGCCGGAAGCGCGAGGCCGGAGGCGATCAGCGCGGCGCGCACCCGCTCCTTGGCCTCGGTGACGGCCTTGTCGGCGAGGCCGACGAGATTGAAGGCAGGCAGGCCGGAGGTGATCTGCACCTGCACGTCGACCGGACGCGCTTCGACACCCTCGAAGGCCACCGTCGCCACGCGCTGCACCATGGACGTCCCCCCAGGCAGGCTCGCTACCTCCCGCTACCGCAAGGTTCGGGAATAGCCTGCTCGTGTCAAGAACAAATTGCGAACATCGCGCGGGCGGCGCTTGATAGAATTCTTCTATCATCAGACGAAACCACTGAATTGATTCCGTTTTCCAAAAGGCTCAATGTCCCGCTTGGAAAACTTTAAAAGAAGGCCGGAGTGAAATGCCGCATTACGAACCTTGGAGCGAGGCCCGTGGCCGTCAGGTGATCGGCGAGTTCGTCGATCTCGAAGGCCCGCTGATGCCGATGCTCCATGCGGTGCAGGAGACCTTCGGCCATGTGCCGGAGGCCGTGGTGCCGATCCTGGCCGAGACGTTGAACATCTCCCGCGCCGAAGTCCATGGCGTCGTTACCTTTTATCACGATTTCCGGCATGAGCCGGCGGGTCGCCACGTGCTCAAGCTGTGTCGCGCCGAAGCCTGTCAGGCCGCCGGCGGCGATGCCCTCGCCGAGCACGTCGAGGCGAGGCTCGGCTGCCATCTGGGCGAGACCACGGCCGACGGCCGGGTCACCATCGAGCCAATCTATTGCCTCGGCCTGTGCGCCACCGCGCCTTCCGCCATGCTGGACGGGCGCATCGTCGCCCGGCTGAACGAGCGGCGCCTCGACGCCCTGATCGCGGAGGCGCAGTCGTGACCACACGTATTTACGTTCCCATCGACGCTGCCGCGGTTGCCTGCGGCGCGGATGAGGTCGCGGTCGCCATCGAAGCGGCGGCGCTGGCGCGCCGGCTCCCGATCGAGATCGTGCGTAACGGCTCGCGCGGCATGCTCTGGCTGGAGCCGATGATCGAGGTCGTGACATCCGAGGGCCGCATCGCCTATGGCCCGGTGAGCGAAGATGATGTCGAGGGCCTATTCGAAGCCGGCTTCCTCGAGGGCGGTGCCCACGCGCTACGCATCGGCAAGCCCGAGGAGCATCCCTTTCTCGCCAGGCAGACGAGGCTGACCTTCGCCCGCTGCGGCATCATAGATCCGGCTTCACTCGAGGATTACCGCGCGCATGGCGGCTACAAGGGTCTGGAGCGCGCCATTGCGCTCGGCTCGGCCGATATCATCGAGGAAGTGCGCAAGTCGGGCCTTCGCGGCCGTGGCGGCGCCGGCTTCCCGACTGCCATCAAGTGGAAGACGGTGGCGGACGCCAAGGGCGACCAGAAATACATCGTCTGCAATGCCGACGAGGGCGACAGCGGCACCTTCGCCGACCGCATGATCATGGAAGGCGATCCCTTCGAGCTGATCGAGGGGATGACCATCGCCGGGGTCGCGGTGGGCGCCACCAAGGGCTACGTCTATACCCGCTCGGAATACCCGCACGCCATCCGCGCGATGGAGAAGGCGATCAAGGTCGCCCGCGCCGCCGGCATGCTGGGCAAGAACATCCTCGGCTCGCCCTACAGCTACGACATGGAAGTGCGCATGGGCGCCGGCGCCTATGTCTGCGGCGAGGAGACCGCCCTGCTCGACAGCCTGGAGGGCAAGCGCGGCGTGGTGCGCGCCAAGCCGCCGCTGCCGGCGCACAAGGGCCTGTTCCAGAAGCCGACCGTCATCAACAATGTGCTCTCGCTGACCGCGATCCCGCACATCCTCGCCGATGGCGCGCAGAAATACGCCGATTTCGGCATGGGCCGGTCGCGCGGCACCATGCCGATCCAGATCGCCGGCAATGTCCGCTATGGCGGCCTGTTCGAGACGGCATTCGGCATCCCGCTCGGCGAATTGATCAACGATATCGGCGGCGGCACCGCCTCCGGCCGCCCGGTAAAGGCGGCGCAGGTCGGCGGCCCGCTCGGCGCCTATGTGCCGACCTGGCAGTTCGACCTGCCGTTCGACTACGAGGCCTTCGCGGCCAAGGACGCGCTGATTGGCCATGGCGGCATCGTGGTGTTCGACGAGACCGCGGACATGGCCAAGATGGCTCGCTTTGCCATGGAGTTCTGCTCGGTGGAGAGCTGCGGCAAGTGCACGCCGTGCCGCATCGGCTCGACCCGCGGCGTCGAGGTTCTGGACCGCATCATGGCGAACGAGCAGCGCGAGAAGAACCTCGCGGTACTGACCGACCTCTGCCACACCATGAAGCTTGGATCTCTTTGCGCGCTCGGGGGTTTCACCCCATATCCGGTGATGAGCGCTCTGACCCACTTCCCTGAAGATTTCGGCGCGGCGCCGCGCCTCGAAGCCGCCGAGTGAGAAGGACGCACCTAGATGTCTCTCGTCCATGAGATCGACTACGGCACCCCGGCGCCGAAGACCGACAAGACGGTGACGCTGACCATTGACGGCGTCGAGATCACCGTCGCGGAAGGCACTTCGATCATGCGCGCGGCGATGGAGATGGGGACTCAGATCCCCAAGCTCTGCGCCACCGACATGCTGGATGCGTTCGGCTCCTGCCGCATCTGCCTCGTCGAGATCGAGGGCCGCGCCGGCACTCCGGCCTCCTGCACCACGCCGGTCGGCCCCGGCATGAAGGTCCACACCCAGACCGAGCGGCTGAAGCAGCTCCGCAAGGGGGTGATGGAGCTCTATATCTCCGACCACCCGCTAGACTGCCTGACCTGCGCCGCCAATGGCGACTGCGAACTGCAGGACATGGCCGGCGCCGTCGGCCTGCGCGAGGTGCGCTACGGCATGGAGGGTGCGAACCACTTCGCCCCGAAGTCCGAGCTGACGCTGCCGAAGGACGAATCCAACCCCTATTTCACCTATGACCCGGCGAAGTGCATCGTCTGCAATCGCTGCGTGCGCGCCTGCGAGGAAGTGCAGGGCACCTTCGCGCTGACCATTTCCGGTCGCGGCTTCGACAGCCGCGTCTCGGCCGGCCAGTCGGAAGCCTTCCTCACCTCCGAGTGCGTGTCCTGCGGCGCCTGCGTGCAGGCCTGCCCGACCGCGACGCTCGCCGAGAAGGCGCTGATCGAGATCGGCCAGCCCGAGCATTCGGTGGTCACCACCTGCGCCTATTGCGGCGTCGGCTGCTCCTTCAAGGCGGAGATGCGCGGCCAGGAAGTGGTGCGCATGGTGCCGTGGAAGGACGGCAAGGCCAATCGCGGCCATTCCTGCGTCAAGGGCCGCTTCGCCTGGGGTTATGCGACCCACCAGGACCGCATCACCAAGCCGATGATCCGCGCCAGCATCAATGATCCGTGGCGCGAAGTGACGTGGGAAGAAGCCATTTCCCACACCGCGTCCGAGCTGAAGCGCATCCAGGAGACCTATGGCCGCAAGGCCGTTGGCGGCATCACCTCGTCGCGCTGCACGAACGAGGAGGCCTATCTCGTTCAGAAGCTGATCCGCGCCGGTTTCGGCACCAACAATGTCGATACCTGCGCCCGCGTCTGCCACTCGCCGACCGGCTACGGCCTGAACCAGGCGTTCGGCACCTCCGCCGGCACCCAGGACTTCGATTCGGTCGAGGACTCGGACGTCATCCTCGTCATCGGCGCCAATCCGACCGACGGCCACCCGGTGTTCGGCTCGCGCATGAAGAAGCGCCTGCGCGAGGGTGCCAAGCTGATCGTGGTCGATCCGCGCCGCATCGATCTGGTGCGCTCGGCCCACATCAAGGCCGACTACCACCTGCCGCTGCAGCCCGGCACCAATGTCGCGGTCGTCACCGCGCTCGCCCATGTCATCGTCACCGAAGGCCTGGTCAATGAGCAGTACGTGCGCGAGCGCTGCGACTGGGAGGAGTTCCAGGACTGGGCGGAGTTCGTCGCCGAACCGCGCCATTCGCCGGAAGAGGTCGAGAAGCTCTCCGGCGTTCCGGCCGAGCTGATCCGCGGCGCCGCCCGGCTCTATGCCACCGGCGGTAATGGAGCGATCTATTACGGCCTCGGCGTCACGGAGCACTCGCAGGGCTCGACTACCGTCATGGCCATCGCCAACCTCGCCATGGCGACCGGCAATATCGGCCGCCGCGGTGTCGGCGTGAACCCGCTGCGCGGCCAGAACAACGTGCAGGGTTCGTGCGAC
The DNA here is from genome assembly GCA_029266425.1 of Xanthobacteraceae bacterium. GTDB lineage: Bacteria > Pseudomonadota > Alphaproteobacteria > Rhizobiales > Xanthobacteraceae > Ancylobacter. Next base: position 99,190 of record JAQSWY010000030.1, read on the forward strand.
ATGGGCTCGTTCCCGCACGAGCTGCCGGGCTACCGCCACATCTCCGACGACGCCACCCGCGCCACCTTCGAGGCGATGTGGGGCCGCCCGCTCGATCCCGAGCCGGGCCTGCGCATCCCCAACATGCTGGACGCCGCCGTCGACGGCACCTTCAAGGCGATCTACATCCAGGGAGAGGACATCCTGCAGTCCGACCCCGACACCAAGCACGTCTCCGCCGGCCTCGCCGCGATGGAGCTGGTGATCGTGCAGGACCTGTTCCTGAACGAGACCGCCAACTACGCCCACGTCTTCCTGCCGGGCTGCACCTTCCTCGAGAAGGACGGCACCCGCCGCATCCAGCTCGTGCGCAAGGTGATGGCGCCGAAGAACGGCTATGGCGACTGGGAGGTCACCCAGCTCCTCGCCAACGCCATCGGCCTGAACTGGAACTACACCCACCCCTCGCAGATCATGGACGAGATCGCGGCGCTGACCCCGACCTTCGCCGGCGTCTCGACGAGATGGGCTCGGTGCAGTGGCCGTGCAACGACGCGAACCCCGAGGGTGTGCCGATCATGCACATCAACGGCTTCGCCCGCGGCAAGGGCAAGTTCGTGGTCACCGAATATGTGGCGACCGACGAGCGCTCCGGCGCCCGCTTCCCGCTGCTGCTGACCACTGGCCGCATCCTCAGCCACTACAATGTCGGCGCCCAGACCCGCCGCACCGCCAATGTCGCCTGGCATCCGGAGGATCTCCTCGAGATCCATCCGCACGATGCCGAGCAGCGCGGCGTGCGCGACGGCGACTGGGTGCGGATCGACAGCCGCGCCGGCTCCACCACGCTGCGCGCGGAGATCACCGACCGCGTGGCGCCGGGCGTCGTCTACACCACCTTCCATCACCCGACGACGCAGGCGAACGTCGTGACCACCGACTTCTCGGACTGGGCCACCAACTGCCCCGAGTTCAAGGTCACGGCGGTCCAGGTCGCGCGCTCCAACGGCCCGTCGCAGTGGCAGGAAGAGTATGATGCCTTCGCCCGCAACAGCCGGCGCATCGCCGTCGAAGCGGCGGAGTGATCGGGGCGCCCGATCATGATCCCGCCTGTCCGGCGCACCTCCCGCCTCGCCTGCATCAATGGTTCGGTGCAGGCGGGCGAGCGCGCCATCCCCGAGGAGACACCGGTCGCGCTGGTCCATAATGGCTCGACCTATGCGGTGATGATGGCGACGCCGGCCGATCTGGAAGATTTCGGCGTCGGCTTCAGCCTCACCGAAGGGGTCATCGGTCGCCCGGCGGACATCCTCTCGCTGGAAACGCTGGAGTTCGACCAAGGCCTCGAGATCCGGATGTGGCTCGACGAGGCGCGCGCTGGTCAGATGGTGGCGCGCCGTCGCCAAATCGCCGGTCCCACCGGCTGCGGCCTGTGCGGCGTCGAAAGCCTGGAACTCGCGGTGCGGCCGGCCCGTGAGGTCGGCCCTGGACGCAGCTTCACGCCGAGCGAGGTTTCGCGCGCCATCGCCGCGCTCCGCCCGGCGCAGGTGCTGAACCACGAGACGCGCGCCGTCCACGCCGCCGCCTTCTGGGAGCCCAGCGCCGGCCTGATCGCGGTGCGCGAGGATGTCGGCCGGCACAATGCCCTCGACAAGCTGGTCGGCCATCTCGCCCGGACCGAGCGTGACGCGACCGGCGGCATCGTGCTGCTGACCAGCCGCGTCTCCATCGAGATGGTGCAGAAGACCGCAATTGCCGGCGCCACGGTGCTGGTTGCGGTCTCGGCGCCGACGGCGCTGGCCGTGCGCACTGCCGAGGCCGCCGGAATCACTTTGATCGCCGTCGCCCGCGACGACGGCTTCGAGATCTTTACCCACCCGCAGCGCATTGCGACCGGGGCAGCACTTCAGGAGACCGTTCCCCATGTCGCATAATTCGATGGCCCGCCTCGTCTATATGGCGAACCAGATCGGCAAGTTCTTCGAGGTGCAGAAGCACGGCCCCGTGGAAGGCATCGCCAAGCACATCAAGGCGTTCTGGGATCCGCGCATGCGCGCCCAGATGGAGAACCACATCAATGCGACCGGCGGCGAGGGGCTCGACCCGCTGGTCCTGCAGGCGCTGAAGACACTTCCCCCGGTCTCGCGCACTGACGTGGTGGTGGCCCCGGAGCAGCCGCTGCATCATTGACGCTTAGGCGTCTGTACCCACCCTCGTCGTCCCGGCCGCAGCCCGCGGGGCGGAGGGCCGGAATCGCCCCCGAGATTGTCACGTGATCCCGGATACGGCCTGCGGCCGTTCCGGGATGATGATGCTGGCTGCCGTCGTGATGCCGAAGTCGCTTTGACCAAAAGAACTATTCGTCTATTCCGCTCAAGGGATACCATTATTCCGCCGCGTCCCCACGTTACCCGGCGCACGGGGTAAGCCAGTCATCGGGAGACAGCGGGCAATGCAGCACGGCGAGGACATCGGATTCCTGTTCTCCGCCCTCTCTTTCCTCGTTGCCGCCGTCGGCGCCGTCATCGTCAGCAAAAGGCTTGGCCTCTCCCCAATCGTCGGCTATTTGTTCGTCGGCATCGTCATCGGCCCGTTCGGGCTCGGCGTGTTCCGCGATCCGCACCGGGTGTTCACGCTCGCCGAGATCGGCATCGTGATGCTGCTGTTCGTCATCGGGCTGGAGATGCAGCTCTCGCGCATCTTCGCCTTGCGCTTCGCCATATTCGGCCTCGGCGCCGCACAGCTCTTCCTCACCGGGCTCGGCATCGGCATCCTCGTCTATTATGGCGGCGAGAGTTTCGACTGGCGCGCCTCGACCGTTGCCGGTCTCGCCCTGGCGCTGTCCGCCACCTCGATCGCGCTGCAATTGCTCGGCGAGCGCAACGGCCTCTCCCAGCCCTATGGCCAGCGCGCCTTTGCGGTGCTGCTGTTCCAGGACATCGCGGTGGTCCCGCTGCTCGCTTTGCTGCCGCTGCTGGCGACCAGCGGCGCCGCCGGCGAGGAGCATACCCTCCTCGGTGATCTCAGCCGTGTCGCCCTCATCGCCGCCGCCATCGGCGTGGTGGTGCTGGTCGGCCGCTACGTGCTCACCCCGCTGTTCCGCGTGCTGGCGCAGAGCGGCGCCCGCGAGGCGATGACCGCGGCGGCGCTGCTGGTGGTGCTGGGCGCCGGCACCCTGATGCTCGAGGTCGGGATGTCGATGGCGCTCGGCGCCTTCCTTGCCGGCGTCGTGCTGTCGGAATCGAGCTTCCGGCACGAGATCGAGGCCAACATCGACGCCTTTCGCGGGCTGCTTCTGGCGCTGTTCTTCATGAGCGTCGGCATGGCAGTCGATCTCAACGTCGTCCTCGAGAACGCACCCCGCCTGATCGGCGCGACGCTGCTGGTCACGCTGGTGAAAGCGGTGTTCGTCTGGGCGGTGTTCCGCGCCAGCTGCAAGACCGAATCGGAAGCGGTGCGCTCGGCCTCGGTGCTCACCCCGGCCGGCGAATTCTCCTTCGTGCTGTTCCCGATCGGCCTGTCGCTCGGCCTGCTCACCCAGCACCAGACCGACATGCTGGTCGCCGTCGCGGTGATGACCATGCTGCTCGGCCCGCCGGTGGCGGCGCTCGGCGAGCGCCTCGCCCGCCGGCTCGACGTGCCGGCAGAGGAGCCCGGCGCGGAAGAGGATTTCTCCGGCGCCAATGGCTCGGTGCTGGTGGTCGGCTTCGGCCGCTTCGGCCAGATCGTATCGCAATGCCTGCTGGCGCAGGGGATGGAGGTGACGATCATCGACAATGATGTCGAGATGATCCAGAGCGCCGGGCGCTTCGGCTTCCGCATCTATTATGGCGACGGCACGCGGCTCGACGTGCTGCGCGCGGCAGGGGCCGAGCGGGCGCGGGTCATCGCCATCTGCGTCGACCGCCGCGAGACCACCGACCGCATCGTCGACATCCTCTCCACCAATGTCCCCGGTGCGCGACTCCATGTCCGCTCCTATGATCGCGTCCACACCCTCGCGCTGCAGGCCAAGGGCGTCGACTACGAGATCCGCGAGACCTTCGAATCCGCGCTCGCCTTCGGCTTCGCGACGCTGCGTGCCGCCGATGTCGATGTCGAGACCGCGGAAAGCGTCGTCGCCGAGGTGCGGGTACGCGATCGCGAGCGGCTGGTGCGCCAGGCGGTGGAGGGCATCGACGCCATCCCCGGCCGCACGGTGGAGCCGGAGCCGCTCAGCACGCCGGCCAAGACCGCCCGTCCGCTCAATCCCGAAGCCGAGGACGTGCTGGGCCACGAGACGGAATTCTCGTCCTGACGCCCCATATGAAGGGCGGGCGGCAGCGCCGGGAGGACGAGAATGGCGGAACGTATCGAGGTCGTGGAAAGCCAGACGGGGGACCGGGTGGAGGGCCAGACGAGCGAGCTGCAGCGGAGATCGTCGGGCGGCCTGCATCGCGTGGTCATTGTCGGCGGCGGCTTTGGCGGGCTGCAATGCACGATCGACCTCAAGGGTGCGCCGGTGCACATCACCCTGATCGACCGGCGCAACCACCATCTGTTCCAGCCGCTGCTCTACCAGGTGGCGACCACCTCGCTCGCCACCTCCGAGATCGCCTGGCCGATCCGCAGCCTGCTGCGCACCCGGCCGGATGTCGAGACCCTGCTCGCCACCGTGACCGGGGTCGACACGGCCGGGCGCCGGGTGCTGCTCGATGGCGGCGACGCGGTGCCCTATGACACCCTGGTGCTCGCCACCGGCGCCCGCCACGCCTATTTCGGCCATGACGAATGGGAGCCTTTCGCCCCCGGTCTGAAGACGCTGGAGGACGCCACCACGGTGCGGCGCCGGCTGCTGCTCGCCTTCGAGCGCGCCGAGCGCGCCACCGATCTCGATGAGCGCCAGGCGTTGCTTAGCTTCGTCATCATCGGCGGCGGGCCGACCGGCGTCGAGCTCGCCGGCACTATCGCCGAATTGGCGCACGAGAATCTGCGCGGCGATTTCCGCCATATCGACACCCGCGATTCCCGGGTCGTGCTGGTGGAGGCCGGGCCACGCATCTTGCCGGCCTTCACCGAGGATCTCTCCGCCTATGCCAAGGGGGCGCTGGAAAAGCTCGGCGTCACCGTCGAGCTCGGTCGTCCGGTCACCGACTGCAACGCAGATGGCGTGATGTTCGGCGGGCAATGGCTGAGGGCGCGTACGATCCTGTGGGCCGCCGGCGTCCAGGCCTCGCCAGCCGCGCAATGGCTGGACGCGCCGGCCGATCGGGCCGGCCGGGTGCTGGTGGAGCCGGATCTCACCGTGCCGGGCCATCCGGAGATCTTCGTCGTCGGCGACACCGCCATGGTGAATGGACCCGACGGGACCCCGGTGCCCGGCATCGCCCCCGCCGCCAAGCAGCAGGGCGGCTTCGTGGCGCGCACCATCGGCGCCCGCCTCAAGGGCGAACCGTCGGCGGGCGCGTTCCGCTATGCCCATGCCGGCAGCCTCGCCACCATCGGCAAGCGGGCGGCGGTGGTCGATTTCGGCTGGCTGAAGCTCACCGGCTGGACCGCCTGGTGGCTCTGGGGCCTCGCCCACATCTATTTCCTGATCGGCGTACGCAACCGGCTCGCCGTGGCGCTCAGCTGGCTGTGGATCTATCTGCGCGGTCAGCGCAGCGCCCGCCTGATCACCCAGGGCGATGCGGGCGGCGAGGCTCTGGCAAAGGACTAGAAACGCCGTGGCAATGCCATAGCCACGCTACGGCAAAGCTGAAGGTAAGCTTCTCAGCGGAGCGTGCCGTTGTCGCGGGGCAGCCCGCGGACGGCGAGCACGGCCGGGAACTCGCGCGCCGATATGGTGCAGGGTTCGCTGGTGATGAGCCAGCTCGCGACGTTCTGGCTCATGCCGCAGGTCGCGATCCAGGAGCCGGTTGGGCCAGACAGGCAGACACGCTCGCCGTGCCGATAGTCGTGCCCCCGGGCCCGGCAGGTGCAATCGGCGGCTGCAGCGCCGAGGCTGATAAGCAGGAAGAGAAGCGCAAGCCCGGTGATCTCGCCGCCGCGCACCGCGGAGCGCTTGCGAAGAAGGGCGCTGTGCGCCCGTGAACCCGAGCCACGCATGTGCCCATCATAGCACGAGGCGCGACCCTCGGCATGGCGCTAGAGGCGCAAATGCAGGAACTGATTGAAGGCGCTTCGCTCATAGTCCGCAAACGCGTCGCCATCCGCGAAGCCCCGTCTCCGGTAAAGCGCCAGCGCCGGCTCGAACGCCGGGCCGCTTCCGGTCTCCAGGCTCAGGCGCGTGAGGCCCAGCTGCCTCGCCTGCGCGATGATGTGCTCGAGCAATGCCGCGGCGACGCCCCGGCGCAGATAGTCAGGATGGGTCCGCATCGATTTGAGCTCGCCATTTTCAGCATCGAGCACCTTGAGCGCGCCGATGCCGGCGATGCGATCGCGATCCCAGGCCGACCAGACGGTCACGCCGGGCGCCTGAAGTCCGGACAGGTCGAGCGCGAAGACGCTTCCCACGGGGGAACTCGCGTGCATGCCTTCAAGGTGCAGTCGGAGCAGGTCGCGCGTCGCCTCGCCGGAGAGGTCGTCCGCGCGAATATGAAGGGCGGCGGGTTCGGTAAGGTGGGCGGGAGACGGGTTCATGGCTTGCTGATCGCGATGAGATAGCGGGCGGGCTCTTGCCCGGGGCAGGCGAAGCGCGAGCTGCCCACCAGCCGGTAGCGCAGGCAATCGCCGGCAAGGAGGCGATGCGTGACATCCTCGATTGCGAGATCGAGTGCGCCGTCGAGCATCATCACATGGTGCTCCAGGCCGGGGATCGGCGGCGCGTCATAAGCGATCTCGGCTCCCACCGGGAGTTCGCCCAGCACCAGTTCGGTGCAGAAGCCGGAAGCGGGCGGGGAGACGTTCTGCCGCCGGAAGCCGGTCTCCGGATCGGTCCAGATCGGCTGCTCACGGGCACGGAGGATCTGTGCCGGCTCGGCTTCGACCTCCGCCAGCAGGCGCGACATGGTTCGCCCGTACGCCGTGCACAAGCGCCCGAGGAGGGCGGCCGTCGGGCTGGTCTCGGCGCGCTCGATGCGCGAGAGTGTCGCCCGGCTGATACCGCTGCGGCCGGCGAGCTCATCCAGCGACCAACCGCGCTCTTGCCTGAGGGCACCCAGTCGCGCCGCAAGGCGCAGATCCTCACGGTTGGGGGCGTAGTGATCCGACAACATTGGGCGCTCCGGAAACAGTTTTCTCATAAATGAGAGGACTGTATCCGAGATGAGAAAATCGTCAATGGGCTCTCGCCATGCACGCGCTTGCGGCCAGCTGCATGTCGAGAATGGGGACCTCAACTGCCGAAGTCCCGATCGCGTGGCGATCGATAGACCCTGCCACCGATGCCTGGACGCCTCCTGGCGATCGATGGCGCAATCAGGACCGCACCCAGCAACAGGGCCAACACGGACCCACAGGCAAGATATTGGATGGCAGACATCATGGTCGCCTCCATACGCGGCCGGATGGCGGCGGCCCCGGAAACCGAGACCGCCGCCCCGCCGAAGACCCGCCCCCGCAGCGTCTTTAGCCCCGTGAGAGTGCGGCATAGGGGGGCGGTACGCTGTGTTGGCCATCACAATTGTGGCGGTCGGCTCGGCCGGTCAGAGGGCTTGTGACTCGCTTCGGGAAATCGCGTGGCCGCGATCCAGCCTCAGCCTACCGATTGGCCGCTTCTTCGGCCGTCCGCCGTATGGCATCGATGACGATCTCCGGGCGGTCGGGCTGAACGTCATGGCCGCTACCTTGCGCAACGATGAAGGTGGAGCGGGTGGAAAGGGCGGCGAGCTGCCGCTGCAGGCGCATCAGGGTCGGCTCCCATTGCTTGAAGAATGGTCCATGATCCGTTGCGGCAATGACCGTGAGCGGGATATCCGGAAACGGGCTGCTATTCACCTGCCGATTGCTTTCGGAAACGCCTTCTTCCTCGAGATACGCCCCGTTCCCGGTTCGAGTCGCGCCAGCGTCGTCAGTTCGCTCGGGGCATCTGCGCTGGCGGAATCGAGGAGCACGACGCCCGAACCTCGCTGGGATACTTCCGCGCGAACATTTGCACATACAGTCCGCCGGGCGAGTGCCCGACGAGGATGTAGGGCTGGCGGATATTGGCAGCAGCCAGCAAGGCGTGGAGGTTGGTCGCGACCTCGTCCGCGGTGATCGCCGAAGTCTTGTCCATCAGCGGCAAGCTCTGCCCCAGTCCGGGGCGGGCATAAAGCACCACCCGAGCGAATGTCGCGACGGGGCCGGCGATGGATTTCCAGGTGGTCGTGTCGTTGCCTAGCCCGGCTTCGAAGACCACCGTGGGGCCGGACCCGCCGAGAGTTTCGTTCGCCCCGGCATGGCCCCGGCGCGCCTATTTTTCTGCGCTCGCCACACATCGACGGCATATCGCTGCTGCCGGGCAGCACGTGGATCAGAAGCTTGTCGATTTGATTGGTGGAGCCAGGCGGAATCGAACCGCCGACCTCTTGAATGCCATTCAAGCGCTCTCCCAACTGAGCTATGGCCCCACCGGGGGTCGCCGGACGGCACGACAGGAGAGCGCTGCGCTTTCCTTCGCGGCCTGGGACTTTCGTCCGGCTGATCGCTCAGGGGCATCGCCCCGGAGCGGAACGGTCGTAAAGCACAAGGCAGGCGAGACTGCAAGCCTCGTTTTGCCACTTGTGCGGTCCGCCCTGTGTTCGCCTGCGTGCCGCAGGCAGTTCCCGCCGGGCGATCGCCGTCCGGCAGGCAGGCGGGAACCCGTGTCGAGCCTTATGGCTCCTCGTCGTCCTCGATGCCGTCGCCGATCAGGTCGGTGACGTCGTCGTCGCCGTCCTCGTCCTCTTCGAGAAAAGTATCCTCGTCGTCTTCGCTCTCGACCTCGTCCTCGATCTCATCGTCCGGCAGGGCCGCGGTCTTGGCGCTGCTGCCGGCCTCCTCGTCGGCATCCTCCAGCGAGACGAGTTCGACATCACCCGTCTCCTCCAGCTCGGTGTCCGGAGTGGCGGCGACAGGTGCAGGACGGGCCGCTTCGGCGCGCGAGCTGCGCGAGGCGACCGGGGCTGCGATCGGCACGATCTGCCCGGTATAGGGCGAGATCACCGGATCCTTGTTCAGATCGTAGAATTTGCGGCCCGTCACGGGGCAAATGCGCTTGGTGCCAAGCTCTGGCTTTGCCACTGGCTCTGACCTCGGGAAATGGCTGTGAAAAAGGGTCGCTCCCGATGAACCAAGCTTGTGGCGGTGTCAAGACCGGAATCGCATGCGGTGACGTCGCTCGCGAGCCTGTGCTAGATCACGATGAATTTGGATCGGACCGATCCAAATGCATGAAACGTATCGATTCTCGGGCTGAAGCATGATGTCGTCCGAAAACCGTTTCGCACTTTTCGGCATCATGCTTTAGACAGCCGCGAACCGCTCACGCCGAGGCCGCTTCCATGTCGCAACCCACTGCTGCCGCCAGCCAACATGGCGCCGCGCCTGCCGTCCCGGCGCAGGCGAGTGCGACCGGGCCGCTCAAGGGAACGGTGCGCGTGCCGGGCGACAAGTCGGTCTCGCATCGCGCTCTGATCTTCGGCGCGCTCGCCATCGGCGAGACCCGCATCACCGGCCTGCTCGAAGGCGAGGACGTGCTCAACACCGCCAAGGCCTGCGCTGCGCTCGGCGCCCGGGTGGAGCGCCTCGGGGACGGCGAGTGGCGGGTGAACGGCGTCGGCATTGGCGGCCTGCGCACGCCCGATAGGCCGCTCGATTTCGGCAATTCCGGCACCGGCGCCCGGCTGATGATGGGCATGGTCGCCGGCAATCCGATCACCGCCACATTCGACGGCGATGCGAGCCTGCGCCGCCGGCCGATGAAGCGCATCCTCGATCCGCTCGCCATGATGGGAGTGCAGGTGGTCGATCAGGCCGAAGGCGGGCGGCTTCCGGTGACCCTGAAGGGTCCGCGCGATCTCGCCCCCATCGCCTATGAGAGCCCGGTCGCCTCGGCGCAGATCAAGTCCGCGGTGCTGCTCGCCGGGCTCGGGGCGCCTGGTGAGACCAGCGTGACCGAGAAGGAAGCGAGCCGCGACCATACCGAGCGCATGCTCACCCATTTCGGCGCGGATGTGTGCGTCAAGCCGTACGGCACGCATGGCCGCCGCGTTACGCTCAAAGGCCGCCCGGAACTGAAGCCGGCGCCGATCCATGTGCCGGCCGATCCCTCCTCCGCGGCCTTCCCGCTCGTGGCGGCGCTGATCGTGCCCGGCTCCGATATAGTCATCGAAGGCGTGATGATGAACCCGCTCCGCACCGGCCTCCTCACCACGCTGCGCGAGATGGGCGGCGATATCGAGGTGCTGGGCGAGCGCACCGAGGGCGGCGAGAGCGTCGGCGATCTTCGGGTGCGCGGCTCTGCCTTGAGGGGCGTCGAAGTGCCGCCGGAGCGCGCGCCCTCGATGATCGACGAATATCCGGTGCTGGCGGTGGCCGCCGCCTTCGCGCAGGGGACGACCCGCATGCGCGGCCTCTCCGAATTGCGGGTGAAGGAATCCGACCGTCTCACCGCCGTCGCCGACGGGCTCGGCGCCAACGGCGTCGCCTATGCGATCGAGGGCGACGACCTGATCGTCGAGGGGCGCGCGCACGTGGCCGGCGGTGGCCTCGTCGCCACCCATATGGACCATCGCATCGCCATGAGCTTCCTGGTCATGGGGCTCGCTTCGCAGGCGCCGGTCCGGATCGACGATATCAGTTTCGTTGCCACCAGCTTCCCGGCCTTCGTGCCGCTGATGCGCGGTCTCGGCGCCGGCATCGAGGTCGCATGATCGTTGCCATTGACGGTCCCGCCGCCTCCGGTAAGGGCACGCTGGCGAAGCGGGTGGCGCAGCATTACGGCCTGCCGCATCTCGACACAGGCCTGCTCTATCGCGCGGTCGGCGCGGCGCGGCTCGGCGCCGGGGGCGATCTCGACGATGTGGCGGCTGCCGTGGCGGTGGCGCGCACGCTCGATCTCGCGGCCTTCGACGAAGAGGCGCTGAAAGCCGGGCCGGTCGGCGAGGGGGCCTCGCGGGTCGCCGCCATTCCGGAGGTGCGGTCCGCACTCCTGAAGCTGCAACAGGACTTCGCCCGGCAACCCGGCGGTGCGGTGCTGGACGGGCGCGACATCGGCACGGTGATCGCCCCCGACGCCGAGGTGAAGATCTTCGTCACCGCGACACCCGAGGCCCGCGCCGAACGACGCCTGCGCGAACTTCTGGAGCGCGGCGAGAGCGTGACGCTCATCGAGGTGCTGGCCGATATCAGGCGGCGCGACGAGCGCGACGCCGGCCGCGGCGCGGCGCCCCTGAAGCGCGCGCCCGATGCGGCGCTGCTCGACAATACGCATCTCGACAAGGAGATGAGCTGGCTCGAGGCGCTCGCCATCGTCGAACGCCGCCGCGCGGAGATCGGTCTATGAGCGATGGGAGTGACCGCCTCGCCCGCGGAAAGGCGCGGCTGAAGGAGATCACCGGCCAGAGCGGCGAGAAGGTGATTGAGGCGATGGCCGAGATCGCCCCGGACTTCGCCCGCTACATCTTCGAGTTCGGCTACGGCGACATCTATTCGCGGCCGGGCCTCGATCTGCGCACCCGCATGCTGGCGACGGTGGCCGGCCTCGTCGCGCTCGGCCATGCCGAGCGCGAGCTGGAGGTGCATATCGGCTCGGCGCTGAATGTCGGGGCGAGCCGCGACGAAGTGGTCGAGGTCATCATGCAGATGGCGCTCTATGCCGGCTTCCCGGCCGCGCTCGATGCGCTCTACATCGCCAAGCGCGTCTTCACCGCGCGCGGGCTGATGCCGGACGCAAAAACGTAAGCCCGGCATGCGGACCATCCTCGTCATCGGCATCGGCGCCGGCAATCCGGACCATATGACGGTCGAGGCGATCGCCGCGCTGAACCGCGCCGAGGTGCTCTTCTTCCTCGACAAAGGTGAGCAGGCCGCAGACCTGATCCGGCTGCGCGAGGAGATATGCACGCGCTTCATCAAAAAGCCGGGCTATCGCATCATTCGTGCCGACAGCCCGAAGCGAGACGCCACGCGGGCCGATTACAAATCGGGCGTCGCGGACTGGCACGAGGCCCGCGCCCAGCTCTTCGCGCGGATGTTCACTGATGAGCTCGGCGAGGACGGCATTGGCGCCTTCCTGGTCTGGGGCGACCCCTCGCTCTACGACAGCACCCTGCGCATCCTCGATCAGGTTCGCGCTGGCGGCACGGTCGGTTTCGAGGTGGAGGTGATCCCTGGCATCAGCGCGCTCCACGCGCTCACTGCCGCGCATCGCATCCCGCTCAACGCCATCGGCGAGCCGGTGCTTGTGACCACAGGCCGGCGGCTTGCCGAGCGCTTTCCCGAGGGCCTCAGTACCATAGCCGTTCTGCTCGACGACGGTACCGGCCTCGCCAGCGTGCTGGGGGGCGAGCTGGATATCTATTGGGGCGCCTATCTCGGCACGCCCGATCAGATGCTGCGCGCCGGGCCGGTCCGCGAGATCGGCGCCGCCATACTGGAAGACCGCCGCGTCGCCCGCCTCCGCAAGGGCTGGATCATGGACACCTACCTGTTGCGCCGACGGCCCCCTATATAAGGACGGTCCCGCACGTCCAATTGAACCCGCCGGCGGCCTCAAGGCCCCGCAAAGCGGCTTGAATGCTTGCTTGGGACGGGCGCTTGCGCTATTGCAGCCCTCATTCCGGCCACCATCTCACTGGTGACGGTCGATCGGGAGGGCCGGAAGTGCGGTAGACCGCGTTTCCGATGCTGGGAGGCCAGCCCCCCGTGACCGTCATCCGGTGCCGGACACACGCGACAGCGCAGCCTTCGTTCAGGCCAGCGCCGCCGCAAAGCTAAGACGCCCATCTCGATCGACACGGCCACAGCGCCGGATCCGGCTTTGCCGGATCGCGCCGGGAACGCCAGAACCCGGCGCCCGTGGAGTTCCGAGATTTCATCAACCCCGTGCCGGCGCAATCCACTGGCTGCCAGGAGCTTAGATGTCCGTAACTCAAACCGCCACCAATCCGAGCCGTGATGATTTCGCCGCGATGCTGGAAGCCAGCTTCGGCGATTCCGAGCTGATGGAAGGTTCCGTCGTAAAGGGCACCGTCGTTGCCATCGAGAAGGACCTCGCCATCATCGACATCGGTCTGAAGACCGAAGGGCGCGTGGCGCTGCGTGAATTTTCCGGCCCCGGCCGTGACTCGGCCCTGCAGGTCGGCGACGAGGTCGAAGTCTATCTGGAGCGTGTCGAGAACGCGCTCGGCGAAGCCGTCCTGTCGCGCGACAAGGCCCGCCGCGAAGAGAGCTGGGTCCGCCTCGAGAAGGCGTTCAACGCCCAGGAGAAGGTCACCGGCGTGATCTTCAACCAGGTGAAGGGCGGCTTCACCGTCGATCTCGACGGCGCCGTGGCCTTCCTGCCG
>JAQSWY010000138.1 GCA_029266425.1 Xanthobacteraceae bacterium
TGAACGGCTTGATCAGCAGGTGGACGCCGTGGTCGAGCACGCCATTGTGGATGATGGCGTTGCGCGTATAGCCGGTGGTGAAGATCACCTTGAGGTCCGGCCGCACGGCGAGCGCCGCCGTGGCGAGCTGGCGCCCGTTCATGGCCGGCATCACCACGTCGGTCAGCAGTACGCGGATCTCGGGATGGGCCTCGAGCTCGCGCAGCGCCGCCGCGCCGCTCTCGGCCTCGATCACCCGGTAGCCGAGCTCGTCCAGCATCGCCCGGCTCATCGCCCGCACCTGCGCGTCGTCCTCGACCAGCAGCACGACCTCGGCATTGCCATCGCCCGCCACCTCGCCGGCCGCCGGCTGCTCGGCCGGCATCTCGCCGGTATAGCGCGGGAAGTAGAGCTTCACCGTCGTGCCGTGCCCGAGCTCGGAATAGATCTTCACGTGCCCGCCGGACTGCTTGACGAAGCCATGCACCTGGCTGAGGCCGAGCCCGGTGCCCTGCCCCGGCGGCTTGGTGGTGAAGAAGGGGTCGAACGCCTTTTCCATCACAGGCTCGGCCATGCCGGAGCCGTTGTCGGTGACGGCGATCAGCACATATTGCCCGGGCGTCACCTCGGGTTGCTGGGCGGCATAGGATTCGTCGAGGAAGGCGTTGGTGGTCTCGATGGTGAGCTTGCCGCCGTCCGGCATGGCGTCGCGGGCGTTCACCGCCAGGTTGAGCAGCACGTTCTCGAACTGGTTCTGGTCGACATTGATGCGCCACAGCCCGCCGCCGTGGACGACCTCGATCTCGATGGTCTCCGGCAGCGAGCCGCGCAGCAGACCGGACATGCCGCTGACCAGCTTGTTGACGTCGCTCGGCGTCGGCGAGAGCGCCTGCCGGCGCGAGAAGGCGAGCAGCCGGCCGGTGAGCTGCACCGCGCGGTCGCCGCCGTCTATGGCGGCGTCGATCAGCGGCTCGAGCTTGCCCTCGCCGCGCTGCAGCCGCCGCTTGACGAGATGCAGGCCGCTGAGGATCACCGCCAGCATGTTGTTGAAGTCGTGGGCGATGCCGCCGGTAAGCTGGCCGATCGCCTCCATCTTCTGCAGCTGGCGGATCTTGGCCTCGTTCTCCTCGCTGCGCTGCATCTCGCCGACGAGCTGGCGGTTGGCCGCCTGGAGCTCCTGCGTGCGCAGCGCCACCTGCTTCTCCAGCGTGGTGTTGAGCTTGGCGAGCTCCTCCAGCGCCGCGTCGCGCTCGCGGATGCGCTCGCGTATGGCGTTGCCGCTGGTCTCCAGCACGTCGGCGACCTGCCTGAGCTCGGCGACGTCCGGACCGACCGGCTCCAGCCGCTCGCCATGGCTGAGCCGCTCGGCATTGCGGGCCAGCGCCCGGATCGGGTTGCTGAAGCGGCGGCTCACCGCCCAGGCGGCGACCAGCGAGAGTATGGCGAGGCCGAGGCCGAGCGCGACCAGCAGCAGCAGCGAGCGTTGCAGCGGACGCTCCAGCGCGGCCTGCGGCACCGCCACCGCGAGGATCCAGTCGGACACCGCCGAGCGCCGGTAGAAGACGGTGGTGAGTTCGCCGTCGATGGTCACGTTGCGCAGGATGCCCGGCGTCGGCCCCTCGCCCGGAATGCCGAGCTGCGCCATGCTCTGGCCCACCGACTGGTCGCCGGAGCCCGAGCGCGCCACCAGCGCCTGCTTGCCGTCCAGCACCATCGCCGTCTGGCCGGGTTCGGAGGCCAGACGCTGGAGGATGCTGCCGATGAGGGTGGTGGGGACGCTGAGGCTCAGATAGGCCGCCACCCGCCCGTCGCGCATGACCGGCGCGACCACGGCGAAGAGCGGGCGCCGGACGATCAGCCCATGCACGACGGAGGAGACCACCGGCTGGCCGGTCGCCGCCACCTGCAGGTCGGCGTCGCGCAGCGACGTCGCCTCCGGCAGCGGCGTGCCCCACGGCACCGCCGAATTGACCAGCTGCCGGCTGTTGAGGTCGCGCAGCGCGAAGGTCGCCTGCCGCCAGCGTGCCACCTCCACCGCATAGCTGTGGAAGTCCTGCAGGTTGTCCATCTTGAGCGACGGCGCCACGGACATCGCCCGCAGGGTGAATTCGAGCCCGATCAGCTCGGCGTCCACCGCCGCGGCGAGGGCGTGGACGGTGTCCCGTCCGTCCCGCTCCATGCGGTCGCGTTCGGCATTGGCGAGATTGACCAGCAATATGCCGGAGAACAGCAGCGTGGGCGCCAGCAGCACCACGATCAGCAGGGCGATATGCGTGCGGATCGATGCGGAACTGATGTTGAACGGCATCGCCCTTCCCGGCCCTTCGCGACTGCTTCGGGCACTCTACAGTGGGGCGGAACCGTGTCGAGGTTTTTTGACGTTAAGCGCATGATTCCGCCGCAGAATCCGCGGCGGCGTGGCGGATGCGGCACGCCGCGGCGGATCACCGTACCGGCGGCTGCGGATGGCCGGCGCGGCCCCCCTCGGCGGGCCTGCGGGCGTCAGCGTCGGGGATCGTCGGGCTTGAGCGGCGTGCCCTCCGGGGTGCCGTCGACCGTGCGCCGCGTCTTCGGCTCCAGCCGGCCGGCGGAACGCGCGGCAGGCTTGCCGTCGACCGGATGGTTGTCGTTGTCGACCTCGTCGAGCGGCGGCGCCAGCGGATCGGAAACCGCCGTCGTGCGGTCGTCGAGCACGGCGTCGACATTGGCGGGGTCGACCACAACGGGGTTCTGGTCGAGACGGCGCGGATCGCGGACCATGAGCATGCCTCCATGTTTCCTGTCATGGGGGCAACGGGCCGGGGACGCGCCGGGTTCCGCCGCTCAGGCGTGGAACAGGCGCCGGTAGAGCGTCGAGCGGTTGATGCCGAGCCGGCGCGCCGCCAGCGAGACATTGCCGTCGCAGGCTTCCAGCGTACGCCGCATCGCCTCGACCGTGAGCGCGTCGAGAGTGGCGTCGGACGACGGGGACGATGCCGATATCGGCGCCGCGCCGATCTCCGGCGGCAGCATCGCCTCCTCGACCGGCCGGTAGGGCTCGGCCAGCGCGGCGAGCGCGCGCAGCGTGCCGGCGAGCTGGCGGAAATTGCCGGGCCAGCCATGGGCGGCGAGCCGCGCAGCGCTGCCTTCC
>JAQSWY010000139.1 GCA_029266425.1 Xanthobacteraceae bacterium
CCCGATCAAGGCGCCTATTCCCTCAATCCCTACACCATCCTGACGGCGCAGAGCGTCAGCGGCACGTTTTCCGGCACCCGCGGCGATTTCGCCTTCGTCATTCCGACCCTCGGCTACACCAAGGACGCCATCACCCTCACCCTCGTGCGCAAGACCGAGCCGCCCGGACGGCCGCAGCCACCTACGCCGCTGGCCTTCCACACGGCGGCCGTGACGTCCAACCAATATGCCACCGCCGACGCGCTCGAGGCTTTGGGGAGGGGTAACCGCTTGTTCGATACCCTGATCGGCGCCAGCACGGGCGGTGCCCGCCAAGCCTTCGACGCTCTCTCGGGCGAGGCGCACGCCTCCGCTATCGCCACGTCGTATGGTGATGCGGCCCTCGTGCAGAGCACCTTGCTCGGCCGCATGCGCAGGGAGCCGACAGGCCGAAGAATCCACGCCGCCTATGCGGCGGATCGGCCCGAGGCTACGCCGCCGGTCGCGATCATCCTCCCGTCATCCGAGCGCTTCTCCCTGTGGGGCGAGGGCTTCGGTTCGTTCGGCCGGACCCGCTCCAACGGCAACGCCGCCGCCCTCGAAACCTCCACCGGCGGCTTCATCATCGGTGCGGAAACCCACCTTGCACCCGGCACCATGTTGGGCATCGCCGGAGGCTTCAGCCGCACCACTTTCGACGTCGATGCACGACTTTCCTCCGGCGCGGTCGAATCCACCTTCGGTGCACTCTACGGTTCGACCACATGGGGCAACATCCGCCTGCGCCTCGGCGGCGCCTATGCGTTCAACGATGTCGACACCACCCGCAGCGTCGCCCTCCCCGGCTTCGCCGACCGGCTCACGGCAGATTACGATGGCTCGACCTTGCAGGCCTTCGGCGAACTCGGCTACCGGATCGGTTGGGGCGGCGCCGAGATCGAGCCCTTCCTCGGCGGGGCGGTTCTGCGCGTCCACCGCAGCGGTTTTGCCGAGAATGGCGGCGCCGCGGCTTTGACCGGCTTCGCTGAGGACCAGAACCTTACGACGGCCACCCTCGGCACGCGGGCGCAGATTGAGGTCGGCGACGCGCTTCTCCTGCGGGGCCTCGTCGGCTGGCGCCATGCCTTCGGCGACATCGATCCGATCTCCCGCACCGCCTTTGCCGGGAGCGCGTCCGCTTTCCTGGTCTCCGGCGCACCCATCGACCAGGACGCCCTCATTGCCGAAGCCGGTCTCGAGTGGCAGGCCAGCAAGGCGATAGCCGTCGGTGCGTCCTATCAGGGACAGATCGGCAGCCGTGCGCAGGAGCACGCGCTGAAGGGCAATCTCACCTGGCGGTTTTGAGTTGTCGCCGGTGGTTCATTTGCACCGGGCATGAGCCACCGTGATCTCCCTCAGTGTCCGCCGAACACGAGGGTCTGGATCGGCAGCACCATCGCCTGCATCCGCAGGATCATCGCATGCACGATTCCGACCGCATCCACGCCGTGCAACGCCAGAGAACGGATGGTACCGATCTCGCCCGAGGCGATCAGGTCGTGGTTGCTCGAATAGGCATTGGCAATGCAGGAACTGCCGGGCGTCACTCCGCTGAGCCCGCCTTCATAGAGTGGCTCCAGAAAGACCAATATGGTCCCCGGCCGCACAACCTGCTGCGGGTCGATGAGTTGTTCGCCGCTGCGGAACTGGCCGGCGGCGATAAAGTCCTGCACCCCCGTCACCACCATCGGGATCACCGTCCAGGGTTTCGAGATGCACGTGACCTCCGCCAACATTCCGACTTTCATGACCTGCGCCTCGATCTGCCCGAAGCCGGCCTGCAGGCGTCCTCGTCCGGCGCCCTCCGGGATCAGAATTCCGGCCGGGCGCATGAACGGGTTGACGATGTCGCCGACGCGCAGGGTGAACTGCTCCACGCGCCCGCTTACGCCGGCGCGAACGACGGTCTTGGCCAGTTCGACATCGGCTTGAGCGAGGGCTGCTTCGGCGCTCGCCTTTTGGGCCGGCAGGAGTGTGGAGATCTGCGCCTCGGCGGCGTCCTTGGCGGCCGTCGCGGCCGCAACCGATCCCCGGCGGCCGTCGACGAGATTCTGCAGCCGCTCGATTTCGCGGGCCGCCACAATGGCGGCGTTGTTCCGGTTGAGCTCCTGCTTGGTCGTCAATTCATCGAGGGCCTGCTGATAGGCGCTCCTGGCTTCCTGGATCCTGCCCTCGGCCGCCGCGACATCGGCTTGCGCCGCCACTATCGCGGCCTCGGTCTCGGCGATCTTCCGACGGGCGGCTTCCGCCGCCGCCGCTTGCGTCGCGCTGTCCAGCCTGAAGATCGGCGCTCCTTGTTTGACGTCCCCCGTGAAGCCCACATAAACCTCCGCAACACGTCCGTTGGTTTCAGGCAGAATCGGGATGGTCCGGTAGAACAGCGTCGCGCTGGTGGTGGAGGGGTGATTGTAGAAGATCACCGTGATCAGCCCGACGGTCAGCATCAGGCAGGCCGTGATGCCCCACCGCAGCTCGTACCATACCGAGTAGAACGTGATCTCCCTGCCCAACCGCTTCCCCTGCGCATAGCGGCGATAAAGATAATCCGGGACGATCGTCAGCAGGGAGCAGAGAAGAAGCTCAAGCATCGATCAACTCCCTGCGCTCACCGGTGCGAGCGTCGGGATTGTCCGGCCCTTCCGGATGCGCGTCTTCGTGCAGCCGATCGAGGCCGTTCTCGTCCGGCACGTCGTCAGCACCCTTGCCCGGCGGGATGCCGGCGAGCTTCTCGAGCGATCCTGCCATCCTGCCGAGCGCCCCGCCGAAATCGGGTATGTCGATCAGCGCGAGCAACAGGCCCGCCACCCAGAAGAGATGCACGTGCGTGAAAAGCGCCAGCAGGCCCAGCACCGCCACGATCTCGAACTGAAGTTTCTTGGATTTGTGGGCAATGCGCTCGGGCAGGGTATGCACCGTCAGGAACAGGTTGCCAATCGCCAGCACGGCAACCACCAGAAGCACGGCCATCACCACCATGAGGATGTCGGTTTCGCCGGGAGCGGTGATGAACCCCGGCAGGTGATGGGGCGCAGCGGGGTGAAGCGACACGGTCATGCAGGCCCTCTTACCGGAG
>JAQSWY010000140.1 GCA_029266425.1 Xanthobacteraceae bacterium
TTCATCACGTGGCGCATCACCTGATATTCGCCCGAGATGCCGTTGCCGCCGTGCATGTCGCGCGAAACACGGGCGATATCGAGCGCCTTGCCGACATTATTGCGCTTCACGATGGAGACCATTTCGGGCGCGAAGCGGCCCTCGTCCATCAGGCGACCCACGCGCAAGCTTGCCTGCAGACCGAGCGCGATCTCCGTCTCCATGTCAGCCAGCTTCTTTTGATATAGCTGAGTCGCGGCGAGCGGCCGGCCGAACTGATGCCGATCAAGGCCATATTGCCGCGCGGCGTGCATGCAGAATTCCGCCGCGCCCATCGCGCCCCAGCTGATGCCGTAGCGTGCGCGGTTGAGGCAGCCGAACGGTCCCTTCAGCCCCTCGACATCGGGCAACAGCGCGTCCTCGCCGACCTCGACATCGTCCATCATCACCATGCCGGTGATCGAGGCGCGCAAGGAGAGCTTGCCCTCGATCTTGGGTGCGGACAGGCCCTTCATGCCCTGTTCCAGCACGAAGCCGCGGATCGCGCCGCCATGCGCGTCGCTCTTCGCCCAGATGACGAAAACGTCGGCGATCGGCGCGTTGGAGATCCACGTCTTGCTGCCGCTGATGCGGTAGCCGCCGTCGGTCTTCACTGCGCGGGTCTTCATGCCGCCGGGGTCGGAACCGGCGTCAGGCTCAGTCAGGCCGAAACAGCCGATCCATTCGCCGCTTGCGAGCTTGGGGAGGTACTTTCGCTTCTGCTCCTCCGAGCCATAAGCGTGGATCGGGTACATCACGAGGCTGGACTGAACGCTCATCATCGAGCGGTAGCCCGAGTCGATCCGCTCCACCTCACGCGCGACGAGGCCATAGGCGACGTAGGAAGCGCCGACGCCGCCATATTCCTCCGGCACGGTCGGGCCCAGCAGGCCGAGCGCACCCATTTCGCGGAAGATTTCGGGATCGGTGTGTTCGTTGGCGAAGGCGTCGATGATGCGCGGCGCGAGCTTTTCCTCAGCGTAGGCGCGCGCGGTATCGCGCACCATCCGCTCGTCCTCGGTCAGTTGCTCGTCGAGAAGAAAGGGATCTGCCCAGTCAAACGCGCCCATGCCGGCCATAATCTGCTCCACCTACACCTAAATCGCCTCGCCGTGGTGGGCCGAAGTACCTTTCGCACCCCACTTGGGGTTGGCGTAAAGGCGCCATCGACATGCCGCGGCCGGCGTTGTCTGGAGCGGCTATAGCGACTGGAGCGAGTCAGCCAAGCGTATGGGCATATTTGGGCTGGTCGATCGCGATCGTATCGAGCGCCGTCGCCTTGAGATGCGCGACCAGCGCGGGATCATCGGGCGCAATCGTCCCGCTGCGAATTGCTGCGACCAGGGCGGCGTCCAGCTCGTCGCGCGTGCCGGTGCGATGCAACAGCGCGCGCATCCGCTCCACAGCGCGCTCGTCCGCCGCGGGGCTCATCGCCATGTCGCGCGCGGCGATCTCCAGCGCATTGCGCGCCACGCGCAGGCCAAAGACGCTGGCGCTGCCGTCGACCGGCAGCCATTGCGCGACGCCCGCCACCAGTTCCTGCGCGGTGGGATGCGTGATCATGCCGCGTTCCTTTCGATGATCGCCACGATGTCGGCCTCTGTTTCCGACAGGCGGCGCCCGATCACGCCTCGCTCGGGGCCGGCGGTCGGGTCAGAGGCGAAGCTGGCGTACATGCCCATCGTCATGACGCCCCACTTGAGGCTGCCGAGCATCGACCAGAAATCGACTCGAGCGGCGCTGATCGGCTCGCCGCCCGCTTCGGCATAGCCGTCGAGCAGGTCCTGCACCTCGCCGAAGCCGCCGACGTAACGGTCCGGGCGGCCGAACTTCCAGCTGTTGGTGCATAGCCAGCCCATGTCCTCGGCCGGATCGCCGACGTGCACCAGCTCCCAGTCGAGCACCGCGACCAGACCCTGTTCGGGATCGACCATGATGTTGCCGTTGCGGAAATCGCCATGGACGAAGCGTGACGTGACCTTCTCCTTCGGCAGCCTTTTCTCCAGCCAGCGGAACGCCGCCTCGATCGTCGGCCGTACGGCGCCAGTCGCGCGCCAGGTCGCCTCGTAATTGGCGAGGGTGGTTTCGGCGTCGGTCTGGTCCAGGCCGGACAGCGGCTCGACCGAATGGATTCGCGCCAAGGCCGCGCCGCATTGCCGCGCCAGTTTCCCGCGTGCCGGCTCGAACGCGGGATCGCTGGTGATCTTCTTCCCCAGCGTCTCGCCGCCGACCCGGTGCATGACATACGCCTCGTCCAGCCCGTCCGCCTCCTCGTCGCAGACATAGGTGACGATCGGTGCCGGCACGCCGGCCCCGACGGCGCGGGCGATCGCCTCCGCCTCGCGGCGCAGCGGCGGTTTCGACACGGCGGAATTTTCCACCATTCGCGTTCGTCGCCGCAGGATAAGCGGAGTCTTGCTCTCCCCCTCACCCACCGCATCGAACGCCCATGTCTCCATGCTCGCGCCGCCGGTCAGCCGTACCAGATTCTCGACGCGCCCGGCCCCGGGGGCCATGCGCGGTGCGAGCGCCGACAGTCGTCGCGCCAACTCGTCTTTCGAAAGCCTCTCCGCCATCGCCCCTCAGCTTGTTTTAATTAAGGGCTTTAAAATCCGTGAGAGGCCGCTACGCAAGTTAAAAGAGTCGACTTAATTCGGGAGAGGGCCATGGATTTCGGATTGCCGCAGGATCTGCTCGACTATCTCAAGGAGCTGGATGCCTTCATCGAAGCGGAGATCAAACCGCTGGAAGACGCGGACGATAATGTCCGCTTCTTCGACCACCGGCGCGAATATGCGCGGACCGATTTCGAGGCCGGCGGCCTGCCGCGCCACGAATGGGAAGAATTGATGCGCGAGGCAAAGCGCCGCTCGGACAAGGCAGGCCATTTGCGCTTCGCCATGGATCCCAAGTTCGGCGGCAAAGGCGGATCGAACCTGTGGATGTGCGTTATCCGCGAGTATCTCGCCGCCAAGGGCCTCGGCCTCCACAACGATCTGCAGACCGAGCATTCGATCGTGGCGAACAACCCGTTCGCCAAGATGTTCGACGATTTCGGCACCGAGGAGCAG
>JAQSWY010000141.1 GCA_029266425.1 Xanthobacteraceae bacterium
CGGCGAGCGGCTTGCGCGCCGGGCAGGTCAGCCGGCAGAACACGCCGGTCGAGGCGACGCAGACATAGGCGCGGCCCTCATAGGCCTCGTCGCGGTCGACGAGCGCCCGGTAGAGCGTGGAGTGATCGGGCAGGTCGAAGAACATGCCCGGAAACTATCACGCCCACCCGTCGCCGCCGCCGCAAATCGGGCGGTTATTGTTTTGCGCGGGACGGTTGCCGGCGTTCTTAGGTGGGCTTGCGATACGCCTCAGCCCTCGGTCCGCCCTAAAAAGCACCCTCATCCTGAGGTGCGAGCGCAGCGAGCCTCGAAGGATGGTCAGCTCGGTGCGCCCGGACGAGCATCCTTCGAGGCCCCGCCAAGAGGCAGGGCACCTCAGGATGAGGTCGTTAGGGTTTGGGGGATGCGGAAGCCGCCTCAGCTTCGGGTGATCGACAGGCCGCCATCGACCAGATGCGCCGTGCCCGACACGAAGGACGCGTCGTCCGAGGCGAGATAGAGCACGGCGCGCGCGATCTCTTCCGGCGCGCCGATGCGCTTCAGCGCATGCATGCCGGCAAGACTAGCCTGGCTCGCCGCATCCGGGCTGCGCTCGCGGAACATCGGCGTGTCGATGGCGCCCGGCAGCACCGCGTTCACGCGCACGCCCTGCGGGCCGTATTCGGCGGCGAGCGCCTGCGTCAGCCCGATCAGGCCCGACTTCGAGGCGGCATAGGCGGCGGTGCCGGGGAAGGCGAGCGTGTAGCCGACGAAGGTCGAGGTGAAGATCACCGAGCCGCCGCCATTCCTGAGCATCTGCGCGATCTGCTGCTGGGCGCCGAAGAAGGCGCCGGTCAGGTTGGTCGCCAGCGCCTCGTTCCAGCCCTCGGCGGAGACGCCGGTGCTGTCGCCGCCCTCGCCGAGAATGCCGGCATTGTTGAAGGCGACGTCGAGCCGGCCGTAGCGCTCGACCGCCAGCGCCACCAGCGCCTGCGCATAGTCCTTCGAGCGCACGTCGCCGGCGAGCGCCACGGCGTCGCCGCCGGCGGACGTGATCTCGGCGACCAGCGCGTCGAGCTCGTCCTTGCGGCGGGCGCCGACCACGACCCTGGCGCCCTCGGCGGCGAAGAGCAGCGCCGTGGCGCGGCCGATGCCGGAGCTGGCGCCGGTGACGATGGCGACTTTTTCCTTGAGGCGGGGCATGAGACTTCTCCGTGATGTCCGTTCCAGCGGCTGCCGGACGATCCGGGGCCGGCCTGTTTCGTCAGGGAGTATGGTGTGCGTCGGGCGTTCGGATTAGTCTGCCAATGATGGATTTCGCGTACGGAAAACCCGAACGATGAAACTGGACGGCATCGCGGTCTTCGTCGCCGTCGCCGAGGCCGGCTCGATCAGCGAGGCGGCCCGCCGGCTGCGCGTGTCGAAATCGGTGGCGAGCGACCGGCTCGCCGAGCTGGAGCGCAGCCTGGGCGCCACCCTCGTCCATCGCTCGACCCGCAAGCTGTCGCTCACCGAGGACGGCGTGGCCTTCCTGGAGCGTGCCTCGGCCGCGCTGCGCGAGCTCGACGGCGCCGCCGCCGACCTTGCCGAACGGCGCGGCGCGCTGGCGGGGCCGCTGCGGCTCTCCGCGCCGGTGAGCTTCACCCGGCTGCATCTGGGGCCGGCGCTCTACCCGTTCCTGTCGGCCCATCCCGCCATCGAGCTGACGCTCGATCTCGACGACCGCCGCATCGACGCGCAGGCGGAAAGTTATGACGGGGTGGTCCGGCACGGGCCGATGCATGACAGCCGCCTCGTCGCCTGGCGCCTTGCCCGCAGCCGGCGCCTGCTGGTGGCGGCACCCGACTATCTGGCGCGGCACGGCGCGCCCGGCAGTCTCGCCGAGCTGAACGGCCATCGCGGCATCTTCTACACCCACCGCGGCATTGCCGACTGGCGCTTCGTCACGCCCGGCCGGACCGTACAGGTGCGCGCGCAGGTCGGGTTCAGGGTGAACAATGGCGAGGTGATGCGCGACGCCGCCATCGCCGGGCTCGGCATCGCCCTGCTGCCGATGTTCATTGCCGGCGCGGATATCCGGGCCGGCCGGCTTCAGGTGGTGGAGGTCGGCGCCGTCGCCGAGGAGGAGTTCATCTACATCGCCCATCCCGAAGGGCGCCGGCCCTCGGCCAAGCTGCGCGCGCTGGCCGATTGCCTGCGCACGGCCTTCGGCGACCCGCCCTATTGGGAGAGCGGCGTGGCGGACTGAAGCCTCACTCCGCCCGGCTGTGCCCCTGGTTATGCCCCTTCTTCGGCCAGTTGTGCGAGAGCACGAAGTCGGAGATGCGCGGGGCGATCTCGGCGCGGAAGCGCGAGCCGTTGAACACGCCGTAATGCCCGACGGTGGGCTGGAGGTAGTGCACCTTCATGTCGTCGGCGAGCCCGGAGCACAGCGTCTGCGCCGCCCGCGTCTGGCCGACGCCGGAGATGTCGTCGTTTTCGCCCTCGATGGTGAGCAGCGCCACATTC
This sequence comes from Xanthobacteraceae bacterium, assembly GCA_029266425.1. Lineage (GTDB taxonomy): Bacteria > Pseudomonadota > Alphaproteobacteria > Rhizobiales > Xanthobacteraceae > Ancylobacter. Next base: position 2,488 of record JAQSWY010000141.1, read on the forward strand.
TTGATCTTCGAGGGATCGACCTTCTCGCCGCGATGGGTCATCTCGCCCTTCGGCAGCGCATGGTCGATGAACACGGTCTGCAGGGTCTGGAGATAGTACTCGGCCGGCAGGTCCATCACCGAGAGATACTCGTCGTAGAATTCGCGATGCTTGGCGGCGGAATCGCCGTCGCCCTTCACGAGGTGGCCGAACATCTCGGCATGCGCCTTCAGATGACGCTCCAGGTTCATCGACACGAAGCCGTGGAGCTGAAGGAAGCCGGGATAGACCTGCCGCATGACGCCGGGATGCGGCCAGGGCACGGTGGTGATGACGTTGCGGCGGAACCAGTCGAGCCCGCGCGCCTTGGCGAAGTCGTTCACCGCGGTAGGGCTCTCGCGGGTGTCGATCGGCCCGCCCATCAGCACCATGGAGGCGGGAACGTTGGGATCGCCCATCTCCTCCATGCGCGCCACCGCGGCGAGCACCGGCACCGCCGGCTGGCACACGGCGAGCGCGTGCACGCCGCCGCCGAGATGGCGGAAGATCTCGATGAGGTAGTCGATATAGTCGTCGAGGTCGAAGCGGCCCTCG
>JAQSWY010000142.1 GCA_029266425.1 Xanthobacteraceae bacterium
GCCTTCGAGCTCGACCCGCGCGAGGTCGACGAGGGGATCGCCGACTCGCTCGCCGCTATCGGCGTCGACCGGGTGAGCCTCGGCGTGCAGGATTTCAGCGCCCATGTGCAGCGCGCCATCGGCCGGGTGCAGCCCTTCGGCACGGTGGAACGCGCCGTGCGCCTGCTCCGCGAGGCCGGCGTCACCTCGGTCAATCTCGACCTGATGTACGGCCTGCCCCACCAGAGCGAGCGCGACGTGCGCCGCACCGCGCGTCTTGCCACCCTGCTCGCGCCGGAGCGGCTCGCTCTGTTCGGCTATGCCCACGTGCCGTGGATGCGGCCGAACCAGAAGATGATCGACGAGAAGGACCTCCCCGGCGCCGCCGAGCGGCTGGAGCAGGCGGAGGCCGCGCGCGAGGTGCTGCTCGCCAACGGCTATGTTGCGGTCGGGCTCGATCATTTCGCCCGCCCGAACGACCCGCTGGCGCGCGCCGCGGCGGCGGGACGCCTGCACCGTAACTTCCAGGGCTATACGGTCGACGCGGCCGACGCCCTGATCGGCTTCGGCGCCTCCTCCATCAGCCGCTTCCCGCAGGGCTTCACCCAGAACGCGCCGGATGCCGCCTCCTATATGCGCGCCATCGACGCCGGCCGCTTCGCCACCGTGCGCGGCATCGCCTTCACGCCCGAGGACATCGCCCGCGGCGCCTATATCGAGCGGCTGATGTGCGACCTGCAGGTTGACCTCGACACGCCCACCTTCGCCGAGGCGGCGCCGCATCTCGCCAGCCTCGCCGCCGACGGGCTGGTGACCATAGAGGGGCAGCACGTCGCCATGACCGCCACCGGGCGCCCCTTCGTGCGCCTTGCCGCCGCCGCCCTCGACGCGCGCCTACAGCAGTCGGCGGCGCGCCATTCGGCAGCGGTGTGAGCGGATGGCGACGCAAAAGAAAAACGCCCCGCGCGAGCGGGGCGTCGAGGCGATGGAAGGGATTGATCGTCGCACGAACCGGCGATACGCAGCCGGGAATTCTCCGTGTCAGAGCGCGCCGGCGATCCGTTCAGAGGGCGCCGGCGAGGCGGCGCATGCTGCCGCGGTCCTGGATGCGCACCTCGTCGGCGCGCTGCAATGCCACCAGGCCGCGCCGCTTCAATTCGGAGAAGGCCCGGCTCACCGTCTCCAGCGTCAGACCGAGGAAATCGGCGATCTCCTGCCGGGTCATGGAGAGGTGCAGCGTACCGCCGACCATGCCCTCGGGCATGAGGCGCAGCAGGAAGAAGGCGACCCGCTCCAGCGCCGACATGCGGCCGAGCACCAGCGCGTGGGAATGCATGACGCAGAGCTGCGCTTCGAAGCGACGCAGCAGCCGGCTGGCCAGCACCGGATCGCGCTCCAGCGCGCCGCGCTCATGGGTGGCGATGGTTGCCGGGGTCAGCGTCTCGGCCGAGCAGGCATAGGCGTCATCATGGGCGAGGCCGAACACGTCGCCCGGCCCGAGCAACTCGACCACCTGGCGGCGCCCGTCGGGCAGCAGCTTGGTGAGCATTACCGCCCCCTCGACCACCTCCATGATGCGCCGGGCCGGATCGCCCTCGTGCAGGACGGTGACATGGGCGGCGACGCGCATGCTGGGAGAGTGCGGCTCGCCATAGGACGGCTGGCGCGTCGGGCTTCCGGTGCGTTCTTCGACGATCTGTCGCATCTAGCGCTCCACCTTCTGTGTGAAGCGACCTTAGGGGGCCGGCGGCGGTCGCACAGTTCGGTGGGCTGCGTAAGTGACTTTCCGGAGCGGCCGGACTACTCGGCCGGCAGGACGCGGGTGATGGTGTCGGCGTCGAGCGGCTTGCGCACCAGCCAGGTGGGCTGCAACCCGCGCAGCTGATGGTCGATGAAGCTCTGCGACTGGCCGGTGATCACCATCACGCGCGGCGGCGTGGCGAGGTTGAGCAGCCAGCGCACCAATTGCGCGCCGGGAATGCCCGGCAGGCTGAGATCGACGATCACGGCGTCCCGTCCCTCCGGCGGCGGTGCCTTGAACAGGCTTTCCGCGTCCGGATAGGCAACAACCTTGTGACCGACATTGCCGAGGATGAGGGAGAGCGAATCGCTCACCCCGGCGTCATCCTCCACTACATGGACGCGCAAAGACTTCTCTCCCACGGTTTATTCCCGAAAGTGGGAAAGACCCGCCCTGTCAGCAATTCGTAGGGATGCGTAGAGGTTCCTGCCGCTCAGGCCCGCACGCCATTAAGCTCGCAGCCTCAAGCCCGCATGTCCTTGAGCACGATGCGCACCAGGTCGGCGGCGTTCTTGGCGCCTAGCTTCTCCATGATGCGGGCGCGATGCACCTCGATGGTGCGCGGCGAGATGCCGAGCTTGCGTCCCGCCTCCTTGTTGGAGGCGCCGGAGGCGATCTGCACCAGTACCTCGCGCTCGCGCGGGGTGAGCATCTCGTGGCCGGGGAAATGCGCCGTCAGCAGGTCGCCCGGCTCCGAGGAGCCGCGCCGGCTGTGCGCGTCGATGGCGTCGCGCACGCGCTCGACCACCGTGTCGGCGTCGAACGGCTTCTCGATGAAGTCGAGCGCGCCGTGGCGGATGGCGTCGACCGCCATCGGAATGTCGCCCTGGCCGGAGATGATGAAGATCGGCGCCGGATAGCGGTCCGCCTCCAGTTCTTTCAGGATGTCGAGGCCGGAGCGGCCGGGCATGTGCACGTCGAGCACGATGCAGGCCGGCACATGGGCACGCGCTACCGAGAGGAAGGCAGCGCCGTCCGAGAAGCTGCGCACGTGATAGCCTTCGAGACTGAGCACCAGCGAGAGCGCGTCGCGCACCGCGGAATCGTCGTCGACGATGAAGACCTCACCCAGTTGCGCCATCGCCTGCTCCTCACCCCACGTCCGCCGGCGCGGCAGCCGCCGGCAGGACCAGCGAAAAACACGCGCCCTTGCCGTTGCCGCCCGGATCCACCAGAAGGTCCCCCCCGTGGTTCTGGGCGATCGTCCGCGAAATCGCAAGGCCAAGACCCATGCCGCGACGTTTTGAACTGGCGCGCGATGCCCGGCCCGTTGTCCTGCACCTCCAGCACCACCGTGCCGTCCGCGCTGCGGGTGCGGATATGGATCGCCGGATCAGTCATGCCGGCGGCGGCCTCTATGGCGTTGCGCACCAGGTTGACCACGATCTGCTGCACCTGCACGGGGTCGACCGAGACCGGCGGCAGGTTGGTGCCCTGCTTGCGGTCGATGCGGATGCGGTGGCGCTGGCCGAGCAGGGTGAGGTCGATCGCCTCGTCGATCAGCGGGTCGATTTCGCGCACGTGCCGCTCCGGCTCGCGCTTCTCGACGAACTGGCGCATGCGCTGGATGATGTGGCCGGCGCGCTCAGCCTCGCCCGCCGCCTTGTCGAGGATTTCCCCGACGACCTTGACGATGTCGACGCCCTTGGCGTGGGCGCGCCTTATTGCCTGCAGGTAGAGCATCAGCGCGGTGAGCGGCTGGTTGAGCTCATGGGCGATGGCTGCGCCCATCTCGTCGATAGCCGAGACGCGGGCGAGATGCACGAGCTCGCTCTGCAGGTCGGCGAGGCGCTGCTCGCTCTCCTTGCGCGGGCGCAGGTCGCGCAGGATGCCGATGAACTGCCGCCCGTCCGGCGTCGCCGCCTCGCCGACCGACAGTTCCAGCGGGAAGATGGTGCCGTCGGCATGGCGCCCGCGTACCTCGCGGCCGATGCCGATGATCTTCTTCACGCCGGTGCGGATATAGCTGCCGAGATACTCGTCGTGCTCCCGCGCATACTCGATCGGCATGACGATC
>JAQSWY010000143.1 GCA_029266425.1 Xanthobacteraceae bacterium
TTCGTGTAGTGGTCGACCAGCTCGGCCTGCGAGCAGGCGATGAAGGAGGGCGTGATCGCCGACACCGCCTTCACGCCGAGCTTCTGGACTTCCTTTCCGAGGGCGATGGTCTGGTGGGTCGAGATTTCGCCGATATGGGCCAGCACCGGCTGGCGCCCCGCTGCGGCTTCGACGCAGATCCGAGCGACCTCGATCTTCTCCGCGAAGGACAGCGCATAGAACTCGCCATTGGTGCCGGCGCAGAAAATGGCGTTGCCGGCACCGATCTGGCGCTCGACCTGACGGCGCAGCGCGCCCGTGTCGATGGCCTCGTTCCGGTCGAACGGGGTGACGATGGCGACGAAGGTACCTTTGATCTTGGTCATCTGTGCGGGCCTCAGCGAGGGAAAGGGGGCGAGCGCGGCTCAGTAGGCGCTTTGATAGATCGCGAGGATCTCGTCGCGGCTCAGATCACGCGGGTTGTTGTCGAGTAGACGGCGGATGGCATGCGCCTCGCTCGCCATCACCGGCAGGTCGTCCCGCGGCACGTTGTAGGCGGAAAGCTTCATTTCGCAGCCCAGCGCCCTGCACCAGCCGCCAGCGGCGGCAAGCACCGCGGCCGGCTCCTGCGCGGCCGGCAGGCCGAGCGCCTCCAGAACCAGCGCCGTCTTCTCCGGCACGGCCGGGGCGTTGAAGGCCAGCACGTGCGGGAAGATCAGCGCATTGGCGGCGCCATGGGCGATATGGTGGCGCGAGCCGAGCGGATAGGCCACCGCATGCCCTCCAGCGCATAGAGGTCGATGGCGGGATGCGACTTGCGGCTGGTGAACGCCTCCACGCAATGCGCCAGCGCATCGACGCCGGTCGCGGCGGTCACGGCGGGCGGTACGGTCAGCGTGAGGTCGGGATCGATCACGGCGATGTCGGCGAGCATGTGCAGGCTCTGTACCGCCAGCTTGTTCTGCGTCGCCGGGTCGGTCACGAGCGCGCGGGTGCCCGCCTCGCTCCCCGTGCCCGCGGTGGTCGGCACCTGGATCAGCGCCGCCCGCTTGGCCGCGACCTTCTCCGGCCCCACGACCTCGTGCAGCGTCTGGCCGGAACCCGGCAGCACGGCCGCCAGCTTGGCGAGATCCATGGCGCTGCCCCCGCCGAAGCCGATCACAGCCTGCGCCTGCACCTTCTCCGCATGGGCGACGAGAGCCTCGAGGTTCGGCAGGTCAGGCTCGGGCCTCACATCCGCAAAGACGCTGACCGTGCCGGTCAGGCGCAGAAGATCGACGCGCGTCGCATTGAAGGCGTCGGCGACGACCAGGACGCGGGTGAGGCCCTGCTCGTCCAGCCAGCGCTGGACCACGGGCAGCGTGCCGGAGCCGAACACGATGCGGGCGGGGCGCACGAGGTCGATAGGGGTCGAAAGCCCGAAAGTCATGCGTGGCGCTCCCTCAGGCGTCGCGGGTTGCGGCGAGCTTCTCGGCATAGTCGATCGCCTCGATCAAGCTCAGCTCGTTGGCGATGCCCTTGCCGGCGATGTCGAAAGCCGTGCCGTGATCGACCGAGGTGCGGATGATCGGCAGACCGAGCGTGATGTTCACGCCGGACAGCGCATCCCATGTGCCCGTCTCGGGATTCACGTGGAAGCCGAGCAGCTTGACGGGGATGTGGCCCTGGTCGTGATACATGGCGACCACGGCGTCGAACTGTCCGGCGCGCAGCTTCACGAACACGGTGTCGCCCGGCACCGGCCCGAGCACGTCGTAGCCATCGGCGACGGCCCTGGCGATGGTCGGTTCGCTGATCTCGATATCCTCGCGCCCGAACAACCCGCCTTCGCCGGCATGCGGATTGAGCGCGGCGACGGCGATGCGCCGCCGCTCCAGCCCGAGCTTGGCGAGCGCACCGTCGGTGAGCTCGATCACGTAGCGCAGCCGCTCCGGCGTCAGCCGCTTCGGCACGTCCTGGAGGGCGACATGCGTGCTGACATGGCTGACCCGCATGTTGCCATGCGCCAACATCATCACCGAACCGCGCGCGCCCGTGAGCTCGGCCAGCATTTCGGTGTGGCCGGCATAATGATAGCCGGCCCGATTGAGGGTGTCCTTGCTCAACGGGCCGGTGACCAGACCGTGGATGCGTCCGGCCTGGGCGAGGCGCACCGCACGTTCGACCGCAAGATAGGCGAAGCGCCCGCCATCGACCGACAGCACCCCGGGGAGGATCGGCTCGCCCTCGGGGCCGGCCTGGAGACAGGCAAGTGCCGGCCATTCGCTATCGGCATCGGTCTCCGGAATGTCGATGTCGATGCCGATCGCCCGGCGGGCATTCCACAGCGCCTGGTTGCTGCCGATGACGAGGAGCCGCAGGTCCCCGGCGTCGAGCCGACCCTTCAGCCGCGCACAGGCCTTGACGATGATCTCCGGACCGATGCCGGCCGGATCCCCCATCGTGATCGCGAGATGCGGCGTCATGCATGGTCTCCCTGAGATGAAAACAAGAGCCGGCGTAGCAGTCCGGCATCGCCGAAGGCACCCGACTTCGAGACGACGTGCACGCGGTCGAAGCGACCGCCGCGCAGGATCGAACATGGGACGCCCGTCTCGATCTGCCCGTACACGTCGAGACGTTCGGCATCGAGCTCGCGGCACAGACCCCGCAGGGTCTCGCCGCCGGCGACCACGAGGGTGCCGGGCGGATCGATCCCATCGACGAGGCGGGCGAATTCATGCGCGATGCGAGACGCCGCTTCCTCGCGGCCAAGCCCCTCCGGCAGGTCCAGCCAGACCAGGGCGGCGCCTTCCACCGCCAATCTGCGCGTCAGCTGGCGAAGGCTGGACGCACCGCCGTCCGGCAGGCCGATGGCGGCTGTGCCGCACGCGGCGATCTGGGCGCGGGTGACGGGATGATCGGTGCCGAACAGGCCCAGTATCGGACGCGGCAGATCGATCGGCAGCGCAGCGTTTGTCTTCGCGCCGCCGGCGAGCGCGATGGCAAGACCGCCGCTGCCGCACCAGAGCGTCCGGCTGCGCGGATGCCCGCTATCGTCACGCCGGACGGCGGCGACGAGATCGGCAAGATCGGCGTCGCATTCCGCATCCCAGAGGCTGACGCCGCCGGGTATCGCGTCGCCGGCGCGGCACAGGCGGACTTCGAAGCCCAGCTGCCGCAGATCTGCGGCGAGGCTCCCACCCACCGCGGTCTCGGCGCCGTCGCGACGCAGATACTGGATTCCTCCCCGCGTGACGCGACCATGATGGGGAAAGGCCGGCGCGATGATGCAGCGCTCCGGAGCCACGGCATCCATCCAGCCGGCGATCTCGGCGGCGCCATGGCCCCTCAAAAGGCTGTCGAGCTTGCAATACAGCAGCGCATCCGTGTCGGCCGGGAGGGAGCGTGCAAGACCGGCCACCGTACGGCGCGCAACCTCGCTCCCAGCGCCCCGCGTGCCGGCGTCCGCGGCAAGGCTGCCGGATGCCGGAACGACGAGCGTAGGGCTCCAGTACACCGGAATGGCGCCGCCCAGTTGCGCGAAGGGCACTGCGGTGTCGAGCGCACCCGTCAGGTCGTCGGCAATCAGGCGCACGGTCGTCATCGACCGGCCTCCGGGACCTGCCGTGCGCAAACTGAACGAGCCGGAATCGAGGCCACCGACGTTAATCCTCCGCGGTCGCAGCTGTGCGCCGCTGCTTATTTGCGAAAGTGCTTACGGCAGAG
>JAQSWY010000144.1 GCA_029266425.1 Xanthobacteraceae bacterium
AGCACCGGCAGCGAGGCCCGCACCTTCTGGTCCACCACCGCCTGCTGCCGCGCCTGCCGGAGCTCGGCATCCACGGCCTCCATGGCGCCGACCGCCACGGCGAGCTGGTTGCGCAGCCGGCGCGGGTCGAGATTGAACAGCGTCTGGCCTTCGACGACCTGCTCGTTCGGCCTCACCAGCACGTTGTCGACCACGCCCTCCAGCGGGGCGCGGATGACCGCCGGCTCGCGGGCGCTGATCTCGGCGGGCGCCAGCGCCGACTGGCGCACCGGGATGAAGCCGGCGGCGACCACGCCGAGCGCCAGCGCGCCGATGATCCAGCGGCGGCGCTTCATCAATGAGGACGGGCCGTCGCCGAAGCGCCGGCGGGCGCGTTGCGCGCCCCAGGCGTGGCCATAGGCATCGGCCAGGATGCCGAGCAGCTGCCGGTCGCCGTCGCCGAGCGGTTCCTCGCGAGCCAGCAGCAGCGCGCCGGGCCCGGGCTCCAGCGGCACCCGGACCAGATGCTGCGGCAGCCACTCGTGCCATTGCTCGTCGAGCTCACCCGGCACATCGGCGGCGGTGAGCTCGCGCATGTCTGTCGCAGGTTCGGCATCGAGCGCGCGGCACAGCCGGGTCAGCCAGACCACATAGGGCGCGTTGGCGTCGGGCATGGTGACGCCGGATATGGCCAGCACGCGCGCGCCCGGCCCGCTGCGCCACAGCACGGCCTGCCGGTAGCGGACCACGCCGAGCGTCTCGTTCACCATCAGGAAATCGAGCTCGTCCTCCCTGGCGGCGCGTGCCCGGCTCTCCAATCGCAGGAGCAAGGTGAGGCGCAGCAATTGCTGCGATTGCGGGCTGTTCATCGCGGCCCCACGGGGGGCGTCAGCCGTCCCAGCCCGCTCATGCCCGGTAGCAGCTCGGGGAAGTCGCCGTCGATGCGCGAATAGATCTTCACCGTCTGGCTGACCGGGTCGATGCGCGGGACGATGCGCGCGATCACCGCCGGATAGTCGTGGTCCAGCTCGTCGATGCGCACGCTGAAGGCCATGCCGGGCTTCATCCATGCCAGCGAGCGGGACGGCGCTAGCATCTCGATCTCGAGCTCGCGGTCGCTCAGCACGTCGATCACCGGCTGGCCGGCCTCCACGAACTGATAGCGCTGTACCTTCAGTTCGGCGACGCGGCCGACGAACGGCGCGACGATCCGGCAGCGGCCGACATCCTTGGCCGCGAGTTGCTGTTCCGCCCGCGCGGCATCGACCTCGATGGCGGCGAGGTCGAGATCGATCGGGCTGACGGCGCGCCGCTTGTCCAGCAGCTGGATGGCTTCCAGCTTGCGGGAGGCGCCGTTGAACTTGGCGTCGGCCAGCAGCATGCGGGCCTTGTAGGTCGCGCAGTCGATGCCGGCGATCTCCTGCCCTGCCACGAAGCTCTCGCCCTCACGGACCGGCAGGCTGTCGATCTTTCCGGCGATCTCGCTGGAGAGCACGGTTGTGCGGCGCGCGATGAGCTGCGCGCGCACCTCGATGCCAGAACCGCTCGCGGGGTCCGCCGCGGCGACATGCGCCGAAGCGACGACCAGGGCGGCGAGGGCGAGGTGGCAGGCGGCTCGGTGGACGGTCATGTTTTCCAGACGGCTTGCGCGCCGCTCGGCCGGAGCGGCGCGCATGATGCGACGGGGTCGAGGCGCGGTGCGCTACTGGGCAGCGGCGGCGGCGATGACCGCATTGTTGGCCGGCACGGTCGGCTCCGGCGGCACCGCCGGGAACACCGGGACGACGACCTTGCCGCTGCGCCATTCGTTCGAGCGCTTGCGGATCTCAGAGGCGAGGATGTTCAGGTCGCCGGTCTCCAGCCCTTCCGGCAGCGGGTCGAGGCCGAGCGTCACATAGACGGCGGCATCGGCATTCTGCAGGTCGGCATAGGCGCGATGACGGCGCAGGTCGGCCAGCGCGGCCGTAGCCTTCTCGCGGATCACCTCGAGATCCGACGACGTCTGGGCTTCCTGGTTGTCGGCCGAAAGCTCGGCGATGCGGCGGTTGATGGTGGCCGCCATGCTGACGCGCTCGAAGTTCTTGCGGGCGATCTGGTATTGCTGCGCCGAAACCTGAATCTGGGCCATGACGGCCATGGTCATGGCGAGGCGCCGCGAGTCCGCGATCTCGCCCTGGACCTCGTTGAGCTTCTTCACGTTCGGATAGGACAGCAGCCGAATCAGGCTCGCCGCGATCCGCACGCCGCCTTCCTGCCAGTTGTTGTAGAGCAGGTAGCTGTTGCTGTCGTAGTTGAGCGAGGCCAGCATGGTCACGCCGGGAACGAGGCGCAGCAGGGCGCGGCGGCCTTCGTTCTGGACGATGCGGGCATTGTAGCCTTCCTCGCGCACTTCCGGCCGGTTGACCAGCGCCACCCGTTCCATCTCGTCGATGGAAAGGCGGATGCGCGGCAGGATCGGCGCCGATGCCGGCACGGCCAGGCGATAGGGCGTGCCCGGCCGCAGGCCCATGAGCTGGGCGAGCTGCACCTTGGCGATGACGAGCTGGTCGTCGACCGACTCCAGCTCCTGGATCAGTTCCAGCAGGTCGCGCTGATAGCGCAGCGCCTCGTCGGGCTTCTGCGAGCGCTCGGACTCCAGGAGCTGCGAGGACTGCATCGCCCGCTTGGCTTCTGCGAGCACGGTCCGAAGCTGCGGGCGGATACGCTCCGCCGCCACCGCGGTCCAGTAGGCCGAGCGCACCTGCTGGAACACGTTGTTGACCACGCGTCGGCGCTGCTCGTCGGCGATGACGACGCGGTCGCTCTGCTGCTTGGCCTGAAGGTAGCTGACGCCGAAATCGATGATGTTCCACGACAGCGTCAGGTCGCCGAAGGCGCGCTCCCGCTCGACCGAGGTGGTCTCGAAGTTCGACGGCAGGATCTGGCCGCTGACGTAGCTGGCGCTGGAGCTGACGAGCTGCTTGTCACGCGCGACATAGCCGGCATTGGCCGTCAGGTTCGGCAGCATGTCGAGCTTGGTCAGGTCGAGCTGGCG
>JAQSWY010000145.1 GCA_029266425.1 Xanthobacteraceae bacterium
GGCGCCGGAGAAGGCGACGAGGGAGATGAAGGCCGACAGGATGGCGGCGGTGCTGGTCTTGGTCATTGTGGTCTCTCCTGGTTTCGACCCTCGCCCCGCGATCGGGTCCGAGGTCGGTGGATCTGGTGGCCGGCGGTGCTTGCCGGCCCGGTGTGGAGATATATATCGCACACGATCTAATCGATAACGATGTATAATTGCGCATGGCTGACATGCGGATTATCGATGACGATTAGATCGTGTGCGATTTTCTTAAGAGGCGCCCGTTGGGAAGCGATCCGTATGGGGGCTATCCGCGCGCATCCGCCTCGCCCGCGCAACGGGAGTGCCTTCACGACAAACTATTCCATCGACCGCCCTCATCCTGAGGTGCGAGCGAAGCGAGCCTCGAAGGATGGTCGTTCAAGCGCGCCAGGGCGAGCATCCTTCGAGGCCGCCTGCGGCGGCACCTCAGGATGAGGTGGTGCCGGCGGACAGGCACGTCGGAATCCCTCAGTCCTTTCGCGGAGACACTCCTCCCATCGCGATACATTCAATATACAGTCAATACTTCATTGTATTGACATTGTATGCTTTCAATTCCATATATTGATCGCATTCAGGAGACGCTGCCATGCTTGCCCGGAGCCCGACTGAGACCGCCCACGACTATCCCAGGCTGTCGCCCTTCGAGTGCGGCATCCGCGGCTGTTGCCCGCGTTGCGGCCAGGGCAAGCTGTTCGACGGTTTCCTCAAGCTGGCGCCGCGCTGCGAGGCCTGCGGGCTCGACTATTCCTTCGCCGACCCGGCGGACGGCCCGGCCTTCTTCGTCATGTGCTTCGTCTGCGTGCCGTCGGTGCTGTTCGGCCTGTGGCTCGAAGTGGCGTTCCAGGCGCCCTATTGGGTGCATCTGGTGACCACGCTGCCGCTCATGCTGCTGACTTGCATTCCGCCGCTGCGGCCGCTGAAGGGGTGGCTCGTAGCCAGCCAGTACTACTACAAGGCCGAGGAAGGCCGGCTCGTCACCGTCGATCCGCCCGCGCCCGACTCAACCCCGCGCGGCTGACGCCCTTCCCGTTTCGGAAAAGCGCGCCGGTCGCACCCCGGCGGCCGCCAGATCCTCCCCACAGGCTTCCGAGCCGAGATAGGCGAGCTCCCATTCGCGCGGCTCCAGCAGCGGGTCGAGCGCGCGCAATTCCTCGTCGACCACGCCTGGATGGCAGTGGACGAGGATGCGCTCCCCCGGCCCCGCCAGCGCCGCGCGAAAGATGTCGCGATAGGGCGGCGCGGGCGTGAAGCCGTAGAGCCCGCGAAAGCTGTCATTGCTGACAATGCCCGCCTTCGCCGCCGCCTTCGCGGTGCCGGCGCCCAGCGTGCCGACGATCATCGCCTTGCGAAAGCCGATCCCGCGCTTCCGCGCCCAGGCAGGCGGTTCCGTGCAGTTGCGCAGCCAGGGCAGCCGTCCGGCATAGCGCGCGGTCAGCTCCGCGATGACGATGTCGCGTATGCCGGGCAGCGCATGCGCATGCTGGTGGCCGTCGAGGAAGTCCGGCGGCGCGTCCCATTCATCCTCGAAGGCATCGAGCTGGGCGCGCAATTCGTCACGGATCGCCGCGCGCGGCAGCGCCCCGGCGAGCGCGCGTAGCGCCAGCGCGCCGATCTCCGGCAGCCTGCCGTCGCTTGCCAATCCCTTCGCGGGCGAGAGCGGACGCTGTCCGGTGAGGGTGAAGTGCAGGCCGATATCGGCTGGGTGCGAGCGGACGAGCGCCCGTAGCCCTTCGGCGCGCCGGCGCCAGGCAAGTATCCCTGTCATGGCCCCCGTGGCGGAGAGCCTGCCTTTTTCGATCAGGGCCTCGATGGCATCGCAGACGCCCATGCTTAAGCCGTAATCGTCAGCGCAAACTACTATGGCCTTGCGGTACTCATACACGGGTATTAGCGAGTCCAACAATTATCACAATCCGCCCATACGTCATCATGCGCTCCTGAGCAGCAGAAGTCGTCCTAAATGATTGCAAGGGTACCTGCCGCTCCGGCAGGTCGGAAGTAAATCTGGCGTGACGTCATGACGAATTCTTCCCCAAGGTCACTCCGCCTGATATCGGTCGTCGTCCCCGTCTACAACGAGGCGAGCTGCCTCGAGGCGCTGCACGCCCGGCTGAGCGCCGTGCTCGATGCCTATCCGGGTACGCAGCGCGAATTCATCTTCGTCGACGACGGCAGCCGCGACGCCAGCTTCGACATGCTGGTGGAGCTGGGCCGCCGCGACCCTGCCGTCAAGGCGCTGCGCTTCGCCCGCAACTTCGGTAAGGAATCGGCGATGGCCGCGGGCTTGCGCGCCGCCGTGGGCGACGTCGTGGTGCTGATGGATTCCGACCTGCAGCATCCGCCCGAAGTCATCCCGCAGATGATCGAGCGCTGGCAGGATGGCGCGCAGATGGTCATCGCGGTGCGCCGCTCACGCGCCACCGATCCGCTCGGCCGGCGCCTGTTCACTCGCGGCTTCTATCATTTCTTCCGCGCGCTCTGCGAGGTCGACATCCCGGAAGGGGCGGGCGACTTCCGCCTGTTCGACCGCCGCGTGGTCGACGCCATCAACGCCCTGCCGGAGCGCAACCGCTTCATGAAGGGCATCACCAGCTGGGTCGGCTTCCGCCAGGAGGAGATCGAGTTCGAAGTAGCCGAGCGCGCCGGCGGCGTCAGCTCATTCTCGACGCTGCGCCTGCTGCGCTACGCCATAGACGGGCTGTCCTCCTTCTCCATGGTGCCGCTGCGGGTGTGGTCGCTGGCCGGCGTCGTGCTCGCCGGCCTGTCCGGCCTCTACGGGCTCTACATCCTTGGCGAGGTGCTGGTCCTCGGCGTGCGCACGCCGGGCTTCCCGACCATCATGGTCAGCATGCTGTTCGTCTCCGGTGTGCAGCTCATCAGCCTCGGTGTCATCGGCGAATATGTCGGGCGCATCTTCACCGAGGTGAAGCATCGCCCGCTCTACCTCGTCGCCGACGAGGTCGGCTTCGCGCCTCCTGCCGCTCTTCGCTCATGTCGGCGACCGGCATGTCCCCTCGCTCGTGCCGGACGGTTTCACCTCGTGAGCTCGCGCATATCCGCTTCTCCCGCGGCGGCCGAATGGCCCGCCCTCCTCATGGGGCGCGCCTGGCGCTCCGCGGTGCTCTGGCGCGTCGCCAGCATCGGCCTGTTCGCCGTCATCGCCGCCTGGATCGTGCTGAGCTTCCGCGACTATGGCATCAGCAATGATGAGCCGGTGCAGCACACCTACGGCCAGTTGCTGCTCGCCTGGTACGCCAGCGGCTTCACCGACGACCGGGCCTTCCACTACATCAACCTCTATCTCTATGGCGGGCTGTTCGACCTGATCGCGGCGGGGCTCCAGCCCTATGTGCCGCTGCCGCTCTATGAGTGGCGGCATCTGCTTTCCGCGAGCTTCGGCCTTGTCGGGCTGATCGGCGTGTGGCGCCTGGCCAAGCTGCTCGGCGGCGAGAAGGCCGGCATCCTCGCCGTGCTCATGCTGGCCTTCACCGGCATGTATGGCGGGGCGATGTTCACCCACACCAAGGACGTGCCCTTTGCCGCCGCCATGGCGTGGAGCCTCTATTTCATCACCGCCTGGGTGGTGCAGCTGCCGGCGGCGCCGAGCTGGCGCGCCGCGCTCGGGCTCGGCGTCTCCATCGGTTGCGCCCTCGGCCTGCGCGTCGGTGGCGTGTTTGCGGTGTTCTACCTCGTGCTGACCATCGCCGCCGCGACGCTGGTGTTCCGCGACATCCGCCTGCCGCTGCGGGTGCTGCCGCGCCTCGTCGCCGCCGCGGCGGTCTCCTTCGCCATCACCGCGCTCGCCTGGCCCTGGTCGATGCTGCCGCCGACCAACCTGTTCGTGGCGATGGGGGCGTTCAACAATTTCACCTTCGACCTCAGCACGCTGTTCAACGGCAAGCTGCTGCCGATCGGCCAGGTCCCGCCGACTTACATGTCGGAATATCTGCTGATCAAGCTGCCCGAGATCACGCTGCTGGGCCTCGTCGCGGCGCTGGCGATGGCCGTCATCTCGGGGGTACGGATCGCGCTCGCCCATCGCACCGCGCAGGCGACCCAGCTTCATCCGCGCCGGCTGATCGGCTATCTGCCGCTGCTGCTGGCGGTGTTCGTGCCCATCGTCTTCACGCTCACCGACGATCCGCCGCTCTATAACGGCATCCGCCATTTCCTCTTCGTGCTGCCGCCGGTGACGGTGCTGGCCGCGCTCGGCCTG
>JAQSWY010000031.1 GCA_029266425.1 Xanthobacteraceae bacterium
GCGATGTGCGGCGACGCCTTCGGCTCGAAGTTCGCCACCACCAATGCCGGCCTGCTCTACACCGCCAAGGGCACGGCGGCGCTGATCGTGCCGTTCACCAGCATCCTCACCACCATGACGGGCAGCTGGCACGCCGTGTTCGTCTCGGCCGCGGTGCTCAACATCCTCGCCGCCATCATGGCGCTGTTGATCCTAAAGCCGCTGCGGCGCTCCCACGCGAGTGCGGCGAAAGCGCAGGCCGCGGAGGCAGTCCCCGCCCAGTGAGGCGGCGCTGCCAGCCTTGAATCTTGCCGCACTGAACTTCACGGGCGTGTCCTTCCGGACACGCCCTTTTGTTTTGCGCGACAGTACGCGTCACGGTGTCGTCATCATTGCCGCTCCGTGCACCCGGCCCTTCATGTAGTCGCGGGCCCGGATCGGCCTGTCCGGTCGCGGCCGGTAGATTTCTCGCATCTGGTGCAAAAGTCGAATGCCGCCGCCTGAGGGGCAGCGTGCCTCAGAGTTGCTTTGTCACAAGAATTATAAACTGTAATTATTTTACGATTTGTGCGCTGTGTCAAACGTCGTGATCTCATAAATAGTAAAGTGAGACTTGAGTATTCAAGAAATATACTCTTGGTGAGGTCGATGTGATTAGTCGCGCAAAATAGATTTGGCATACATAATATTGTCGATTATGATCCATCACCAAGCGGGTCGGGTCCGTATCCCCTGCGTCAGTCCGCATGACTCTTGCGGCAGCTGTGGCGCAGGTTCGGCAACCGAACAACCTCACGGAGACAAACTCCGGCTTTCGTGCCCGCCGTGGGAACGGGAATCCGTTCCTGCGGCCAAAACAAATGACGGTTCCGCTCCCGAGGGGCGAGGGCCGCAAAAGCCGATCCGCGGCTTTATTGATCTTGGAGAGGAGAAACGCTCTTGAGCACGTCGAGCACCGCAACTGTCGGCTCGGTGTCCGAACAGACCCGCTGGATGCAGCTGGTCGCGGGCATCGTCTGCATGGTGGCCGCCGCCAACATCCAGTACGCCTGGACCCTGTTCGTCCCCGAAATCACCAAGGAATTCGGCTGGTCGCGCGCCGCGATCCAGACCACCTTCACCATCTTCGTCGTGGTCCAGACCTGGCTTGCGCCGATCGAGGGCTACTTCATCGACAAGTACGGCCCGCGGGTCATGGTGCTCATCGGCGGCCTGTTCACCGGCCTGTCCTGGGTCGTGAACTCCTATGCCGACAGCCTCACCCTCTATTACGTGGGCGCGGTCATCGGCGGCATCGGCGTCGGCTGCGTCTACGCCACCTGCGTCAACGCCGCGATCAAGTGGTTCCCGGACAAGCGCGGTCTTGCGGTCGGCCTCACCGCCGGCGGCTATGGCGCCGGCTCGGCGCTCACCATCCTGCCGATCGCCAACATGCTGGCGACCGATGGCGTGTCGCAGACCTTCTGGTTCTTCGGCCTCATCCAGGGCGGCATCATCATCCTCGCCGCGCTGTTTCTGAAGGCGCCGCCGAAGGATCTGGTGCCGGCCTCCGGCAAGGTTGCGCAGTCCCGCCGCGACTACACCCTGCCGGAAGCGCTTCGTTCCCCGGTGTTCTGGGTGATGGCGGCGATGTTCATCGGCACCGTGACCGGCGGCCTGATGGCCGTGGCCCAGCTCGGCGTGATCGCACAGGATCTCGGCGTGAAGGACTTCCAGGTGAACCTCTATTTCGTCACCATGGCGGCCCTGCCTTTCGCCCTGATGCTCGACCGCGTCATGAACGGCATCTCGCGTCCGCTGTTCGGCTGGATCTCCGATCATATCGGCCGTGAGCGCACCATGTTCATCGCCTTCACGATCGAAGGCCTCGGCATCGTCGCGCTCGGCGCGTTCGGCCACAATCCGTGGGCGTTCCTCATCCTCTCCGGCATGGTGTTCCTGGCCTGGGGCGAGGTCTACTCGCTGTTCTCGGCAACCGCGGCCGACACCTTCGGCACCAAGCACGTCGCCAAGATCTATGGCGTGCTCTATTGCGCCAAGGGCGTCGCGGCGCTCCTCGTGCCGATCGGCAACCTCCTGATGGAAGCCACCGGCACCTGGTCGACCGTGCTCTACACGGTCGCGGCGATGGACCTCTCCGCCGCCTTCTGCGCGCTGTTCGTGCTGCGTCCGATGCTGGTCAAGCACCATGCCGCCAATGCGGAATGGGCCAAGGCCAACGGCATCACGCTGGCGCCGGCTTCGGCTTCCGGGCACTGAGTTCCGCTTCGTTCCGCTTGCGCGGAAAGGGAAGGGCGCCCCTCGGGGCGCCCTTTTCGTTGTCAGCGGCCCAAAGCGAGCCTCGCCAGGAACTCGACCTTCGCGCTCGCGGCACGTCCGAGCGTCGCGATCTCGTCGAGGTCGAACCAGCGCGCTTCCAGCGCGTCGTCGGCGGCGAGTCCCTCGCCGGCGATCCAGCGGCAACGCACCGCGATCATCGCGAAGTGATGGGCGAGGGCGCCCTCCCCATCATGCTCGATGAAGTCGAGCACGGTGAGGAGCTCGGGCGCGTCCGCCGCGATGCCGGTTTCCTCCTCCAGTTCGCGCAGCGCCGCCTCGCGATAGGGCTCGCCCGGCTCGACCCGCCCGCCGGGAAATCCCCAGCGGCCCTGGTCCGGCGGGTTGGCGCGGCGCACCAGCAGGACATGATCGCCCCGCGCCACCACGGCGAGGACGGCGACGGTAGGGCGGAGGGTCATGGGCCTTCGATTCCTTTGGAGGGCTGCGGACACACCGATTGTCATGGCCGTGCTTGTCACGGCCATCCGCGTCCTTTGCCGTCAGTCCGTGGATGCCCGGCACAAGGCCGGGCATGTCCGGTCGTGGTCTTCTACTCCGCCGCCGCGACGTTGCGATAAAGCTCGCCGCCGCCGGCGCGGAATTCCTCGCTCATCCGTTCCATGCCGCTCGCGACGTCCGCCTTTAATGCGGCGTCGCGAATATCCTGACTGATCTTCATCGAGCAGAATTTCGGTCCGCACATGGAGCAGAAATGCGCCAGCTTGTGCGCTTCCTTCGGCAGCGTCTCGTCGTGGAAGGCGCGCGCGGTCTCCGGGTCGAGGCCGAGATTGAACTGGTCCTCCCAGCGGAACTCGAAGCGGGCCCGCGAGAGCGCGTCGTCCCAGGACCTCGCCGTCGGATGGCCTTTGGCGAGATCGGCGGCGTGGGCGGCAATCTTGTAGGTGATCACGCCCGTCTTCACGTCGTCGCGATTCGGCAGGCCGAGATGCTCCTTTGGGGTGACGTAGCAGAGCATGGCGGTGCCGAACCAGCCGATCATGGCCGCGCCGATGCCGGAGGTGATGTGGTCGTAGCCCGGCGCGATATCCGTGGTCAGCGGGCCGAGCGTGTAGAAGGGCGCTTCGCCACAGACAGCAAGCTGCTTGTCCATATTGGCCTTGATCTTGTGCATCGGCACGTGACCCGGCCCTTCGATGATGACCTGGCAATCGTGCGCCCAGGCAGTCTTGGTCAATTCGCCCAGCGTCTCCAGTTCGGCGAACTGCGCGGCGTCGTTGGCGTCGGCGATCGAGCCGGGGCGCAGCCCGTCGCCGAGCGAGAAGGTGACGTCATAGGCCCGCATGATCTCGCAGATCTCGGCGAAGCGCTCATAGAGGAAGCTTTCGCGGTGATGGGCGAGGCACCACTTGGCCATGATCGAGCCGCCACGCGAGACGATGCCGGTGACGCGCCGCGCGGTGAGCGGGACGTAAGGCAGCCGCACCCCGGCGTGGATGGTGAAATAGTCGACGCCCTGCTCGGCCTGCTCGATCAGCGTGTCGCGGAAGATCTCCCAGGTCAGGTCCTCGGCGACGCCGCCGACCTTCTCCAGAGCCTGGTAGATCGGCACGGTGCCGATCGGCACCGGCGCGTTCCGCACGATCCAGTCGCGGATGTTGTGGATGTTGCGGCCGGTGGAGAGATCCATCACCGTGTCGGCGCCCCAGCGGATCGCCCACACCATCTTGTCGACCTCGGCCGCCACCGAGGAGGTGACGGCGGAATTGCCGATATTGGCGTTGATCTTGACCAGGAAATTGCGGCCGATGGCCATCGGCTCCAGTTCGCCATGGTTGATATTGGCGGGGATGACGGCGCGCCCGCGGGCGACCTCCTCGCGGACGAATTCCGGCGTCACCACATCGGGAATGGCGGCCCCGAAATCCTCGCCGTCGCGGATGAGCTCGCCCATGCGCTCGCGCAGGCCGTTCTCGCGAATGGCGACATATTCCATCTCGGGGGTAACGATGCCGGCCCGCGCATAGGCCATTTGCGTGACCGCCGCGCCGCCGCGCGCCCGCAAGGGCCGTCGGGTAACCGGGAAGGTCGGCACGAGCTTCTCCGGAGAGACATTGCCATTGTCCTCCGGCTTCACCGCCCGGCCTTCATATTCCTCGACATCGCCGCGCGCACGAACCCAGGCATCGCGGGCGCGGGCAAGGCCGGCATGGATGTCGATGCGTGCGGCCTCGTCGGTATAGGGGCCGGAGGCGTCATAGACGGCGAGGTTTGGCTCGCTGGCGGAGGGGCGCAGCAGGATTTCGCGGAACGGGACGCGAAAGCCCCGCTCGGGGCATTCGGCATAGATGCGCCGCGAGCCGGGAATCGGCCCGGTGGCGACGCCGATGGCGTTTCCGGTTCCGGGGTTTTGAGTGTCGGAAGTCGGCGTCGGGGAAGTCTGCGATGAGGAATTCTTGGTCGGCATGATGGATCTCCTGACCCGATGGGTTGCGGAGATCCGGGTGCGATGACGTTGGGGGGAAAGACGCGATGCGGAGGCTTTTGGCGGAGGCTTCCGCAGGCGTCGTTCGGTTCCGATCCCTTCGCCGGCATGACCCGGATCAGGTTCGAAGGGTCATCGCGTCGGTCCGGCTTTTCGGCCTCGCCCTGGCGATCTCTCAGCCCCCTACGGGGCTCCCCTTGGAACGCGCCTATTACGGCGATACCCGGCGGGCGTGTCAACGCACTGAAAAGCGACCGCTAAAAGTTTAAACGGTTTCGTAACGCTGTTTTCACGAAAGCGCATCCCGGGGTTCCCGTTGGGAACACGTTAAGTGCGGTGGGCTTATCCCAACGTAGCAAGGGAGTGCACATGGTGGGCACGCCGCGTATTCTGATCGTTGAAGACGACGCGTTCGTCGCGCTCGACCTCGAGACCATCGTTGCGCAGGAGAGCGAGGCGGAGGTCGTCACGGTCGCGAGCGTCGCCGCCGCCGAGCGCGCCGCGG
This sequence comes from Xanthobacteraceae bacterium, assembly GCA_029266425.1. Classification (GTDB taxonomy): domain Bacteria; phylum Pseudomonadota; class Alphaproteobacteria; order Rhizobiales; family Xanthobacteraceae; genus Ancylobacter. Next base: position 5,247 of record JAQSWY010000031.1, read on the forward strand.
CCGATATCGACATGGCGATACTCGACATCGATGTGGTGGACGGGACGACCTATGAGCTCGCCTGCACGCTGCACCGCCGGCACACGCCCTTCTTCTTCGTTTCCGCCTCGCGCCGCGAGGAGTTGCCCGGGGAGCTGAAGGCGGTGCCCTTTATCGCCAAACCATACGATCCTGCGGTCATCGGCCGCGAGATCGGCCGTGCGCTCGGCTGCCGCGTCGAAGCTGCCGAATAGCGTCACCCCCGCTGCCACGAACCCCACGCTTGTCGTATAGAGGCGCGTTGGATCCTCGACGGGAGAAGCGCATGCGTGTTCGGCTGGTGGCGGGCCTCGCCGCATTTCTTATGATGGCGGCGAGCGGTGCATCCGCCGCGCCTTGCTCCAACGCCGCAGGATTCCCCGCCTGGCTCGCCAATTTCAAGCGCGAGGCCGCCGCCGATGGCATCTCCGCGCGCACCATCGCGGCCGCGCTCGACGGCGTCGGCTATGATGGCAGCGTGGTGAAGCTCGATCGCGGGCAGGGCGTGTTCAGCCAGAGCTTCTTCCAGTTCTCCGACCGAATGGTCGCGAAATACCGCATCGACCAGGGCGCGGCTCAGATCCGCAAGAATCGCGCGGTGTTCGATCGCATCGAGCAGCGCTTCGGCGTGCCCGCGCCGGTGATCGTCGCCTTCTGGGGGCTGGAGACCGATTTCGGCGCCAATATGGGCGACAAGCAGACGGTGCGCTCGGTGGCGACGCTTGCCTATGATTGCCGGCGCCCGGACATGTTCCGTACCCAGCTCGTCGCCGCGCTGAAGATCATCGATCGCGGCGACCTCACGGTCCAGACCATGCGCGGGCCCTGGGCCGGCGAGCTCGGCCAGTTCCAGTTCCTGCCGGATCATTATTTGAACTACGGCGTCGATTTCGACGGCGACGGCCGGGTCGACCTGCTGCGCTCCACTCCCGACGCGCTGGCTTCGGCCGCCAACTACATCGTCTCGCTCGGCTGGAAGCGCGGCCAGCCCTGGCTCGAAGAGGTGAGGGTGCCGGCCAATCTGCCCTGGGAGCAGGCGGACCTCTCGATCAAGGTGCCGCGCTCGCAATGGGCCGGATGGGGCGTGAAGCGCGCCGGCGGCGGCACCTTGCCGGCGGATGGCGTCACCGCCTCGCTGCTGCTGCCGATGGGGCGCAATGGCCCGGCCTTCCTCGCCTATCCGAATTTCGACATCTACACCCAGTGGAACCAGTCGCTGGTCTATGCGACCTCGGCTGCCTATTTCGCCACCCGGCTGAACGGTGCCGGCGCCTACGCACGGGGCCAGGGCAATATTGCGGTGCTGTCGATGGCGCAGGTGGCGGAGCTGCAGCGCCTGCTCAATGCGCGTGGCCACCATGTCGGCGGCGTCGACGGCAAGCTCGGAGCGGCGACGCGGGCGGCCGTCCGCACCGAGCAGCAGCGGCTCGGCCTGCCGGCGGATTCCTACCCGACGGCGGAGTTGATCGCGAAGCTGAAGACGGGTGGCTGACCGCCGTCATCCCGGACGGTGCGTCGCAGGTGAGTATCCTTGGAGGCTCATTACGCGAGCACCTCAGGATGAGGTCGCATTTTGTAGAATCACCTCATCCTGAGGTGCCCGGCGCCGCCGGGCCTCGAAGGATGTTGAAGCCGAGCGACCCCTCGGCAAGATCACAGCACCGGGATGCCGGCGTGCTTGGCTTTGGCTTCCGGCTCGACATGGATGTTGACGAAGATCTCCTCCACCTCGCGCCGGAGCGCGTCTTCGATCCGGTCGCAGATGGCATGGGCTTCGCTCACCGGCATGTCGCCCGGCACCACGAGGTGGAAGTCGACGAAGATCACCCGCCCGGCGCAACGGGTGCGCACATCATGCGCCTCGATGGCGCCGACCGCCTCGGCCGCGATCTGCCCGCGGATCTTGGCGAGCGTGTCCTCCGGCACCGCGCTGTCCATCAATCCGCCGACGCTCTCCTTGATGACGGTCCAGCCGGACCACAGGATGTTCAGCGCCACCAGAGCGGCGAGCAGCGGATCGAGCAAAGGCAGGCCGGTGAGGATGGCGAGCGCAACGCCGAGGAGAACGCCGGCCGAGGACACGACATCGGTGAACAGATGCTTGCCGTCGGCGATGATCGCCGGCGAGCGGGCGCGGTTGCCTTCGCGGATCAGCACCCAGCACCAGATGGCGTTCAGCACGCCCGCGACACCGTTCACCACGAGGCCGTTCAGCGGCGCATCCAGCGCCTTCGGCGCCAGCAGCGCGAGATAAGCCTCGCGGAAGATCGACAGCGCGGCGACGATGATGAGCGCGCCGACGATGACCGCGGAGAAGTACTCGGCCTTGGCGTAGCCATAGGGGTGCGCGGCGTCGGCGGGCTTGGAGGCGACACGCAGCGCGATCACCGCGGCGACCGAGGTCGCGACATTGACCAGGCTCTCCAGCGCATCCGAATAGAGCGCGATGCTCCCGGTCATGCGCCAGGCGAGGAATTTCAGCCCGAGCACGATAAGGCTGATAGCGACGCTGGCGCACGCGATCCTGAGCGTCTTGTCCATCTCTGCCGTGGCTCTCGATTGGTTTTGGCGCGCCCCGCGACGCCCGCGACCGCTTATCGGCAAGGCATCTCAAATGCAAGTATTTTCAACGGCTTGCAACTCGTTCGCAGAAGCGCTCCCAGCCTCGGCTGTGGCTCAAGCGTTGGCCTGCCGCGGGATGATCGCGCCGCGGTGGCGAATGACGCGGCCGGCAAGCTCGTGGCCGGCTTCCGCCGCCGCTTCCGGGCTCACATCGCCGAGCCGTGCGGCGAGGTAGGCGGCGTTGAAGCTGTCGCCGGCGGCCGTGGTGTCGATGGGCTCGACCGGCTCCGGGATCGGCACCAGATGCGAGACGCCGGCCGCGCGCACCAGGGCACCGCTCGCCCCGTTCTTCACCACTATCTCGTTCACCCCGAAGGTGGCGATGCGCTCGGCGGTGGCGGCGGGCGAGCCGTCGCCCCAGAGCGTCGCCTCGTCGTCATAGGTCGGCAGCGCGATGGAAGAGCGCTTCAGCGCCTCGGCATAGACGGCGCGGGCGCGCCCGACGTCGCCGCCCCAGCCGCGTGGGCGGAAATTGCCGTCGAACACGATCCTGGCGCCGCGCTCGCGGGCGAATTCCAAAGTCGCCAGCAGGCGGCCGAGGCCGACATTGGAATAGAGCGACAGGGTGATGCCGGAGAGATAGATCATGCTGGCTTCCACCAGCGCTTCGGCCACGGTCTCCCAGCCCGGCAATTCGAACAGGTCGCGGGCCGGCGAGGTGTCGCGCCAATAATTGAAGGAGCGCTCGCCCCGTCCATCGGTTTCGATGACATAGAGCCCGGGCATGCGTCCCGCGACCCGCAGCATCGCCGTGGTCTCGATGCCCTCGCCGCTCGCGGCGGCGAAGATGCGGTCCGAGAAGGCGTCATCGCCGATCGCGGTGGCGTAGCCGGTCTCGACCCCCGCGCGGGCGAGATAGACCGCCGTGTTGAAGGTGTCGCCGCCGATGGCGAGGCCGTAGCGCCCGTCCGCGCCGCGGGCGAACTCTACCATCACCTCGCCGATCGCCATCACCTTCGCCATGCGCTGTCCTTCCTTCATCCTGCCGCCGGGGCGGCTCGCGCCGGGACAGTCGCCCCATTCGCCGCGAAGGGCAAGCGCTGGCACTCCCTCAAGGCTGGCCGGGCATCTCGATGATGCGGACCGGTCCGGCCGGGGCAGGCGGCTCGGGAGCCTGCGCCGGCTCTGGCGGCGCCGGTTCGGTATAGGTCCAGCCGTTCGGCGGCGGGTAGCGGCGCGAAATGTCCGCGATGCGAGCCTGATTGCGGTCGATCAGGCAGACGAGGCGCTGCTCCAGCGCGCCGATGCCGCTGCCGAGTCGCCCGCCGACCATCTGCTTTGCAGCGCCGCCCTCATACGGCGCGATGCTCTGGCATTCGAAATTGCGCCAATAGACGAAGCGGCTCTGCGATTCCTCCATCAGATTGGTCCAGCGGTTGCGCTGCATCTGCGGAATCGCCTCGTCGGCGCGAATCGCCGCCAGCGCGCCGGCCATGGTGCGCTCGAGCTCTTTCTCGCCGTCCTTCTGCGCATTGCCAAGGCAGTCGAGATAGTCGCGCGGGGTCGAGCCTTCGCGCTTGCAGCTCGTGGGCGCCTGCGCCAAGGCCGGAGCGCAGGCCATGACAATGAGGGAAAAGCTCAGCAAGATCAGCCGGTTGCGGCATCCCATGCGGCGTTCGCTCCTCTCATGCGGCACGCGCAGTGGCGAGGAAGTTGCCCATGCGCTCCAGTGCCTTGCGAATATTGTCCGCGGAGTTGGCATACGAAAGCCGGATATAGCCTTCGCCATGCACTCCGAAGTCCGGTCCGCCTATGGTGGCGACCCCGGCCTCTTCGAGCAAGGCGGAGGCGAGCGCCTTGCTCGAGTTCCATCCAGTTCCAGTGATATTGGGGAACGCATAGAACGCCCCTTTCGGCGTTGCGCAGGAGATGCCTGGGATGTCGTTGAGCCCGTCGACGATCAAATGCCGGCGACGGTCGAACTCGGCGACCATGGCAGCCACCGCGTCCTGCGGGCCGGTGAGCGCCGCCAGCGCGCCGAACTGGGCAGGGGCGTTGACGCAGGACCAGGCATTCACCGCCAACTTGCGCGCCGCTTCGAAAAGCCCCTCCGGCCACAGCGACCAGCCCATGCGCCAACCGGTCATGGCATAGGTCTTGGACCAGCCATTGAGCAGGATCAGCCGGTCGCGGATCTCGGGATAGGCCAGCAGGGTGGCGTGCTCCTCGCCGTCGAACAGGAACTGGTCATAGATCTCGTCGGAGAGGATGGCGACCTGCGGATGTGCCGCGAGCCCGGCCACCAGAGCATCGATCTCCGCCTTCGGGGTGACGCCGCCGGTTGGGTTGGCAGGGGAGTTGAGGATGAGGAGCCGCGTCGCCGGAGTGATCAGGCCCAGCACCTCGTCCGCGGAGAAGGCGAAGCCGTGCTCCTCGCGGATCGGCACCGGGATCGGCGTTGCTCCGGTGAACTCGATCATGGAGCGATAGATCGGGAAGCCAGGATCGGGATAGAGGATCTCCGCGCCCGGCTCGCCGAACATCAATATGGCGGCGAACATCGTCACCTTGCCGCCGGGGACGATCATCAGCCGGCCGGGATCGATCTCCACATTGAGCCGGCGGTGCACATCGGCGGCGACCGCCTCGCGCAAGGGCTGGACGCCGACGGAGGGGGTATAGCCGTGATGGCCGTCGCGCAGCGCCTTCACCGCTGCCTCGACAACGTGCGGCGGGGTCGAGAAATCCGGCTGACCGATGCCGAGATTGACGATGTCGCGCCCCTCATTGGCCAGCGCGGTGGCGCGAGCGAGCACGGCGAAGGCGTTTTCCTCGCCGATGCGATCGAAGGCGGCGACGGTGTGCGGCTGCACGCGCAGGGCGGACGAACTCATCGGGCTTCCTCATAAACCGCTTGTAGTTTTCGCTTTCCTGTCACATGGACTTGGCCCGGGTTCAAGACTTGGCGCTGTTTCATGGCGCTTTTGGGCGCCGCAACGCGGCCGGAGACATGATGCACGCAGAAGTGTCATCCCTTGCGGCATCCGAGGCGCTTCCGCTCGGCCCGCTGGTCGATTCCACTCCGGCACGTCGTCCGGAGCGCGTCGAGCTCGAAGGCCGCCATGTGCGGATCGTGCCGTTCCACGCGCCGACCCATGCGCCCGAGCTCTATCACCTTTCTCACGGGGCCGAGGCGGAGCGGCTCTGGGCCTATTTGTTCCCGGCACCGTTCGAGAGCGAGAAGGCATTTACCGCCTATTACGCACTCGCCGCCGAGAAGGACGACCCGCTGCTCTATGCGATCGTTGACAAGGCGAGCGGGCGAGCGGTGGGCCACGCCACATATCTGCGCATCGAGCTGGCGCACCGCGTCATCGAGGTCGGCAACATCCTCTATACGCCGGCGCTCGCCCGCACCCCGGGCGGTACAGAGGCCATGTATCTCATGGCGAAATATGTGTTCGAGGAACTCGGCTATCGCCGCTACGAGTGGAAGTGCAATGCGCTGAACATGCCCTCGCGCCGTGCCGCCGAGCGCTACGGCTTCCGCTATGAGGGCATCTTCCGCAAGCACATGATCGTCAAGGGGCGCAATCGCGACACCGCCTGGTTCGCCATGCTGGGCGAGGACTGGCCGCAGCGCGCCTTCGCGTTCGAGACCTGGCTGGCGCCTGAGAATTTCGACGCCGGAGCCCGCCAGCACCTAGCGCTCGGCGTCCTCAATGCCTCGACGCTCGACGGCGGCGACCATGTGATGCGCCGCGCCGACCTCGACGACTTGCCGGCGGTCGAGGCGCTGCAACGCGCCGCCTATGCCAAGAACCGGGTGCTGCTCGGCGTCGAGCCGGTGCCGCTGCTCTGGGATTACAAAAAGGTGTTCCGCGAGCGCGAGGTGTGGGTCCAGGACAGTGCGACCGGGCTCGCCGGCGCGTTGATCCTGTTGCCGCGCGAGGAGGATTTCCTGATCGACAGCCTCGCCGCCGCGCCGATGGCGCAGGGCAAGGGCATCGGCAACACGCTGCTGACCGCCGGAGAGAACCGGGCCCGCGCGCTCGGCTACGACACCATCCGGCTCTATACCGGCGAGCCTCTCTCGGCCAACATCAACTGGTACCGCCGCAAGGGCTTTTCGATCGAGCGCGTCGAGCAGATGCCCGATCGACGGCTGGTGCATCTGGTGAAGCGGCTGGGGTGAACTCCCTCAGTCGTCATCCCGGAATTGCCGCAGGTAATATCCGGGATCGCGTGAGGTTTTCTATTGTCACGCGATCCCGGCTCGACACTGCGTGTCGTCGGGGATGACGACCTAGACTAGCCGCCGGCGCGCGCGTTCATCGGCTTGCCGGCTTCGCGTCGGGCGCTCTGGATGTGGTAAATGCCGTCGCGCTCGACCACCTTGCCGCGGGTCGCGGCGAAGGCCGGCTGCGGTATGTGGCGCGCCGGGCCGACGCCCATATGCACGTCCACCAGGCAGTCGACGAAGCGACGCGCCAGTTTGAAATCGGTGGCACCGGGGCCGATCATCGCGGTCACGGGATTGACCAGCCGGAACAGGTCCGGTCGCAGCGCCCGCAGCGTGCCGGCGTTGAAGAAGGGCTGGGCGGTGTGATCGAGCACATAGCCGATATTGCGGCCCGACAGGATGAGCGCGAGCTGCGACTGGATACCGAGGCCGATATCGCCGCTGGAGACGACATCGCGAGTGCGCTCCGGATGGTAATATTCGAGATGGCCGCGGCTGACATAGGCGGCGGAATCGATGGCTTCCCGCGTCAGCTCGGCCTCGGGCACTGCGAACAACGGGTGCTTGGCGCCGCAGCACATATAGCCCTGCTCGTCGAACAGATGCTCGTAGGACAGTTGCGGGAACTGCTCGTTCACCAGACCGATGCCGACATGCATCATGCCGTCGGCGACCCGCCCGGTGAGCTGGAAGCCGAGCATCACCTCCACCCGGAAGCGCACATTGGGATAATATTCCGAGAAGCGCCCGATGGCGTCGTGGATACGCGCCGACGGGTTCTCGACGATGCCGTCCTGGATGCCGACATAGAGCTCGTAGCTGGCGCTCTCATTGATGTTCGAAGCGCGCTGCTTGAAGCGCTCGACCGAGGCGAAGAGCTCCTTGGCGGCCTGGTAGACCGCCTCGCCCTCGCGGAACAGCTTGAAGCCCTTCGGCCCGCGCCGGCATAGCCGTGTGCCGAGGCGGATCTCAAGCGACTTCAGATTCTCGCTCAGCGTCGACTGCGAGAGATTGAGCGCCGCCTGCGCCGCGGTGAAGCTCTTCTCCTCCACAATGGTGCAGAAGCAGCGCAACAGCTTCAGGTCGATATCGTAGATGCGGCTGATGTTGGACATTGCCTGATCTCCGTACCCAATCTCGCCATCTCCAGCGCGAGAGGCATGCAATATGTGCGCCGCAGCATGACCCTTCGGCGGTGCGGTGGACGGTCGCATCCATTGCTGGCTATCGCCTCGGCGCGGCAACCGGCGCCAAGGTGCCTATCGATTGGCCGCCACGTACGCGGATGCCCAGGGAATTGGCATCCTTCCGTTGAACAACGCTTCCCGTTTTCACGATGGTTCCGGCCACGGCTCTGAGGTTAGCGTCGCTGATCGAAACGAGGCCGCGTCGCATGTCCAAAAAGCCGTTTCATCTCGGATGGTTCACCAATTTCGCCGTCGACGAATGGGCGACGCCCTTCAATGGCGGCGGCGGCGATCCATGGGATGGGGGCTTCTATGTCGACATGGCGAAGGCCATGGAGCGCGCCTGCTTCGACTACATCATGCTCGAAGACACGCTGATGATCTCGGAAGCCTATGGCGGCACCAACGAGGTCTATCTCAAGCACAACATCATGGGTCCGAAGGCGGATCCCTCGCCCCTGGCGGCGTTGATCGGCGCCAACACCACCCATCTCGGCGTGGTCGCGACCTTCTCCACCATGGCCTATCCGCCCTTCATGCTGGCTCGGCTGTGCTCGACACTCGACAGCGTCTGCAAGGGCCGCTTCGGCTGGAACATCGTCACCTCGGGCGAGGATCTCGCCGCCGAGAATTTCGGCTTCGACAAGCTGCCGCCGCGCCAGGAGCGCTACGACATGGCGGACGAGTTCGTGCAGCTGTGCCTCAAGCTGTGGGGTAGCTGGGATCCCGACGCCGTGGTGCGCGACCGGGCCACCGGCACCTATGCCGACGCCTCGAAGGTGCGGCCGATCCATTTCGAGGGCAAATACTTCAAGTCGCGCGGCCCGTTGAACTGCGTGCCCTCGCCGCAGGGACGCCCGGCCTTCGTGCAGGCGGGCGGCTCGCCGCGCGGCCGGCAGTTCGCCGCGCAGACCGCCGACAGCATCATCGCGCCGTCCATGGGCGTCGCCGGCCTCAAGGCCTATCGCGACGATGTGCGCGCCCGCGCCGCGGCGGTGGGGCGCAATCCGGACGACATCAAGGTGCTGTTCGTGGTGGCCCCGATCCTCGGCGCTACCGAGAAGGAGGCGCTGGAGAAGGCCGAGCGGATCCGCTCGGCGCCGGATTATTGCGAGAAGGCGCTGGCGATGATCTCCGCGATCACCGACATCGACTTCTCCAAATTCGTTCTCGATGCCGAATTGCCTAAGCTCACCACCAATGGCGAGCAGGGCTCGCTCGACGCCTTCGCGCAATGGGGCAGCGGCAAGACGCTCCGCGAGCTCACTTTGGAACAGGTCTCGCGCGGTCTCGACGGGCTGATCGGCACGCCGGACCAAGTGGCTGACCGGCTCGGCGAGGTGATGGAAGAGGTCGGTGGCGACGGCTTCCTCATCACCCGGCCGTTCACCGCCAATATCAGCCGCCAATACATCCACGACATCTGCGAAGGGCTGGTGCCGGCGCTGCAGCGCCGCGGACTTGCGCGCACCAGCTACACCAAGACGACGCTTCGCGAGACCTTGCGGGAGTTCTGACCCATGCGCACCGTCGATGAGGGGACAGGGATGAGCTCGAGTTCTTTGCCATCACCCAGTGGCGCGACCCTGCCGCCCCTCGAGCGCCAGTCGTTCCGCGATGGCATGGCCAAGCTCGCGGCGGCGGTGAACATCATCACCAGCATCGGCGGGAACGGGCGCTGCGGCTTCACCGCCTCGGCGGTGTGCAGCGTCACCGACAGCCCGCCAACGCTCCTCGTCTGCGTCAACAAGAACAGCCAGTCGCACGCGGTGATCACCACCAGCCAGGTGCTGTGCGTCAACACGATGGCCGGCCCGCACGAAGAGATCTCCATGGCCTTTGCCGGCGGGGTGAAGGACATGAACGCGCGCTTCGCCGTCGGCGAGTGGACGACGCTGGTGACCGGCGCCCCGGTCCTCAAGGAAGCGACGGTGGCCTTCGATTGCCGCGTGACACAGGTCGCCGAGGTCGGTACCCACGACGTGGTGTTCTGCGAGGTGCTGGCGATCCATGAGGGCGGCAGCAAGGATGGCCTGGTCTATTTCGGGCGCAAGTTCCATCGCCTCGGCTGAGCGCGAACGAGTAGAGACGAGGGCAGCATGAGCAGCGGCGAGAGCCTGACCACCATCGACGCGAAGACCTTCTGGCGCACGCTGGGCGAACGGGCCACCGGCATGACCATCGTGACCGCGCAAGGTGAGGACGGCCCGGCCGGCTTCCTTGGCCTCTCCGCCACGCACGTCACCGCGGATCCGGCGACCCTGCTGGTCTCGATCGATGCCAAGACCAGCGCATTGGCCGGCGTGCTGGCGAAGCGGCACTTCGCGGTGAATTTCCTTCCCGCCGACGCCGGCCATGTGGCCGACGCCTTCTCCGGCAAGGCCGGGCTGTCGGGCGCCGACCGCTTCCTCGCCGGCGAGTGGGGCGAATTGGCGACCGGCGCCCCGGTGTTCAACAAGGCGCTCGGCGTGTTCGACTGCGTGGTGGACGACGTGATCGCGCGCGGCAGCATCTCCATCGTCATCGGCACGGTGGTGGCGGCGCGGGCGTCCGGCGAGGGCGAGCCGCTGGTGTTCTTCCGCGGCAAGACGTTGAAGGGCTTCGGGGCGGTCTAGAAGCAACGTCATCCCGAAAGTCTGGCCGAAAAGCCCAAATCGCCCTCATCCCCGGGCTTGACCCGGGGATCCAGCTCTATCGCATGTGCCCGGTCGAAGTCTGGGTCCCCGGGTCAAGCCTTGGGATGAGGGCGTATGGGGATGGTTCGCGTCGCTTGCAGCGAGTTTTAGGGGTCAGCCCCTGAGGTCGTTCTTGTCTTCGACCTCAATGCAGTATCTGCGCGAGGAACCCCTTCAGCCGCTCCGTCCTCGGCGCGGTGAAGAACGCCGCCGCCGGTGCGCTCTCCACGATCCGGCCCTCGCTCATGAAGATGCAGCGGTCGGCGACGCGGCGGGCGAAGCCCATCTCATGGGTGACGCAGATCATGGTGACGCCGCCGCCGGCAAGCTCCTCCATCACCTCCAGCACTTCCTTGACCATCTCCGGATCGAGGGCCGAGGTCGGCTCGTCGAACAGCATGATCGGCGGCTCCATGGCGAGCGCGCGGGCGATGGCGACGCGTTGCTGCTGGCCGCCGGAGAGGCGTATCGGATATTTGTGGGCGTGATCGGCGACGTGCACGCGCTCCAGATATTTCATGGCGAGCTTGTCCGCCTGCTCCTTGGCGAGGCCGCGATTGAGCTTGAGCGCCAGCGTGCAGTTCTCCAGCGCGGTGAGATGCGGGAACAGGTTGAAGTGCTGGAACACCATGCCAACCTCGAGCCGCACATCCTCGATGCTGGAAGGGTCGCCGGTCACCTCGATGCCATTGACCCGGATGCGCCCGGCGCTGTGCGGTTCCAGCCGGTTGATGCAGCGGATCAGCGTCGACTTGCCGGAGCCGGACGGCCCGCAGATAACGATCTTCTCGCCGCGATGCACGTCGAGGTCGATCCCGGCGAGCGCCTGATGGGTGCCGTACCATTTCTCCAGGCCCGTTATGGCGATCGCCACCGGGCGCGTCTCCGCCGCCGGGCTCACAGCACCTCCTTGCCGATGCGGATCGGCGGTTTGCCCTTCAGCGCTGCCGGCCGCGCGACCGGCTCCTCCGCATTGTGCCGGTCGAGATAATCGCCCCACAGGCGGAAGCCGAGGCGGATCGCATTCACGAAGGCCCAATAGAGAGCGGCGGCGCACAGGATCGGGGTGAAGGGATCATAGGTCTGTTCGAAGATGCCGTTCGCCACAGCCGTGAGGTCGGTGATGGTGATGACGCTGACGATGGCGGTGCCCTTGATGAAGCTCACCACCTCGTTCTGATAGGCCGGGAGCCCGTAGCGCATGGCGAGCGGCATGCGGACATAGAGGAACACGTTGCGCGGCGAGATGCCGAGTGCCTGGCTCGCCTCGACGATGCCGGCCGGCACGGCGAGGAGGGCGCCGCGCAGCACCTCCGCCATGAAGGCCGCATGATTGAGGCTGAAGGCGACGATGGCGCAGCCGAAGGCGCTGCCGAACAGCAGCCAGAGCGGGCCGTTGCGCAGCGCCTCGATCTGGCCGAAGCCGTAATAGACCAGATAGAGCAGGATCAGCACCGGCGCGCCGCGGAAGAACACGATGAAGGTCTCCGCGAGCCGGTGGACCCAGATGCGCTCCGACATGCGGGCAAAGCAGATGGGAAATGCCAGCACCAGGCCGCAGCATAGCGAGACGAAGGTGATCAGCACGGTCATCATCAGCCCGTGCAGCAGCGCCGGGAAGCTGTCATAGGCGAGCGTGAGGTCGATCGGCAGCGCGCTCATGCCTTGACCCGCGCCCGGCCGCGCTCGAGACGTATTTCCAGATGGTCCGCGACGCGCAGCGTGAGACCGCTGAACACGACGAAGAACAGCGCGGTGGCGATGAAGAAGAGAAAGGGCTCCTTGGTGGCGCCGGCCGCGATCTTCGCCGCGCCGACAAGATCATGCAGGCCCGCCAACGACACCAGCGGTGTCTCCTTCAGCATGAACATCCACAGATTGACGAGGCCCGGCAGAGCGAGCCGCATCACCTGCGGTAGGATCACCCGCCACCACATGATGAAGCGGGGAATGGCGAGCGCGCGGGCGCCCTCGAACTGGCCTTTCGGCAGGTTCCCGACGGCGCCGCGCACCAGCTCGGCAATATAGGCGGCATAGACGATGGAGAGCGCGGCGACGCCGGCGCCGAACGGCGACACCTCGGGGGCATAGTCGCCGAGCACGGCGGTGAGCATGGCGCTGCCGCCATAGAAGATCAGGAAGATGACGAGCAGCGAAGGCACGCCCATGAAGATCGAGGCGTAGACCCGCCAGAGCGCCTCGATGAGCCGGCTGCGGGAGAGCGTCAGGATTCCGACCAGCACGCCGAACAGCAGCGCCAATGCGAAGCTCAGCAGGAACAGCTCCATGGTGACGAGCGCCCCGGCGGCGAGCTGGCCGGCATAGCCATAGAGCTGCGCCCAGGAGAGGCTCGTCCAGACGCCCATCGCGCTGTCCCCGCTGCTGCTTCGAGAGGGTTCAGTTCACCTTGTCGACGCAGGCGCCCTCGGCACTGATCGTCGGCACCGGAACCCACTTCTTGCGGATCTTGGTATAGGTGCAGTCGGCGATGACCTCGGCGAGCGTGGCGTTGACGCGCTTCGCCAGTTCCTCGCTCTTCTTCGGCACGATCCAGCTATAGCCGCGCTCGGCTTCCGGGATCGCCGGGTCGCCGAGCCAGTGGTCGCCGCCGGCAAGCTTGTAGTCCTTGCCTTCGGGCTTGGCGATGAGCTCCAGCGTCCAGTTGATCTTGGAATCGAAGACCAGGTCGAGACGGCCGGCCAGCAGGTCGAGCTTCATCTGGTCCGGGTTGTCGTAATAGACATAGGTGAATTCGTCGGCGTACCGGTCCTGGATGTACTTCACCATCGAAGCGCCGCGCTGCAAGGCGAGCCGCAGCTTCTTTCCGGCCATGCCTTCCTTCGTATAGGTGTAGTCGCTCGACTTCGGCGCGATGAAGGTTGCGGGGTTGTAGACGATCGGCGTCAGGAACAACGCCTTCTCCTTGCGCTCCGGGGTCGGCGCGATCTGGGTGACGATCATGTCGAACTTGCCCTGCAGCATGGAGGGGATCAGCGCCTTGAAGTCCATGACGACGATCTCGCAATCGACCTTCATGCGCGCGCACACCTCGCGGGCAAGCTCGGGCTCCATGCCGGTGAGCTTGCCCTCGGAATCGACGATGCTGAAGGGCGGATAGACGCCCTCATTGCCGAGCCGGAGCTTCTCGGCCTGAGCCCCGGCGAGCATGCCCGCCAGCAGCGAGCTTGTCGCCAAGGTTGCGGCGAGGCCACTGACCACGCGGAGGAAACGAACCGGCTTGAACACCTTGGCATGCATCGGCGTGAATCCCTGGCTGGAGTGGGGCTCGTGGGGGTCAGAATTCGAGCAGGTTGTCGCGCAGATGGGCATGCTGGTAGGCGCGCCGGGTGAGGCCGCGCTGCTGCAGCACCGGGACCAGCCCGTCCATGATGGTGGCGACCGAGCGGCGGCTGACGTCGCCGAGCACCAGCAGGAAGCCGTCGCCGCCGACCTCATGCATGATCTCGTCCATCTGGCTTGCCACGCTGTGCGGCGTCCCGACCACATCGACGCAATAGCCGACGCTGACGTGGTCGACGATGGCCTGGCGCAGCGGCTTGTCGCCGGCCCGCGTGAGGAATTGCGAGAGGCTCGACTGGTGGCCATTGGTGGTCAGCGTCAGCTGGCTCACCGGGGTGTCGAGATCGCAGCCGGAAAGATCGAGATTGGTGCTCCAGCCGAACCGGGCGAGCCGCGCCTCGATGTTCTTCTCGGCCGACACCCGGCGCTGGTCGGCGTACCAGCGCGCCTGGTCCTCGGTCTCGGCGACGATGGGCGAAAGCAGGAACAGCACCTTGCAGTCGTCCGGATTGCGGCCGAGCGCGGCCATCTGCGCGCGCACGTCGTCGCGATACTGCTTCATGGCGGCGACGCCGTTCGGCGCCGCGACGATGGTGTCCGCATGGGTGGCGGCGATGGTGCGCCCGCTCTTGGAGCCGCCGGCCTGCGCGATCACCGGCAGGCCCTGCGGGCAGGGGCCGGAATTGAGCGGGCCGCGGGAACGGTAATATTTCCCCTCATAGTCGATGGTGTGGACCTTGGCGGGATCGATGAGCACGCCGCTGTCGCGGTCGGCAACGATGGCGCCGGGCTCCCAGGACCCCCAGAGCTGCTTGACGACCTGGATATACTCCTCCGCCATGAGATAGCGCTGGTCATGCTCGGGGAGCTTGTCCATGCCGAAATTCTGCGCGGAATAGTCGGAGCTGCCGGTCACCATGTTCCAGCCGGCACGGCCGCTGGATACCTGATCGAGCGAGCCGACGATGCGCGCGGTCAAATACGGGTGGTAGGCGAAGGTGGAGAGGGTGGGCACGATGCCAAGCCGCTTGGTTGCCGCGGCCATCAGCGTCGCCACCACCGAGGGCTCCTGGCGCGGCACGCAAATGCCGCCTTCGAGGAATATATCGCGCGAATTGCGCCAGTTCTGGCCAATATAGATCGAGTCCTCGATCAGTATGTAATCGAAGCAGGCGCGCTCCATTCCGCGCACCAGGTCCAGAAACATGTCCGGCACCATCCAGTCTTCGCTGATGTTGCCGGTCCAAGGCTCACCCCATGCCTGGATGCTCGATCCTTGAAGAAACCACGCAAGATGGAAAGGGTTCGCGGCCATTCTATACCTTCGAGCAGATGAGATGCAGCTGGCCGCAGATAACAACCCTTAGTTCCATTCGCGGCTTTGGATTCGACGCTAACTCACCCCGGAAAGGGCGAATATCGCGAAGAGACAAAGCATTATTCGGCAGTGCAAATGCTGTCGTGCCCAGCAATTCGGCGAGCCGACTATTTTTCCGACAAAGCTGTGACGCATCCGAATGGCGCCGCACTGCGCGTTGTGGGGCCGGGGGCTTCGGGAGCGCACGTATCTCTCCGGCTGAGGCGGAAAGACGAAAGCGGCCGGCTACGGGCCGGCCTCAGTTGCGCCGTCCGTCGGATGGCTTACATTCTGGGCGACAAACCCTTTGGAATTCCCGCCTATGAGTTATGTGGAAGCGGCAAATGCGCCGCTGCGTAAGACCGGCCATATAAAGCTGCACGGAGCCGAAGGCTTCGCCGGCATGCGCCGCGCCGGGCGCCTCGCCGCCGAGGCGCTCGATCTGGTGCATGAACTGGTCGAGCCGGGCGTGACCACCGATGCCATCGACAAGCTGGTCTTCGAGTTCGGCATGGACAACGGCGCCTATCCGGCGACGCTGATGTATCGCGGCTATCGGAAATCGACCTGCACGTCGATCAACCACGTCGTCTGCCACGGCATCCCCAACGACAAGCCGCTGCGCGAGGGCGACATCGTCAATGTCGACGTCACCCTGATCTTCGACGGCTGGCACGGCGATTCGAGCCGCATGTATCCGGTCGGCACCATTCCGCGCCGGGCCGAGCGGCTGCTCGATGTCACCTATGAATCGATGATGCGGGGCATCAAGGCGATCAAGCCCGGCGCCCATGTCGGCGACATCGGCGCGGCGATCCAGGATTTCGTCGAGCCGTTCCATATGAGCGTGGTGCGCGATTTCTGCGGCCACGGCCTCGGCCAATTGTTCCATGACGAGCCGAACGTGGTGCATGTCGGCCGGCGCGGCGAGGGTCCGGAGCTGCTGCCCGGCATGATCTTCACCGTGGAGCCGATGATCAATCTCGGCCGGCCGCACGTGAAGGTGCTCTCCGACGGCTGGACCGCGGTGACCCGCGACCGTTCTCTCTCGGCGCAGTTCGAACATTCGGTGGGCGTCACCGAGAGCGGCGTCGAGATCTTCACCTTGTCGCCGAAGGGCTACGACAAGCCGGTGTTCGGCACGCCTCTATGAGTGCGCGGCGGAGGACGAGGCGGGCCCGGGCGAACCGAAGAGGGCGCGCGTGAAGTCCGATGCCGATTCCGACGAGCCGTCCGTCCCGCATTTCGTCGGTCATCGCGAACGGTTGCGCGAGCGCTTCCGGCAGGCCGGCGGCGATGCCCTGCCGGATTACGAGCTCCTGGAACTGGTGCTGTTCCGGGCCGTGCCGCGGGCGGATGTGAAGCCGCTCGCCAAGCAGCTGATCCAGCATTTCGGCTCCTTCGCCGAAGTGGTGTCGGCGCCGCCGAAGCGGCTGCGCGAGGTGAAGGGCGTCGGCGAGGCCATCATCACCGAATTGAAGCTGATCGGTGCGGCCGTGGAGCGGGTGACGCGCGGCAAGATGCGGGCCCGCGCCGTGCTCTCCTCCTGGAGTGCGGTGATCGAGCACTGCCGCGCCTCCATGGCGTTTGCCGACCATGAGCAGTTCCGCATCCTGTTCCTCGACAAGCGCAACCAGCTGATCGCCGACGAGGTGCAGCAGCGCGGCACGGTGGACCACACCCCGGTCTATCCGCGCGAAGTTGTGAAGCGCGCGCTGGAGCTGGCGGCGAGTGCGGTGATCCTCGTCCACAACCACCCGAGCGGCGATCCGACGCCTTCGCACGCCGACATCCAGATGACCAAGACCATCATCGACGTGGCCAAGCCGCTCGGCATCGAGGTTCACGACCACATCATCGTCGGCAAGGACGGCCACGCCAGCCTCAAGGGGCTGCGGCTGATTTGAGCGGCTCTGCGTCCGCAATTCTACGAGTCGTCATCCCGGCCGGAGCCCGCACGGCGGAGAGCCGGGATCGTGTGAAGTTCCGCGCAACACTTTCCAGCGATCCCGGATCGGCCTGCGGCCATCCGGGATGACACTCGTGGAAATTGAAGGAAAAAAGAAGTCTTCGCCCTTCCTGCAATCACCGCGCGACCGCCACCGGTGCACCCGTCGAGGGATGCGCCATCACGTCCATATCCAGGCCGTAGATGGTCCGGAGATGCGCGGGATCCATGATCTCGGCGGGTGGTCCGTGGGCGATGAGCCGGCCGGCGCGCAGCGCCAGTATCTCGTCGCAGAAGCGGGCGGCCATGTTGATGTCGTGCAGCACGATCACGACGCCGAGCCCTTTCGCATGGCTGAGCCGCCGGATCAGCGCCAGCACCTCGATCTGGTAGCCGATGTCGAGCGCCGAGGTCGGCTCGTCGAGCAGGAGGCATTCGGCGTCCTGCGCCACCAGCATCGCCAGCCACACGCGCTGGCGCTCGCCGCCGGAAAGGGTATCGACCAGGCGATCCGCCAGTGGGCCGATTCCGGTGAGGGCGATCGCCTCCTCGACCTTGGCCCGGTCTTCCGCACCGAAGCGACCGAGCGCTCCGTGCCAGGGATAGCGGCCGAGCGCGACAAGCTCCCTTGCCACCATCCCTGCGGCAGACGGCGTCTGCTGCGGCAGATAGGCGAGCTTGCGGGCGAGCGGCCGATGGCCCCATCGCGATAAGGCCTGGCCCTCGAACCGTACCGCTCCGGTGGTGGCCGGCTGCTGTCGCGCCAGGATCTTGAGCAGCGTCGACTTGCCCGAACCATTGTGCCCGACAAGGCCGACCATGCGCCGTGACGAAAGCGTCAGAGTCAAAGGCTCGAGCAGGGAGCGGCCGGGTATGGAAAAGCCGACCGCGTCGAGATCGAAGAGCGGGGCGCTCTCGGCCGGAACAGGGTGCAGCTGGTATTCCATGATTGGATCCTTCGCGTCAGCCGGTGGCATCCGGGCGCTCGATCGAGACGCGGTCGAGCGGGCGGTTATCGAGCGGGCACGTCTTGCACAGGGGCAATGCCGGAATTCGGTAGCGCAGGCAACAGATCCGCCGCCGGCGCGCAGGCGTGCGGTTCGGAATATAGCGAACGGGCTCGAACAGCGGATTTCGTCGTCCCCCGCCCAGGTTTTTCGCGGCGAACAGCGCGCGGCCGTGGATTACCCCGGGATGATCGGCACCGAGCTGCGCCTCGCATTCGCCGACGACGCTCTCGGCGATGTTGCCGGCATTGCTCCACAGCACTTTCTCAGGCAACGCGCTTGCGCGCGACAGCGTCTTGATGAAGGGCGCGAGATGCCCCTCGATCAGCGCCGAGAAGCGCTCATGGGCATCGGCGAAATGCCGGTGCTCGCCTTTGGCAGGCAGCCGCAGGGCCGCTGTGCGATGGTCCGCCGAGAGCACGATGCCGACCCGTTCGAGGTCGGTCGGCAGATGCCAGTCACGCGCGATGTTCGCGATCAGCACCGGTGGCAGCACAACCGAGAAATGCCATTTCGACCATTGCGTCGCCACCGCCGTCATCTCCGTCCCGTCGAAACCTTCGACGCAAAGCGTGACGGCGTAGGAGCGGGCGAAGGCCTTGAGCATGTCGCGCAGGCGATCTTCATCGAGCAGCGCGGCGCCGGGCAGGAAAGGGCGCGGATCGTCCGCCAGCACCAGCCTGGCGCCGATCTCTTCCAGCGGTCCGCGGAATATGGTCGCGAGGGCGGAGATCATCGGCGCAGCCGCAGCGCTGCGTACACCCCGCCGCCGATCACCGTGGCGACCAGCCCTGCCGGAGCCTGCCAGGGGAACACGATGATGCGGCCGATCCAGTCCGCGCCCACCATGATCGTCGCCCCCGTGAGCGCCGCCACATAGGCGTGCGCGACCGGCGTGCGCACGCCTCCGAGGCGCGCAAGATGCGGGGCGATGAGGCCGACGAAGCTGAGCGGGCCCGCGATCAAGGTCGCGGCACCCGTCAGGAGGGCGGTGGCCAGTATCATGACGAGGCGGCTGCCGGCCTCGGCGACGCCGAGTTCCCGGGCGATGCTTCCGCCGAGCGGCAATATGGCGAGCCAGCGCGCCAGGAAAGGCACGATGCCGAGCGCGGCGACCGCAAGGCCCGAGATCACGGCGCTCTCGGCCGGCGTCACCGCATAGGTCGAGCCGGACAGCCAGCCGATGACGCGCACGATGCGCGGATCGCCCAAGGTGGCGAGATAAGTCACCAAGGCTCCGATGACCGAGCCGAGGGCGACGCCGGAGAGGATGAGGTGATCGGCGGCAAAGCGCGAATGCCGGCTCACCCACAGCACGGCGAGGAGCGCGAGGAAGGCGCCGACCGCCGCGATCGCCATGGTCGAGACGCGGTCGAGGGGTGGCAGCAGGAAGCTCACGACGATGAGCAGCAGCGCGGCGCCGGAAGAGATGCCGAGCAGTTCCGGGCTCGCCATGGCGTTGCCGGTCAGGCGCTGCAGGAAGCAGCCGGCGAGCGCCAGCATCAACCCCGCCGAGGCCGCGGCAGCCGCACGCGGCAGCCTCCAGGGCAGAAGCTCCTCGAACTCCGGGCCCCATGCAACGTGCCATCCGCCCGGCACGCGCCCGAGCGTGAGTGCAACGGCGAAAACGGCGGCGCAGAGGAGGAGCGCGAGCACCAAACGTTGTCGCACCACGGCCCTGCTCGCAGCGGGGCCGGCGACATGACCCACATCGCCAGCCGGGCTCGCCGCGCCGGCTTCGGCCCTCACCCGGCGCACCAGCCAGATCAGGAGCGGTGCGCCGAACAAAGCGCAGATCGCGCCGGCCGGAATCTCGACCCCGCCGCCGACGAAGATCAGCACCTGATCGGTCAGCGCCAGCAGCGCCCCTGCGATGAGGGGCGCTGCGACGAGCCGATCGTGGAAACGGCGCGCGCCAGCCAAGCGCGCGATCGCCGGGCCGGCGAGACCGATGAAGCCGATGAGACCGACGAGGCCGGCGACGGTTGCGCTCATCGCCACGGCGAGAGCGAGGCCGAGGACGCGCGTCGTCGCTAGTGGCAAGCCGAGGCTGCGCGCGCCATCCTCTTCGAGATCGAGCAGCGCGAAGCGCCGCCACAGCAGGGCGCAGATACCGAGCACAAGCGCGAGCCGCAACAGCAGCGCCCATGCGACGTCCCACCCATTCTGCACCAGCGATCCCGCCTCCCAGGTGTAGAGGTCGTTCACCGCGTCGAAATGGGTCGCCATCATCACCGTGCCGAGCGCGCCAAGACTGAGCGACAAGATGAGGCCCGACAGGATGAGCTGAAGCGGCGCGAAGCCTTGGCGGACGGAAAGCAGGAGGACGATCGCGGTCACGGCGCAGCCGCCGGCGAAGGCGATCATGTCCCATCCGAGCACGAGCACGCCCGGCATCCACAGCGTGGCGGCGACGAGCGCGCATTTGGCGCCGGCGAACACGCCGAGCGTGCCGGGCTCTGCGAGCGGATTGCGCAGCACCTGCTGGAAAAGCATGCCCGCGAGACCCAGCGCACCGCCGCACAGCAGGCTCACGGCGAAGCGCGGCAGCAGCGCGTCCCGCACCATGAGGGTGGGCAGGCCGGCGTGGGTGCCGTCTGCCAACAGGCTCGCCCAGCGCTCCGGGGGCAGCAGCGCATGGGCATTGGCGGAGAGGAAAACGAGGGCAGCAGCGAGCAGCGCCGCCGCGCACTGCAGGGCGCGATCCGGCATCGGTGCGCTCCGGGCAAGCACGGCCTCAACCATGCGAAGCCTCAGCCATTCGAAACCTCCTGCGTGAGCGCCTCGGCGAGCTGCCGCGCGAAGCGGATCGCGGTGGAGACGCCGCCGCTCGGATAGACCACCGGCATGGTGGTGAGGCGCCCGGCCCGCACAGCCGGCAGCGCCCGCCACAACGCGCTGCGCGACAGATTCTCCATCGCGCGGACGGTCTCCGCCCCGCGGTCGAAATGGATGATGCGCGCCTCGGGATCGGCGGCGAGCTGCTCGATGCCGACCGAGACGACGCCTGAGGCGTTCACCCGGCCTTTCCAGGCATTGCGCAAACCAAGCTGGCGGATCACGTCGCCGACCAGCCCATTGCCGCCAAACAGCGCGACATTGCGGCCATTGGCGGCGAAGCGGCAGACGTAAAGCGGACGGGTATCGCGGCTCCCGAGCGCCTCGCGCGCCTGCCCCATTTCCCGCTCCATGCGGGCGATCCAATGCTCGGCCTCGGTCGTCCGCGCGGTCAGGGCGCCGACCTCGCGCAGCAGGGCGGCTGCGTGCGCGGTCGCCGGGACAGTGCCGGCAATCGTCTGGAGCGGAACCAGCGGGGCGATGCGCGAGAGACGCTCCACGCTGCCCGATTGCCAGGCCGCGAGCAGGATGGCGTCCGGCCGCAGCACCTGGAGGAACTCGGCGTTCGGCTCGGTCAGCGGCCCGAGATCGGGGACCGCATCCGGCAGCGCGGGTTCGGCGACGAGGCGGCGATAGAGTGGGGCATTGGCGATGGCGAGCGGGGTGACGCCGAGCGTGAGCAGCAGCTCGGTCGGCAGCAGATCGAGTGCCACGACCCGCGTCGCGGTCGTTGCGATCGCGCGCGCGCCGCGAAAGGCAAGGGGAGCGGCACAGGCCGCTCCCAGGAAATAACGCCGGCTAAGGAGATGCCCCGGCACTGTCGCTACCACTTGTAGGTGAGCGTCGCGGTGACGGTCAGCGGCTCGCCATAGCGGCAGCCGGTCGATCCGGCGCAGGTGAAATACTGCTTGTCGAACAGGTTGCGCGCATTGACCGTCAGCGTCGTGCCGTCGAGCCTGCGGTCGAGCGCGGCAAGGTCGTAGCGCAGCATCGCATCGACCAGCGTGTAGGCGGGCACGTTCACGTCGAGGTCGAGCATGTTGGTCTCGCCGATATAGCGCACGCCGGCGCCCACCGTCACTCCGCGCAGGCCGAGCGAGGAGAGTTTGTAGTCCGCCCACAGCGCGAACGTGTTGCGGGGAACAAGCTCCACCTGCTGGCCGATCTGGGATTCGATGGCGCTGTCGAGGATCTCGGCGTCCGTATAGGCATAGGCGCCGATGAGGCCGAAATTCTCGAACTGTGCGCGGGCTTCGAGCTCTACGCCGCGCGAGCGCACCTCGCCGACCTGATAGGACAGCCCAGTGGCGGTATAGCTCACGACATTGGTCTGGGTGAGCTGATAGACGGCGGCGCTCAGGAGGAGGTTGCTGCCGTCGGGCTGATAGCGCACGCCAGCTTCGTACTGCAGGCCCTTGTTGGGCTTCAGCGGGTCGAGGTTCGGCGTCAGATAGTCGACGCCCACTTGCGGAGAGAAAGACTGACTGACACTGACATAAGGGGCGAGGCCGTTGTCGAAGAGATAGACGAGGCCGGCCTGGCCGGTGAAGGCATCGTCCTCCTGCTCCGTCACCACGCCGGTCTGATAAGCCTTGGTTGTACTTTCCGACCAGTTATACCTGCCTCCCAGTAGCGCCACCCAGCGATCCCATTTGATCTGGTCCTGGAGATAGACGCCATATTGGTTGCCGGTGGCATCCGTGCCGCGATCGGTCGGGTCGATCGGTCCGGGACCGGTATAGACCGGATCATTGATGTCGAGGGGGATGAAGGTGGTGCCCCGGAAGCGATGGGTGTCATAGCCGCGACGGTAGTAATCGAACCCGGCCAGCACGTTGTGCTCGGTTGCACCGGCCGTGAACGTCTTCTCGAGCGAATTGTCGGCGGCGATGCCGTAGGATTCCTCGTCGCGTATGCTCGCCCGGCGATAGAGCACGCCATTGATGACCGGCTGGAAATTGGCCTGCATGTAGTCCCAGTCGACATCGGATTGGTAATAACGCGCCTTGCTGCGCAGCTTTAGACCGTTGTCGAACTCATGCTCGAACAGGTACCCAAGCGTGTACATGTCGCCTTCATAGCGGTCGAAGTCCGGCGAGCCGAGGAAGAGATCGCGCGGGATCGTGCCGCTGGCGACGTCCTGATAGATTAGCGGCGTGGAGAACCGCGTATTCACGTGCTGATAGCTGGCGAGCACGGTGAGGCTGGTGCTGTCGTTTGGATTCCACGTGATGGCGGGGGCGATATAGACCTTGTCATCCGGGATATCGTCGACCCAATTGTCAGCATCACGATAGAGCCCGGTGAGGCGATAGAGCAGCGTGCCATCCTGCGTCAGCGGCCCACCGAAATCGGCGGAGATCTGCTTGCGGTCATAGCTGCCATATTCGAGGTTCACCTCGTGCAACGGCTGCTCGGTCGGCCGCTTGGAAATGCCATTGATGACGCCGCCCGGAGAGAGCTGACCATAGAGCATGGAGGAAGCGCCACGCAGCACTTCCAGCCGCTCCAGTCCGTAGGGCTCTTGGCCGCCATCATAGACATTGGACTGCAACTTCATGCCGTCGCGCAGGAAATTGCCGTCGGGGGCGTTGGCGTTGAAGCCGCGGATCATGACGTCGTCGACCATGCGGCTGAAGGCCGGTGACTGCGAGACGACGCCGGGCGTGTAGACTAACGCGTCGGCGAGCGAGACCGCCTTCTGGTCCGTTATCTGGTCCCTGGTCACGACAGAGACGGATCGGGGGATCTCGATCAGCGGCGTGTCGGTCCTGGTGGCGGTGGCGCTTCGGGTCGCCACATAGCCGTCCACCGGTCCCCATGCGTTCTCGCCCTCGACGCTGATGGTGTCGAGGGC
Source organism: Xanthobacteraceae bacterium (assembly GCA_029266425.1). Classification (GTDB taxonomy): domain Bacteria; phylum Pseudomonadota; class Alphaproteobacteria; order Rhizobiales; family Xanthobacteraceae; genus Ancylobacter. The sequence goes on from JAQSWY010000031.1 coordinate 29,239, forward strand.
GATGGTGCCGGGCGCCGCTCCGCCGCCATCGTCCGCGCTCGCGGCGGCCGCGCCCACCAGCGCCGCGCTCCGCGGACCGGTATAGCGGACACTGACGCCGGTGCCCGCGAGCATCGCCTGCAGCGCGTCGCGCGGCGACATCGAGCCGGATACCGGGCGGGTGGTGATGCGCGCGATCTGCGAGGAATAGCCGACCTGCCATCCGGTGGCGCGGCCGAAGGCGTCGACGGCGCCGGCGAGCGGCTGGGCGGGAATGGAGAAGCGGATCAATGCGGCGGCATCCTCCGCCTGCTGGGCAAAGGCTGCGGGCGGCGTTGCAGACACCGCTCCGGTCAATACCGTCGAGGCAAGCAGAAGCGATGGGAAGCACCGCCGAAATCGTGTCATCCCGCCAGCGACCGTGGTCCCACACCCGGCCACATCCGTCCGCCTCGCCATCTGCACTCACCCTCACATCTTGCGTCGAGGGCTGCGTTCCGCACGCGCTGAAAACGCGGGGGCCCTCATCGATCTGACGTCGAGAGGGAGGGGGCGTCACAAAAATTCCTCAGCGGATGATCAGCAATCCACCCGGCAGGCGCGTGGTCGCGGCACCGGCCGACGCGGCGAGGGTCCGGATCGCGGCCTCGGGATCGCTGAGGCGGAAGCTGCCGTTCACCAAGGTGGCCGCGGCGCCCCGGTTGGCGATGACGATCATGCCGTCAAAGTAGCGGCGCAGTTCGCCGAGCGCCTCGCCGAGAGGCTGATCGCTGACGACGATGCGGCCGTCGAGCCAGGCGAGCGGACGGTTCGGATCGACGGCCACGGCATCCGAAAGGCCGGAAGCCGTGGCCTCGACCATCTGTCCCGGCACGAGCAGGCGGCCGTCACGCGGATCGGAAAGCCGGCTCACTTCCACCGCGCCGCGGGTCAGCAGCACGCTGTCCTCGCTCTCGTCGGTGCGCACCGCGAACGCGGTGCCTTTGACCTCGGCGTCACTGAAATGACCGGTCACGCGGAACGGACGGTCGGCGTCCTTCCTGACCTCGAAGAACGCTTCACCTTGCAGAAGCGTCACTTGCCGGCGTCCGCCCGCAAAATCGAGCGCCACCGCCGAGGCGGTATTGAGCGTCATGGATGAGCCGTCCGGCAGCGCGATCCTTCTTATGACTCCGGTCGCCGTCACATAATCGGCCTGCCACCGGATCATGAGCGCGGGATACTCGTATAGGCCGATCCCGAGGAGAAGGGCGGCTGCCGCTGCCATGGCCGCCATCCGGCTTGCGCGGTGCCGGCCGCGCACTGGGGCCGGGGTGCGCATCGGGCCGGCAACGCGCGCAGCATCCTGCCGGGTCGCCTCGCGCAGCGATGGAAGCGCCCGCATGCGCTCGAGCCGCGTGACGGCCTCCTCCCGCACGGGGTCGCCGGCAAGCCATTGCTGGAAGGCAAGCCGCCTCGCCGGATCGTCGGGCTCATCCTGCAGATATGCGAGCCAGTCCAAGGCCTCATCCGTCACGGGGTCCGGATGGCTGTAGCGATCGGCCGGCTTCGGGTTGTCTTCCTGTCCGCGTCCCACTCAGGCCATCCGTTGTCCGGTATTTCGGATGCTCACATGGAGGAGACGTTTCACAAGCCTGACCTTCACAAAAGTCCCGGCACCCGGACCGTGCCGATAGAAACGAATCCGGATGCCCGAAGAATGTCAGGGCGACCGGTCTTCTATGGAGAAGATTCGCGCTCGAGGCGAGCGATGGCATCGTGGCAATGGCCCATCACGAGCTTCACGTCATTATAGACCGTGTTGCGCGAAACCCCGAGATGCTCGGCGATCCGCGCATAGGACCAGCCCTCGAGGAACGACAAGGCCCAGGCGCGGCGCGCGCGCTCCGGCAAGGCCTGCATGGCACGCTCGAACAGGCGCAGGCGCTCACGCTCGATCAGCTCGATCTCGATGCTGGGTGTATCGGCGGCGATGTTCTCGATCGCCTGGGGTTCGGCCGCCGGGGTCTCGTGGCGCTCGCGCGTGCGCCGTCTGCGCAGGTGGTCGAGCGCGAGATTGCGCGCCGTCTGATGCAGGAACGGCTCGACATGCTCGATTGGGCCGCTGTCTGCCGCCTTTCGCGCCCGCAAATAGGCTTCCTGCGCGAGATCCTCGGCGGTCTCACGGTCACGCACGATGCGCAGCACCGTGCCCAGCAAGGATCGGCGCTGCCTCACGAAGGCAGCGTTCAAAACGGTCGACATGCCGCTGTTTCGTCCGCAGCGAGAGATAAAAGTTGGGCGCACAATGAAGAGTGGGAAATTTGCCTGCAATATTAATGATTTAGAATAGCTCTAGGATGGCGGGCGAACCATCCCGGGTGTGTTTCCGCGGCTAGGGCCGCATGGCATTGTCGATTGATATCGTGGGCTTTTCTGTCTTTCGCTTACCGAACGACGCAAAACCGACCGCCGATTGGCGCCGGATTTTTCCATCGCGATGTTGCCGGACCGCCACGAAAGGTGGGGCGAGGGATCAGCTTGGGCGACGGACGGTTCTCCGGTCCATCCGGTCGACCATGGACAAAGAACGCTGTTCGAGAGCTGTTGAAAGCCGGAACTGAAAGTGTCCGTTGCGATCCACGTCCGAATATGGCTAGCTTCTGAAAATAAATTCGAGAGGTCACGCCAATGACGTTCCTATCCGTGCTGCGATCAATAGGACGATACCTGCGCTCCAGCTTCTGCACCGCCGGGTCGGCGTATTGCGTACACGATATCGACCCGCGAAAGCTGGACAGGAAGTCTTAGGGCAACTTGCTAGCCGAGCCATCATCCCCGGGCTTGTCCCGGATCCACGTCCATCACGCGGAAACAGTCGTGGATGGCCGGGACAAGCTCGGCCATGACGCCTGAAAATGGCGACCGCTGCTGAACTCCGAGAATTATGAACCAGTCCCCGCTACGCCGCGTCCGGCGCGGCGAGGACGTCGAGGCTGCGCTGGAGCGCGGCTTGCGAGATGTTGCGGGTGATGAAGACGATGCGCGTGGTGTGATCCTCGCTCGGCCAGGCAGCGAGGTGCACCGGCGGATGCACCACCTGCTGCACCGCATGCACCACCATCGGCCCGTCCAGCCCGCTGACATTGACGATGCCCTTCATCCGCAGCAAGTCCTTGCCGCGCAGCGACAGCACCGAGTTCAGCCAGCGGCGCAGGGCCTCGCGCGCGATCGGCGCATCCAGCGTCACGGCGAAAGCCTTGATCGCCGCGTCGTGGTGGCTGTGGGCGTGATGATGGTTGTGATCGTGTTGGTGATGATGGTCGTGATGATCGTGGCCGTCATCGAACGCCTCGGCCTTCAGCCAGCGCTTCACGTCCGCTCCCTCACCAGACGGCGCCTCGGGGGCGCGGTCGAACAGATCGGCGGGCGACAATTGCCCGTGCAGCACCTCGATGCTCTCGGCGCCGGGGTTCAGCCGATGCAGCCGTTCACTGAGCGCCGCGATTCCGGACGGCTCGGCGATGTCGGCCTTGGTGACGATCAGCAGGTCGGCCAGCGCCACCTGCCGTCCGGCCTCCTCGAAGCCGTCGAGCTGTGCGCTGCCGTTCACCGCATCGACCGTCGTCACCACCGCGCGCAGCCGGAATTGGCCGGCGAGCGTCGGCTCGGTGGCGAAGAGCTGCACGATGGAGGTCGGATCGGCGAGGCCGGTGGTCTCGATGAGGATGCGCGAGAAGGGCGGGATTTCGCCCCGCGCTTCCTTGCCCTTGAGGTCGGAGAGCGTGTCGACGAGATCGCCGCGCACCGTGCAGCAGATGCAGCCGCTCTGCAGCACCACGGCGTTCTCGACCGCGCTCTCGACCAGCAGATGATCGATGGCGACGTCGCCGAACTCATTGATGATGACGGCGGTGTCCGCCATCCCCGGGTCGCGCAGCAGATTGTTCAGCAGGGTGGTCTTGCCGCTGCCGAGAAAGCCTGTCACCAGCGTGATCGGGATCGCCGCGCTCGCGCTCTCGGTCATGGGGCTGCCCTCAGTGTCTGACCGGTAATTCCAAAATCGCCCGTCATCCCCGGGCTTGTCCCGGGGATCCACGGCCGCGACGAGAGAGCAACCGTGGATGGCCGGAACAAGCCCGGCCATGGGGCGGCACGGCCCTCAGATGTCGAGCTCCAGCACATAGAGGCCGCCAATGTGGCGGTCGACGCAATAGACGATGCCGTTCTCGTCGACATAGACGTCGTTGATCTGCGAGGTGCCGGCGCGCGAGCCCTTCGGCGTCGCCGGCACGAAGGCGGCGACCTCGCGGGGCTGAAGCGGATTGCCGATGTCGTGCACCCGCAGGCCGCCATTGAACAGCGTCGAGAAGATCAGCGTGTCGGAGCGCAGCGCGGTGTCGCGCGGTGGGTTCTCGTGCACATTGTGGCAGCCGAAGCGCCCGCCCTTGCGGCCATATTCCTCGACCGACGGCATGGACAGGGTCGCGATCGGAACGAGGTTGTCCTCCTTGCGGGCATCGACAAGCCAGGTGAGCTTCGGCCAGTCGAGGCCGTTGTCGTGCACGCATTCATGGGTGACGACCAGCAGCTCGCGGCTGAACAGCGGCATGACGGTGTGGGTGAAGCCGGGGAAGGGCGGGTTCGGATTGAACGCCGAGATCACCTTCGGGCGCGACTTGTCGGAAATGTCCATCACATAGCCGCCGCCGTCGATATAGCCGAGATAGCAGCGGTCGGGACGCTCCGGATAGACATTGGTGTTGTGGGCGCGCACGCCGCTGTCGATGGCGAGGCGGGCCGGCGGCGGAGCGTCGTCGCCGTCCATGGTGCCCGGCTGCCACCAGCGGCCGACCTCCACAGGCTTCGCCGGATCGCGCACATCAATGATGAGGTAGGCCTGGTCGTCCTTCTGGTTGCGCGGCTTGAGATCGGCGGTGCCCGAGGCGCAATGGACATATTCGCCGTCGACGAACCACACCTGGTGGACGCCGCGCGAATAGGGGCCGGAGCAGTCGAAGAAGCTGATGGAGCGCGGATTCTCCGGCTCCGAAATGTCGAACAGCTCGACCCCGGCCGGCTTCAGCCCCGGCTCATAGGTCTGATAGGCAACGGCCATGATGTTGCCGGTCGTCTCCAGCGAATTGGACCGCACCTTGTTGTGCGGCAGGTCGGTCTGCACGATCACCCGCGGATTGCGCGGGTCGGTGACGTCGACGCCGGTGAAGTTCTTCGGCGGACCCTCATGCGCCATCCACATGATGCGCCGCCCGTCCGGTGCGCGCTGCAGCGACATGCCTTCGCCGACCCCGCCGAAACCGGCGAGCAGATCATGCCCGATCAGGCGCATGCCAGTGATGAGATCGGGCTTTCCGGCGGAATCAAGAGCGGCATCGGCGAGCATCGGCAGTCGTCCTCCCGTTCAGCAGCCCCGCGCGGCGGGCGCCGACGTTCGCTGGACTGCTCTATGATTGTTAAAGAGGAGAATGTTCGAACATATCGAGTGAGTCAATGCAATCGTTCGCCTGATGCATTGTGCGTCACGGCCGGGCTTGTCCCGGTCAGCCGCGGACTATGTGAAGAAGGACGTGGATTCCACCAAGACCTGCTTTGCCTCGAAGACTCAGTCCCGCTCGGCCCCGGTGCCCGCGGAAAGCTCGCGGGTGATGGTCTCATAGTTCCGCGCCACCACTTCGACGCTGCCCTGGAAGTGCTGCGCGAGGATTTCCGTCGCGGCGTCGACGTCGCGCGCGATGGCGGCGTCGGCCACCGCCCGGTGCTGGTCGCGCACCCTTTTCAGCAGCTCATCGTTGGAGGAGGTGACGACGATCACGGAGCGTCGATAGCGCTGGAAATGGTCGGACAGTGCTCCGCAGAAGTGCAGGAGCCAGGGCGATTTGCAGGCTGAGATCAGGCTGTAATGGAAGCGGTCGTGGCGCTGCTCCCATTCATCGATGATCTTGCGCTCGCCGATCGAGTGCGGCAGCGGGCTGCGCTCCAGCCGGTGCAGGGCGGCGAGGATCTCGGCTTCCCAATCATCGTCGCCGTGCTCGATGGACTGGCGCAGCGCCTTGCAGCTGAGTTCGGTGCGCAGCGCGCAGAGATCATAGAGGTCGTGCAGCGACAACGGCGCGACGGTGTAGCCGCGATGCCCCTCGAAGCGCACCAGCTGGTCCGACACCAGTCGGGAGAGCGCCTCGCGCAGCGGCGCGATGCCGACGCCATAGGCGGCGCTGAGCTGACGGAAGCGCAGCCGCTCTCCAGGCTGGAGATGGCCGGCGATCAGGTCGCGCCGCAGCCGCGCGTAGATCTCGACGCCAAGCGTGCTGGCATCCTCTTCGCCACCGGCGGCGTGCAGCAGGGACAAGGATGTCGACTCCGATAAGGTACAGGTGCCCTCACGGCACCTTCGCTGTCATGATGACGCTAGGCGGGTTTTCAATCAAGGATCGGATGTTCGAAATTCTGCTGCTTGCGAGGTGAATAGGGCGTCCTGCTTCAACATCCTTCGAGGCTCGGTGCCGCTCGCACCTCCGGATGAGGCGGTACTTGGTTCTTATAACAGGACCTCATCCTGAGGTGCCCGGCGGATGCCGGGCCTCGAAGGATGTTGAAGCAGAGCACCACCTTCTTTCCTCCCACCAGCCTCATCCCGGCTCCTCCACTTCGCTGCGGCCGGGACGACGAGATGAGTGAAATGCTCAGCGCTTGCGCTCCGGCTTCTTCGCGATGCGCTTCAGCACCGAGGAGACGCCTTCGAGGAAGGTGTCCACCGAATTGCGGATCATGGTCTGCCGGTCGACCGGCATCTTGAAGCCGTACACCACCTCGCGGACGCCGTAATAGAAGATGCCGCCCTGCAGCGTCCAGAACAGCTCCAGCTCTTCGGCCGTTACCGGCTCGGTGTCCTTGAGGCCGAAGGCCTTGCGGGTGGCGAGCGCGATCGGGCGGATGATCTCGTGCTCCACCGTCGTCGTGTAGCGCTTGTTGATGTCGACGCCGCGCAGGCCGGCGAACAGATAGATGCGCAGCCATTCCGGCGTGAAGATCGTGTCGGTGTAGTCCTCGTAGAAGGCGAGGATGCGCTCGCGGATCGGCCGGCTCTCGTCGAGCAGGCCCTCGCGCCATTGCGGCTTCCAGCGGTCGACATAGATCTCGCGATAGACCGCAGCGATCAGATCGTCCTTGCTGGGAAAGTAGCGGTAGAGCAAAGGCTGGGTGACGCCGAGGCGCTGGGCGAGTTCGCGCGTGCCGGCCTCGAAGCCGACTTCGGAGAAGAGTTCCACCGCCTTGCGGACGAACTCCTTATGGCGCTCCTGCGGACTGATCCTCGCCCGCCGCGGCGGTGCCGGATCGTCCGGCAGGGTCGGTGCCGCGTCCATGTCGAGCCGGGATGCCATCGTGTCTTCGTCTTCCTCCGTCAAATCACCGGTAGCCTTCAAACCACGGGATTATCGGTCTCGAGGCCGAGCGCGACGCGGCCATAGGCAGCGTTCGCCATGTCGGCGCTGAAAGCAATATGGGCGCTTATAGCATGAGCGTCGCGGAAGCGGCGCTGCTGAGCGCCGGCCAGGAAGAGCGCCTGCGCGCCGCTGCCGGTGTTGATCTCGTCGACCGCCGCGGTCGAAAGACTCGTCGCGTAGGCGAGATCGCGCCGATAGGCCTGCTTGGTCACGATGTCCGGCACATGGCCGCGCTCGGCATCGCGCATCGCCTCCTCGCAGATGCCAACCATGACACGGCGCGAATGGGCAAGCTTGGTCGCCGCCGCGCCGATGCGGATCTGCGTGCTCTGCAGTTCGGAGAGCCTTGCGCCGGTGTAGCTGGCGGTGCGCTTCTTCGTCGTCTCGACGAAGGCATTGAGCGCGCCCTCGCCATTGCCAAGCCCGACGCCGGAGAGGATGGCCGGGAACAAGGCGAACACCGGCAGGCGATAGAGCGGGGCGGGGTGACGTTCCGTGCCCGGCGTCACGCCACCCTTCAGGTGGGCGACCGAGACGGTCATCGCCTCGGGCACGAACACCTCGTTGCACACCACGTCCTGCGAGCCGGTGCCCTTCAGCCCGGTCACGTGCCAGGTGTCGAGAATCTGGTAATCGCTGCGCGGCACCAGGAAGATGCGGTGGTCGGGAGCCTCGCCCTCTGCGCGCACGATGCCGGCCAGCATGTTCCACTGGCAGACGTCGACGCCGGAGGAGAATGGCCAGCGGCCGGAGACGAGATAGCCGCCGGGCGCCTTCTCGACTTTTGCCGCAGGGAAGACGAAGGAGGAGGCGATCAGCGCGTCGCGGTCCTCGCCCCAGATCCGGTCCTGCGCCTCAGGCGGGAACATGGCGAGCATCCAGTGATGGCTGGCGAGATTGGTGAGGTTCCAGGCTGTGGAAGCGCAGCCCGCCGCGAGCGCCGAGCCGATGGTGATGAGGCAGGTGTAATCGAGCTCGGCACCGCCCAGCGCCAGCGGCTGCAGCATGCGGTAGAGGCCGGCATCGTGCAGTTCGCGCTCATTCTCCGGCGGCAGGCGGCGCAGTTCCTCGGCGCGCGCTGCGCGCTCGGCGAAGACGGCGGCGAGATCGGTGGCGCGCGCCAGCAACTCGTCGTGGCGGCTGGCCGTGGTCGGGCGGGCGAGGGCAGGGGCGGCGAGATCGCTCATGTCCGCTCCTCACGCCTTGCCGCGGCGGGCGAGATAGAGCGTCGCCTCGAGATTCTCGCCCTTCTGCTCGAAGCGGTCGGCGAGGCGCTTCAGTTCCGGAATTCGCGAGGTGTCGAGGGTGCGCACATCCGGCCAGTCGACCTCGACGAGATTGCCGCCGGGGTCGCGCAGATAGAGCTGCACGGTTCCGTCGGGCATCTCGTTGACGCCGTTGCCGAAGGTCTCGTGGTCGATGATGCCGGCGGCCTTGGCGCGCTCATACACGCCCATGAAGTCATCGACGTCCATCGCGAAGTGCTGGTAGCGCGTCGCCGCGTCCGGCAGGCTGAAGATGTGCACCTGCTGGTCGCCGCAGCGCAGATACTGGGTGTGGAAGCCGAAATTATAGGTCGGGATCGGCTCCATGCCGAACATCTCGGCATAGAAGCGAACGGAGGCATCGACATCCTTGGCGCCGATGGACAGATGATTGAGGCCGGTGGCCTTCATGGCGTCCTCCCGTTGTAATTATCACTCGATAAATAAACCTCCGCATATCGCTTGGCAAGCCCGCCGCGCGGCTTGACGAGGTGATCTCTTTAGTTTTCACTCGATAAATAACGGGGCGTGGCAACAGCGCGCCGGGAGGAAAATCATGGCCCGCCATTTGAAGACGGCCCGCTCGGCAGACGAGCGGGCGGACGCCGACGCGAAGGTCCGCGCCACGGTCGAAGGTATTCTCGGGGAGATCGAGGCCGAGGGCGACGCCGCGGTGCGTCGTTATTCCGAGCGCTTCGACAATTGGTCGCCGGCAAACTTCCGCCTCTCCGAGCAGGACGTCGAGTCGGCTCTCGCCAAGGTCTCGAAGTCCGATCTCGACGACATCCGTTTCGCGCAGGCGCAGGTGCGCAATTTTGCCCAGAAGCAGCGCGCCTGCCTCACCGACCTTGAAGTCGAGACGCTGCCGGGCGTCATCCTCGGCCACAAGAACGTGCCGGTGGAGCGCGTCGGTTGCTATGTGCCGGGCGGCAAGTACCCGATGGTCGCCTCCGCGCATATGAGCGTGGTGACCGCCAAGGTCGCCGGCGTGCCGAGCGTGGTCGCCGCGGCGCCGCCGTTCCAGAACGGGCCGCATCCGGCGATCGTCGCCGCCATGCATCTTGCCGGCGCCGACGAGATCCTCGTGCTCGGCGGCGTGCAGGCGGTGGCGGCCATGGCGCTCGGCACCCAGACGATCGCGCCGGTCGACATGCTGGTCGGCCCCGGCAATGCGTTCGTCGCTGAAGCCAAGCGCCAGCTCTATGGCCGCGTCGGCATCGATCTGTTCGCCGGGCCGACCGAGACGCTGGTGATCGCGGATGAGACCGTCGACGCCGAGATCTGCGCGACAGACCTGCTCGGGCAGGCCGAGCATGGACCGACCTCTCCCGCAATCCTGCTCACCAATTCGGAGAAGCTGGCACGCGAGACATTGGCTGAGGTGGAGCGCCTGCTCGCCATCCTGCCGACCGCCGAGATCGCCTCCGCCTCCTGGCGCGATTTCGGCGAGGTGATCGTCTGCGACAGCCTTGACGAGATGGTGGAGGAGGCCGACCGCATCGCCTCCGAACATGTGCAGGTGATGACCGCCGACCCGGACTATTTCCTCAACAACATGCGCAATTACGGCGCGTTGTTCTTAGGTCCCCGTACCAATGTCGCCTATGGCGACAAGGTCATCGGCACCAACCACACGCTGCCGACCAAGCGGGCGGCGCGCTATACCGGCGGGCTGTGGGTCGGCAAGTTCATCAAGACCTGCACCTATCAGAAGGTCACCAGCGACGCCGCGAGCGCCATGGTCGGGGAATATTGCTCGCGGCTCTGCGTGCTCGAAGGCTTTCTCGGCCATGCCGAGCAGGCGAATGTCCGCGTGCGCCGCTATGGCGGCGGCAATGTCCCCTATGCCGGAGCCGCGGCGAAGACCGGCTGATTCGTCTCCTCGATCTGGACCTTCCCCCTGCTGGCCGGAGCGAAAGCTCCGGCCTTTTTTCTTTGCGCCATGAGCACTCGTCCCGAGCATCCACGTTCGTGACGAGAGAGCAACCGTGAATGGCCGGGACAAGCCCGGCCATGACGGCCCATCGACGTCCCGGAGAGCCAGGAGATCACAAAGTCAGAATGATTGACATATCTCGGCGGCAACACTGACACGGCAATCTCTCTTGCTCTTGCTTGAGTCGAAGGGCAGGAACTCCAGGTGGATGCTGCATCGCAGCGACATTTCCCGACGGAGAATGACGCCTCGTCGACGCTGTCGTCTTGACGTTATCAGTCGATCAATATAGCCTCCCTGATATTCCACGAAGGGACGGTTCCGGCATGAACCTCGTGCGCAACAGGGTCTATGAGCTGGTACGGCGGGAGATTCTCTCCTGCTCGATACGGCCCGGTGCTGAGCTGCGCGAGGCGGACCTTGCGGAGCGTTTCGGGGTCTCGAAGTCGCCGGTGCGCGACGCCATGCAGAAGCTGGAGCTGGAGGGTCTCGTCGAGATCGAGCCGCGGCGCGGGCATCGCGTCCGTCCGATCTCGATCAAGGACGCCGAGGACATGCTGGAGCTGCGGCTGATCCTGGAGAGCGCCTGCGTGCGCAAGGTCGCCATCGTCGCCTCCGATGCCGAGCTCAAGGCGCTCGACCGCTATCGTGACGCCGATCGCTCCTCAGTCCCGGTGTATGTCGAGTACAACCGCAATTTCCACCACCACCTCGCCGTTCTGTCGCAGAACCAGCGCCTCGCGGAGGAAACCCGGCGAGTGATGGATCTCTATGAGCGGCTCTGCATGGTGAGCCTCTCCGTCATCGTCGATCCGGGCGGCTCGGAAGGGCCGCTGCGCGACCACAACGAGATCATCGATGCGCTGCAGGCACGCAACGGCAATGCCGCGGCGCGCGTCGTGCGGCGTCACGTCGGCAAATCGCAGGGGCAGATCCTGCGTGCGCTGGAGAGCCGGTCGATCGTCGCCTGACGACGGTCGGTTCATAGAAGGCGCCCACGCAAACAAGGCGCCCGCGAGACATCAACTTACGGAAACTGCCGAAGACCGGACCGCTTGAAGCCCGGCATCGGCGAAGGAAACACCCACGTCGCCCCAACGCCCCTCCGGGCGAATGCACCCGGTCGCGCGTTCGGCGAGGAGGAGCCGAATATATGAATGCTCTAGCCGCCAACATCATTCCGGCCCGAGCGGCGCCCGCGCTGCTGACGGATGATGCCGTCATCTCCGCTCAAGGTGTCGCCAAGGTCTTCAACCGCGACGTGGTCGCGCTGGAGAGCGCCAGCTTCGACATCAAGCGCGGCACCTTTGTCTCGCTGGTCGGACCCAGCGGCTGCGGCAAGTCGACCTTGCTGCGCCTCATCGCCGGGCTGATCGGCAAGACCTCCGGCAGCCTCAGCGTTCTGGGCAAGGAGGTGAACGGGCCGTCCTCCGATGTCGGCATGATGTTCCAGCGCCCGACGCTGCTCGAATGGCGCACGGCGGTGGAGAACGTGCTGCTGCCCACCGAGGTGAGGAGCAAGCCGACCTCGGCCGACAAGGAGCGCGCCATCGCCCTCTTGCGTCTCGTCGGGCTGAAGGATTTCGAATTCTCCTTTCCGCGTCAGCTCTCAGGCGGCATGCAGCAGCGCGTGGCGCTTGCCCGTCTCCTGCAGACCGGCGCCAACATATTGCTGCTGGACGAGCCGTTCGGCGCGCTCGACGAGTTCACCCGCGAGCGGCTGAACCTCGAATTGCTGCGCATCGTCGACGATGTCGACGCCACCTCGCTGTTCGTCACCCACAACATCTCCGAAGCGATCTTCCTCGCCGACCAGGTGATGGTGATGACGCCGCGCCCCGGCCGCCTCGCCAAGATCGTCGATGTACCGTTCGCCCGTCCGCGCGAGATCTCGCTGATGCAGACGCCGGCCTTCAATGAAATGGTCTCCGAAGTCCGCGCCATCCTGGGAGGACATTGAGATGAGCCTCGCCACCAATGATTCCTTTGCCGGCGTCGTTGATGCCGGCACCCCGCGCGGGATCGTGATCGGACGTATCGCCCGGCATCTCGCGCTCTTCCTCGGCATCATCGCGGTGTGGGAGGCGGCGAGCGCCTTTGGCTTCGTCGACCAGCTGATCCTGCCGCGGCCGAGCTCGATCGTGGTCGCGCTCTACGACATGCTCTTCGTGCGCGGCAATGCCTGGTACCATATGGGCATCACGCTGTGGGAGGCGCTGGCCGGCTTCGTCATCGGCTCGGTGGTCGGCATAGCACTCGCCGTCGCCGCCGGTCTCAGCGAGACCTTCCGGCGCTACATCTCGCCTTATGTGATTGTGCTTCAGGTCATTCCGCGCATCGCGCTGGCGCCGATCATCATCGCCTGGCTCGGCTTCGGCACCAGCCCGAAGATCGCCATCGGCGCGCTGATCTGCTTCTTCCCGCCCTTCATCAACACATTGACGGGATTGCTCAATGTCGATGAGGACGCATACGAGATGTTCCGCTCGATCGGCGCGAAGAAGAGGCAGATCTTCTTCAGCCTTATGCTGCCGAGTGCCATGCCGATCATCATGGCCGGCCTGAAGGCGGCGATCTCGCTCGCCTTGATCGGCGCCATAGTCGGCGAGTTCATCTCCGCCGGTGAAGGCATGGGCGTGCTGATGCAGCGCTACAGCTTCGCGCTGAACATGTCCGCCTCCTTCGCCGTATTGGTGATGCTCACCATAGTCGGCTACCTGCTCTTCATGGCCATGGAGAAGGCTGACGACCATCTCGTCTACTGGCGCAACGACGCCCGCATGGCGGCGATGAGCCGGAAGCGTGCCAAGGCCTGGCGGACCCGCTAGAGCATGTTTCGCAAAAATTGAAGACTTTTGCGAAAAGAACATGCTCCAGCAACTAAAGCCTTTCCTTCGGATAACACCATCCAAAGGAAAGGGACCGCCTCGCCATCTGCCTGAACTGACAATTCACGTCCAAGGAAACGGCGCGCAAAGCGCCGAAGGGAGGAACTTGCCATGCTTAAGGAACAGAAGATGATTGCCGGCAAAGTGTCCGCCGGTCTCGCTGTAGCGGCACTGGCAGCGCTGATGCTGCCGGCCGGCGTCACCGAGGCCGGGGCGCAGAAGCTGCGCACCGTCAATGTCATCATGCCGCTGCCGCGCTCGGCGAACTTCTATCCGATCGTCGCCGGCGAGGCGCTCGGCTATTTCAAGGACGAGGGTATCGAGGTCAATCTGCTGCCGTCCTCGACCTCGGTTCCCTACGTCGCCTTCGTGCAGAACGGCCAGGCCGAGCTCGCCATGCTCGACGCGCCGCAGACCTTCCAGGCGGTGCAGGCCGGCATCAAGATCAAGACCATCTATGAAGCGCACCAGAAGGCGCCGGAGGGCGTCGCGGTGCTCGCCGACAGCCCGATCAAGTCGGTGGCGGACCTCAAGGGAAAAACTGTCGGCCTCGCCAGCGATCGTGATCTTGTCACCCTGACGGTCGCGCTCAACACCAAGAATATCCCGATCTCCGACGTGAAGACGGTCGTGGTGGGGGATTCCGGTCCGACGCAGGTCACCGCGATGAAGAACGGCACGGTGGCGGCGTTCGCTGGCGCAACGCCGGACTGGCTGTCGATGCAGGCCGCCGGCATGAAGATCCGGCTCATCACCCCGCCGGAGGTTGCGGAGCAGCCGGCCAATAACTTCGTGGTGTCGGCGTCGCGGATCGACGAGTTGCGCAAGACGCTGGAAGGCTTCTTCCGCGCCTATTCCAAGGGCATGGAGGTCGCCAAGATCGATCCGGCGGTGCTCGCCGCCATGTGCAAGAAGGCGGTGCCGGAAGAATGGCCGAACGACCAGTTCGGCCAGGAGTTCCTCAACGCCTCGATCGAGCTCGCCTATTCCACCACCAAGCGGCTTGGCGATCTGCAGCCGGAAGTGTGGAAGGCCGTGCAGCCGCCGCTGGTGAAGATCGGCGAGCTGAAGGCGGAAATCGATCCCGCGACCTTCCTCGATGCCTCCATCATCGGCCCGGCGAACGACTTCTCGCGTGACAAGGTCAAGGCCGACGTCGCCGCCTGGAAGGCCAAGAACATGTGAGCGACGGCATGTGATCGACAGCCGGCGGCCGGGCCCTCCGCGCCGCCGGCCCTTTTAGCGGACGCTTTCGAGGCCGCATATTTCGAGGACGCATTCATGGACCACAGCATCATCGACACCGAGACGCTCGGCGGCAATGTGAACCGCTACGGGCCGACCTCGGCCCGCCAGCCCGCGCCGGCCCCGGCGCGGCTCAGCACCACGACCGTGGACATCCATGCCCATGTCGGCGTGCCGGAGGCGGCCGAGTTCATCAAGCCGCATCTCGATGTCGGCACCATTCCGATGGCAAGGTTCTCGAACGAGGAGACCCGCGCGGTCAATCAGCGCCAGGATCAGGACCGCACCGTCGCCATGACCGATATCGGCGACCGCATGAAGGTGCTCGACAAGCTCGGCATCGACATCCAGGTCGTCGCCCCGCCGCCGTTCCAGTGCTACTACACGGTCGCGCCCGAATATGCGGTGCCGGCTACGCGCATGGTGAATGACGGCGTCGCTGCCTTCGTCGCCAAGCGGCCGGATCGTCTCGCCGGGCTCGGCACCGTCGCGCTGCAGGACCCAAGCTCCGCCGTCGCCGAGTTGGAGCGCGCGGTGAAGCAGCTCGGCCTCAAGGGCGTGCAGCTCCTGACCAATGTCGATGGACGCGAGCTCTCCTCGCCCGAGTTCGAGCCGGTCTTCGCCAAGGCTGAAGAGCTCGGCGCGCTGATCATGATCCATCCCAATGGCTTCACCGGTGGCGAGCGCTTTAGCCGCTTCTATTTCAGCAATGTCATCGGCAATCCGCTCGAGACCACGGTCGCGCTTCACTACCTCATCTTCGACGGCGTGCTGGAACGGCATCCCAGGCTGAAGCTGCTGGCGGTGCATGGCGGCGGCTTCCTGCCGGCTTATTCGGGCCGTATCGACCATGCCTGGGGCGCGCGCAAGGATTCCAATGGCGGCCTGCCGCGCCCGCCGAGCGAATATCTGCGCCGGGTCTATTTCGACACGGTGGTGTTCACGCCGCACCAACTCAAATATTTGGTCGAGACCTATGGCCCGGACAAGATCGTGCTCGGCACCGACTATCCGTTCGACATGGCGGAGTACGACCCCGTAGGCCATGTGCTGAGCGTCGAAAGCTTTACGGACGAGGTTCGCGCGAAGATCGGCGGCGGCACCGCGAAGGCGCTGCTTGGGTTGTGATCGATTGATAAATAGAACAGCTTATGACGGGCGGAGCCGCGCGCTTCGCCCGTTCGTTCTCACGTGACATGCCCCGGACAGTGCCATGAGCAAACTCAGCGACCGCGCGCCATACCTCGCCTATGTGGACCGGCCGAGACTACATCTGCCGAACGACGCCCGCCTCGCCGTGTGGGTGATCGTGAATGTCGAGGAATGGTCGATCGAGCGTCCCCAGCCGCGCACCGTGCTGCCGGCGCCGATGGGCCAGCCTTTGATGCCGGACCTGGCGAACTGGGCCTGGCACGAATACGGCATGCGGGTCGGCTTCTGGCGCATTCTGAGCGCGCTGGAGAAGCGCGGCATCCGCGCCACTTTCGCGGTCAATGGCAATGTCATCAACTCCTATGAGCGCGTCGCCGGGGCCGCCCGCGACGCCGGCTGGGAGTTCATGGGCCACGGCTTCGTGCAGCGGCCGATGCATCATCTGGAAGACCAGCGCAAGGCAATCTTCGACACGGTCGAGACCATCCGCGCCTTCACCGGGCGCATCCCCCCGGGCTGGGAAAGCCCGGGCCTCACCGAGAATGAGGAGACGCTCGATCTCCTGAAGGAAGCCGGCATCGGCTACGTCGCCAACTGGGTGATCGACGACCTGCCGCTGGAGCTCGCGACGAAGCACGGGCCGATCCTGTCGGTGCCCTACACGGTCGAGACCAACGACATCGTGGTCCATGCGGTGCAGCACCAGCCGTCGGACGGCCTCAAGCGCCGCGCCGTCGACCAGTTCGACCGGCTCTGGGATGAGGGCGCGGAGAACGCCAAGGTGATGGCGATCAGCACGCACCCGTACCTCACCGGCGCGCCGCACCGCATCCGCTATTTCGAGGAATTGCTGGATTATGTGCTGGCCCGCGAGAAGACCACGGTGATGACGGGCGAGGAGATTGCGGACTGGTATCGCGGCGCGACGGCGTGAAGCCGTCGCTCTGCTTCAGCATCCTTCGAGGCCCGGCTTTGCCGGGCACCTCAGGATGAGGTGGTTCTCTGTTTCAAGATCAACCTCATCCTGAGGTGCGAGCGCAGCGAGCCTCGAAGGATGCTAAAGCAGTGCGCGCCTTAGAATTCCGGCAGCCCCCTCGTCACCGGCGCTGAGGGCAGCGCCTCGCCCTCCCAGAACCGGACCGCTTCGCCGAGAATGCGTGGAAATAGGCCGAACTCCGGATCCGCCAAATCAATCGCACCATAGCTGACGAGCCTCACACCGGCAGCGGCCAGCCGCTCGTCGCGCCGCCGCGCCGTGCCGGGCGTGAGTGGGGAGGGGAGGGCGAAGACCGCGGTCGGCGCGTCGCCCAGCCAGAAGGCGAAATCGACCGCGACATAGTCGGCGGCCGCGGGCTGGCCTCCATGCCCTTCCGCGGGCGCGAGGAGATGGGCGCGCGGCAGCGGCAGTGGCGCGGAGAAAATGAAATCCTCCGGCGCGAACAGCCCATCGAACGGGGCGAGCTTCTCTTCCAGCTCCGCCCGATGCGTCTCGAGCTGCCGCCCAAGGAACGCGAAATAGTGCCCGATGAAGCGGGCCGCCGGCACATTCCAGGCGCCTGCGAGCCGTCTCAGATGGGCGGCGACCCGCTCGGCCGTCGACATCTCCGGCTCGCCGATGGCGGGTGCCGGCAGTTCGAGCCCGGCATCGTTGATGCGCAGGATCCGGCCCGGATGGGCGACGGCCGAGGGGAAGCCGGCCGTCGCCCCGCCCCCTCCGGGCGAAATGCGGGCAAGCGCTCCGGCGTCGATGCCAAAGGGGATCGGCGTCGCGCCGGGAATGCTCGTCCGCATCTTTCTCGCCTGAAGCCTGCCCAAACCGCATTTACCAAATACAGGTTGGGCCACTTAAAACTGCCAGAGCATCTTACTGCTTCGTTCGAAGGCAGGATGCACTAGCGCCGCGATTCCGGGTGCCAGACCAGCAGCCGGCGGCGCACCAGTTCCAGGCTCTTTACCACGATGAAACCGAGGATGATGATCTCGACGATCCCGGCGAACACCCCGACCGAGTCGGCGAAGCGCCCCGCCATGATCATAGTGCCGCCAATGCCGCGCCCGCCCATCAGCATCTCGGTGACGATGGTGGTGATCATGCCGGTCGGCAGCGCCACCTGGAGCCCGGTCAGGATCTGCGGCATGGCGGCAGGCAGATAGATCTCCCACAGCAACTCCCGGTCCTTGGCGCCCATCGAGCGGGCCGACCAGATCGGCCATTTGTCGATGCCCATGCAGCCGGCATAAGTCGCCGAGACGATGGGGAAGAAGCAGGAGAACGCCACCATGATGATCTTCGAGGTGTCGTAGATATCGAACCACAATATGAAGATCGGCAGGAAGGCGATCTTCGGCATCGGGAAGCCGATGGAGACAAGCGGATCGAAGAACCAGCGCACGAGGCTTGAGCGCGCCATCAATATGCCGATCGGTATCCCGATCACCGCGCCGATGAAGAAGCCGAGCAGCGCGCGATAGAGCGTCAGCCCGAGATCGACGAACACCGCGCCGGACACGACGTCCGCGCCGAGCCGCTCCAGCACGATCGAGAGCGGCGGCAGCAGGAACGGATTGATCGCGCCGAAGCGGGCACCGAACTCCCAGATCGCCGCCACGGCGACGATGACGCCGGCCTGCACCGCGGTGTCGACGACCTTCGGCGAGATGTGCCGGCGCGGCGGCGGGGTCTTCTGCCCGGGCGTGTGCGCGAGCGGGTGGGCTTGCGTCATCTGCATCATGCCTCTCTCCAGCGCAGCAGCCTGCGCACCAGCGCCGCATAGAGGCGGTCCGCGGCAAAGCCGATCGCGGCGACGAAGAAGATCACCGCGAACATCCCCGGATAGAGACCGCCATCGCCGAGCGAGGAGATCATGTAGCCGACGCCGTCGGTGGCGATGACGAATTCCGAGCTCACCATCAGGATGAAGGAAAAGGCGAGCGCGGTGCGGCAGCCATTGAGGATGTCCGGCATCGCCGCCGGCAGCACCACCTCGCGCAGCACCTCGGTGCGCGAGGCCCCGAGGCTGGCCGCCGACCACAGGAGGAACGGGTTCACGCCGCGTGCGCCATTATAGGTGCCGACTACCACAGGGAGCAGGCAGCCGAGGAAGATCAGGAGGACCTTCGAGGAATCGCCGAGGCCGAGCCAGATCATCACCACCGGGATCAGCGCCGACTTCGGCATCGGATAGAAGATCTGCACGATCGGATTGAGCAGCAGCCGCACCGGACGGAAGGTCGCCATCAGCAGGCCGATCAGCATGCCGACCATGATCGCCGAGCCGAGGCCGGCGGCGGCGCGGCTGATCGAGCGCGCGGTGTTGTAGAGCAGGTCGCCCTCGAACAGCATGCGGAAGAACTCGGTACCGATCTCGCCGAGCCCGGGCAGCATCTGCTGCTGGACCAGGCCGGAGAGGCCGAGGAACTCCCACAGCGCACACAGAACGAGGATGGGCGAGAAGCGCAGCGCCGTGTTCATCAGGCCGTACAGCACGCCGCCGCCACTGCCGCTGCCGCCGCTTCGTGATGGGGTGATCACCGCGTCCGCCATCAGTGCGCTCCCCGCGTCGCCGCCACCGCTTGTTCGCGCACCAGCCGCCAGATCTGCTCACTGAGCTGGATGAAGCGCTGGTCCTCGAGGATCTCCTCGCCGCGATCCTTCGGCAGGTCGACATCGATGATGTGCTGGATGCGGCCGGGGCGCGCGCTCATGATCGAGATGCGGTCGGCGAGGAACACCGCCTCCTGCACGTCATGTGTGACGAACACCACGGTCTTGCGGGTGCGGCGCCAGATGGCGCGCAATTCTTCCTGCATGACACGCCTGGTCTGCGCGTCGAGCGCGCCGAACGGCTCGTCCATCAGGAGGATGCGCGGGTCGATGGCGAGCGTGCGGGCGATCGCCGCGCGCTGCTGCATGCCGCCGGAAAGCTGGGAAGGGTAGGAGTTCTCGAAGCCGGTGAGATGCACCAGGTCGATATAGTCCTGCGCCCGCTTGACGCGCTCCTCGGCGCCGAAGCCGGCCTTCTTCAGGCCGTAGAGCACGTTGTCCTTCACCGTCTTCCAGGGGAAGAGCGCGAAATTCTGGAACACGATGCTGCGGTCCGGTCCCGGCGCGGTGACCACGCCGTTCTCGGTGATGATCTGGCCCTGCTGCACCGGGATGAAGCCCCCGAGGAGATAGAGCAGGGTGCTCTTGCCGCACCCCGAGGGCCCGAGCAGTGCATGGAACTCGCAGTCGCCGATGTCGAGATTGATGCGGTCGAGCGCGAGCACACCCTGGCCGGCGCGGCCGTAGGTGTGGGAGACCTCGCGGATCGAGATGCCACCCGCCGCGGCCTCCGCGGCGGGCTTCAGCTTGGGAGCTGCCATCATCATTGGCCGGCCTCGATGCGGCGCTGGGCTTCCTTCACGAAGCTGAGGTCGACATAGTTCGGATCGACCGTGATGCCCTTTGGCGCGAGGCCGAGATCGACGGTGAGGTTGATGTTGGCCTGCAGCGCCTTGAGGTTCGGCACCATGAAGGGGTCGCGGAAATAGTCGTCCTTGGAGAACAGATAGGAGAGCGTCTCCGGCGGCTGCTGCATGAAGTTGGCGACGATCTTCACCGCCTCGTCATGGTTCTTCGGATCGGTGAACCAGCGCACGGCGCGTATATGGTCCTCGAAGAAGTCCATCAGTGCGGCGCGGTTGGCATCCAGGAACTTGCCGTTGGCGGTGAGGAAGACCAGTTCCGAGGGGCCGATGGCGTCCTTGGAGGTGAACAGCACCTTGTACTTGCCGCTGGCGAGCATCTGGTCCGACATCGGCTGGAGCACGGTGCCGAGATCGATCTTGCCCTCTTCGAGCATGGCCGGGATGTTGGGGAAGGCGACCTCCACCATGGTGAAGTCGCGCTTGTCCTGCATGCCCTTGGAACGGAACATGGCGCGGATCGCGGTGTCGGAGGCCGAGCCGATGGCATTAGTGCCGATCCGCTTGCCCTTCATGTCCTCCAGCTTGGTGATGCCGGAATCGGCCCGCACCATGAACGTCTCTGAATGCGAGTCGCCGACGCCGTCCTGGATGATGTCGGCCACTACTTTGGCGTCGATCCGGGCGTTGTTCACCGCGAGCGCCAGTGTCAGGGCGCCGAAGGCCGCCATATCGATCTCGCCTGCCGCCATGGCGGAGATCTGCGGGGAGGAGCCGCGGAAGCGGATCGGCTCCACCGTGTAGCTCTTGCCGTAGTGCTTGAGGATGTCCGGCTTGGAATAGAGCACCGGGATCAAATGGCCCGGCATGGTGGACCAGCCGATCCGGATCTTGACCGGGTCGGCCTTCGCCACGTCGGGTGCAGCGGAGGTGAAGCTCAGCGCGGCAAGCGCCGCCGCGAACGCAAGTGCGCCCGTAAATCTCGCCATGGTCGTCGTCTCCCTTGCTCCCGAATCCTGCCGGGATGCTTCTTGTTCTGGGTACGTCGTCCCGCCGGGCGATTCCGCCGCCTTCCACTGCGGTCGCGGTGGCTCTGCCGGTCGGTCTGTGCCGATCGTCGTCCGCTTTCGGATGACGTCGGTAGCTTATTTATCGGTAGATAATCCTGTAGATTTTCGATCATGTCAACGATGGAAAGACGAAGCGCAACTCTTTCGAATAGAGAAATAGAGAGCCGCGACATCGTCTTGGAACAAGTTTGCAGACGCACAAACGCAGGCGACGCGCGACTTGCGCACCACCTGCGATTCCCTTGTCGGCCGGTACCCAAATCTTCGTGAACGAAAGCACTCAGCGGTGACGCTGGCGCTTTCGATCACCTTCCGCCGGAAACCGGCACCACTGCCGAGGTCACGTAACGGGCCGCGGGCGAGGCCAGCCACAGCACCACTTCGGCCACTTCCTCAGGCTCGCCCGGCCGGCCCATCGGCACGTTCGGACCGAGGCGCGCGAGACGATCCGGCGCGCCGGCGGCGGCATGCAGATTGGTGGCGATAAGGCCTGGCGCCACCGCATTGACCCGGATGCCTTCGCCCGCCACCTCGCGGCCGAGGCCATAGGTCAGGCTGTCGACCGCGCCCTTGGTGGCGGCGTAGTGGATCCACTCGCCGGCGCCGCCGAGTTCCGCGGCGCGCGAGGACATGTTGACGATGACCCCGCCGCGTCCACCATTCCTGGTCGACATGCGCTTCACCGCCTCGCGGCAGCACAGGAAACTGCCGGTGACATTGATGGTGAGAATGTCGTTCAGCGTCTGCGCACTCACCTGTTCGAGGCGACCGAGCGGACCGACCACGCCGGCATTGTTCACCAGCACGTCGGGCGCGCCGAAGGTGCGGTCCACCTCCTCGAACAGCCGGATGATGTCGGCCTCGATTGCGACGTCGCCATTGACGATGAGCGCCTTGCCGCCCGCCGCCTCGACCTCGCCGGCCACGGCTTTGGCGCCCTCGAGGTCGCCCTTGTAGGTGAGGGCGACATTATAGCCGGCGGCGGCGGCCGCGCGGCAGATGGAGGCGCCGATACCCTTCGAGCCGCCGGTGACGATCATGGTCTTGCGTGCAGCGTTCTCGCTCATGCGTGGTCCTCAATTGACGGGGATGAAGCGATCCTGGCCGATGGCGGCGACGATCGCCTCGAACACCGCTACGCCATGGATCATCTCGCTATGGGAAATCGGGAAGGGCGTGCCGCCCTCGACCGCGCGGGCGAAGGCTTCGAGTTCGGCGCGCACCGTATCGGCGTCGGTGACCTCAAGGCCCACGATCGGCTTCGGCGTCGGCTTTGCCGAGACCGGCCCGTCGGGCGCGGGCTGGAACAGGAAGCTGGCCAGCGACTGCTTGCTGATCTCGGCGACGCCCTTCGAGCCATAGGCGGCGAAGCGGTAGGTCGGCGTCGTCGCGTTCATGGTGAGCAGCGAGCCGGTGGCGCCGGAGCGGAAGCGCAGCAGCACCGAGGTGGTGTCGTGGAGCCCGGACGGCGCGGCGCGGCTGGCGCTCTGGCAGGCGACCGCCTCGATCTCGCCGAACAGGTCGATCATGCCATCGACCAGATGGATGCCCATGCCGGTCATGCCGCCGGCGGGCGACTGTTCGGGGTCGGTGCGCCAGATGCCCTTGGGCAGGAAAAGCCCGCTCGATCCGGTCATCACCGTCTCGACATGGAGGATGGTGCCGAGCTCGCCGTCCCGCACCATGTCGCGCAGCCGCGTCATGTTCGGGTGGAAGCGCCTGTTGTGGCCGAGGCCGAGCGTCACGCCGGCGGCCTCCACCGCGCGCACCGCGGCCTCGGCGCTCGCCTTCGTCATGGTGAAGGGCTTCTCGACAAAGACATCCTTGCCGGCGAGCGCTGCCGCTTCGACCTGGCTGGCGTGGTCGAGATGCGGGGTTGCCAGCACCACCGCATCGATCGAGGGATCGGCCAGCACCGCCTCATAGCCGTCGAGCAGGGCGATGCCGGTCTTCTCGGCATACTCGGCCGCCTTGTCGCGGCTGCGGGTGGCGCCGGCGGTGAAGCGTATGTCGGCGCTCTTGCCCTGGACGGAATCGACCAGGGTGCGCCCCCACCAGCCCATTCCCACGATCGCGGCGTTCAGCATGTGACCTCACATTCAAGATCTACCCTCATCCCCGGGCTTGGCCCGGGGATCCAGCTCCACCGCATGCACCCGGTCCCAAGTCTGGATCCCCGGGTCAAGCCCGGGGATGAGGGAGCACGGGGCAGGCGGCCCATCAGGCAATCAGCCCGTCAGGCACTCAGAATGCCACCTTGTCCGGACCCTTGAGCTCCAGGATCTCGCGCGCCTCGTCCGGGCTCGCCAACTCCAGGCCCATGCCTTCGAGGATCTGCCGTGCCTTGCGCACCTGGTCGCCCGACGAGGTGGCGAGCTTGCCCGGGCCAAGCCAGAGCGAATCCTCGAGGCCGACGCGCACATTGGCGCCCATCGACGCGGCCATGGCGGCGATGCGCAGCTGCGAGGCGCCTGCGCCCAGCACCGACCAGCGATACTGGTCGCCGAACAGCCGGTCGGCGGTGCGCTTCATGTGGATGATGTCTTCAGGGTGGGTGCCGATGCCGCCGAGGATGCCGAACACCGACTGCACGAACAGCGGCGGCTTCACCAGCCCACGGTCGAGGAAGTGCTTGAGATTATAGAGATGGGCGATGTCGTAGCACTCGAACTCGAAGCGCGTGCCGTTGTCGTAGCAGGTCTCGAGAATGTACTCGATGTCCTTGAACGAATTGCGGAAGACGAGATCGCGGGTGGCTTCCAGATGCTGGCGCTCCCACTCGAACTTGAAGTCCTTGTAGCGGTCGAGCAGGTGGTAGAGGCCGAAGTTGATCGAGCCCATGTTCAGGGAGGCGACTTCCGGCTTGTAGGTCGCGGCGGGGAGCACGCGCTCTTCGACCTTCATATAGGGGCTGCCGCCCGTGGTGATGTTGATGGCTGCGCTGGTCTGCTGCTTGATCTGCGGCAGGAAGCGGCCGAACGCCTCGGGCGTCTGGTCCGGCTTGCCGGTTTCCGGATTGCGGGCGTGCAGGTGCAGGATCGCCGCCCCGGCCTCCGCCGCGCCGACCGCGTCGGCAATGATCTCGTCCGGCGTGACCGGCAGATGCGGCGACATGGAAGGGGTGTGGATCGCGCCGGTGCAGGCGCAGGTGATGATGACCTTTCGGGCGGCGGCCATGGCTTTCTCCGAACTGAACAAGAGGGAAGGCGGCGGTTGGCCCGCCGCCCTGGAATGCACGGCCGGCCTTACTTGATGGCCTGCGGATTGATCGGCGAGCCGGTGCCGCCGGTGATGATCAGCGGCGGGCCGCAGAAGAAGAACTCGTAGACGCCGTCAGCCGCGCAGTCCTCGGCGAGTTCCTTCACATAGAAGATCTCGCCCATGCACAGGCCCATGGCCGGGATCACCACCCAGTGCCAGGGCTGGTTGGCCTCGTCGGTCTCGTTCGGCCTGACTTCCACGCCCCAGGTGTCGGAGCAGATCGCGGCGATCTCCTTCTCCTGGCACCAGTAGCAATTCTCGAACTTCACGCCCGGCGCATCGCCGCCGGCATAGCCGCCCCACGCGCCTTCCGACAGGCAGCGTTCCATCTGGCCGGTGCGGATGATGACGAAGTCCGCCTTGCGGATCTCGACGCCCTGCTTCTTCGCGCAGGCGTCGAGCTCGTCATTGGAGATGCTCTCGCCGTCCTTCATCCAGTCGACGCCGCGGAACCGGGCAATGTCGAGCAGCACGCCCCGCCCGCTCATCTTCGACTTGGAATGCTCGATGCCGAGCACCGAAAGGCCGCGCGAGTCGATCAGCTTGGCGTCATGACCGTTATAGGCCTTGTCCTCGTAGAAGACGTGGCCGAGCGCGTCCCAGTGCGTCGCGCCCTGCACGCAGAGGTTCAGCGTGTCGTCGGCATAGCGGATCTTGTTCCAGTCCTGCTGGCCGGAAATGGCGTCGGTGCCGGTGGCAAGCATCTGATGGATCGGGTTGAAGCGGCCGCCGAACAGGCCGTTCTGCGGACCATCGCGATCGAGCGGGATGCCGAGCGCGAACACCTTGCCCTTCTTCACCAGCTTGGCGGCCTCAACGACGTCCTGCGGCGTCACGTGATTGAGGGTGCCGCTGTGATCGTCCGTTCCCCAGCGTCCCCAATTGGAAAGCTTCTTCGAGGCTTCTTCGATGGCGGCCCTGCCGACTCTGATTTCCATGACGTTTTTCCCTTAGCGATTGCGTTCTGGATGGATGGCGGCGACGTCAGTCGCCGGGCGGAAGTGTGCCGAGCGCAGCGAGGATGCGGTCGGGGGTGAAGGGCATGGCAGTGACGCGGGCATTGAGCGGCGACAGCGCATCATTGATGGCGTTCATCACCGCCGCCGGAGCGCCGGCGGTGCCGGCCTCGCCCGCGCCCTTGGCGCCGATCGCGCTCTCGGCTGTGGGCGTCTCGACATGGCCGACCACGATGTCGGGCATCTCGACCGCCATGGGCACGAGATAGTCTGCCATGCTGCCGTTCAGCAGCTGGCCCTCAGTGTCATAGAGGCAGTGCTCGAACAGAGCGGCCCCCAATCCCTGCACCACGCCGCCGCGCACCTGCTCGTCGACCAACTGCGGATTGAGGATGCGCCCGCAATCCTCGACCACCCAATGGCCGAGCAGCGTCACGAAGCCGGTCTGCGTATCGACCTCGAGATACGAGCCCTGGATGCCGTTGGTGAAGGCGAAGGGATAGTTGCGCGGCACGAAATGCCGGGTCGCCATGAATTCCGGCTGGAAGCCGAGCGGCAGCGTATCCGGGCGGAAATAGACGACGCGGGCGAGCTCTGCGAGGCTGACACGCTCGCGCCGCGTGTCGGCATCGACCACCACGCCGGCCTCGATGTCGAGGCTTGTAGGCTCGGCCTGCAGCATGGCGCCGGCCGCAGTGAGCACATTGGCCTTCAAGGCCGCGCTCGCCTGCCACACCGCCTCGCCGCCAATGCCGGCGCCGCGCGAGGCCCAGGTGCCGCCGCCATAGGGAATGACGTCGGTGTCGCCGAGCACGACGCGGACCTTGTCGAGTTCGACGCCGAGCGCGGTGGCCGCGACCTGCGCGACGATCGCCTCGGTGCCTTGGCCCTGCTCGGTGACGCTGGTGTGGACGATCAGCGCGCCGGTGGCATCAAGCCGCGCCACCGCACCATCCTGCGAGGAGATGCGCGCGCCGCCGACGCCGTAGAAGGCGGCGCCCGGATTGGTGATCTCGATGAAGCTGGCGAGGCCGATGCCGCGATGGATGCCGCGCTGGCGCAATTCCGCCTGCTCGCGGCGCAGCCCCACGTAATCCATCAGCGCCAGCAGCTTGTCGAGCGCGGCGTGGTGCGAGAGGCCCTCGAACTTGAGCCCTGTCGCGGACGTGCACGGATAGGCGTCGTCGGGCACCAGATTGCGGCGGCGAAACTCCGCCGGATCAAGCCCTGCGGCCTCCGCCGCAAGATCGGCGAGCCCTTCGGCGACCGCGCAGGCGATCGGGTGCCCGACGGCGCGGTACTGGCTCATCATCGTCTTGTTCTGGAACACGACGCGGCCGCGGGCCCGGTAGGCCGGCAGCACATAGGACCCGCCCGTGAGGTTCAGCACCTGGTTGGTCTCGACCGCGCTGGTCCGCGGATACATCGAATAGGGGCCGATGCCGGTGATGTCATCGATCTCCAGCGCGGTGATGCGGCCCTCGCCATCGATCGCCATGCGGCCATCGACGCTGTGATCGCGGGCATGGATGTCGGTGAGGAAGCTCTCCAGCCGGTCGGCGACGAATTTGACCGGACGCTTCAGCAGCTTGGAGAGCGCGGCGGTCGCCATCTCGTCGGCATAGATGTGCACCTTGATGCCGAAGGAGCCGCCGACATCCTTGCAGACGACCCGGACCTGCGCCTCTTCCAGCCCGAGATGGCTGGCGAGGATGTTCTGCACCATGTGCGGGGCCTGGGTGCCCTGATAGACGGTGAGACGCCCGGTGCCGGCATTGTAATCGGCGACCACCGCGCGCGGCTCCAGCGTCACGCCGGTGTGGCGGCCGAACTCATAGCGCGCCGAGACGACATGGGCGGCCTCGGCAAAGGCGCGGTCGACCTCGCCGACATCGATCCGGCGCTCGAAGGCGAGGTTGTCGCCGAGGGCGGGATGGATGACGGGGGCATTCGGCTCCAGTGCGGCGAGCGGATCGGTGACGGGGTCAAGCGGCTCGTACTCGACCTCGACCAGTTCCGCGGCGTCCTCGGCCTCGGCGAGGCTGCGGGCGACGACGGCGGCCACCGCCTCGCCCTGCCAGCAGGCGCGCTCCACGGCGATCGCGTGCTGCGGCGCCGATTTCAGCCCGGCGAGATGCGAGAGCACGCCGACCCACGGGGTGATGACGGCTGCCAGCTCCGCCCCGGTGACGATCGCGATGACGCCCGGAGCGGCCTTCGCCGCTTCGCTCTTGATAGCGACGATGCGGGCATGGGCATGGGGCGAGCGCACGAAGACCACGTGCGCCATGCGCGGCAGCACGACGTCGCTGACATACTCCCCGCGGCCCTGGATCAGCCGGTCGATGTTCGGCCGGGGCACGGATTTGCCGATATAGGAGTTCGGCCGGTCGAGCGCGGTCAGCGGCATGATCATGCCGCTGCCCCCGCGCGTGCAGCCAGCGTCGCCTCGATGGCGTCGACGATGGCGTGATAGCCGGTGCAGCGGCAATAATTGCCGGAGATGTGAGCGCGGATCTCCGCGCGATCGGGCCGATGCGGCGAAGCCAGGAGCTCGGCGGCGGTCAGCAGCATCGCGGGCGTGCAGAAGCCGCATTGCAGCGCGTTGCGGGTGCGGAAGGCGGCCTGAAGGTCGGCGATCTCGCCGCTGTCGGACAGGCCCTCGATGGTCTCGACCCGACAGCCATCCGCCTGCACCGCCAGCATCAGGCAGCCGCGCACGATGCTGCCGTCGACCCGCACCGTGCAGGCGCCGCACACGCCGTGCTCGCAGCCGACATGGCTGCCGGTGAGGGCGAAATCCTCGCGCAGCGCGTCGACCAGCGTGCGGCGAGCGTCGGTGGATAACACTTCCGCTAAGCCGTTCAGCGTGAAGGAGACTTCGCAGCGCATCGCAGGGTCGCTCATTGCGGCGGCTCCGCGAGCCGGGCGGCGACGCGGCGCAGCAGCACGCCGGCGAGGTGGCGCTTCAGCGCAGCGCTGGCATGGGTATCGCCCGT
>JAQSWY010000060.1 GCA_029266425.1 Xanthobacteraceae bacterium
CGGCTTGTTGGGCAAAAGCGGCTGGATCACCGACCACTCAAAATCCGTCAGATCAAAACGCGCCATCACATCCTCCCGTCAGGAGAAATGAATCAGCGTCCATCCAAAAGGGAATCCCCTTTATGGGTTCGTATCCTAGTCCTGCCAGATGGGGCGCACGGCGTCGGGCACACCTCGCTGTCTCGACACCCGGAGCATCGCCAATCCGGCGTGAAACCAGCGTGAAAGGCGAACGGGGGACGTCAGATCAGCAGCGGCACGATATTGCATCCGCCGTCTTCCGCCAGCAATGAGCGCCAGCCGAGCTGCTCCGGCACTCGCATGAGCCGTCTTCTCCCTTGCGGCCGGCGGAAGTGTGCCAACCCGGGGACGATCGCCTTCACCACCGGAATGCCGAGCGAGGGACGCGTGAGATCCATCGCATAGGCGTCGAGGCCGCAGGCGGTCAGGCGTTCGAGGACAGTTCCGACAGCGTCAGACGGGAGGCGTTCGGCGACGCCGTCCGGCGCCAGCCACGGCGCATGTTTCGTATCGACCTCTTCATACCAGAGCGCGATGGCCGCATCCGCCGCCGACGGCTCCGCCTCGTCGAGCCGCTGCAACAGGGCGGCAATGGCGAGTTCCGATTGCAGCATCTCGAGGAAAGCGCCTTCCATCGCGTCCACAAGCCGGTGCCGGCAGGCGACGCCGATTGCCGGAAGCGTGCCGTCGTCTTCCGTGGAAACGGCGGCGATGACGGGAATGGCGAGGTCCGTGGTCAGGTCGAGGAACCAGCATTGCCGGCCGCTCTCCTCGCCGTGTTCCCCAAGGCTGCGCAACAGGCGGGGCGAGGCGGCGCCACGCGGCTCGAGCCTGGGGCGCGCAGCGCCGCGCTGCCACCACAGGCCCGTGGCGTCACGCTCGACGAGTTCGAGCAAGGCGCCGGCGAGCGCATCCTCCCGGCTTGCCCCGGCTGCACACCCGTTGCTGTCGAGGCCGACCTCCGGAGCAGTTCGCGCAGGCGAGGCATAGCGCCCGAAGCATAGCGTCGCCCGACACCAGATCGGGTCGGCCCCGGCGCCGTTCAGGCGGGCGACGCGGCTCCAGCCGGGCGCCCGGAACGCCGCCCGGTCGCCGGGCGTCGAGCCGTCCCGGCAGTCCAGCAGTTCCGCTGTGCCCGGCAGCCGCGGCCCGGGCGGATCGAGCTCGATCCTCGTCCGGTCCGACTGCGGGTCGTAGAGCCAGCTCCGGAACTCCGCGACCTCGCCCAAGCAGCGGCGGATCGCGTCATCCAAGGTGAAGCCCTTGCCGACAAAGCTCACCCTCTCCTCGCCGTCTCCCACCCGCAGGCGGCAATTGCTCAAGGCGATGCGGGCGCCGGCAATGGGAAGGACCTCAAGCGTCAGATCGAGCCGCTCGAGCAGCCGCAGCAGCCGGCGATCGGCTTCGCCCTCGCGCTCGCCGATCCAGACGGCAGTGCCTCGCTCCGGCACCGCGCGCAGGAAGCCGGCCTCAATGAGATCGGCGACACCCGGCCGGTCAAGTTTGCAGACATCCGATTCGGCAAGAGAGCCACGATCGCGCAAGAGCCCGAACGGGCGCAGTCCAGGGGGTTCGGTCATGCACGCTCCGGTGTGGCTGCGCTAGTGCAATGGTTTGCGTTGCATCGCAAAGGTTTGCCGCAACATATCGTATGCGCCGTGGCGACGTGTCGAGGGAACGATGATACTCAATGATCGGCAAGCCCTTGAGGCTTTTGCCTGCAATGGGTAAGACGCCGTGTCGCCCACATGCGAGGCCGGAATTTGGGAAGGTGTCTGGCGAGGTTGATCGGGCCTTTCAGGCTTTTCGATCCGGCGGGGCGGGACATAACGCCCAAGGGGCGCAAGACCTGCGGTTTGATCTCCTATCTTCTCCTGAATGAGCATGCCCGCGAGAGCCGGGCGCGCCTCGCCACGATATTGTGGAGCGAGAGCGACGAGGAGCACGCCCGCGCCTCGCTGCGCCAATGCATAAAGGAATTGCGCAACCTTCCCTTCGGCGATGCCGGCGAGCTCTTCCACGCCGACAAGATCGACGTCGCCATCGATCTCGCCCGCATCGACCGCGATGTCGACCTGCTCGCCACGGACATTCGCGAGCGCAATCCGATCAGCGCCGCGCGCTGGCTCGAGGCGCCCGAGCCATCTCTGCTCCAGGGCCTCGATGAGTGCGATCCGCTGTTCGACAAATGGCTGCAGATCCGGCGCAGCAACTGGTCGGAGGCGACCGTCAACGAGTTGCTCGGCCTCGTCGACGAGGAGGACATCACCTCGGCGGATGAGGCCGTGATCGCGAAGTCGATCCTCAAGCTCGATCCGTTTTCCGAGCGCGCGGCAGAAATCCAGATGATCGCGCTGTTCGAGACCAGCGGCCTGCAGCCGGCGATCGCCTATTTCGAGACCTATCGCGAGCATCTTGCCGAGGAGTATGAGATCGAGCCATCGCGCAAGCTGCTCGGCCTGGTGGATCTGCTGCGCGAGCGTGCCGCGCGCCCGACGAGCCGGGACGCGCGCAAGGCCGAGCCGGCGGTGCCGGCGCGCGACAAGCCGCGCAACGCCCGACCGGAGACGCCCACGATCGCGGTTATCCAGGCGCCGAGCGCACAGGCCGGGAGCTATTCCGACCACATAGCCGGCGCCTTCGCCACCGAGCTCGCCGCCACGCTCGGCCGCTTCCGCGAGTGGTCGGTGTTCCGGGTCGAGGTCGAATCCGCCGAGGAGATCGACAAGCCCGACGTGCTGCTGGAGCGCCTCGCCTCGCAGGGGATCGAATTCGCCTTCTTCGTCGAGCCGCCGGCGGATGCCAAATCCAGCGACTTCCACATCCGCTGCCACGACAGTTTCACCAAGGAGCTGCTGGTCGCGGAACGGTTCCGCGCGCGGCCCAATGAATGGACGGCGGTCTTCAACAATATGAGCGCGCGGCTCGCCTCGCACCTCAATGTCGCGATCGCCACCGCCCGGCTGCATCGCTCCAAGAAGGTCTCGCCCGACCAGCAGGCCGCCTATGACTTCTGGCTCGACGGGCAGAAGCTCGCCATCGTCTGGCAGCCGGAGACCGAGGAGGCCGCGATCCGCTGCTATGAGCGCGCCATAGAGCTCGCCCCGCAGCTTCCGCATGCCTATTCGAGCCTCGCCGCGGTGCTGAATTCGCGCTGGATCGTGCTGCCGGGATGGGAAAACGACGCCGCGGATCGCGACCGTGCCTTGCAGCTCGCCCAGCACGCGCTGCGCCTCGACAATCTCGATCACCGCTCGCAGGCCAATCTCGCCTGGAGCCATCTCCTGGAGCGGCGCTGGGATTGCGCCGAGCTGCATTTCCGGCTCGCCCATGATCTCAATCCGGCGAACCCCAGCACGTTGATCGCCTATGCGCTGGGCTCGAGCTTCATGGGCAATCACCGCCAGGCCCGGCAGCTGTGCGATCGCGCCTTCGACATCTGCGCGATCCGCGAGCCGTATTTCTTCGGCTATCGCTCCACCATCGCATTTCTCGCCGGCGACTATAAGGACTGCCTGAACTCCATCGAGCAGGTGCCCGACATCTTCCCAGACATCTCGGGATGGGCGGCGGCGAGCCATGCTTTGCTCGGCCAGAAGACGGAGGCCGCGCACCATGCCGGACAGTTCATGACCAGCATGCGCGAGCGCTGGGCCGGCCAGAAGCCGGTCTCCGACAGCACGCTGGTGACGTGGTTCAAGACCATCTTCCCGCTGCGCCGCGAGCGCGACCGCAAGCTGCTGGCGGAGGGAATGGACCGCGCCGTCTCCTACTGGATGGAGAGCGACGCCTCCGCGCCGTCGCGTTCCCGACGGCGCGGCCTGTCCCTCGATATCTAGCTCATGTGCCGATCCGGTCTACTTACCGATCTCGTCTACTTGCCGATCTGGTCTATTTGCCGATCTGCTCTACTTGCAACGCGTCATGATGTAGTCGCTCAAGCGGAAGTAATAGGCCCGCAGACGGCTCTTCTTGCGCGCCGCCAGTGTCCGGCCGGCTTCCGGATCGACATAGTTCGGGTTGCCCGGCGTGCAGTAGTCCGGATAGCCGTACGCCGGGTTGGCCAGCGTCGAATGCTCGATCTCGTCCAGCGTCTGCTGGATGTCGCCAAGGAAGGGAATGATGAGATTGATGTCATTCTCCTTGTCGAAGTGCGGGATGATGGTGACATCCTCCCATTTCTTGTTTGGGTCGAGGAGTTCGACGAATTGCGCAAGTTCGGCCTTCGGATCGGCCTTGAACTTCTTGCGCAGGTCCTTGTTGCCGAGCATCTCGTAGAGATACTTGCCGAGACCTTCGCCGTCCGTGATCTTCAGTTTCGCCATGGATCGCTCCCCTTGGGCTTATGGAGTCAAGTTCCGGTTGTTCCGGTGCGCCTGTGGTGTCCGGACCCACCAGCAGCCGGCCGCATGCTCAAGATCGAGAAAAGCTGCGTATCGGAGACCCGCGCGCGATCAAGCAGGCCGAACAGGTCGGCGAAGCTCGCAATGCCGGCGGCCTCGGCAACGGTAGCATCCTCCGCCGCGAAGCGCTGGCCGGCGAGGCCGAGCGCATGCGCCATGGTGTGCGCCAGTATGTAGGAGCCGACCGGCCCGAGGTGGGTGCCGTCGGCACCGAGCACGGCGGCCTCCTGCAGCAGATAGTAGGACAGCGGCGTCGCCGTCATGAACGCCGGATTGGCGCGGATCGCATTGGTGAGCGCACGGGCCGAATAGGCGTAGACCGCGGCGAACTTCGCCGGCGGCAGCATCGCCTCGCCCCTCAGCACCGGCACCCGGATTGCGGAGTGCGCGGGCGCGAGGCGCGCGGCGATCTCGGCGGCGATGTCCTGCCCGCTCGGCAGGCCGAGCAGATAGCAACGCCACAGATCCTGGAACACGATCGACATCGGCGTGCCGTCATCGTCGACGGCGAGCGGACGGCGGGCGAGCGTCTCGTTCATGAAGGGACTGATGCGCCGCGCCGGCTGCGGGCCGGTGCCGTCGCTCAGCGTGAGGAAGTTCGACCAGTTGACGCTCCAGTGCGTCGGGATCGGCACCCGCCGCGGCGCCCGGCTGCTCGACATCTGCAGCATCAGCCCGACATCGGCCTTGCCGCCGCCGGGCAGTTGGTTGATGAGGTACTCGCTCCTGATCATCGCGTGGCCGAAGCGGGCCGTGCCGAAGGTGAACTCGACCGGCGCCGTCTGCAGGCTGCCGGCGGCGCCGAACAGCGCGGTCCGGTTGCCGTCCACGAGCAGCGCATAGATGGCCGGATCCATCATGTGGCGCAGATAGTCGTGCAGCACCGCGTGACGAAAGCAGCGGGTGATGAAGCGTCGGACTGTCGGGAACACGCTGTCGGCGGCGAGACCGCGCGCCAGCAGCACGTCGGCCATCCTGTTGTGCAATTGCAGGAACCGGCAGTGCAGTTGCGACAGCACCAGATGATCGTCGTTGCGCGGATCGGCGACGATCGGCTCGGACCGGCCGGCGATCCCGCGCATGTCGGCGAAGCCTCGGGTGGCGTCGATGCGCGGCAGGTCGCGCGCCGTCCCCGCCATGGCGTCGGTGAGATCGGGCGGCGAGGTCGAGCGGTCGGTCTCCCCGATCAGGAAGCGGCAGCGCGCCGCCGGACCCGCGGAATCGTCCGGCGTCTCGTAGAGATGCGGCTCGAAGCTCGGCGCCACGCCATAGACCGAGTTGAGGTCGAGCGTCAGCGTCTCCTCGCTGCCGAGATGCTTGCGCATCGTCCGGCTGAAGACCATGTCGTGGAAGATGAACTGCCCGAGATAGGTGTAGCCCGCCGGCACCGGATTGGGCGGCAGGCCCATCGGCTCGTCGCTCCCGCCGACCATGCTGTCGGTGATCGCCTCCAGCGCGGCGCGGGTGTCGTCCGGCCCGGTGCCGAGCCAGGCGATCGGCTGGTCCATCAGGTCGGGGAACAGGCAGGTCCGCGTGATCGCGGTCCGCACGTCGGCAGATGCGCCTTCGCGAGGCTGGATCCCGGTTGTCGAGCGGGACCACGGACAGTCAAACGAATTTCCATGACGCATGGGTCGGTTCACCTCACCTATCCGCCGATCGAACGGTGATCGAGCGGGCCGCCATTGTTTGCTGGATGGGTTCGCATGCTGCCGAGGGCAGCACGATGGGACGGAATTGCCGCAATCACAACAGGTACATTGGGGTGCCTGGTTGTGCGCGGCAACGGCATTCCGGCGATTGGATGTTCAGGTCGGTCTCATGGCGATCTCCCGTCGGCGCAGGACGGTCCGGCGACCGCGAGGCGAGAAAACCCCGGCAAGCGTGAGACCAGCGTGAATCGCCTCGCACCAAGGCGTTTGCGCCCCCATCGGCCGATTCACGCTGCTCTCACGCTGGAGGCGTTCTTTCCCGCCCGCTCAGATCGGGCAGGGGTGATGGGAGGCGACGCTATGCTCGTGAATCTGGTTCGACCGCATACGAAGACGCCAAGGTCCTCGCATCTTGCCCGATGGCTCGGCGCTGCCGCGCTGGTCCTCGCGGTGGTCGGCTATCCCATGCCCAGCCCGAAGGCGGAGCCCACCGAGAAGTCGACGACCGGCCTCAAGCTGCTGCAGCTGTGCCAGGGCTCGGCCAGCGACGGAGCGTGGTGTGACGCCTATATCACCGGCGTGGTCGAGGGCATGTTCGGCACCAGGACGTTTCCAGCGCGCTGCTTCCATGACCGGCCTTCGCTCGGCGACATCAAGAAGGTGATCGTGGAGTTCGCGGTGAAATCGAGCCGCGACGGCGACGAATATCCGCTGCGGCGCCCGGCGGCGCTGATGATCCGCGATGTTCTCGCCGTGCGTTATTGCGGGTGACGGCGCACGGCCATCAATACACCGCCTGATTGCATTGCCGATCGAGTGCTTTAGTCATCAGAAGATCGCCAACACGTCATTTCTTCCGCAATACAGGAGAGAAGTCCGTGAGCCGCTCCAGCGATGAATGCTTCTACGCGTGTGAAAGGCCGAGGGGACTCCTGGTCGTTCTTCATGGTCCTACGGCTATTTCCCGATGGGCGCCTTCCTGCTGCGCGCCCAACGCAGCAAGTGCGTCGGCTGGTTCCTGGATCAATATGTGACCGCGCGTGCCACCTATCCCAAAGGCACGCGATTCCATTTCGTCGGGCACAGCCACGGTACCTATCTGCTCGCCGCCGCGATCGACCGCTGCCCGCCGTGCGATTCGAGCGCGTGGTGTTCGCCGGCAGCGTGGTCAGCAGCCGCTTCAAATGGGCGGACTTCATCACCCCCGGCAACGGCGCGCCGCAGGTCGGCAAGGTCCGCAATTATGTGGCAAGCCAGGATTGGGTGGTGGCCACCGTCCCCAGGGCCCTGGAGTGGCTCTCCTATTTCAGCAATGCGCGCCATTGCGGCTCGGCGCCGCCGGGCACAGCGGATTCGCCGAAGCCACTGAGGGCCTGGACGAGATCCGCTACCTGAAGGGAGGCCACAGCGCCGCGATACGGCCTCACGCCTGGGACGACATTCGAACTTCCCGCTGGCCGACACGCCGCGGGATCCGGCGATCCCGGGAATACGCGACGTGGTAGCGCGGCATCCCGGGTCGGTGCCCGAGGTCGCGGCCACCTCGCCAGTGGCAATTCCCGGGATCGCCATCCTGCTGGCCGCGATCGCCGCATACCTGCCTTCGATCATCGACGGCCAACCATGGACGATCATGGGATGTACTGTGCCGGATCGGGTGTAGGCGATCGTCCTCGTCGTCTATCTGTGGGTGCTCGGCCGCATCCTGACGAAGATCCGAGCGCTTGGAGCTTTGCCAATGGTCCTTGAGACGATCGTCCCCGGTACGCTGCGCGTCGCCTCCGCGGTACCCGACCCGCCGTTCGAATCATGAGCCCTTGCCGTTCGGACGGAATGATCCGAACGACAGACGAGCACTCTGGATTCAAACACCTGGAGGATTTCCGTTCGCAAAGTCGTTCGACTTCTGCGAAAAACGCTTTAGCGGCGCGTGCGCATCTTCCGGTCGGCATAGCGCTGGTCGCGCTTGGCCTTGCGGTCCGCCAGCTCGGCAGCGTGGCGCGCGATCTGATCTTCGGCTTCCTGGATCTGCCGGGCGAGCGCCGCGGCCTCGTCGGCCTCGCGGCGTGCGGCGTCCTCGGCGCGCCGGGTTGCCTCTTCTGCGAGCCGGGTCGCCTTGCGCTGGGCGCGGGCCTCTTCCAGGGCCTTCCGCTCGGCCGCCTTGGCGACCATGGCGGGGTCGTCGGCCTTCGGCCGGGACTTGAACTGCTCAAGCAGGCGCTCCTTGGCGCCTTGCGCAGTCTTGCGGCGGTCCGCGAACGTGTCGATGTTCTTCATTGCTGTCGTATGTTTTCCAGTTCTGCCGGGACTTCGGGGAGAGGCCTGGATTCGATGGGCTGGAGCATTCTCCGATCGCAAAAGTCGGACGACTTTTGCGGAAGATGCTCCGGCCTCCCCGGTCGGCAGCTATCGTTTGTCTATGGTGCGCGCTTGCGTCCCGCACGAGGCGCGACGGGCGCAGTGATGGCAGCTTCCTTGTCCGCCGCCTCTTTCGCCAGCCTGGCGAGGCGAAGCCGCGCGGTCTTGGCGTCCCTCAGGGCCACCTCGTCGTCGACGATCGAATGAGCGCCGCGGTCGGCGGCCTTCTTCGTCCCGGCAGGTGGTTTGGAGCGGAACATGTTGTCTTTCGTGACCGTGGTCATCCGTAGCGCTCCCCAGAACGAAAAAAGGCCGGGCTTGCCCGACCTTCTCCCAACCGCCTCAACGGCCTATGCCAGTACATCCGTGGTCAAGGGCCGGAGGCAATGTCTCACGCGGCCTGAAGATTACCCGCAGAGCTCTTTCCCGACCGACGGTCGGTCTCGATCTCGTAGCTGATCTTCTGACCTTCGTTGAGCGAACGCATGCCAGCGCGCTCGACGGCGGAGATGTGGACGAACACGTCCGGGCCGCCATTGTCAGGCTGAATGAAGCCGAAGCCCTTCTGCCCGTTGAACCACTTCACAGTACCAGTCGCCATGACGATTTCCTTTCAGTCGACGTAGGTTTCAAACCGCCGTTGTAATAATAGCGGCAAAAAGATCGATTTTGAGAGGAAGTTCGCAGGGCGCCGGAGGCGCGAAACAAAGTTCGACGTACAAGACCGATATGGCCCTAACATAGAGCGGCCGCGGCGATCTGGCAACTCAGCGCGAAACACATTTCGTCCGAGATGGGCGAAATCGGGCTTCAGCGCGCGATCCAGCCCTGATCGCCTCGACAGGTTCGACACGTCCGGCCCATGCGGGATGCGCCGGACCAAAGGCGTTCGTCGCGCCGATCGTCAAGGTAATCTCGGCCCATGTAGCCGCGAGGCGCGCCGCTTGTCGAGCGGTCAGGCCGGCAAGGAGACGCCCGGCAGGTTGCGGAACCATTCTGCCCTCAGGACGTTCGCCCGATGGACAGATTGCAATACCGCTGCCCGAGGGCCGTGGTCCTCAGCACCGCCCCCGACATAAGGAGATGATGCGTGCTGAGATTCGCTTTACCGGTGGTTCTGACGATCCTGGCGCTTGTGCCGACGGCATCCGCGTTGCCCCTTGCGTCACCCCCGAGCCTTCGGGACACCGCGCCGGACACCACCGTCCTCGTCGACGTCAGAGTTCAAAAGCCGAGGGTTACCGTCCCAAAGCAACGGGCCTCCCCGCGCAGCAATGTTCGCAATTCGCCGGCCGTTCGTCGGCAGAGCACAATTCGGCAGAGCACAACGCGGCAGCGCACATCCGTTCCGCGCCAAGCAGCGCCTCGAGTAGCGCCTCGCTATCGGCAGCCTACCCCGGTACGGCGCCATTACACGCCGGGCGGCCAGTATCGCAGTGCCCCGCGCGGGTGGCACCAATATGGCTCGCGTCCGCGCAACTGGCAGACACGTGGATGCATCCTGGTCGTTCCGTTCTGGTTCTGCCCGTAGTCGTGGCCAGCAATCCTCAAGCAAGGTGGCTCCATGGCGAGGCCACGAGCAGGGCCACGGCCCATGTCGATCATCCCGGCGCATCCCGGCCCGCTCCGCTAAGGTTGCGGGCGTCCGCAGAAAACTCTGCGCGCTGTCGGAGGTAGACACTGAGGTGCCACGCAATTCGCGCCAAAAGGCAACGGAATCAATTTTCTATGAAGAATGACTGGTGGAGCCGAGGGGATTTGAACCCCTGACCTCTGCAGTGCGATTGCAGCGCTCTCCCAACTGAGCTACGGCCCCGCGCGTCGGGTGGCGCCTTGTACGGTTGGCCCGTGCGCGATGTCAAGAAGCAGCCTGGAGCATGGTCCGCAAAAGTTGGACGGCTTTTGCGCTGTGAACATGCCCCAGTTCATTGAAGCTGGGCCCTATCTTGACGCTCAGATGAAATCCGTCGAGCGGCAAGATGGTGCCCTGGAAGAACGCCTTCCAATTCGGCATCACAACCCGATGGGTGCGGCGCAGATCGGGGTTGCCGCAATGCGGCGCGGCCTTTAAGCATCCTCGATATCCGGCCACCCGGCCCACGTCGAGGCTACCGATGTACTCGCTTCTCTGGCTATTCGACACGATCATCACGCTCTATGTGTGGATTCTCATCGCTTCGGCCGTGCTGTCCTGGCTGGTGGCGTTCAACGTGGTCAATCCGCAGAACCAGTTCGTGCGCAACGTCGGCGAGTTCCTCTGGCGGGTGACGGAGCCGGTGCTGGCGCCGATTCGCCGGCTGCTGCCCAACCTTGGCGGCATAGACATTTCGCCGGTGATCCTCATCATCGGACTGTATTTCATCCGCAATCTCGTCTTCGAGCTGTTCGTCTGAGCCGCGCGCGCGCCGCTGCAACCTCCTCGCCCTGGTCGATACTGCCGGACGGAGTAACCCTGAGCGTCCGAGCGACGCCGCGCGGCGGGCGCGATGCCATAGACGGCATCGCCCTGCTGTCCGATGGGCGCGCCGTATTGAAAGTGCGCATCGCCGTCGCCGCTGAGGACGGCAAGGCAAATGCCGCGCTCGCCCGCCTGCTCGCGGAAGCTGCCGGCGTGCCAACCTCCAGCGTCACCCTGACCACCGGCGCCACGGCGCGACTGAAGACGTTCCGGCTGACGGGCGATCCTGCGGCGATTGTTGCCCGGCTGGAGGCGCTGGCGGGCCGCTAATCAAACAGCAATTCGCCAGAGCCGACTTCCAGCGTCATGGCCGGGCTTGTCCCGGCCATCCACGGTTGCCCCTGCTGCCACGGTCGTGAATCCCCGGGACAAGCCCGGGGATGACGGCTGTTCTTGGGCGGTCAATTCCGAGGCAGACGGTCACCCGCTCCAGCCGAAGGCGACCTTCTCCAGCGTGCGCCCGCCGAAGGTCTCGGACGAGCGCGCCACTGCCTGTCCGCCGAGCGCGCGGTAGAAACCGACGGCCGGATCATTGTCGGCCAACGCCCAGATGGCGAGGCCCTCGAAGCCGGCATTCGCCAGCTCCTTGCGGGCGTCGCGGAACAGCCGGCGGCCGAAGCCGAGGCCCTGATATTCCGGCTTGAGATAGAGCTCGTAGATCTCGCCTTCGAACGGCAGGCTGCGGGCCCGGTTGCGGCCGAAATTGGCATAGCCGGCGACATCGTCGCCGAAGGTCAGCACCAGCACCCGCGAGCCGCGCCCGAGCGCCGACTGCCACCAGCGCGGTCCGCGCCGGCTGATCATCTTCTCAAGGTCGGCGCCGGGAATGAGGCCGCGATAGGCACCCCGCCACGCCACATCATGGATGGCGGCGATGTCGGCTGCATCTTCCGGGCGCGCCCGGCGCGTCTCGATCAGGAGCGTGCTCATCCCCTGAATGGGAGCAAAACCGCACCTCGGGATCAAGAGCTTAGTTAATGCAAATATGCCCGACCCGCGCAGGCGTGATCGATCCGCCACGGCAAGGATGCGCAATCGTCCCGCAACGGGACGCCGCAATCCGCGAGAATTCCTGTCGGCTCTCCGAAATGCCATCAGTTCCAGCACCTTACGGAAGGTGACGGGCGAGGCGCGTCTCGCCCGTTTCCTTGACAGGCAAAGGCGGCAATCCGACGCGGATCGGCAGGAATCCCCGGCAGGATCAGACGCCCTCGGCTTCCTTGCGGCGCTCCTCGCGCTTGCGATCGTTGGGATCGAGCAGGCGCTTGCGCAGACGAATCGATTTCGGCGTCACCTCGACCAGTTCGTCGTCCTGGATCCAGGCCAGCGCGCGCTCCAGGGTCATGCGGATCGGCGGGGTGAGACGCACCGCCTCGTCCTTCGAAGTGGTGCGGATGTTGGTGAGCTTCTTGCCCTTCAGCACGTTCACTTCGAGGTCGTTGTCGCGGGTGTGGATGCCGACCAGCATGCCCTGATAGACCTTCCAGCCCGGCTCGATCATCATCGGGCCGCGATCCTCGAGGTTCCACAGCGCATAGGCCACCGCCTCGCCCGGCTCGTTGGCGATCAGCACGCCGTTCACCCGGCCGGCGATCTCGCCCTTGTAGGGCGCATATTCGTGGAACAGCCGGTTCATGATGGCGGTGCCGCGGGTGTCGGTCAGAAGCTCCGACTGGTAGCCGATCAGGCCGCGGGTCGGAGCGTAGAACACCAGGCGCTGGCGATTGCCGCCGGAGGGGCGCATCTCGACCATCTCGGCGCGGCGCTCGCTCATCTTCTGCACCACGGTGCCGGAATATTCCTCGTCGACGTCGATGAGGACTTCCTCGATCGGCTCCTGGATCTCGCCCGTCGCCTCGTCCTTGGCGAACACCACGCGCGGGCGCGACACGGCGATCTCGAAGCCTTCGCGGCGCATGGTCTCGATCAGCACCGCGAGCTGAAGTTCGCCGCGGCCGGAAACGTAGAAGGAATCCTTCTCGGAGGATTCCTCGATCTTCAAGGCGACGTTGCCCTCGGCCTCGCGCAGCAGGCGGTCGCGGATGACGCGGCTCGTCACCTTGTCGCCCTCGGTACCCGCGAGCGGGGAATCATTGACGATGAAGGTCATGGTCACGGTCGGCGGGTCGATCGGCTGCGCCTTCAGCGGCGCCTCGACGACAAGGTCACAGAACGTGTCGGCCACCGTGCCCTTGGAGAGGCCGGCGATGGCGACGATGTCACCGGCGACGCCCTCCTCGATCGGCTGGCGCTCGATGCCGCGGAAGGCGAGGATCTTGGAGATGCGGCCCTGCTCGACCAGCGAGCCGTCCTGTGCAAGCACCTTGACGGACTGGTTCGGCTTGATCGAGCCCGAGGTGATGCGCCCGGTGATCATGCGGCCGAGGAAGGGATTGGCTTCCAGCAGCGTGCCGATCATGCGGAACGGGCCGTCATCCACGGTCGGCTCCGGCACGTGCTTGAGCACGAGGTCGAACAGCGGGGCCATGCCCTGGTCGCTCGGGCCTTCCGGCGAGGCGGCCATCCAGCCATTGCGGCCGGACCCGTAGAGGATCGGGAAGTCGAGTTGCTCGTCGCTGGCGTCGAGCGCCGCGAACAGGTCGAACACCTCGTTGATGACTTCCTGCGCGCGAGCGTCGGCGCGGTCGACCTTGTTGATGGCGACGATCGGCTTGAGGCCGACCTTCAGCGCCTTGCCGACCACGAACTTGGTCTGCGGCATCGGGCCTTCGGCGGCGTCTACCAGCACGATGGCGCCGTCCACCATATTGAGGATGCGCTCCACCTCGCCGCCGAAATCGGCGTGGCCCGGGGTGTCGACGATATTGATCCGGGTGTCTTTCCAGACCACCGAGGTGGCCTTGGCGAGAATGGTGATGCCGCGCTCCTTTTCGAGCTCGTTCGAATCCATCACGCGCTCGGCGACCCGCTGGTTCTCGCGGTAGGAGCCGGACTGCTTGAGCAGTTCGTCGACCAGCGTGGTCTTGCCGTGGTCGACGTGGGCG
>JAQSWY010000146.1 GCA_029266425.1 Xanthobacteraceae bacterium
GTGTGCCCGGGCTTCGTCGCCACCGACATGGGACTGCCGCTCACCACGCGCACGGCCGAGGAACTGACCGACCCGGCCGATATCGGCCGCGCCATCCGCTTCCTGATCGAGCTGCCGAACACGTCCAGCGTCGCCGAGTTCGCGGTCAACTGGGCGCTGGAAGAATCGTTCTGACCCGCGGTCAGGCCCGTCTCTCGATCAGGTCGATTTCGGCGCGCAGGAGCGCCGCATAGTTCTCCACCAAGCCGGGCACGATCTTGGCGCAGAGGAAGGTGAAGCCGAGCGAGGCGACCGGCACGCCGGCCTCGTCGAGGATCGGCATGGCGACGCCGGCGATGCCAGGGATGAGTTCGCCGATGTCGACGGCGTAGCCGCGCGCACTCGTCTCCTCGATCAGCCGCCACACCTTGTCCACGGTGAGGTCGCGGAAGGCGATGAAGCGCGGCTCGTTGGCGCGCAGGATGAACTCCTGCTCCTCGCGGTCGAGGAAGGCCAGCATGGCGATGCTGCCGGGGCCAGCGCCGAGCGGCACCGAGCCGCCGATGGAACCGGTCAGGGTCTGCACCACGCATTCCCCATCGCGGCGGTCGAGGCAGAGGGACTCATGGTTGTGTCTGGCCATCAGATGTGTGGTCTCGCCGGTCTTCTTGCGCAGCCGCGACAGGCTCATCTCGCAGCGGCTGATGAGGCCCGGGCCTCGCGCCGCCCGTGCGCCGTAGATGAACATCTTGGCACCGAGCCGATAGCGCTTGCGCTTGTCGTCGCGCGCCAGCAGCCGGTGCCCGACCAGCGTGTTGAGGATGCGGTGGCAGGTCGCGGTATTGAGCCCGGACCTTTCCACGAGCTCCTTCAGCGTCGCGCCCTCCGACGTCCCGTCGGCGATGAGATCGAGCAGCAATGCCGCCCGATCGAGGAGTTGCGAACCGCTCGCCGTGGAAGCTGCCATTGGAAATTTCTACATAGTGATAAAAAGACCGCTCCAAGCTTGTAGTGTGAGAAGTTCTGCTAATCAATGTCCAAAAAACAAGCAGACGGGGCGCGGGTCAGATTTTGGTCAGACCCGCCGGTGCGGCCGATTCATTCCGCCGCCACGCCAGCCTCGTGCCACGCGACGTAATGCTCAACCAGAATCCAGAGGGACGTAACGTGAGAACTTCCATCCTGACCATCGCCGCCTCGCTCGTGATGACGCTGGGCATCGGCGCGGCGAGCGCGGACACGCTGGCCGACGTCAAGGCCAAGGGCACGCTGACCATCGGCGTCAAGAACGACTACCCGCCCTATGGCTTCCTGAACGACAAGGGCGAGATCGTCGGCTTCGAGGTGGATCTCGGCAAGTACATCGC
Organism: Xanthobacteraceae bacterium; assembly: GCA_029266425.1. Classification (GTDB taxonomy): domain Bacteria; phylum Pseudomonadota; class Alphaproteobacteria; order Rhizobiales; family Xanthobacteraceae; genus Ancylobacter. The sequence goes on from JAQSWY010000146.1 coordinate 1,347, forward strand.
CAAGGAACTGCTCGGCCCTGAAGGCAAGGTCGAGCTGGTGCCCGTGGTCGCCGCCAACCGCATCGAATTCCTCAATTCCGGCCGCATCGACATCATCCTCGCCACCCTCGGTGTCACCGAGGAGCGCGGCAAGGTGGTCGATTTCTCGGAGTATTACGTCTCGGCGCCCGGGCCCTCGGTCATCGCCCCCAAGGCGGCGACCTTCGGCAAGTGGGAAGAGCTCAAGGGCCTCACGCTCTGCGGCATCCAGGGCTCCTACTACAACAAGCACCTGACCGGCGACCTCGGCGTCCAGCTGACCGCGTTCAAGACACAGCCGGAGGCTTACCGCGCGCTCAAGGACAATCGCTGCGTCGGCTTCGTCTTCGATGACATGACGCTGCGCAAGAAGACGGCGGAGGCCGAATGGGCGGACTACAAGATCGCTCTCGACCCGTATGAGTACATCCCGCAGGCGGCCGGCATCCGCAAGAACGACGAGGCGTTCCGCGACGCGGTGAACAAGGCGATCATCAAGGCCGAATCCGAGGGCAAGCTGATCGAGTGGGAGGCCGCCTACGACATGCCCCCCGCCAAGTATATCGCCGAGCGCGCCAAGGCCGCCGCCGCCAAGCTGAAGCCGTGATCCACCGTCCCGCGGAGCGCTCCTCTTGTTCGGTCTCGATTATTCCTGGCTGAGCGATCCGGTCTATCAGGATTGGCTGCTCCGCGGGACGCTCACCACCATCGCGCTGGCGCTCGCCTCCTCGGCGATCGCCATCCTCATCGGCGCCTTCGGCGCGCTGGCGCTGAGCCTGCGCATCGCCTGGCTCGACGCGCTGCTCGAACTCTTCGTCGAACTGTTCCGCAACACCCCGCCGCTGCTGCAGATGCTGTTCTTCTACTTCACGCTCAGCACCATCGGGCTGCGCGTGACCGACCCGGCGACGGGGCTGAGCGTGCCGCTACTGTCGGCCTTCGACTGCGCGCTAGTCTCGCTGAGCCTGTTCGGCGGCGCGCTGTGCATCGAGGCGTTCCGCTCGGGGCTGGAGAGCCTGCCGCACTCGGTCACCGAGGCGGCGCGCTCGCTCGGCTATAGCCGCTGGGCGCGCTTCCGGCGCATCGAGGTGCCGATCGCCAGCCGGATCTGCCTGCCGGCGCTCACCAACATCCTGACCAACCTGTTCAAGACCACCTCGCAGGCCTCGGTCATCACGGTCCCGGAGCTGATGTACTACGCCGGCCAGATCTACAACGACACGTTCCGCACCGCCGAGGTCATGCTGCTGGTGCTGCTGATCTATGTGTCGCTGGTGAGCCTCCTGTCCTGGGGCATGTCGCGCATCGAGCAGGCGCTTGCCTTCCCCGGCTACGGCAAGGGGCACTGAGATGCAGTGGCCCCTCACCTATCACGAGAAGAAGCGCGCGGTGCAGCTCGCCATCGTGCTGGCGCTCGTCGCCTGGCTGGCGGCGGACGCGCTCGCCGGCGGCGCCGCGCACTGGCAGCGCGTATGGCTGCGCCTGCCGCTGCTGCTCACCGGCAGCGGTTCCGGCTGGCCGCTCACCGGCGGCTTCGTACTGAACATCTTCCTCGGCCTGTGCTCGATGGCGCTGGCCGCGGTGATGGGAACGCTGCTCGCCTTCGGCATGATGGCGAGGAACCG
>JAQSWY010000147.1 GCA_029266425.1 Xanthobacteraceae bacterium
ACCGGGCCCGCTTCGCCGTCCGACGCCACCGACCGGATGGTCGCGGCGCGGCAGCGGGTGCGGAATGCCTTTGACGCCATCGGCGGCGATTTCAGCGACCTGCTGCTGGATCTCTGCGGCTTTCTCAAGGGCCTCGAACTGATCGAGCGGGAGCGGCACTGGCCGCCGCGATCGGCCAAGGTCGTGGTGCGGCTCGCGCTCACGAGGCTGGCCGATCATTACGGCATCGAGACCTCCGCCCGTGGTCCCGCCGCCTCGCGCGGCATTCGCGCCTGGCAGGCGGTGGTGATCGAAGGAGGCTTGCGATAAGGCCTGACGCGGAGATCTGCCGGCTTGCACTCTGGCTGGGAGCGTGGATCGCTCCCGGCTGCCTCATGAGGCGGCCAAAGCCGCCTGCGCGTCCTGCCGAATGCGCTCGACCATCGACCTGAGGCCGTTGGAGCGCTGCGGCGTGAGATGCGATTCCAGATCGAGTTCGCGAAACAGGGCCAGCGCGTCGGTGGACACGGCGTCCGCCGGGGTTTTGCCGTTATAGAGCGCGATCAGCAACGCCACGAGGCCGCGCACGATATGGGCGTCGCTGTCGCCGACGAGGTGCAGCCGGGGGGCTCCGTGCGCGTCATCAAGCCGCGTGACGAGCCAGACCTGACTGGCGCAGCCGCGCACTTTGTTCTCGTCCGTGTAGGCGTCCTCGGGCAGCTTTTCCATGAGGCGGCCGAGTTCGATGAGATAGCGGTAGCGCTCGTCCCAATCGTCGAGCAACTCGAAGTTCGAAACAATTTCGTCGATCGGCGGCAGCATGACGGTCCATTTCGTGATGTCTCGCCATCATATAGGGACTGGCGCCGGATTTGGCGATGGATCCCTTACGCGCCCGGTTTCTTCCCGGTGCCGACCCAGGCAGGACGGTGGTCCTCGGGTTGGAGCGTATCCGTTTGCGGAAGCTGCCGCGCTTCCATGGTTCGCGCGGCCGGGCCGGCTTTGATCCTGTCGAGCACCGCCTGTTTGGCGCTTTCCGGCAGGGCGTTCCAGACTGCTTCGAGGCGCTCCGGGCTGCCGCTCGCCGATTGCTGAAGTTTGTTGGCCGGGTGGCTGACGGCATTGATGAGGCCATCGAGCGACAGGCTCCCCTCCGAGCCGTGCCGGACGGGCGAGAAATAGAAGATCGCGCCGATCACAAGGGCTGCTCGCAGCAGGGAAAACATGGCGGCTCCTCCTCGGCGCGGATGGACCGGGTTGTGCGCCATCATAACGTCTCGTCGGCGGGCCGCGTAGATTGCCCCCAGGGTCACTTGCAAACAGCATTAACAAAAGATTGACGACCCCGCGCCGCCGGTCGCCGCGGATGAAATGGCTGATTTGGCGGCAAAAAAATGGCCGCGGGCGGCGCGCGGGCCCGGCGCTTGCGGCGCCGATGCCTGTCGATGACCTCCGTTCGCGCCGCGGCCTTAGGGTTCGCTTAAGCGGCCTCTGCCACGTTGCTCCTGACATTAAGAGGCACGGTCGCTTGCAGACGAATCCCCGGTGGCACTGGATCGACGAATGGCTCGGCGGGCTCGTTCACCCGTCGGCGCGCGTGCGGTTGACCGAGCAGGTCCGGCACGAACGTTTCGTCGTCGCCGCCATCGTCACGGCGCTGCTGTCGGTCGTCACGCTGCCTTTGGCCCTCGTGGCGGAGGCGCTGGCGAGCCTCCTGGCAATCTGGAGCGGACTGATCCTGACGCCGCTTTTGGCCGTGTTCGTGCTCTCGCGCTCGGGTCACCTCGATGTGGCGCAAGCCGTCATGTCCGCCTCCCTCACCGTATTCATCGTGGTCGCCGGCGCGACCATGGGCTTGCCGGCTTCCGGGCTCTGCCTCGCGCTGTTGAGCGTACCGCTGGAGGCGGCAGCGACGGGATCGCGGCGAGGGTTCCTGGCCGCCTGCGGATCGATGCTCATCGGCATGGGGATCGCAAGTCAGGTCGAGTTGGCCGATCCTTCGGCCTTGCCGGCCTTCGGAATCATGGTGGTCGCCGCGGCGATCGTCCTGGCGCATGTGGTGGCGCGCGTGCTGATGGAGGCCAGGCTCGATCTGCTTGTCGCACGCGCCCGTCCGATCGGGCTGGCGCACCAGCAGGAGACGTTGAACGCGCTCGACGACCTCGTCACCTGGCATGATCGCAACGGCGCGATCCTGCGCTCCAACGGCGCATCGACGAAGCTCCTCGGCGCACCGTCTTCGGCGATCCACGGCAGCGGATTGTTCACGCGGATCCTGATCGGCGACAGGCCGGCTTTCCTGAAGGCCGTGAGCGACGCCGCGCGCGGCGCAACGACCGCCATCGTCCAGTTCCGCGTCAAGACGGATCATGCGGCCGAGGGCCATGGATTCATCTGGGTGGAAATGCGCGTGCACGGCGTGCGGCTGAGCAACGACCTCACCTGCGCCGCCGTTGCCGTCACGCGGGATATTTCGGCGCATCGCCGTTATGCGGAAGAACGGGACGCGCTCCGGCGCGAGGCCGTGAATGCAAACGACGTTCGCGCCGAATTGCTCGCGACCGTCAGTCACGAATTGCGCACGCCGTTGAACGCCATCATCGGTTATTCGGAAATCCTCATGGGCCGGGGCAATCTCGTGTTGCTGGAACGGCGCGAGAGTTACGCCGAGATCATCCATCAATCGGGCGAGCACATGCTCGGCGTGGTCAACACGCTGCTCGACCTGTCGGCCATCGAAGCCGGTCATTACAACCTCGCCTTCGAGCCGGTGGCGATGGCGGAACTCGTGCGCCAATCCTGTGCGGTCGTCGCGCTGCGCGCCGAACAGGCAGGCGTCAAGTTGCTTGCCGATCTCCCGGACGACCTGCCGGAGATCGTTGCCGATCGCCGGGCGTGCCGCCAGATGCTTCTCAATCTCCTGTCGAACGCGGTGAAGTTCACGCCGCGCGGCGGCGAGGTTCGCGTCGAAATCCGGCGCGATCGCGAATGCCTCACGCTCTCCGT
>JAQSWY010000148.1 GCA_029266425.1 Xanthobacteraceae bacterium
GATCGACATCTACAATCACGGCGAGATGTGGCGCGACTTCACCTATGTCGACGACCTCGTGCGCGGCATCCGCCTGCTGATCGACGCCGTGCCGCCGCTGCCCGGCGCGCGTGAGGAAGAGGTGCCCGGCGACAGCCTGAGCCCGGCGGCGCCGTTCCGAGTGGTGAACATCGGCAATTCCGACAAGGTGCGCCTGCTCGACTTCGTCGACGCCATCGAGCAGGAGCTCGGCGCTAAGGCGATCCGCAACTACATGCCGATGCAGACCGGAGACGTACCGGCCACCTGGGCGAACGCGGACCTGATCCACGCGCTCACCGGCTACAAGCCGAACACGCCGTTCCGCGAGGGCGTGGCGCGCTTCGTCGCCTGGTATCGCGACTATTACGGCGCGTGAGCGCGGGGGCGAGCATGCTGGTCCAGACCGTCGAGACTGCCCGCCTTGCCCTGATCGGCCTCGGCTATGTCGGCCTGCCGGTGGCGGTCGAGTTCGGCAAGCGCCATCCCGTCGTCGGCTTCGACATCAATCCCGCGCGGATCGAGGCGCTGCGCCTGGGCGTCGATGCGACGCTGGAGGTGAGCGCGCAGGAGCTCGCCGAGGCGCAGTCGCTGAGCTTTTCGGCCGACATCGACGATCTGCGCGCCTGCACCACCTTCATCGTCACCGTGCCCACCCCCATCGACGGCCACAAGCGGCCCGACCTGACGCCGCTGCTCCGCGCCTCGGAGACCGTCGGCAAGGTGCTGAAGCGCGGCGACGTGGTGGTCTACGAATCCACCGTCTATCCCGGCGCCACCGAGGATGACTGCGTCCCGGTGCTGGAGCGCGCCTCCGGCCTCATCTTCAACCGCGACTTCTTCGTCGGCTACAGCCCCGAGCGCATCAATCCCGGCGACCGCAGGCACCGGCTCGCCACCATCCGCAAGGTGACGGCGGGCTCGACGCCGGAGGCAGCCAATTTCGTCGACGCGCTCTATGCCGGCATCGTCACTGCCGGCACCTTCAAGGCCGAGAGCATCCGCGTCGCCGAGGCGGCCAAGGTGATCGAGAACACCCAGCGCGACCTCAACATCGCGCTGATCAACGAGCTCGCCATCATCTTCAACCGCATGGGCATCGATACCGAGGCGGTGCTGAAGGCGGCGGAGACCAAGTGGAACTTCCTGCCCTTCCGGCCGGGCCTCGTCGGCGGCCACTGCATCGGCGTCGACCCCTACTACCTGACCCACAAGGCGCAGACGGTCGGCTACCACCCCGAGATCATCCTCGCCGGGCGACGGCTGAACGACGGCATGGGCGCCTATGTCGCCGCCCAGCTGGTGAAGGCGATGCTGAAGCGCCGCATCCAGGTGGAAGGCGCGCGGGTGCTGGTGATGGGCCTCACCTTCAAGGAGAACTGCCCGGACCTGCGCAACACCCGCGTGGTCGACGTGGTGCGCGAGTTGAAGGAGTTCGGCGTCGAGGTCGACGTCCACGACCCCTGGGTCAGCGCCGACGAGGCGCGGCACGAATACGGCATCGCCGTCATCGCCGAGCCGGAAGCAGCGAGCTATGACGGCATCGTGCTGGCCGTCGCGCACGAGACTTTCCGCAGCATGGGCGCCGACGCCATCCGCGCCTATGGCAAGCCCGAGCACGTGCTCTACGATCTCAAATACATCCTGCCGCGCGGCGAGGCCGGCCTGCGGCTCTAGTTCCCGGCGGCGCCGGCCCGGCGAGCCGCCAGCTCACTGAGGATCGCCGCGAAGGCGCGCGTGCCCTTGTCGAAGGAGAGCTCGCGCTCATAGAAGGCGCGGCCATTGGCGCCGAGCGTCGCGAGCTCGGCGGGATCGAGCCCAGCCAGCTGGACGACCGCGCCGGCCAGCGCCTGCGGGTCCTCCGGCGGCACGATGAGCCCGGCGCCCGCCTGCCGGACCAGCTCGGCCGCGTCGCCCGACACCGCCATGAGCACCGGCTTGCCGGCGATCAGATAGGCCTGCGTTTTGGACGGCACGGTGACGTCGAAGAGCGGATCGTCCTTGAGGTGCACCAGCAGCACGTCGGCCGCCGCCAGCCAGGCACCGACCTCGGCCGCGGGAACCCGCGGCAGGAAGCGGACATTGGCGAGCTCCTCGCGCTGGGCGCGCGTCTTCAGCCGTTCGGTCTCCAGCCCATAGCCGAGGAAGCAGAACTCGATGTGCGGATGGCTTTCCGCCACCAGCGCCGCCGCGTCGAGAGCGCTGTCGATCGCCTGGGCGAGGCCCATATTGCCGGCGAACAGAACGCGGAACTTTCCGGTGTCGCCGAACGCCTCCGGCCGCGGGCCGGGCGGTGCGTACATGGCGTCCTCGTCCGCCCAGTTATGGATCACGCTGATCTTCTCGGGCGGCGCGCCGCGTTCGATCAGCAGCCGACGGAAGCCGTCCGACTGCGCCACGACATGGTCCACCCGCCGCCAGGTCCAGCGGCAGACCGCGTCGATGATGCCGAGCACGGAGCCGCTGTTGATCATGCCGGTCGCCCGCAGCGTGTCGGGCCACATGTCCTGCACCTCGAGCAGCACAGGGGTCCGGCGGAAGAACCGCGTCACCACCGTAGCGAGGCCTACGGTGATGGGCGGATGATAAGCGCAGATGACGTCGGCGCGACGCGCGAACAGCGTGAGATAGAGCGTCGTCGACAGGAAGAAGCTGACGAAGTTGAGGATTCGCCCGAGCCGGCTCGCATCGTGGCTCGGATAGAGCGCCAGCCGGGTGACGGCGACGCCGTCCCGCATCTCCTTCAGAATCGGGCGGATGCGGTAGCCGCCATAAACCTTGCCGCCGGGATAGTTGGGGAAGCCGGTGACCACCTCGACGTCGAAGCCGAGCTCGCCCAGCCGCCGCGCAAAAGCCGCGCCCCGGACATTCGGCTCGGGGTCGTACCATTGCGAGACGAAGATGAGGCGCGGGCGGGCGGCGGCGCTCATGTGCCCAGATCGTTCTTCCTGA
>JAQSWY010000149.1 GCA_029266425.1 Xanthobacteraceae bacterium
GTCTCGACATGATCGATCGACACGGTGAAAAGGTTGTCGGCCGTGCCCATGCGCACGCCATTGCCTTCGTGGATGTAGACCCGACAGGTCGGACCGAAGCGGAACTCTTCCGCATCCGGCCCGAACAGCACGATGAAGATCTCGATCCCGCGGGCCGCGGCCTTCCGCAGCGCCTCCTTGTGGCGGCGCAGGACCGTGTCGCTGGCCTTGATCCAGATCGAGGTGTCGCTTTCCTCGATCAGCGTGTCGATCTTGGAGTGGACGCTGCCCTCTCCTCTGAGCATCCAGACATATTCGCCGTTGGACGAAGGGGCGATCGAGGAGAGGCGCTCGGAAAGATCCGTGCACAGCGCGCGTGTCTGGTTGGAAAGTGCGGCCAGGAAATCGTTGGGCGGTGCGGCCACATAGCGCACCGGGTTCTCGCTCACCGGAAGCACGGCGCCGCGTTGCGCCAATGCTTCCAGCGCGTGATAGGTGTTCGGGCGCGGGACATTGGCGCCTTTCGAGATCTCATAGGCGGTCGAGGGCGGCATGCGCAGCAACTGGATGTAGATCTTCGCCTCGTACTCGGTGAACCCGAGCCGCTTCAGGTCGGCGAGAAGGTCATCCGATTCATTTGCCGCTATGGCCAGCTTACCTGCCAATGTGGTCTCCAATGACGCTTTTGCCCGGCGTGGCTTCACGCGGCCAGGAGCCGCGTGCGATGGGCGTCGATGAAGCCCGTGTGGACGTCACCGCTGACAAAGTTCTCGTCGCCCAGACACGCCAGCAGGAAATGGCGGTTACTGCGGATGCCGTCAATGGAAAAGGCCCGCAGCGCCTCGACGGCGCGCCGGCGCGCGTCCTCCCGGTCCTCGCCCCAGGCCACGACCTTGGCGACCATCGGATCGTAGAACGGCGTCACGACGTCCCCCTCGCGATAGCCGCTGTCGATCCGCAGATGCGCCATGTCCATCGGCGGCCGGAAGGTGGCGAGAAGGCCCGGCGCCGGCATGAACATCTTTGCCGGATCTTCGGCATAGAGCCGGCATTCGATGGCATGGCCATGCACCTTGATCTCGGCCTGCGGGATGAAGGCGAGCGAACCGCGCGCGAGCTCGATCTGCATGGCGACGAGATCGCGGCCGGTGATCATCTCCGTGACGGGATGCTCGACCTGGATGCGCGTGTTCATCTCGAGGAAGAAGAACTCGAAGCTCTCCGCGTCGACGATGAACTCGACCGTGCCGGCGCCGCTGTAGCGGGTCGCTTCGCACAGCCTCACGGCGGCGGCGGCCATGGCGTCGGTGATGCGAGGCGGCAGGCCCGGCGCGCGGGCTTCCTCGATCACCTTCTGGAAGCGGCGCTGCAACGAGCAGTCGCGCTCGAACAGATGGATGGCACGGCCGTCGCCGAAGCCGAACACCTGGATCTCCACATGGCGGGCCTTGGGGACGAAGCGTTCGAGGAAGACCGCCCCGTTGCCGAAGGATTTCTGCGCCATCGACTGGGTCGCCACGACGGTGTCGGTCAACTTGTCCGGGCCGTCGACGCGCCGCATGCCGATGCCGCCGCCGCCGCCCGCCGCCTTGACCAGCAGCGGGTAGCCGACCTCTGCCGCAGCCTGCTCCAATCCTTCCAGCATGCCGGGCTCGAAGCGGGTGCTTCCCGGAACCACCGGCACGCCGGCGGCTTCGGCGATCTGCCGGGCGCGCTGCTTGTCGCCCATCTGGCGGATGGTCTCCGGCGAGGGGCCGATCCAGACCAGCCCCGCATCGATGACGCTCTGCGCGAATTCCGCATTCTCGGACAGGAAGCCGTAGCCGGGATGGATCGCATCGGCACCCGTCTCGCGTGCGGCGTCCAGCACCTTCTCCACGCGCAGATAGCTCTCCCGCGCCGGCGCGGGTCCCACACCGACGGACTGGTCCGCGGCCAGGACATGGGCGCTGTTGGCGTCGGCATCGGAATAGATGGCGACGTTTGCGAGGCCGAGGGCGCGGCTCGAGCGGAAGACGCGACAGGCGATCTCCCCCCGATTGGCAACGAGAATCTTCTTCATCGATTCAGGCCTCGATGCGGGCGACGACCGTGCCCTCGGTCACGGTGTCACCCTCGGCAACAAGGATTTCGATGATCGCGCCGTCCTCGGGCGCCGAGACCGGGATCTCCATCTTCATGGACTCGAGGATCAGGATCACCTCCTCCTCGCCCACCTTGTCGCCGACCGCCTTCTCGATCTTCCAGACGTTGCCTGTGATCTCTGTTTTGATGTCGACCTTTGCCATCGTTTCCTCCGTGATGCCCGCTGCGGGCATTGACCTTCATTCTAGGGTGTCGCATTAGTAGTTGCAATGACAACTACGATAAGTGGGAGAAATGCGATGGCAGGGCTCGACGCTTGGATCGGCCGCGTGGAGACGTCGGTCGCGCGGCTCGATGGCTGGCCGCTCGCCGGCCTGCATGCGGCGCTGGACAACAAGCAAGCGGTCGAAAGCGGGACAGCGCTGCCGCCGACCGGGCAGTGGCTCTATTTTCAGCCGCTCGCGCCGCAGTCTGGCCTCGGTCCGGATGGGCATCCCGAGCGCGGAGGCTTTCTGCCCCCGATCGAACTGCCCCGCCGCATGTGGGCGGCGAGCGACATGACCTATCACCGCCCGATGTGCGTCGGCGACGAGGTCGAGAAGCGCTCGCGGATCGCCAATGTGTCGTCCAAGAGCGGCCGGACCGGCACGCTCGCCTTCGTCACCGTGGAGCATTCCTATCTCAGGAGCGGCATGCTGATGCTCTCGGAGACGCAGACCCTGGTCTATCGCGAGGCGCCCTCGCCCGGCGAGCCGCCTCCCCCGCCGCAGCCGGCACCGGGCGGCGCCCTCTGGTCGCACGAGGCGACACCGGATTCCCGGCTGCTGTTCCGTTACTCGGCGGTGACGTTCAACGCCCACCGCATCCACTATGACGAACCCTATGC
>JAQSWY010000061.1 GCA_029266425.1 Xanthobacteraceae bacterium
CGGTCGGTTGCGGGCGCCGACGGCGAGCACGAGATGGTCATAGGTGAGGCTCAAGCCGTCCGACAGCGTCACGCGCCGGGCAGCGCGGTCGATTGTCTCTGCCCGCGCGGTGACGAGGTCGATGCGATGGTCGGCATAGAAGGCGGCCGGGCGCAGCTCGAGATGTTCGGCATCGGCCTCGCCCTTGAGATACGCCTTGGACAGCGGCGGGCGCTGATAGGGCAATCCCGGCTCCTCGCCGACCAGCGTGATCGTCTCCGCATAGCCCGCTTCGCGCAGCGAGGCGGCGAGCTGGTAGCCGCCCTGTCCGCCGCCAATGATCACAATGCCATCGCTCACGCCGCGTCCTCCACCAGGGCTCCTGCCGCACCGACCAGGCGGTCGCGCTCGGCATAGATGACGTCGCGCAGTCGGGTCATGAATTCCTCGTCAGGCAGGCCGGGGGGAATCGCGGGCAGATAGGAGACGGTGATCTCGCCGCCGGTGATCGTGAAGCTGCGGGCCTTCCAATAGAGGCCGGCATTGTGGGCCACCGGCACCACCGGCACGCCGATCGCCTTGTAGAGGAGCAGCACGCCGCGGTGGAAGTCCGCCCGCTCGGTCGGGGCGCGGCGGGTGCCTTCCGGGAAGATCAGCAGGCTGCGGCCCTGTGCGGTCGCCTCACGCGCCTCGCGGAACATCTTCTTCAGCGACGAGGAGCGGCCGGCACGGTCGATCGCAATCATCGGCGAGCGCTTGAGGAACCAGCCGAAGATCGGGATGCGGTAGAGTTCCTCCTTCAGCACGATGGCGACCTCGGGCACCAGCACCGCGAAGACGATGGTCTCCCAGGCGGACTGGTGATTGGAGACGTAGAGTGCCGGTGTCGCGGGCCGGTGCTCGCGGCCGATCTCGCGGTAGGAAAGGCCGCCGAGCACGCGCATGCCCCAGACAATGCCGCCGGCCCAAAGCCGCGACACGCGGCGGGTGGTCACCGGGTCCTTCCTCCATGCGAGCCACGGCATGGTGGCGGCGAGGAACAGGGTCCAGAGCAGCAGGAAGAGCTTGAAGGCGGCGGAACGGATGGGCTGCATGGGGCTCGAATATGGTGGGCGGTCTGCTCTAGCAGAAGCGTGGCTTTGCTTCAGCATCCTTCGAGGCTCGCTAACGCTCGCACCTCAGGATGAGGTGGTTCTTGAAGCGACCTCAGGCCAATGGCCAACAGCGGGGGTGCCCGGCAAAGCCGGGCCTCGAAGGTTGTTGAAACAGAGCGCACCTACTCCGCTATCGGCTCGAAGCGGTTCACGTCGAACATGCCGAAATCGGTGATCTTCAGATGCGGGATCACCGGCAGCGGCAGGAAGGCGACCTGCAGGAACGGTTCGGGCAGCACGACGCCGAGCGCTTTCGCCGCCGCGCGCAGCGGGATCAGCGCGTCATGCACCTTCTCGAACGAGGTGTCGGCCATCAGCCCGGCGACAGGAAGCGCCAGCTCGGCCCTCACCTCCCCGCCCTCGGCTACCGTGAACCCGCCGCGCAGTTCGATCAGCCGGTTCACCGCCACCGCCATGTCGGCGTCGTCGACCCCGACGACGCAGATATTGTGGCTGTCATGGCCGATGGAGGAGGCGATGGCACCGCGCTTCATGCCGAAGCCATGGACGAAGCCGCGGCCGATATTGTGGTTCTTGCCGTGGCGGGCGACGACGCAGACCTTCACCGCGTCCTGACCGAGATCGACCTGCTTGGCGCCCCCGGTGACGGGCAGGTCCATCGTCAGATGCTCGGTGATGATGCGGCCCGGCACCACGCCGATCACCGGGGTCGCGGCGTGTTCGGCCGGAATGTGGAAGGCGCCCGCGTCCACCGGCTGCGCCTTCATGGATTCGAGGCCGACCGGGGCAATGTGCGGCCGCGAGGCGAACAATTCCTCGCTCACCAGCCGCCCGGCGGAGATCACTGCGCGCACCAAGCAGCGCTCCAGATCGCCCAACAGCACGATGTCGGCACGCTTGCCGGGCGCGATCAGGCCGCGGTCGCGGAGCCCGAAGGCGTTCGCCGCCGACCAGCTCGCCACCCGATAGACATGGTGCAGCGGCGCGCCATGGGCGATCGCCTCGCGGATCATGTAGTCGAGATGGCCTTCCTCGGCGATGTCGAGCGGGTTGCGGTCGTCGGTGCAGAAGGCGAGGAAGGCCGAGGTGTCGGCGTCGATCAGCGGGATCAGCGCGTGCAGGTCTTTCGACACCGAGCCCTCGCGGATGAGCACGGTCATGCCCTTCTTCAGTTTCTCGCGCGCCTCCTCCAGCGTCGTCGCCTCGTGCTCGGTGCGGATGCCCGAGGCGATGTAGCCATTGAGGTCGCGCCCCGCGAGCAGCGGGGCATGGCCGTCGATATGGCCGTCGGCGAAGGCCACGAGCTTGTCGAGAGCGCCCTCGTCCTTGAACAGCACGCCGGGGAAATTCATGAATTCGGCGAGGCCGATGCCGCTTTTGTGGCCGCGCAGCGCGACGAGATCGGCGGCGGTCAGCTCCGCGCCCGAGGTCTCGAAACGGGTCGCCGGGACGCAGGACGAGAGCTGCACCCTGAGATCCATGATGGTGGCTTCGGCGCACTCCTGGAAATAGCGGATGCCCGGCGCGCCAAGAACATTGGCGATCTCGTGCGGGTCGCAGATTGCGGTGGTGACGCCATGCGGCAGCACGCAGCGATCGAACTCCAGCGGCGTGACCAGCGAGGATTCGACATGGAGATGGGTGTCGATGAAGCCCGGCACAGCGAAGAGCCCGCGGCCGTCGATCTCGCGCGTGCCCTCATAGGTGTCATAGGTGCCGACGATGCGGTCGCCGCAGATGGCGATGTCGGTCTCGGTAATGGCTCCGGTAATGACGTCGAGCAGGCGCACGCCCATCACCACGAGGTCGGCCGGGGCGACGCCGCGGCCCTGGTCGATGATCCGCCCGAGTGCTGCCTTGTCCATCGTCACTCCCTCCGCCGCTGCGGGCGACAGATGAGCGGAAAGCGGCGCGGCGGTCCAGTCCGGCTGCGGTCTTCGGGTGACAAAACGCCTCACGTCGGCTAGTGATTCCCGCGTCGAAGGGTCTTTCTCCCTCTTGGGATTTGGCCCTGTCCGTTTGCGGGAGAGAGCAGCGACGCTGCCGCCGAAGGGGAATCGCCCGAAATCTCTCAGGCAAAAGAACCGTGAACGGGATAGACACTCTGGAAAGTCGGGGCCAACACCCCGCGCCGAAGGTGTAAGCGTCCGAATTCGTTCGGGCGCGAGTCTCTCAGGCTTCAGACAGAGGGGCACGGACCGGCCGCATCGAGCGGCTGGAGGACGTGCGACTCTGGAGAAGACATGGCTGACGGGACCGCGGGCACTTCAACTGGCAAGACCCTTCCCCTGCACGACCTGCACGAAGCCGCAGGCGCGCGTTTCGGCGACTTTGCCGGCTGGAGCATGCCGCTGACCTACCCGCTCGGGGTAATGAAGGAGCACCTTCATACCCGCGAACACGTTGGCCTGTTCGACATTTCGCACATGCAGCTCATCGAGCTGAGCGGGCCGGGCGCGGCGGCGCTGCTCGCCCATACCTGCCCGCTCGATGCCTCAGGGCTCGAACCCTCGCAGTCCAAGCTCACCTTCTTCCTGAACGAGGACGCCGGCATTCTCGACGACCTCATCGTGACGCGGATCAGTGAAGACTGCTTCATGGTGGTGGCGAATGCCGGAAACGCCGCCGCCGACGTCAAGCACTTGAGCGCTCTCGCGGCGGACTTCGATTGTGCGGTCGCGCCTCTGGAGCGCGTCTTCCTCGCTCTTCAAGGGCCCGAAGCTGCGCGCGTGCTGGAAGATGCGGGTATGGCCGTCGGCGGCCTGACCTTCATGCATGGCACGGAGCCGCGAACCGACTGGTTCATGAGCCGCTCCGGCTATACCGGCGAGGACGGCTTCGAGATCGGGCTCCCGCAGGCAGATGCCCGCTCTCTGGTCGAGAAGCTCACCGCCGATCCGCGCGTGCAATGGATCGGGCTCGCCGCGCGTGACAGCCTGCGGCTGGAAGCCGGGCTCTGCCTGCATGGGCAGGACATCACCCCGGAGACCGATCCGCTGAGCGCGTCGCTGATCTGGGCGGTGCCGAAGGAGCTTCGCGCCTCAGGCACTTTTGTCGGCGCCGAGGCGCTGCGCGCCATCATCGCGAAGGGCGCGACCCGGCGCCGGGTCGGTCTCAAGCCGGAAGGGCGCCAGCCGGTGCGCGCCGGCGCAGCGCTGTTCGATGCCGACGGTAACCCGGCCGGCACCGTCACCTCCGGCGGCTTCGGCCCGTCGGCCGGCCATCCGGTCGCCATGGGCTATGTGCCGTCGGCGTTGGCCCAGGCCGGAACCCGGCTGTTCGCCGATGTGCGTGGCACCAATGTCCCCGTCACCGTCCACGCTTTGCCGTTCATCCCGCACCGCTACCACAAAGGGTGATTGCCGTGTCGAAGACCTATTTCACCACCGATCATGAATGGATCCGTGTCGAGGGCGATGTCGCCACGGTCGGCATCACCGACTATGCGCAGGACCAGCTCGGCGACCTCGTCTTCGTGCAGCTGCCCGAGACCGGCGCCACGCTGGCGAAGGGCGACGTTGCGGTGGTGGTCGAATCCGTCAAGGCGGCCTCCGACGTCTACATGCCGGTGGACGGCATCATCCTCGACGTCAATGACAAGCTCTCGTCCGACCCGGCCCTCGTCAACTCGGCGCCGACCGCAGAAGGCTGGCTGTGGAAGTTGACCTTGAGCGATCCCGGCCAACTCGACGGGCTGATGGATGAAGCCGGCTACAAAGCCCATATCGGCTGATAGCGGGACAGACAGAGGCAACACGATGAGCGTCGCACCCTTTTCTTCCCGTCATATCGGCCCGCGCAGCGAGGACATTCGCGCCATGCTGGCGGCGATCGGCGTCCCCTCGATCGAGACGTTGATCTCGCAGGCGGTCCCGGCCTCGATCCGGCTCAATCGGCCGCTCAACCTGCCGGCGCCGGCGAGCGAGGCCGAGGCACTCAACGAGCTGTCGGACAAGATGGCGCGGAACAAGGTGCTGAAGAGCTTCATCGGCGCCGGCTATCACGGCGTGCATGTGCCGCCGGTGATCCAGCGCAATCTGTTCGAGAACCCGGCCTGGTACACCGCCTATACGCCGTATCAAGCCGAGATCAGCCAGGGACGGCTGGAAATGCTGTTCCATTTCCAGACCCTGGTCACCGAACTGACCGGCCTGCCGGTGGCGTCCGCGTCGCTGCTCGACGAGGCGACCGCCGTTGCTGAGGCCGTCGGCATCGCCTATCGGCACCATCGCGAGAAGCGCGCCAAGGTGGCCCTCGCCGGCACGCCGCACCCGCAGACGCTCGACGTGGTGCGCACCCGCGCGGAGCCGCTCGGCATGGTGGTCGATGGCGATGAGATCGACGCGGACACCGCCGCCCTGCTGGTGTCGTGGCCCGATACCGAGGGCGTCTATGGCGACCACAGGGTATTGATCGAGAAGGCCCGGGCTGCAGGCGCGGTCGTGGTCTTCATCTGCGATCCGTTGAGCCTGACGCTGAGCGACGCGCCGGCAAAACTCGGCGCCGATGTCGCGGTCGGCTCGATGCAGCGCTTCGGCGTGCCGATGGGCTTCGGCGGCCCGCACGCCGCCTATTGCGCGGTCTCCGACAAGCTTACCCGGCTGATGCCCGGCCGCCTCGTCGGACAGTCGGTCGACACCCAAGGCCGGGCCGGCTATCGCCTCGCCCTGCAGACCCGCGAGCAGCATATCCGCCGCGACAAGGCGACCTCCAACATCTGCACCGCGCAGGCCCTGCTCGCCAATATGGCGGCGGCCTATGCGATCTGGCACGGACCCGCCGGCCTGCAGGCCGTTGCCGGGCGTATCCACTCGCTCGCCGACCGGCTCGCCCGCGCTCTCGCCGCCGCAGGCCAATCGGTCATCGGCACGCAGCGTTTCGACACGGTTACCGTCGCCACCGACGGCCGGGCGGGTGCGATCGCCGCCGAGGCGGAAGCCGGCGGCCGCCTGCTGCGGGTGCTCGATGCGGACCGCGTGAGCATCGCCTTCGACGAGACCTCGACGGAGGCCGATCTCGAGGCCATCGCCGCGCTGTTCGGGATCGAGGTGGCGCCGGAAGCCTCCGGCTCGATGCCCGGCGCGCCGCGCGGCCGCGAGTTCCTCACCCAGCCAGTGTTCCAGCAGAACCGTTCCGAGACCGAGATGATGCGCTTCCTGCGCCGGCTCGCCGACAAGGACCTGGCGCTCGACCGCGCCATGATTCCGCTCGGCTCCTGCACCATGAAGCTGAACGCCGCCGCCGAGATGATGCCGGTGAGTTGGCCGAGCGTCGCCAATCTCCACCCCTTCGCGCCCGCCGCGCACACCGCCGGCTACCGGGCCATGGCCGAGGAACTGGAGAGCTGGCTCGCCGAAATCACCGGCTTCGACGCCGTGAGCCTGCAGCCCAATGCCGGCAGCCAGGGCGAATATGCCGGCCTGCTGGCCATCCGCCACTATCATGAGGCGCGCGGGGACAGGCACCGCACCGTGTGCCTGATCCCCTCCTCCGCGCACGGCACCAATCCCGCCAGCGCCTCCATGGCGGGGATGGGTGTCGTCGTCGTCAAATGCACCGAGAATGGCGACATCGACATCGAGGACCTGCGCGCCAAGGCGGCACACTATGCCGACCGGCTGGCGGCGCTGATGTTCACCTATCCCTCGACGCATGGTGTCTTCGAGGAAGGCGCGAAGGACATCTGCGCCATCGTCCATGAGCATGGGGGCCAGGTCTATTTCGACGGCGCCAATCTCAATGCCCTGGTCGGCCTCGCCCGCCCCGGCGATATCGGCGCCGATGTCTGCCACATGAATCTGCACAAGACCTTCTGCATTCCCCATGGCGGCGGCGGCCCCGGCATCGGGCCGATCGGTGTCAAGGCGCACCTCGCCCCCTATCTGCCGGGCCATGTCGAACTCGGCTCCAGCCACGCGGTGGCGGCGGCGCCCTATGGCAGCGCATCCATCCTGCCCATCACCTGGATGTACATCCGCATGATGGGGGCACCCGGCCTCAAGCAGGCGACCGAGACCGCGATCCTCAGCGCCAACTACATGGCGACGCGCCTGGCGCCGCATTTCCCGGTGCTGTTCAGGGGCACGCAAGGGCGCGTCGCCCATGAGTGCATCCTCGATGTGCGCTCCTTGAAGGACGCCGCCGGCATCGGCGTCGAGGATGTCGCCAAGCGGCTCATCGATTACGGCTTCCACGCGCCGACCATGTCGTGGCCGGTGCCCGGCACGCTGATGGTGGAGCCGACCGAATCCGAGCCGAAGCACGAGTTGGACCGGTTCTGCGAGGCGATGATCGCCATCGCGCACGAGGCCGCCAAGGTCGCCAAGGGCGAATGGCCGCGCGACGACAATCCGCTCGTCAACGCGCCGCACACCGCCGCCGAGGCGCTGGCGGCGAATTGGGCCCATCCCTATTCGCGGCTGGAAGCGGCCTATCCGGCCGGCGATCCCGATGAGGCTGCCAAGTATTGGCCGCCGGTGTCGCGCATCGACAATGTCGCCGGCGACCGCAACCTCGTCTGCTCCTGCCCGCCCGTCGAGGCATTGGCGAGCTGAGGCCGAGCACCATCTGCTTCAGCATCCTTCGAGGCCCGGCGCTGCCGGGCACCTCAGAGCCTGACCCGCAATTGGTCGGCCGGAGATGAAGGAGGCCATTTCCGCCGTAATGGCCGGGCGTGTCCCGGCCATCCACGGTTGATCCCTCGTCACGGACGTGGATTCCCGGGGCAAGCCCGGGGATGACGGCTCATTTGGTGAATTACGAGCCAGACTTTCAGGATGAGGCTGGTCTGAAAGGACCGCCTCAGCCTGCCGTGCGAGTGTTGGCGAGCCTCGAAGGATGTTCACAGCGGGCAAGTGATCCATTGCTCTCCGCCGCCGTGCCGTCCATCATGGATAGCCGGCTGGCGGCGCTCGGGAGGCTCGTGCATGCGCGTCGTCGCCCTCCGCGTGGCCCTCCAATCGGCCCTCCTCCTGCTGGCACTCTGCATCGCCGCACCGGCTCAAGCGGCGCGCGATCCGCGCCTCGGGCAGATGACCGCCGCCCGTGACGAAGCCTTGAGGCTGAAGCGTACCGGCGATCTCGCCAAAGCCGAGGATGCGATCGAGCGCGCGATCGCCATCGGCCGCAACATTCCGCAGCGCACCCCGCTCGCCGAGCCGATGCTTCGCGAAGACCTCGCCATGATCTATCTAGATCAGGGCCGCTACGACGCAGCGGAGAGCGAGCTGCGCTCATCCCTCAAGGCCCGGGCGCAATATGGCAAACCGAACGATCCTTCCCTCGCCGTGCCGATGAACGCGCTCGCGGTCTCGCTGCTGCGGCAGGGCAAGAGTGCGGAAGCGGCGCCGATCTTCGAGCAGCTCGTCGCCATGGACAGCAGGGCGCACGGCGGCGACAGCGTGCAGGTGGCCTTGAGCCTCAACAACCTCGCCGGCGCCTATATGGCCTCCGCCCAGGCCGGGAAGGGAGAAGCGGCACTGCTGCGGGCCTATGATCTCGGCGCCAAGGCCGGCAAGAAAGGGCTGGAGGCGGTCGCCAATTCGGCCACAAACCTCGCCGGGCTCTACAACCACATGAAGCGCTATACCGATGCGGAGAAATTCTACCGCATCAGCGTGGATACCTGGGACCGGCTGCGGCCGAAGGACTCGCCCGAAGTCCTGCTGGCGGTGAACAATCTCGGCGTCTACTACCGCGACCGCGGCCGCTATGACGAGGCGCAGCCGCTGCTCGACTATGTGTTCGACACCCGCCTCGCCCGCCTCGGGCCGGACAATCCCGATGTCGCGCTCTCCGCCGGCAATCTCGGCTGGCTGCATGCCGGCAAAGCGGAATGGGCCTATGCCGCCCAGCTCTTCACCGCCTCCATCGGCACCTATACCGAACTCCGCGCGCGCCAATCGGCAGCCGCGCTCGCCGGCAACGGCACGACCGGCGTCGGCCTGCGCGAACTGTCCCGCCCGATCAGCGGGCTGGTCGGCACCGCCTATCGCTTCGCCGTCGACGCGCCGGCCGACAAGCAGGCGGCGGTGCGCGACACCGCCTTCATGGCGGCGCAGTGGCTCGCCCAAGGCGAGGCGGCAACCGCGCTCGCCCGCACCTCGGCGCGCCTCTCGGGCGGTACCGGCGAGCTCGCGGCGCTGGTGCGCGAGCAGCAGGACCTCGCCGGGCAATGGAGCAAGCTCGACGCCGCGGTCACCGTGACGCTGGCCGACCCGAAGGCGCGAAATGCCGCGCAGATGAAGGCGGCGCGGGATCGGCTCACCGCCATCGATACACGGCTCACCGACATTGCCGGGCAGATCTCCGGCCGCTTCCCGGACTATGCGACGCTCGCCGATCCCCAGCCGGTGGACCTCGTCGACATCCAGAAGGTGCTGCGCCCGGACGAGGCGCTGATCGCCTATGCCTTCTTCCCGGAATCGACGCTCGGCAAGAGCTGGATCTGGGTGGTGACCAGGGACGACGCCATATGGGCGGCCTTGCAGATCGAGCCGGCCGACATCGCCCTCACCGTGGCCAAGCTGCGTTGCGGGCTCGATTACGGCGCCATCGAAGCCGAGGCGACGGCCGAGCTCTGCGCCGGACTCGGTGCGGACCCGAGCCAGCAGAAGCTGGCGCCGTTCGACGCCAGGCTCTCCTACCAGCTCTGGCAGAGCCTGCTCGGGCCGGCGGCGGCCCAGCTGAAGGGCAAGAAGCTTCTGGTGGTGACGCCGGAGCCCCTCGCCGCCCTGCCGTTCCAGGTGCTGGTGACCGAGGAGCCGAAGGTGGCGAAGCCCGAGAGCGGGCCGGACCTCACGGCCACCGCCTTTCTCGGCCGCAGCCACGCCATCACCGTGCTGCCGTCCATCGCCGCGCTCCGCACCATGCGCAGCACTGCCAAGGCCAGCGCGGCGCCTGATGCCTATCTCGGCTTCGGCGACCCGGTGCTCACCGGCACGCGGAGCTGCCCGCGGATTGCGGCGCCGGAGACCTGCCCGACGATTGCCTCGGCGGCGGCTCTCACACCGCAGGCCCGAGCGGCGCGTGCCGCGGGCGGCATGACCCAGGTGGCAATGGCGGGCGGCGGCCTCGCCAATCCCGACGCGGTGCGCCTGCTCTGCCCCCTCGCCGACACCGCGACCGAGATAAGATGTGTCGGCGCCAGCCTCGAGGCGGCGCCCGCAGCGATGCATATCGGACCGGATGCCAGCGAAGCGGAGCTGAAGACGCTGCCGCTCGAGCGCTACCGCGTGCTGCATTTCGCCACCCACGGGCTGCTCGCCGGCGACACCAGTCCGATGTCAGCCGGGCTCGCCGAGCCGGCCCTGGTGCTGACCCCGCCGGCGCAGGCGAGCGCGCTCGATGACGGCCTGCTCACCGCCAGCGAGATCGCCGCGCTCAAGCTCGATGCCGACTGGGTGATCCTTTCCGCCTGCAACACGGCGGCGGGTAACGGCCATGACGAGACGCTCTCGGGCCTTGCCCGCGCCTTCCTCTATGCCGGGGGCCGCGCGCTGCTGGTCTCGCACTGGCCGGTGACGTCATCCGCCGCGGTGGAGCTGACCACCGGCGCCTTCCGCGCGATCAAGGCCGACCCGACGCTCGGGCGGGCGGAGGCGATGCGGCAATCGATGGCGGCGCTTATCGACACCGGCGACGATCTCATGGCGCATCCCAGCTACTGGGCGCCGTTCTCCGTGGTCGGCGAAGGTGACGCGTCTATTCGCTGATCACTTCGGCCCGCCTTCGGCAAGCGCCCGCGACAGCTTCTTGGCCGGAGCGAAATCGCGGGTGAAGGGCGCAAGGCGCTGGAACGCCTCAAGCCGCCATTCCGGACCCTTCATGGCAAGGAAGGTGGCGGCGCCCAGCGCGCGCATGGACAGCGGCAGCGTCATGCGCGTCAGCTCGGCCGGGATCGCGGGAATCGTGTCGGCGGCGACGACGTGCAGGCCAGCGGTCAGCGCCTTGCCACTGTTCGGCACGATCTCGACCGTGTAGTCGCCCGGCGTCAGGTCAAGCGGGGCGGACGTCCACGACCCCGCCATCCCTTTGGCCCCGCTGACCAGCGCCGCGCCCTCAGCCGGGCGGATGGTGATGGTGACGGCGAGCCGCTCCGGCAACCAGGCAAGCGTCAGGGCGCGTGTGCCGGCGATGAGCGTCTGCGGGACCGCCAGGAGCGGCACCCTGAGTTCGTCCGTGCTGCCGCGGACGCCTGCGGCGGCCAGCGTGCGCTCTGGCGTGTCGAGCGAGGTGAGCGCGTCGAGGACGGAATCCCACGCGCCATCCAGCATTCCCCGTGCCGATGCCGCCGCCTGGACCACATAGTCGCCGCGCGCCGCGGTGACGACGATCGGCCGCGGCCGGTCCATCAGCCGGAGCACGACGCGCTCATCCGGCCGCACCAGGCGTATGCGGTCGCCCTGCAGCACCCGCGTGAAGAGGCGCAGCGGCACGATCTGGTCGCCGCGCTGGAGCGTCAGCGCCGCACCATCAGGCGCATAGTCCTCGATGAAGCCGACCTCCTGCTCCTTCAGCTGGGCAAAGGTGGGGCCGAGCGCGGCCACGAGCGCAAGGCACGCCGCGAGGCACGTCCTGATCAGCACCGGCATGGCCGACTCGCCTCCCCTGCCTGCACCCGCTCGAGGAGACTGTTGCACTGTGCGTCGGCGCGCAAGGGCGGCGGGCGCCGAGCGCTATGGCATGGTGAGCCGCCGCACCGCGTCGTGCCAGCCGGCGAGCTTGCGGGTGCGGGTAGCGGGCTCCATGGACGGAGTGAAGCGGCGCTCCAGCCGCCAGGAATCGGCAAAGCGGCCGGGCTTGGGGAAGACGCCGGCCTTGAGCCCGGCGAGATAGGCAGCGCCCAGCGCCGTGGTTTCCTTCACCACCGGTCGATCGACGGGGGCGGCGAGCAGGTCGGCGAGGCGCTGCATGGTAAAATTGGAGGCGACCATGCCGCCATCGACCCGCAGCACGGTGGGTGCATTGGCCGACGCCACGCCGGAACCTGCCCAGTCGGCATGCATGGCGTCGAGCAGATCGGCGGTCTGGTAGCAGACGCTCTCCAGCGCCGCGAGGGCGATCTCGGCGCGGCCGGTGCCGCGGGTCAGCCCGAACAGGGCGCCGCGCACGTCCGGGTTCCAGTGTGGCGCGCCGAGCCCGACGAAAGCCGGCACCAGATAGACCTCCTGCGCCGGGTCGGCGGCGTCCGCCAGAGCCTCACTCTCGGCAGAAGCCTTGATGATGCCGAGCCCGTCACGCAGCCACTGCACCGCCGCGCCGGCGACGAAGATCGAGCCTTCCAAGGCATAAGTGCGCTTGCTGTCGAGCTGATAGGCGATGGTGGTGAGCAGCTTGTTCTTAGAGGCCACCGCAGTTGTGCCGGTGTTCAGGAGCGCGAAGCAGCCGGTGCCGTAGGTAGACTTGATCATGCCGGGCTGGAAGCAGGCCTGGCCGACGGTCGCGGCCTGCTGGTCGCCGGCAATGCCGGATATCGCGATCGGCCCGCCGAACAGTTCGGGCACCGTGGTGCCGAAGGCGGCTGAAGAATCCTTCACCTCCGGTAGCATGGAATGAGGGACGCGCAACAGCGTGAGCATGTCGTCGTCCCAGCCGCCGTCATGGATGTTGAACAGCAGCGTGCGGGCGGCATTGGTGGCGTCGGTGGCGTGCACCGCGCCGCCGGTCAGATGCCAGAGCAGGAAGCTGTCCACCGTGCCGAAGGCGAGTTCGCCGCGCTCTGCCCGGGCGCGGGCGCCGGGCACATGGTCCAGGATCCAGCCGATCTTGGTGCCGGAGAAATAGGGATCGAGGATCAGGCCGGTCTTCGCGCTCACCGCCGGCTCGTGGCCCTCGGCCTTCAGCCGGGCGCAGAGCTCGGCGGTGCGGCGGTCCTGCCAGACGATGGCGCGGTGGATCGCCTTGCCGGTCTTGCGGTCCCAGACGACGGTGGTCTCGCGCTGGTTGGTGATTCCGATGGCGGCGATCTCAGTGGCCTTGGCCCCGGCCTGTTCCATCGCTTGCCGGCAGGTGGCGAGCGTGGTGCGGAGAAGATCGTCCGGCTCGTGCTCGACCCAGCCGGAGGCCGGGAAATGCTGCGGGAATTCCTGCTGCGCCTGCGCCGCGATCGAGGTGTCCGGCCGGAACAATATGGCGCGCGAGGAGGTGGTGCCCTGGTCGATGGCGAGGATGTAGGTCGTCATGCGGGAACCCATCGAGCGGTATTTGGCGCGCACCCGTAGCCGTCATCCCCGGGCTTGTCCCGGGGTCCACGCCGTGCGCAACCGTGGATGGCCGGGACAAGCCCGGCCATGACATTCTTGGGAGCTCCCTCTCCCCGACGGGGAGAGGGTTGGGGTGAGGGGCGGCCTGAGGAACGACACTCCGTGCTCCCCCTCACCCGGCGCCAGGGGCGCCGACCTCTCCCCACCGGGAGAGGTAAGAGGCCGCTCAGTTTGTGGTCTTCTTCGGCGGGGTTGCGGGCCAGCTCTTGATGAGGGTGTCGTAGTCCACCGTCTCGCCCTGCGGCTTCTCGTTGGCGAGCTTG